>NZ_JBSFSI010000010.1:0-282033 GCF_053589675.1 Streptomyces sp. NPDC003284
GCCTTCACCTGACGATCACGCTGCCCGATCACCTCCTCCAACCGCGCCACCACCGCCTGAAGACTCCCCTGCACATCCGACGACGCCCCCGTGTCATACGAACGACGATCCGAACCCGAACCCGAACCCGAACCCGCCATCACACACCACTCCCCGCGAAACAGAAAAACAACAGAACAGACGACCCACACCGACCACACGGACCAGACAGATCAGACGGATCACACGGACCAGACGGATCAGCGGAACCGCGCCGCATCGAAATTCGCCGCACCCATGTGATGCCGCGCATTGTCACCCTGCTCCTGATCACCCGACGAGAACGCACCGTCCATCCCCGACTGACCACCCACAATCGCCGACAACGACGAATTCAGCTCACCCGCGATCCCATCCGCCCGACCCTTGAACTCATCGAACATCCGCCGCCCCGCACCGTTGAACTTCCCCTCCAACGGCTCCACCGCCCGCACCAACTGACGGATCAACAACCCCAGATCATCACTCGACCCACGCGAATCACGCACCAACGTCGACAACGTCTGCGCACCCATATCAAACTTCACGCCGAACTCGCCTCCCCCTGAAGCGGGTTGCACCGTCCTCGGTGAACAACCCTCCGTGAACGTTTCCGCCTCTCCATGTTCACAACCGGCCATCACCGTCGCAACCGTGTTGCGTCACAGGGCTGCCACAACCGGTGACCATCGCGGCGGAAGCGGCCGTTCACCGCCCTCAGCGCCGCACCGCTCGCTGGTCACGGCGTCCCGGCCCGTACATCACGATCTGGTCACAGACTCTTGCCCCGCGCCGTGTAATCGATTCCAATCCCTCGTGTAATCGATTCCACGAGGAGGTGGAACGGCGATGGCGAGCATCAAGGACGTCGCTGCCGAAGCGGGTGTCTCCGTGGCCACGGTCTCGCGCGTCCTGAACGAGCACCCGTCGGTCAGCGCCGAGGCGCGCGCCCGTGTGCGGGCCGCCGTCGAGGCGCTGGGCTACCGGCCGAACGCCGTCGCCCGGTCGCTGCGCACGGACCAGACCCGCACGCTCGGGCTGGTCATCAGCGACGTGCTCAACCCCTACTTCACCGAGCTGGCCCGCTCCGTCGAGGAGGAGGCCCGCGCGCTCGGCTACAGCGTGATCATCGGGAACGCCGACGAGCGGCCCGACCTCCAGGACCACCACGTACGGACGCTGCTGGACCGCAGGATCGACGGGCTGCTGGTCTCCCCCACCGACGGCGGTTCGCCGCTGATGCTCCAGGCCGCGCGGGCGGGGACGCCCATGGTGTTCGTGGACCGGTGGATCAAGGGCGTGGACGTGCCGGTGGTGCGGGCGGACGGGCAGCAGGCGGTGCGTGATCTCGTCGCGCACCTGTGCGGGCTCGGCCACCGACGGCTCGCGATCATCGCGGGCCCGGCGGCCACCACCACCGGCAGCGAGCGCGTCCGGGCCTTCCGGGACGCGCTGGCCGCGTACGGGCTCGCCCTGCCCGACGCCTACACGGGGCAGGGCGACTTCCAGGCGGAGAGCGGGCGGCGGGTCACCGAGGGCTTCCTCGACCTGCCCGAACCGCCCGAGGTGATCTTCGCCGCCGACAACCTGATGGCGCTCGGCGCGCTGGACGCGATCCGCGCCCGCGGGCTGCGGGTGCCGGACGACATCGCGCTGGCCGCGTTCGACGACATCCCGTGGTTCGTGCACACCGATCCGCCGATCACCGCCATCGCCCAGCCCACCGGCGCGCTGGGGCGGGCCGCCGTGCGGGCGCTGGTGGACCGGGTCGAGGGGCGCGGGCCGGAGTCGGTGACCCTGCCCGCCCGGCTCGTCGTGCGCCGCTCGTGCGGCGAGGCTCCCTCCCCCGGCTCCCCCGAGTCCCCCGTCTCCCCCGACTCCCCCGAGTCCTCCGGCTCTCCCGACTCCTCCGGCTCTCCCGGCGAGTCGCCCGTGGCCGTGACCGTCGTCCCCGGCGTACGGGAGCCCGCCGCCGGTGCCGGTGCCGGAGCCGTACCGGAGGACGAGTCCTTCGCAACGAACAGGAGCATGCCGTGAGCGACCCGGACGAGTTGCTGCGCATCGAGGGCATCCGGAAGACCTTCCCGGGCGTGGTGGCGCTGGACAGCGTCGACTTCGACCTGCGCCGCGGCGAGGTGCACGTGCTGCTCGGTGAGAACGGCGCGGGCAAGAGCACGCTGATCAAGATGCTCTCCGGCGCCTACACCCCCGACGCCGGGCGGATCCTGGCCGGCGGCGAGGAGGTGCGCATCCACGGTGCGCAGGACTCCGAGCGGCTCGGGATCGCCACCATCTACCAGGAGTTCAACCTGGTCCCCGATCTGACGGTCGCGGAGAACATCTTCCTGGGCCGCCAGCCGCGCCGCTTCGGGATCATCGACCGCAAGCGGATGGAGACGGAGGCCGCCGCCCTGCTCGACCGGGTGGGGGTCAAGGTGTCGCCCCGCGCGCGGGTGCGGGACCTGGGCATCGCCCGGCTCCAGATGGTCGAGATCGCCAAGGCGCTCAGCCTGGACGCGCGCGTGCTCATCATGGACGAGCCGACCGCCGTGCTGACCTCCGAGGAGGTCGAGAAGCTGTTCGCGATCGTGCGGGCGCTGCGCGCCGACGGCGTGGGCATCGTGTTCATCACGCACCACCTGGAGGAGATCGCCGCCCTGGGCGACCGGGTCACGGTCATCCGGGACGGGCGCAGCGTGGGCCAGGTGCCCGCCTCCACGCCCGAGGACGAACTGGTCCGGCTCATGGTGGGCCGCTCCATCGAGCAGCAGTACCCGCGGGAGCGGGCCGAGCGCGGTGAGCCGCTGCTCACCGTGGAGGGGCTCACCCGTGACGGCGTCTTCCACGACGTGGGCTTCGAGGTGCACGCCGGTGAGGTCGTCGGCATCGCGGGGCTGGTCGGCGCGGGCCGTACGGAGGTCGTGCGGGCCGTGTTCGGCGCGGACCCGTACGACAAGGGGGACGTCCGGGTCGCGGGCGTCCGGCTGCGGCGGCACGACGTCAACGCGGCGATGGCCGCCGGGATCGGGCTGGTGCCCGAGGACCGCAAGGGCCAGGGCCTGGTCCTGGACGCCTCCGTGGCGGAGAACCTCGGTCTGGTGACCCTGCGCTCGACCTCGCGCGGCGGGCTCGTCGACCTCAAGGGGCAGCACCGGGCGGCGGAGCGGATCGCCGGGCAGCTCGGTGTGCGGATGGCCGGTCTCGGCCAGCATGTGCGGACGCTGTCCGGCGGCAACCAGCAGAAGGTCGTCATCGGCAAGTGGCTGCTGGCGGACACCAGGGTCCTCATCCTCGACGAGCCGACCCGGGGCATCGACGTCGGTGCCAAGGTCGAGATCTACCAGCTCATCAACGAACTGACCGCGGCCGGTGCCGCCGTCCTGATGATCTCCAGCGATCTGCCCGAGGTGCTCGGCATGAGCGACCGGGTGCTGGTGATGGCCCAGGGCCGGATCGCCGGGGAACTCCCGGCCGACCGGGCCACCCAGGACGCCGTGATGGCGCTCGCCGTCGGTTCGCCCTCCTCGTCCGCCCCCGCGGCCCCCTCGAACCCCGCGACCCCTGTGAACGGAACGACCGAAGTGGAGGCCCCCCGTGGCCACTGACACGCTCAAGAGCAAGGCGGGCGCGGGTGGCGCCTCCGGCCTGCGCCGGCTGCTCCTCGACAACGGCGCGCTGACCGCGCTGATCGTCCTCGTCATCGCGCTGTCCGCGCTCTCCGGTGACTTCCTGACGACGGACAACCTGCTCAACATCGGTGTCCAGGCGGCGGTGACCGCCATCCTGGCCTTCGGTGTCACCTTCGTCATCGTCGCGGCGGGCATCGACCTGTCGGTGGGTTCGGTGGCGGCGCTCTCGGCGACCGTGCTGGCCTGGAGCGCCACCTCGCACGGCGTGCCGGTCGCCCTCGCGGTGGTCCTCGCCGTCGCCACGGGCATCGCGGCGGGCCTGGTCAACGGTTTCCTGATCTCCTACGGCAAGCTGCCGCCGTTCATCGCGACGCTGGCCATGCTGTCGGTGGCGCGCGGTCTGTCGCTGGTCATCTCGCAGGGCTCCCCGATCGCCCTGCCGGACTCGGTCTCGCACCTGGGCGACACGCTCGGCGGCTGGCTGCCGGTGCCGGTGCTGGTCATGGTCGTGATGGGGCTGATCACGGCGTTCGTGCTGGGACGTACGTACATCGGGCGTTCGATGTACGCGATCGGCGGCAACGAGGAGGCGGCCCGGCTCTCGGGGCTGCGCGTGAAGCGGCAGAAGCTCGCGATCTACGCCCTGTCCGGGCTGTTCGCCGCCGCCGCGGGCATCGTGCTCGCCGCCCGGCTGTCCTCCGCGCAGCCGCAGGCCGCCAACGGCTACGAGCTGGACGCGATCGCCGCGGTCGTCATCGGCGGCGCCTCGCTGGCGGGCGGCACCGGCAAGGCGTCCGGCACACTGATCGGCGCGCTGATCCTCGCGGTGCTCAGGAACGGCCTCAACCTGCTGTCGGTGTCCGCGTTCTGGCAGCAGGTCGTCATCGGTGTGGTGATCGCGCTGGCGGTGCTGCTGGACACGGTGCGCCGCAAGGCGGGGGCGACCCCGCAGACGGCGGGCACGGGCAGCGGCGGCGGCAAGGGCCGGCAGGCGGCGACGTACGGGCTGGCGGCCGTGGTGACGGTGGCGCTGGTGGCGGCGACCTCGCTGCTGCACACCGGGTCCGCCTCGACCACGCCGAAGCTGGGTCTCTCGCTGTCCACGCTGAACAACCCGTTCTTCGTGCAGATCAAGTCGGGCGCCCAGGCCGAGGCGAAGAAGCTGGGCCTGGACCTGACGGTCACCGACGCGCAGAACGACGCCTCGCAGCAGGCCAACCAGCTTCAGAACTTCACCAGTTCCAGCCTGGGCGCGATCATCGTCAACCCGGTCGACTCGGACGCGGCCAGCAACTCCGTGAAGGCCGCGGGCAAGGCGGACATCCCGGTGATCGCCGTGGACCGCGGTGTCAACAACGCGAAGACGGCCGCGCTGGTCGCCTCCGACAACGTGGCCGGCGGCGAGCTGGCCGCCAGGAGCATCGCCGGGAAGCTGGGCGGCCACGGGAAGATCGTGATCCTCCAGGGGCAGGCGGGCACCTCCGCCGCCCGTGAGCGCGCCGCCGGTTTCGCCCAGGGCCTCAAGGCGTACCCCGGTATCCAGGTGCTCGCCCAGCAGCCCGCGGACTTCGACCGCACCAAGGGGCTCGACGTGATGTCGAACCTGCTCCAGGCCCACCCGGACGTGCAGGGTGTGATCGCCGCCAACGACGAGATGGCGCTCGGCGCGGTCAAGGCGCTCGGCTCGAAGGCCGGTACGTCGGTGCAGGTGGTCGGCTTCGACGGCACCCCGGACGGGCTGACCGCCGTGAAGAACGGCACGCTGTACGCCTCCGTCGCGCAGCAGCCCAGCCAGCTCGGCCGGATCGCCGTGGACAACGCGCTCAAGGCGGTCCAGGGCAAGCAGGTCGCGCCGACGGTGAAGGTGCCGGTGAAGGTGGTAACGAAGGAGAACGTGGCCGGGTTCAGCGGCTGACCGGTGACCGGCCCGTCCCCCGATCTCTCAAGGCCCTCAAGGAGACACAGCGCATGTACGACTACGACCTGCTGGTCGTGGGGTCGGCCAACGCCGACCTGGTGATCGGCGTCGAGCGGCGGCCCGCGGCCGGGGAGACGGTGCTCGGCTCCGACCTGGCCGTCCACCCCGGCGGCAAGGGCGCCAACCAGGCGGTGGCCGCCGCCCGGCTCGGGGCCCGTACGGCCCTGCTGGCGCGGGTCGGCGACGACGCGCACGGCCGGCTGCTGCTGGACTCGCTGCGGGCGGCCGGTGCCGACCCGGCGGGCGTGCTGGCCGGGGGCGCCCCGACCGGGGTCGCGCTGATCACGGTGGACCCTTCCGGGGACAACAGCATCGTGGTCTCGCCGGGCGCCAACGGCCGGCTGACCCCGGACGACGTCCGCGCCGCCGCCCCGCTGATCGGTTCGGCCCGGGTGGTGTCCGCGCAGCTGGAGATCCCGCTGGAGTCGGTCGTGGAGGCCGTACGGCATCTCGCGCCGGGCAGCCGGTTCGTGCTGAACCCGTCGCCGCCGCGCCCGCTGCCGCGGGAACTGCTGGACGCCTGCGACCCGTTGATCGTCAACGAGCACGAGGCGAAGGTGATCCTGGGCGGGGACGGGGCGGGCGACGCCCCGGAGGACTGGGCGCGGGCGCTGCTCGCGCGCGGGCCGCGCTCGGTGGTGGTCACCCTCGGCGGCGAGGGCGCCCTGGTGGCGTCGGCGCAGGGGGTGTCCCGGGTGCCGTCGGTGCGGGTGGACGCCGTGGACACGACGGGCGCGGGCGACGCGTTCACCGCGGCGCTGGCCTGGCGGCTCGGCGCGGGCGCGTCCCTGCCGGAGGCGGCGGCGTACGCGGCCCGGGTAGGCGCGGCGGCCGTGACCCGGCGGGGCGCGCAGGAGTCGTACCCGACGGCCGCCGAGGTCGACGCGCTCGGCCCCGCCGTCGCCCGGGGCGGCTCCCGGTGAAGAAGGCGGGCATCCTCAACCGGCATCTCGCCGGTGCGCTGGCCGAGCTGGGGCACACGGACGAGGTGCTGGTGTGCGACGCGGGCATGCCGGTACCGGCCGGGCCGCGCGTGGTCGACCTGGCGTTCCGCGCCGGGGTGCCGTCCTTCGCCGAGGTGCTGGACGGGCTGCTCGCGGAGCTGGTGGTGGAGGGCGCCACGGCGGCGGCCGAGATACGCGGCGCCAATCCGGCGGCGTCGGCGCTGCTGGACGGCCGCTTCCCCGGGCTCGTCCTGGTCCCGCACGAGCGGCTGAAGGAGCTGTCGGCGGGCGCGCGTCTGGTCGTACGGACCGGTGAGGCGCGGCCGTACGCCAACGTCCTGCTGCGCTGCGGGGTGTTCTTCTGAGGTGAGGTGAGGTGGCGGTCCGGGAGCGGTGCCGGACAGCTTCGAGGGGGCCCGGTCGTCGACCCGGCCCCCTCGGCTCTTCCCCTCCTGCGCCGGAACCCGTGGCTCCCCCCGAGCCTCCCCGGGTCGCCCCAGGCCCCCTCCGGGGGTTCCGACGAGAGATACGACACGCCTCGGGCCGGAAGGGTTGCATCCGTTCGCGATTATTTTTCGGGTGACTGCTTTCCGGGTGCCGCATCTTCGGATGCCGGGTCCGCGGATGCCGGATCCGCGGGTGCCGGGTCCTCCGGCGCCAGGGCCCGCGTCACCGCGTCCTGTGTCGCGTGGCGGCCCCGCAGGCGTTCCGTGGCCAGGCGGGCGACGACGCGGTCCAGCAGCGCGGGGTCGCCGAGCAGATGGGCCCGGCCCTCGTCCAGGAGGCGCTTCACCAGTTCCCCGAAGAGGAGGATCCCGGTGGCGGGGTAGTGGCGGGGGTGCCTGCTGAACCGCGCCACCCAGTCCTCGTAGGGGTCACGCAGCGTCAGATGCAGATATCCGCTGCCGTGCCGCCAAGGGCCCGGCAGTCCGCCGAGCAGGCCCGCGACGCCGTACTGCCCCCGGGCCGGGTTCTCGCCGCCCAGCGTCAGCTTCACGCCCGGCATCAGCCGGGACCAGGCGACCGACCGCCCCGGCCCGCCGGGCTCGTGCCGGTGCATCCCCTCCGGCCGGAACTCCACCCAGTCGTTGTCCGGCCGGCCGCTGTCGCCCACCACCCAGAGGCCGCCGGTCCGTTCCAGCGGCCCCAGGAGCGTCCCTGTCTGCGTCATTGCGTCATTCGACCACGTGCTCGACGAACCGTCCCGCTGTTTCCGCCAGTACCTCGCGGCCGTCGCGCGCCCACAGCTCCTCGTTGAAGAGTTCGACCTCGATGAAGCCGGTGTACCCGGCCGCCTCGACGCGCCGCTTCCAGGCGCGCAGGTCGACGGAGCCGTCACCGAGCTGCCCGCGCCCGTGGAGGACGCCCGCGGGCAGCGGGGTGGTCCAGTCGGCGAGCTGGAAGGTGTGGATACGGCCGGACGCGCCCGCGCGCGCGATCTGCTCGGGCGCCCGGTCGTCCCACCAGATGTGGTACGTGTCCACGGCGACGCCGACCTGCCCGGCGGGGAAGCGTTCGGCGAGGTCCAGGGCCTGGGCGAGGGTGGAGACCACACACCGGTCGGCGGCGAACATGGGATGCAGCGGCTCCACGGCGAGGCGTACGCCGCGTTCGGCCGCGTAGGGGCCGAGGACGGCGAGGGCGTCGGCGACGCGCTCGCGGGCGCCGTGCAGGTCCCGGTCGCCGGTGGGCAGGCCGCCGGAGACCAGGACCAGGGTGTCGGTGCCGAGCGCGGCGGCCTCGTCGATCGCGGCGTGGTTGTCGGCCAGCGCCGCGGCCCGCTCGGCGGGGCCGGCCGCGGTCAGGAAGCCGCCCCGGCACAGGGTGGTGACGGTCAGCCCGGCGTCCCGGACCAGCTTGGCGGCGGCCGCCACGCCGTACGCGCGCACCGGTTCGCGCCACAGCCCGACGCCGGGCACGCCCAGCCGGGCGCAGGCGTCGGTGAGTTCGGGCAGGGAGAGCCCGCGGACCGTCATCTGGTTGACGGAGAAGCGGTCCAGGCCGGGGGCGGGGTTCATGAGGTCACTCCGTACAGGGAGAGCAGGGTGCGCATCCGGTCCTCGGCGAGCCCCGGGTCGGGGAACAGGCCGAGCCGGTCGGCGAGTTCGTAGGCGCGGGCCAGGTGCGGCAGGGAGCGGGCCGACTGGAGGCCGCCGGCCATGGTGAAGTGGCTCTGGTGCCCGGCCAGCCAGGCGAGCAGGACGACCCCGGTCTTGTAGTAGCGGGTGGGGGTCTCGAAGAGGTGCCGGGAGAGGGCCACCGTGGGGTCCAGCAGGGCGCGGAAGCCCGCCGTGTCGCCGGTGTCCAGGACGCGGACCGCCTCGGCGGCCAGCGGGCCCAGCGGGTCGAAGATGCCCAGCAGGGCGTGGCTGAAGCCCTGTTCGTCGCCCGCGATCAGCTCCGGGTAGTGGAAGTCGTCGCCGGTGTAGCAGCGCACGCCCTGCGGGAGGCGACGGCGCAGGTCGATCTCCCGCTGCGCGTCCAGCAGGGAGATCTTGACGCCGTCGACCTTGTCGGGGTGGGCGGCGACGACCTCCAGGAAGGTGTCGGTCGCCGTGTCCAGGTCCGACGAGCCCCAGTAGCCCTCCAGCGCCGGGTCGAACATCGGGCCCAGCCAGTGCAGGACGACCGGTTCGGCGGCCTGGCGCAGCAGGTGGCCGTAGACCTCCAGGTAGTCGTCCGGGCCCTGGGCCGTGGCGGCGAGGGCGCGGGAGGCCATCAGGATCGCCTGGGCGCCGGACTCCTCGACGACGGCGAGCTGTTCCTCGTAGGCCGACCGGACCTCGGCGAGGGTGGCGGTCGTGGCGGTCGTGGCGGTCAGCTGGTCGGTGCCCACGCCGCAGGCGATCCGGCCGCCGACGGCCCCGGCCTCCGCGGCGGAGCGGCGGATCAGTTCGGCGGCGCCCGCCCAGTCCAGGCCCATCCCGCGCTGCGCGGTGTCCATGGCCTCGGCCACGCCCAGGCCGTGGGACCACAGATGGCGGCGGAAGGCGAGGGTGGCGTCCCAGTCGACGGCGGCGGGCCCGTCGGGCGAGACGTCGGCGAACGGGTCGGCGACGACGTGCGCGGCGGAGAAGACGGTGCGGGAGGCCAGGGGGGCGCCCGGAGCGGCGCCCGGGGCGGCGGTGAAGGGCTCGGTACGGGGCTCGTAGGGCCGCAGGGTGCCGTCCGCGTCCGGCAGGTGGAGGGTCACAGGCCGATCTCCGGTACGTCGAGACGGCGGCCCTCGGCTGCGGAGCGCAGGCCCAGTTCGGCGAGCTGGACGCCGCGGGCGCCGGCCAGCAGGTCCCAGTGGTAGGGGGCGTCGGCGTAGACGTGCCGGAGGAACAGCTCCCACTGGGCCTTGAAGCCGTTGTCGAACACGGTGTTGTCGGGCACCTCCTGCCACTGGCCGCGGAAGTCCTCGGTGGCCGGGATGTCCGGGTTCCAGACCGGCTTGGGGGTGGCGGAGCGGTGCTGGACGCGGCAGCGGCGCAGGCCCGCGACGGCCGAGCCCTCGGTGCCGTCGACCTGGAACTCGACGAGTTCGTCGCGGTGCACGCGCACCGCCCAGGAGGAGTTGATCTGGGCGACGGCACCGCCCGCCAGCTCGAAGATCCCGTAGGCGGCGTCGTCGGCGGTGGCGTCGTAGGACTTGCCCTGCTCGTCCCAGCGCCGCGGGACGTGGGTGGCGGTGAGCGCCTGGACGGAGGTGACCCGGCCGAACAGCTCGTGCAGCACGTACTCCCAGTGCGGGAACATGTCGGTGACGATGCCGCCGCCGTCCTCGGTGCGGTAGTTCCAGGAGGGGCGCTGCGCCTCCTGCCAGTCGCCCTCGAAGACCCAGTAGCCGAACTCGCCGCGCACGGACAGGACGCGGCCGAAGAAGCCGCCGTCGATCAGGCGCTTCAGCTTGAGCAGGCCCGGCAGGAAGATCTTGTCCTGGACGACGCCGTGCCGGATGCCCGCGGCCTCGGCGAGCCGGGCCAGTTCCAGGGCGCCGTCGAGACCGGTGGCGGTGGGCTTCTCGGTGTAGATGTGCTTGCCCGCGGCGATCGCCTTGCGCAGCGCCTCCTCGCGGGCGGAGGTGACCTGGGCGTCGAAGTAGATGTCCACGGCCGGGTCGGCGAGGACGGCGTCCAGGTCGGTGGAGAAGTGCTCCAGACCGTGCTGCTCGGCAAGCGCCTTCAGCGCGTGCTCGCGGCGGCCGACCAGGACCGGCTCCGGCCACAGCACGGTGCCGTCGCCGAGATCGAGGCCGCCCTGTTCGCGCAGCGCGAGGATCGAGCGGACCAGGTGCTGGCGGTGGCCCATGCGCCCGGTCACGCCGTTCATGGCGATCCGCACCGTCTTGCGTGTCACGTCAGTGCCCGTCCCTTCGTACGGCGTACCGCGCCTGCGGCCTCCCGGACAGCAAGCGCTTTCTATCTGAGGGAGAAGCTAGCCTCTGGGCGGCGTCGCGGACAAGGGCGGAGGCGGAACGTGTCGGCCGGGCGGGCGGATCCGGTGGCAGGGGCGGCTCGGCGGGGCGGTCCGGGCGCACGGGGCCGAGGCGGTCGTCCCGTCCGGGGAGGCGCGGTGGTCCGGGCGGGCAGGAGGCACCGTGCCCTCAGGGCACGACCCGTCGCACCCCGAGGGCAGGAGCCCTCGTACGCTGCGGGCAGCGCCTGTTGTCCGAGCGGGCGGACGCGGACGTCCCCGGGGGCCGTAAGGTCGGCACGACACCGCGGCCGGCACCGGCCGTACGGCGGTGGTGTGATCACTCACGACGACGAGCTGCACGACCGGAGGACGACGAGATGACGGTGACCCTGGCGGACGTGGCGGCCCGCGCCCAGGTCTCGCCCGCGACGGTGTCGCGCGTGCTGAACGGCAACTACCCCGTCGCCGCGGCCACCCGGGAACGGGTCCTGAAGGCGGTCGACGAGCTGGACTACGTGCTCAACGGTCCCGCGAGCGCCCTCGCCGCCGCCACCTCCGACCTGGTCGGCATCCTGGTCAACGACATCGCCGACCCGTTCTTCGGGATCATGGCGAGCGCGATCCAGTCGGAGATCGGCGGTCCGGGCGGCCGGGCCGGCGGCGAACGGCTGGCGGTGGTCTGCAACACCGGCGGCTCGCCCGAGCGCGAACTCACCTATCTGACGCTGCTCCAGCGGCAGCGGGCCGCCGCGGTCGTGCTCACCGGCGGTGCCGTGGAGGACGCGCCGCACGCGGCGGCGGTCGCGGCGAAGCTGCGCCGGCTCGCGGAGGCCGGCACCCGGGTGGTGCTGTGCGGACGGCCGCCCGTGCCGGACACCGAAGCCGTCACGCTGGCCTTCGACAACCGCGGGAGCGCGCGGCGGCTGACCGGGCATCTGATCGGCCTGGGCCACCGGCGGCTCGGCTACATCGCGGGCCCGCGCGAGCGCACCACCACCCGCCACCGTCTGGAGGGCCACCGCGAGGCCCTGGCGGCGGCCGGCCTCGACGACGATCCCGCGCTCACCGTGCACGGCCGCTTCGACCGCCGCTCCGGCCACGAGGCCGCGCTGGAGCTGCTGCGCCGCGAGCCCTCGCTCACCGCGATCGTCGCCGCCAACGACTCCGTCGCCCTGGGCGCCTGCGCGGCCCTGCGCGAGTCCGGGCTGCGCGTCCCGCGGGACGTCTCCGTCGCGGGCTTCGACGACCTGCCCTTCAGCATGGACGCGGTCCCCTCCCTCACCACCGTCCGCCTCCCCCTCGCCGAGGCGGGCGCCCGCGCCGGCCGCATAGCCATGGCCCGCGAGGAGCCGCCACCGGGCGGGATCGCCACGGTGCACGGGGAACTGATGGTGCGGGGGTCGACGGGGGTGCCCCGGGAACAGCGGGGGTGACCTGCCGGGCCGCCCGGCACAAACACCGAGGCGGGGCCTGCGTGGGCCGTCCGCGGGCCGCCTCGGGCGGCTCGGCCGCACCATAGGGTCTTCGGATAGCCCCACGACTCCGACCCCCGTGCGACTTTCCGGCATTTCACTCCGGCTCAGGACTCTTCCTGAGCAGCGGGCCTTTCAGGATCAGGGGCGACCACGAAGTAGGTGAACTCCACCCCTCGAAACCTCGCATGCCGACTTTCTGCGGCATGCCCGATACACCAGTCGCGCACGGCGCGCTTGTCCACGGTCTCCTTCGAGCGCGCACCACACGTCATGCACCAGGCATGAGAACGCCCTTGTTCGGCTTCGGCGTCCCTACGCATCCTGTAGTTGACGAATCCCATGAACCGACCTCACCGCTAGACGGCGTCCGAGGGCTTGATGGCCAACTCGGCCCATACGGTCTTACCGATGACCCGTTCGATCACTCCCCACGCGTCGGAGAGGGAGGCCACGATTTCCAGGCCACGGCCGGAGACGGGCAACGGTTCACCACCGAGAGGCTGGCGAGGCATTCCGTCACCGACATCTCGCACCTCCACGCGGATGCGTTTCGCGTCCCGGTCGATGACCAGGGCGACTTGCCGACCGCGCGTGGTCTTCCCGTGAAGGATGGCATTGGTCACCAGCTCGGAGACAACCAGAGTCAGATCATCCGACAAGTTGTCAACACTGGCACGACCCCTCGAGTACCGGGCGCATAACCGGTAGGTGCCAGTCGTCTGATCTCCTGCCACAGACACGCCTCCTTACGTGACTGGAGATGGCCGAATGCCGATCACTCACAACCCGACAATCCGGCAGCTTCGTTTGGCGCGAACACTGAAAGATCTCCGCATCACGGCGGGTCTGAAGCATTCCGACGCTGCGGAAATCCTGGGTTGTGCGGAATCCAAGATGACTCGCATCGAGAATGCTCAATCTGGAATCCGGCTCCTCGATCTGAGAGCACTTCTTGACGCCTATCGCGTCACAGACGCAGCTCAGCGAGCCGAGATCGAGAAGCTAGCGAAGGACGCCAGACAGAAGGGCTGGTGGGTGCAGTACGCGAACTCCATCGATTCGGCCTACGCTGCGTACATCGCCATCGAGTCGGACGCATCCGAGGTCTACGACGTTGAGACAAGTCTTGTTCCCGGACTCTTGCAGACCCCTGCCTACACCAGAGCTGTCATCAGAATTCAGATGCCTGACGCCTCCCAGGAAAACATCGACACTCAGGTGAAGGTCCGGGAAGAACGCAGGAAGGTTCTCACCCGCGAAGGGAACCCGGTTCATCCTGTGGGTGATCTTGTCCGAGGCCATACTGCGGCACAGAGTTGGCAGCTCAGAAATCATGCGCGAACAACTGGAGTACCTTCTGTCGGCCAGCGAGGAGACCAATATCGAGCTTCAAGTCCTGCCGATCGAAAGCCCGTTGAATGCGTCCCTCTTCGGCCCCTTTGTCATCATGAATTTTCCTTCGGCTTCGGAGTTGGACATTGCTTACGCGGAGTCAAACACGGGTAACGTGTACCATGAGGAGCAGTCCGACACTGAGAAGTACCGAACGCTGTTCCGGCGTTTGAACGTCGCGGCTTGCGACGTCAGCAGGTCAAGGGCCTTGATTCACAAGGCAATAGAAGAAACGGTAGCCAAGTGACGAACAGTAGCCTTAATACCGCAAATGAATCGGTCTGGGTGAAGTCCTCCTACTCCGGAAACAACGGCAATTGCATCGAGATCGCGATTCTTCCCGAGGGCGGTCGAGCGGTTCGCGACTCGAAGGACCCGAGAAGTCCGATTCTTTCTTTCACCGATGCCGGGTGGTCTGCGTTCGTGAACGGCACTCAGGACAAGGCATTCAACGCCCGGTAGGAACTCGGCTGACCCCACGTAGGCGCGTGCACGGACAGAACTGAGCCGTGTACGCACCTACCCCTTCGAGGGTCTGGGGAAATCGCGACCGAGGTAAGCCTCGAACTTGTTTCCGACGCCGCCACCTGATGTCAGCCAGCTGCGCGGGGACCGTGCTCCGCATTGCGGGAGCTGCTGTGCCCATGGCACAAGCCCACCAGCCGAAACACGGTCGACGTCACCGGACCCGTACGCCACACTCCAGGCGTGACGATCACCCTGACCGGCCCGGTCCTGGAGGGCACCCTCGTACGCCTGGAGCCGCTGGAGCAGCGGCACGCCGCCGACCTCGCGGTGGCGGCGGAGGAGGACCGCGGTACCTACGCGTACACCTGGGTGCCCCGGGCGGAGGAGACCGCGGCCTACATCGACGGGCAGCTCGCCCGCGCGGCCACCGGCCGCCTCGCGCCCTACGCGCAGATCTCCCTGGCCACCGGGCGCGCGGTGGGCGCCACCGCCTTCTGGGAGCCGCGCTGCTGGCGGGACGAGGAGCGCCTCGACGCCGTCGAGGTCGGCTTCACCTGGCTCGCCCGCTCCGCGCAGGGCACCGGTGTCAACGCCGAGGCCAAGTACCTGCTCTTCCGGCACGCCTTCGAGGTGTGGGAGGCCGCCCGCGTCGACCTGAAGACCGACGCCCGCAACAGCCGCTCCCGCGCCGCGATCGAGAGCGTCGGCGCGCGCTTCGAGGGCGTCCTGCGCAACTGGTCCCGCTCCTCGGCGCCCGGCGAGGAGGGCCGGCTGCGCGACTCGGCGATCTTCTCGATCACGGCCGAGGAGTGGCCCGAGCGCCGCGCGGCCCTGGAGGCCCGGGTGCGCCGCGCGGCCGAACGGACCGCCCGCACGGACCGGGACCAGGACCAGAACCGAGAGCGGGACCAGACCCGGAACCAGAGCCGAGAGCGGGACCAGGGCGGGAGCGTCAACCGGCCCGAGTCCGCTACGCCGACGCGCTGAGCAGCCGGTCCAGGTACTCCCGTCCCGGCCCGAGCAGTCCGGGCAGCGGCGCCGCCGCCTCGTACCACCGCTTCTCGTACTCCCAGCACAGCCAGCCGTCCCAGCCGGCGCCGGTCAGCGCCGCCACGCATCCGGCGAGCGGCAGTACGCCCGCGCCCAGCGGCAGCGGGGTGGTGTCCTCGGCCGACGCGATGTCCTTGACCTGGACGTATCCGAGGTGCGGGGCGAGCGCCGCACAGGTCTGCGACGGCTGCTCACCGCCGAGCCAGGTGTGCATCACGTCCCACAGCGCGCCCACCTGCCGGTGCCCGACCGGGCCGAGGACGCGGATCGCGTCGGCGCCGGTGCGGTGCGAGTCGTGGGTCTCCAGCAGGATGCGGACACCGAGGGCGGCGGCGTCCTCGGCGGCGGCACCCAGCCGCCGGGCCGCGACGGCGTCGGACTCCTCGGGCGGCAGCGCGGTGTCGGCGCCCGGGAAGACCCGTACCGCGCCCGCGCCCAGGTCGTGCGCCAGCCGCAGCAGGGCGCGGATCTCGTCCAGCACGGGAGCGTCGTCACCGGGCGCGGCGACCCGCGCGTATCCGGCCACGGCCAGCACCTCCACCCCGGCCGCCGCGAACTGGGCGGCCGTCTCCGCCCGCCGGGCCGGGGAGAGGCCGGGGTGCACCGGTTCCTCGGGGTGGGCGCGGAGTTCGACGCCGTCGTAGCCGTGCGCGGCCGCGAGCGCGAGCACCTCCGGGACGGGCAGGCCGGGGACACCGAGAGTGGAGAACGCGAGCTTCATGGCCCGGACCCTACGCGCCGCCGCGGCCGCCCGTACCGATTCCGCCGGTCAGGCGGGCGACCCGGCGGCCCGCCGCACGGGCCGGAACACATTGAGCTGCGCGCCGGTCCTGGCGGTGGCCGACGACACCAGTTCCCAGGTCCGCAGCACCCCGTCCACGGGGAAGGCCGACTTGCCGCCGCCCAGCAGCACCGGCATCACGGCGAGCCGCAGTTCGTCCACCAGGTCCGCGGCCAGGAGCGCCCGCACCAGTGTGGGGCTGCCCATCATCGCCAGCTCCCCGTCACCGCCGGACGTCCGCAGCCCGCGCACCTTCCCCAGCGCCTGGGCGCCCGGGACGCGTACGGTGTTCTCCCAGGTCAGCGCGGAGTCGTCGAGGGTGTCGGACACGACGTACTTGGGCAGCGAGTTGAGCCGGTCGGCGAAGGGGTCCCCGGCCCGCTCGGGCCAGGCCGCGGCCATCGTGAGATACGTACGGCGCCCGTACAGCAGCGCCTCCGCCCGGTCGAGACCGGCCGCGAACGCCCCGCCCAGCACCTCCGGATCGAAGAACGGATGCGACCATCCGCCGTGCGCGAACCCCCCGTCGGTGTCCTCCTGCGGCCCTCCGGGCGCCTGCACGACCCCGTCGAGGCTGATGAACTCGGTGACGACGACACGCATGTGATGCCTCCCGCTCGCTGTCCGTTCGGTACGGAAGACAGACCGACTCTTCGCCCGCTACTCATCGGTTGTCTGAAAAAGGCTGCACGACACACCGGGCGGGCAACGTCTGGCGCGCGTCAGGTCCTCGGCGGAACTGCTGGGACCGTGGCCCCGTCCGGCGCGGGGGCGTCCGCTGCCGTCCGTGCGGGAACGTCCGCCGGGGCGCCCCCGGCGCTCTCCGTACGCGCCTGCGGGCCGCCCCTCCTCCCCGGTGCGAGCGACGTCAGTGCCACGCCGCCCACCAGCAGGGCCGCCGCGCACCAGCGCAGGGGGGTGACGGACTCGTCCAGGAAGAGGGCCGCCGCCGACATGCCGAAGACCGGGACCAGCAGGGAGAACGGGGCGACGGTGGAGGCGGGGTGGCGGCGCAGCAGCCAGCCCCAGGCGCCGAAGCCGAACACGGTGGTGACCCAGGCGACGTAGAGGACCGTGCCCGCGCCCTGCCAGTCCAGGCCGCGCAGGGCGGCGAGGTCCTGGGAGGGGCCCTCGGTCAGCAGGGAGAGGCCGAGCAGCGGCAGGACCGGGACGGTGCTCACCCAGACCATGAAGTTCAGGGAGTCCGGCGGGGCCGCCTTGCGGGTGAGGACGTTGGAGACGCCCCAGCAGGCCGCCGCGACGACGACCAGGACGAAGGCGCCCAGCGGTCCCGTGGTGCCCTCGTCCACGGCGGCGACGGCGATCCCGGCGAGCGCCACGCCCATGCCGGCCAGCCGCAGCCGGGTGGGTCGCTCGCCGAGGGCCACGAAGGCGAACAGGGCCGTGAACACCGCCTGGATCTGGAGCACCAGGGAGGACAGCCCGGCGGGCATCCCGTAGTCCATGCCGACGAACAGCAGGCCGAACTTGGCGACGCCGAGCACCAGTCCCACGCCCACGATCCACTTCCAGGCCACCTTGGGCCGGCCCACCAGGAAGACGGCGGGCAGCGCCGCGGCCAGGAAGCGCAGGGCCGAGAACAGCAGCGGCGGGAAGTGGCCGAGGCCGACCTCGATGACGGTGAAGTTGACGCCCCAGACGGCGGCGACGAGGACGGCGAGGAGGACGTGGGGTGGTCGCATGCGTCGAGGATCACTCGCCCGGACCGTGTAGCACCAGCGATGATTGCTGCACTGTTGGATGCAGCAACGCTAACCGGTCGCGGCGTCGCCCGCGGGGGCGGCGGCCGGCCGCGCCGTCCTGTGGGAGGAACCGTGCTCGATCTCCAGCGCCTGCGCGCCCTGCACGCCGTGTCCGTGCACGGGACGGTGGGGGCGGCGGCCACCGCGCTCGGCTACACCTCCTCGGCGGTGTCCCAGCAGATCGCCAAGCTGGAGCGGGAGACCAGGACCGTCCTCCTGGAGCGCGAGGGGCGCGGGGTGCGGCTCACCGACGAGGCGCACCAACTGGTCTCGGCGGCGCGGGAGTTGCTGGCGATCGTGGAGCGGGCGGAGACCGAGCTGGAGGAGCGGCGCGGGGTGCCGTCCGGACGGCTGGCCATCGCGGCGTTCGCCTCGGCGGCGCGCGGGCTGCTGCCGGGCGTGCTCGCCGACCTGGCCCGGCGGCACCCCGCGCTGGACGCCCGGCTCAGCGAGGTCGACCCGCATCTGTCGGTGGATCTGGTCGCCAAGGGCGCCGTGGACCTGGCCGTGGCGCACGACTGGGACATCGCGCCGCTGCCCGCCCCGGCCGGGGTGGAGCAGGCGGCCGTCGGGGACGACGTGTGCGATCTGCTGGTGCCGGCCGGGCACCCGTTCGCGGGGCGGAGCGCGGTGCGGCGCGCGGAGCTGGGCGGGGAGCGGTGGATCTGCCAGCCGCCGGGCCGGGTCTGCCACGACTGGCTGCTGCGCACGCTGCGGGCCGCCGGGCACGAGCCGGACGTCGTCCACCAGGCCGACGAGAACCCGACGCTGGTCGCGCTGGTCGCCGCGGGCCTCGGGGTGGCGCTGATCCCCCGGCTGGGCCGGGGGCCGCTGCCCGAGGGGGTCGTGGAGGTGGCGCTGGACCCCGTGCCCGTACGGCATCTGTACGCGCTGTGGCGCGCGGGGGCGGCCCGGCGGCCGGCCATCGCGGAGACGGTGCGCACCCTGCGGGAGCACTGGCCGGCGGTGTCGGCGCACACACCGCGGACCGCCTGAGCCCTCCGGCCGGGGCCGTGCGCCCCACCGCCCGGGTCCGTGCGTTCCCTTGACTGGCAGAAACTTCCCGGATATTGGTGATCCCTCGGAAGTTTCCTTCAGTGGAACCCCTCCGGAAGGAGCGCACGTGCACGACACCACACGCCCCTCCTCCCCCTCCGACCTCTCCGGCACCTCCGGCCCCTCCCCCTCCAGACGCGCCGTCCTCGCCGCCACCGCCACGCTCACCGCCGCCCTCGCCGTGGGAGCCACCGGCACCGCTCAGGCCGCCGCCCCGCACGACGACCGCCGGCTGCGCGCCCTCGTCGCGCGGATGAGCCTGGAGGAGAAGGTCGGCCAGCTCTTCGTGATGCGGGTCTACGGCCACTCCGCCACCGACCCCGACCAGGCCGACATCGACGCCAACCTCGGCGAGATCGGCGTCCGCACCGCCGCCGAGCTGATCGCGAAGTACCGCGTCGGCGGCATCATCTACTTCACCTGGGCCCACAACACCCGCGACCCGCGGCAGATCGCCGCCCTGTCCAACGGCATCCAGCGGGCCTCGCTCCAGCAGCCGCGCGGACTGCCCGTCCTGGTCGCCACCGACCAGGAGCACGGCATCGTCTGCCGGGTCGGCAGGCCCGCCACGCTCTTCCCCGGCGCCATGGCCGTCGGCGCCTCCGGCTCCACCGCCGACGCCCGCACGCTGGGCCGGCTCTCCGGCACCGAGCTGCGCGCCATGGGCATCAACCAGGACTACTCCCCCGACGCCGACGTGAACGTCAACCCGGCCAACCCGGTCATCGGCGTACGGTCCTTCGGCGCCGACCCGGACGCCGTGGCGCGGCTGGTGGCCGCCGAGGTGCAGGGCTATCAGGGCGCGCGGGTCGCGGCGACCGCCAAGCACTTCCCCGGGCACGGCGACACCGCCGTGGACAGCCACTACGGCTTCCCCGTCATCACGCACAGCCGGGAGGTGTGGGAGAAGCTGGACGCGGTGCCGTTCCGGGCCGCGATCCGGGCCGGGATCGACTCGGTGATGACGGCGCACATCCAGTTCCCGGCGCTCGACGACTCGGGCGACCCGGCCACGCTGTCGCAGCCGATCCTCACCGGCATCCTGCGCGGCGAACTGGGCTACGACGGGGTGGTGATCACCGACTCGCTCGGCATGGAGGGGGTGCGCACCAAGTACGGCGACGACCGGGTGCCGGTGCTCGCGCTGAAGGCGGGCGTGGACCAGTTGCTCAACCCGCCGGACCTGGACGTCGCCTGGCACGCGGTGCTGGACGCGGTGCGCGGCGGCGAGCTGACCGAGGCCCGGCTCGACGAATCGATCCTGCGCATCCTGCGGATGAAGAACCGCCTCGGCCTCTTCGACGGCCCGTACGTCTCCGAGCGCCAGGTGCCGTACCGGGTCGGCACCCGCGAGCATCTGGCGGCGGCCGACCGTATCGCCGAGCGGACGACGACGCTGCTGGTCAACGAGGGCCGGCTGCTGCCGCTCTCGCGCCGCGGCCACCGCAGGATCCTCGTGGTGGGCGCCGACCCGGCCTCGCCGTCGGGCACGACGGGCCCGCCGACCGGGGTGCTCGCCGCCGCCCTCACCGAACTGGGCTTCACCGCCACCGCCCTGTCCACCGGCACCGCCCCGGCCCAGGCCGTCATCGACCGGGCGGTCGCGGCGGCGGCGCAGGCGGACGCGGTGGTGGTGGCGACGTACAACGTCACGGCGGGCGGTTCCCAGCGCACGCTGGTGGAGCGGCTGACCGCGACGGGCCGGCCGGTGGTCGCGCTGGCCGTGCGCAACCCCTACGACGTCGCCCAGCTCCCGTCCGTACCGGCGTTCCTGGCCGCGTACTCCTGGACGGACGTGGAGGTGCGCGCCGCGGCCCGGGTGATCGCCGGGCGGGTGCGGCCGCGCGGGAAGCTGCCGGTGCCGGTGCAGCGGGCGGACGACCCGGCGCGGGTGCTGTACCCCGTCGGGTACGGCCTGACGTACTGATCCGCGGGCCGCGCCCGGAGCACCGGCTCCGGGCGCGGCCTGCCGTTCACCGGCCGCTGTGCGACCGGATGCCGGTCACGGCCTCAGCGCGCGCTCGCGCTCCGTCTCCCGGGCGTCCAGCTTCGCGTCCGGGCGGGCCAGCGGGCGCGCCGCCGACGGGTCGTCCCGCACCGCGGCGGGGGCGACGCCCGCCCAGTCCAGGATCCTGGCCGTGGCCAGCGCCTGCTGGTCGGGGACCAGGCCAGCGACGTTGGCGCCGTGGTTCATGCCGGGCGCGGTGAACACATAGGAGTCACGCGCGCCGTGCCCGAGGCGGAACCGCTCCGAGCCCCACGGGTCGTTCTGCCCGTACACGAACAGCATGTGCCGGGCGTTGTGCCGCACCCAGCTGTCCACGTCGGGCATCACCCACGGCTGGAAGCGCATCGGGATGGAGCGCGGCACGAAGTTGCGCGGCGGCTGGTAGCCGTAGCGGATGAGCTTCTTCTCGATGTGCGGGAAGTGGATGGTGGGCGCGCCCATCTGGGTGCCCGCCTGGTAGTAGTACGGCGTGTAGGTCTCCAGGCCCTGGTCGGTGTAGGCGGAGAAGCCGGAGATGGTGTCGACCGAGTCCCAGATCTGCTGGTCGGTGGCGTTCCGGGCGTCGGCCGGGACGGTGTCGCAGTCGGACAGCAGGCTGTACTGCCAGAAGCCCCACACGTAGTCGAGGACGACCGCCTCGTAGGCGCGGTCCAGGCTGCCGATGGTGGTGAAGGTGTTGTGGTGGTCGGCGGCGTACTGGGCGTACTTCTTCTCCAGCGGCTCACGGCGCACCAGGGCCTCGCGCTGGACGGCGCCGAGGCGGTCGCGGCACTCCTTGGTGCCGACCGTCTCGAAGAAGCGGTCGTAGGCGGAGTCCTCGTCGTTGACGACGTCGTTGGGTGCCACGTAGGCGACGACGCCGTCCATGTCGCGCGGGTAGAAGCGCTCGTAGTAGGTCGCCGTCATCCCGCCCTTGGAGCCGCCGGTGGCGATCCAGTTGTGCGAGTAGACCTTCTTCAGCGCCGTGAAGAGGCGGTGCTGGTCGCTGGCGGCCTGCCAGATGTCGAGCTTGGACCAGTCGGCCGGGGCCGGGCGGGACGGGGTGAAGAAACGGTACTCCAGGGAGACCTGGTTGCCGTCGGTGATCCGGGTCGGCTCACTGCGGCTGGGGTTGGTGGAGACGTTGTAGCCGCTGGTGTAGAACACCGTCGGCCGGTCGACTCCCTTGTGCAGCAGGGTGAACCGCTGCTGGAAGGTGCCCTTGGACGGGTGCCGGTGGTCGACCGGCTGGGTGTAGTTCAGGATGAAGTAGCGATAGCCGGTGTAGGGCTTCTCCTCGATCAGGCTCATGCCCGGTATGGACAGCAGCCGGTCCTTGATGTCGGTGCCGGTGGCTCCCTGCTGGGCGGCGGTGGCCGCCCCGGCCGTGCTGACGGTGCCGACGAGCACCACCAGTGCCAGCAGCCATCTGAGCGCCTTGCGCATGCACACTCCCCTGTGAGACAGATGTGCGCCGGAAGCTATCGGAGCAACTCGGGTGCGCACCAGGGGAGTCGAAGAATTGATCACCTCGCGGCGGGCGGACCGCCGTCCCGCTCAGCGGCTCAGCACAGGATCCAGCCGCTGCTGACCGTCCGTGTCCCGACCGCGCCGGTGACCCGTACGCAGCGGTGCCCGGCGTGCACGGTGACCGGGCCCGCGTGCTGGGAGTAGCGGCCCCGGTCGGTGACCGGGCGGTTGCCGCGCGCCTGCACGCTCACCGACATCGCCTGCGGCCGGCCGGGGCGCGCGGGGACCGTGACCGCGCACACATAGCCGTTGCTCCGGTAGACGCGCACCGACCCGGCGGCGAACGAGAGCGTCCTGACCTGGCGCCCCGAGCAGGCGGCGGAGGCCGCCTGGGCGGTGGCGGGCAGGGCGAGCGAGAGCAGCCCCGATCCGGTCAGCACGGCCAGGCCCAGCGCCAGCCGTCGGCGCAGCACAGCCCTGTCCACGGTCACCTCTCCCCTCACGTCCCCTCACGGCAGGCACATCGGCGTACGCGTGTACGGACGCCGTACGCACCTCGGACGGTTGCCCCGGCCGGTCACCGGGGGACGCCGACCGGCTCCTCCGGCTCGGCCGCGCCGGTGAAGGTGCGCCACAGCGCGGCGTAGTGGCCGTCGAGGGCCAGCAGCTCGTCGTGGGTGCCGTCCTCGGCGACCCGGCCGTGGTCCAGGACCACCACCCGGTCGGCGCGGGCCGCCGTGGTCAGCCGGTGGGCGACCACCAGCGTGGTGCGGCGGCCCGCGAGCCGGTCGGTGGCCTGGTTGACCTGGGCCTCGGTGGCCAGGTCGAGGGCGGCGGTCGCCTCGTCGAGCAGCAGGACGTCCGGGTCGACCAGTTCGGCGCGGGCCAGCGCGATCAGCTGGCGCTGGCCCGCGGAGAGATTGCGGCCGCGCTCGGCGACCTCGTGCAGATAGCCGCCCTCCAGGGTGGCGATCATCTCGTGCGCGCCGACCGCGCGGGCCGCCGCCTCCACCTCGGCGTCGGCGGCGCCGGGGCGGCCGTAGGCGATGGCGTCGCGGACGGTCCCCGGGAAGAGGTACGCCTCCTGCGGGACCACCCCGAGCCGGTGGCGGTACGCCGTCAGGTCCAGCTCGCGCAGGTCCGTGCCGTCCGCGGTGACCCGGCCGCCGGTCGGGTCGTAGAACCGGGCGACCAGCTTGACCAGGGTCGACTTGCCCGCGCCGGTCTCGCCGACGAAGGCGACGGTCTGTCCGGCGGGGATGCGCAGGTCGATGCCGGTGAGGGCCTGCTCCTCGGCGCCCTCGGCGCCGTAGGCGAAGCGCACGTCCTCGAAGGCGATGTCGCCGCGCAGCGCGGACACCTCGCGGGGCCGCTCGGCGGGCTCGGTGGACGCGGGCTCGCGCAGCAGCTCCTGGATGCGGCCCAGCGAGACGGTGGCCTGCTGGTAGCCGTCGAAGACCTGGGAGAGCTGCTGGACGGGGGCGAAGAACAGGTCGATGTAGAGCAGGTACGCCACCAGGGCGCCGGTGGTCAGTGTGGCCGCCTCGACCCGGCCCGCGCCCGCGATCAGCACGGAGGCCGCCGCGACCGAGGACAGGAACTGCACGAACGGGAAGTAGACGGAGATCAGCCACTGGCCGCGTATCCGGGCCCGGCGGTAGCTGTCGCTGCGCTCGGCGAAGCGCCGCCCGCCGTCGCGCTCGCGCCCGAACGCCTGCACGATCCGCAGCCCGGCCACCGACTCCTGGAGGTCGGCGTTGACCGCCGACACCCGCTCACGGGCCAGCTCGTACGCCTTCACACTGGCCCGGCGGAAGAAGAACGTGGCGATGACGAGCGGGGGCAGGGTGGCGAAGACGACCAGCGCGAGCTGAATGTCGATCACCAGCAGCGCGACCATGATGCCGAAGAAGGTGACCACCGAGACGAACGCCGTGACCAGGCCGGTCTGGAGGAACGTCGACAGGGCGTCCACGTCCGTCGTCATCCGGGTCATGATCCGGCCGGTCAGCTCGCGCTCGTAGTAGGCGAGGCCGAGCCGCTGGAGCTGGGCGAAGATCTTCAGGCGCAGCGTGTACAGGACGCGTTCGCCGGTGCGGCCGGTCATCCGGGTCTCGCCGGTCTGCGCCGCCCACTGCACGAGCACGGCGAGCAGCCCGAGCAGCGCGGCCGCCCAGACGGCGCCGACGGCCGCCCTGGTGACGCCCTGGTCGATGCCGTGCCGGATCAGGACCGGCAGCAGCAGGCCCATTCCGGCGTCCAGGGCGACCAGGGCGAGGCTGGCCAGCAGGGGCAGCCCGAAGCCGCGCAGCAGATGGCGCAGGCCGTAGGAGTCCTCGGGGCGTACGGCGCGGGCCTCGTCGACGTCGGGGGTGTCGGTGGCCGGTGGCAGGGCCTCGACCTGGGCGAGCAGTTCGGGGGTGGCGGGCGTGCCGGCGGTGGCGGCGTCGCGCGGTTCGCGCTCGCCCGTCCACAGCTTCGGGGTGATGCCCCGCTCGGCGTCGAACTCGGCGTCCAGCTCCGCGCGGACGGAGGCGTCCTCGGGGGGCGCGGCGGGCGGGGTGTGGCCCGGGGAGACGTCGCCGAGTCCGTCGGGGTCGGTGAGCAGCCGCCGGTAGAGCGCGGAGCGCTCCTGGAGCTCCTCGTGGGTGCCGAGGTCGGCGAGGCGGCCGCCGTCGAGGACGGCGATGCGGTCGGCCAGGGCCAGGGTGGAGCGGCGGTGCGCGATCAGCAGCGTGGTGCGGCCCGCCATGACCTGGGCGAGCGCCTCGTGGATCTCGTGCTCGACGCGGGCGTCGACGGCGGAGGTGGCGTCGTCCAGGACGAGCAGCCGCGGGTCGGCCAGCAGGGCGCGGGCCAGGGCGACGCGCTGGCGCTGGCCGCCGGAGAGGGTCAGGCCCTGCTCGCCGACCTCGGTGGCGTAGCCCTCGGGCAGCTCGGTGATGAACCGGTCGGCCTGGGCGGCGCGCGCGGCGGCGGTGATCTCCTCGTCGGTGGCGTCGGGGCGGCCGTAGGCGATGTTGGCGCGGATGGTGTCGGAGAAGAGGAAGGAGTCCTCGGGGACCAGGCCGATGGCGGACCGCAGCGACCTGAGCGTCAGCTCGCGCACGTCGTGGCCGCCGATCAGGACGGCGCCGTGGGTGACGTCGTAGAAGCGCGGCAGCAGCAGGGAGAGGGTGGACTTGCCGGAGCCGGAGGAGCCGACGACGGCGAGGGTCTCGCCGGGCCGGATCGCGAAGGACAGGCCCTTCAGGACGGGACGGCCGTCGGTGTACGAGAAGGACACGTCGTCGAACTCGACGGTCGCGGGCGCGTCCGCGGGCAGTTCCCGGGTGCCCTCGGTGAGCGTGGGCTCGGTGTCGATCAGCTCCAGGACGCGTTCGGTGCCGGCGCGGGCCTGCTGGCCGACGGTGAGGACCACGGCGAGCATCCGGACCGGGCCGACGAGCTGGGCGAGGTAGGTGGAGAAGGCGACGAAGGTGCCGAGCGTGATGTGCCCGTGCACGGCCAGCCAGCCGCCGAGCGCCAGCATCGCGACCTGGCCGAGCGCGGGGACCGACTGGAGGGCCGGGGTGAAGCGCGCGTTCAGCCGGATGGTGCGCAGCCGCCCGGCGAAGAGCCTGCGGCCGACCGCGCGCAGCTTGGCGGTCTCCTGCTCCTCCTGCCCGAAGCCCTTGACCACGCGGACCCCGCTGACCGCGCCGTCCACCACGCCCGCCACGGCGGCGGCCTGCGCCTGCGCGTACCAGGTGGCGGGGTGCAGTCTGCGGCGGCTGCGGGAGGCGATCCAGCCGAGCGCGGGGGCGACGGCGAGCGCGATCAGGGTCAGCGGCAGCGAGAGCCAGGCCATGATCGCCAGCGAGATCAGGAAGAGCAGGACGTTGCCGATGGTCATCGGCAGCATGAACAGCAGTCCCTGGATGAGCTGGAGGTCGCTGGTGGCGCGGCCGATGACCTGCCCGGTGGACAGCTCGTCCTGGCGGCGGCCGTCGAGCCGGGTGATCGACTCGTACATCTCGGTCCGCAGGTCGTGCTGGACGTCGAGGGCGAGCCGGCCGCCGTAGTAGCGGCGGACGTAGGTGGCCGCGTAGACGAGGAGGGCGGCGCCGATCAGGGCGCCGGCCCAGGGGGTCATGGCGCGGCTGCGGTCGCCGACGACATCGTCGATGATCACCTTGGTGATCAGCGGGACGAGCGCCAGGACGGCCATTCCGGCGAGGGAGGAGCCGAGGGCGAGGAGCACGTCCCTGGGATGGCGCCACGCGTACGAGGCGAGCCTGCGCACCCACCCTCGTGTCTCCCCCGGCTGCGCTGCCACGTCGGTGCCTCCCTGACGGCCTGATCTTCCGGAAGGCACCAACACGGACGGCCGCGGATTTCATCCCCCCGCAACAATCCGCGTGCGGGCGGGGACGGTCCGCGCAGGGTCAGATCCGGACGCGGAGGTAGTAGAACCGCGTGGTCTGGGCCGCGTTCGCGTTGTCGTCGCTGACCAGCAGGACGCGCAGGCGGCCCCGGGTGTCGTGGCCGGTGACGGTCATCCCCTCGATGTTGTCGAGGAGCGGGTTGGGCTGGGGCTGGTGGGCGGTGGCGCCGAGCGAGGGGCAGGCGGCGAGGTCGGTGAGCAGGGTCTTCCCGGTCAGCCGGACCCCGGGCTGCCCGGTCAGGTGTTCGATGCCGCTGGTGTCGGTGGCGCGGCGCGGGTCGGCGAGGTAGAGGCGGACGGTGTTGCCCACGCCCGCGGTGAAGCCGCGCTCCAGGACGAGCAGCCGGCCGTCCGGCACGGCCTGCACCTCGGGGACGCCGAGGCTCGCGTCGTCGGTGCGGTAGGCGTACTGGGCGCCGAGCCGGAAGTGCCCGTCCCCGGTGCGCCGCCAGGTCTGGAAGCGCACCGTGCGGCTGTCGTCGCCGCTGAGCGCGTACTCCATGGACGCGAGCAGGGTCCGGCCGCCCGGCAGCAGGGTCAGGCCCTCGAAGGTCTGGTTGGCGGTGGCGCGGCCCGCGGGGGCGACGCGCAGCGCGCCGGGCACCGGCAGCCGGTCCAGGATGCGGCCGTCGCGGGAGTAGCGGCGTACGGACGGCTCGGTCTCGGAGGTGATCAGCCGGGTGCCGTCCCGGTCGACGACCAGGCCCTCGGAGTCGAGCGGCGCGCCCTGCTCGTCGGCGAGCGCGGTCACGCCGGTCGGCTTGAGCGTGCGGCGGTCCAGCGTGAACAGCTCGGAGCGGTCGGAGAGGGCGGCGAGGTCGCCGTGCCGGTCGCGGGCGAGGGCGGAGAAGTTGCCGGTGTAGGAGCCCCGGTAGGTCGTCTTGTCGAGCGCGTCGGAGAAGCGGTCGAGGGAGACGGACGGGGAGCAGACGTGGTCCCGGGCACGGCCCTGGGCGGGGTCCGGGGCGGTGGTGGCGGCGGCCGGTCCCGCGGTGAGGCAGGTGGCCGCCGCCAGGCCGGCGGTGACGGTCGCGAGTACGGTTCTCAGGCGCATGACCGTCACCGTAGGGGCCCCGGGTGACTCGGGGGAGACCGCCTCGTGAAGCGTCAGCCGGTCGGCGGCAGCGGGACGGTGGCCTCCCGGGGCCGGGTCGTCGGGTTGAACCCGGTCACCGGGCGGTGCGGCAGCGAGACGGTCCGGCCGAGGTCCCTGTGGACGGCCCTGGCGATGTTCTGGATGGTGGCCACGCCGTAGTCCATGGTGCTGTTGTCCTGGGTGAGCACCGTGACGGTGTAGTCGTGGCCGGGGCCGTTGAAGGTACCGACGCTGTGCACCCGCCAGCCGTGCGTGGCCCGCTCCAGCCAGCCGTTCTTGACGTGCACGGCGACCGTGGCGGGCGCTCCGGCGGGGGTGCCCCAGCGCTGCGAGGTGACGACCTGGCCCATCAGCTTCAGCATGTAGGCGCGGGAGTTGTCGCTCAGCACCGAGTTCTTCGCGGTGACCAGGGCGAGCAGCTTCTGCTCGTCGCGGGCGGTGATCTGGGTCAGGCCCCAGTAGCCGTCCTCGCCCGGCTCGGTCTGGGTCATGCCGGCGGCCGAGAGGAAGCCCCTGACCTTGGAGATGCCCAGTTGCTTCCACAGGCTGCTGGTGGAGTCGTTGTCGGACTGGGTGATCATCGCCTGGGCGAGGGACGCCTCGCGGTCGGTGAGCTGACGGTTCGTCTTCTTCGCGTCCCACAGCAGGGTCGCGAGGACGGTCACCTTGACCACGCTCGCCGAGTCGTAGGCGCTCGACTCGCGGAAGGTGCAGGTCGTGTCGGTGCTGCGGTCGCGCACACCGACGGCGATGGAGCCCTTGCGGCCCGCCATCGCGGCGGTGATGTCCTGCTGGAGCCTGGCGGCCAGCCCCGCCTTGCCGGACGTGCAGCTGACCTGCGCGGGGGCGGCCGCGGCCGGGGGCGCGGCCGCCACACAGGGGACGAGCACGCCGGCGCCCGCACCGATCGCGGCGAGCGTCCTGACGCGTCGGGATATCCAGTGAGTCATACCCAGTGGACGCACGGACGGAAGGGAATGGTTGTACGAGTGCGGTGATTTCCGCCGACGCTGCCCGAACGGCCCCCGCGCGTACGGTGGATGGGCGGCCACCCGGCGGGTAGGAAGGGCACGTGGCAGAACAGAGGCCGAGCGACCACCACGTGTCCGGACGGCTCCTCGCGGCGCTGTGGACCCTGCGCCTGCTGTCCGGGCGGCCGGGCGAGCCGCCCGAACCGGACGAACTCCTGGTCAAGGAGATGCCCATGGACTTCCTCGGCGAGGAGCTGTCGTCCGTGATGGACCACCTCATGACAGCCCGCCGCCGCGGCGGCGGCCACTGGAAGGCCGCCGCCGAGACCTTCCGCGAACTCCCCGGCCCGCTGCTCCCCCGGCGGATCCCCGGCCACACCATGAGCCCCGGCGAGCAGCGCGCCTTCGTCGACGGCTACGCCGAACAGCGCACGGCGTACGCGGAGAAGTACGGGCACCTCGTGGCGGGGTGAGCGGTCGGCCCGCTCGCGAAGGCGCCGCGCTTCGGGGCGGAGCAGTGGCAGCCCGTCCGGGGGCTGGAGCCGGGACAGAACCCGGGCACGGGCTTCTTCCGGTGCGGCCGACGGCGTTCAGTCCAGGTGGGTCGGTGCGAACATGCGCAGGACGGCGGGGAGGACGACGACCGAGGGGCCGGGGGTGGCCAGGGCCTTCGCGAGGTCCTGTTCCAGGGTCTTCGGGCTCGTCCGCACCCCCGGCACGCCGAAGGACTCGGCGAGGGCCGCGAAGTCCGGGCCGTTGAGGTCGGTGGCGGTGGCCCGGCCGAAGGCGTCGGTCATGTACTCGCGCAGGATGCCGTAGCCGCCGTCGTCCACGATCAGCCAGGTGACGTCAAGGCCGTACTGGCGGGCGGTGGCCAGTTCGGCGACGGAGTACAGGGCGCCGCCGTCGCCGGAGACGGCGAGGACCGGGCGGGTCGGGTCGGCCACGGCCGCGCCGAGGGCGGCCGGGAAGCCGTAGCCGAGACCACCGGCGCCCTGGGCGGAGTGCATGGTGTTGGGCGCCTTGGCGTCGAAGGCCGACCACGCCCAGTACGCCAGGATCGTCATGTCCCAGAAGGACGGCGAACCGGCGGGCAGGGCGCGGCGCACGGCGGCCAGGACGTCCTGCTCCAGGGTCAGTTCCTGGGCGGCGATCCGGCCCCGGACCTTGGCCAGCAGCTCCCGCACCCGGTCGGCGGCCGTGTCGTCGGGGCGCTCCCCGGTGGTCTCCAGGAGGGCCTGGAGGGCGAGGCGGGCGTCCGCGTGGATGCCGAGGGCCGGGTGGTTGGACTCCAGCTTGCCGAGGTCGGCCTCGATCTGAACGATGCGGCCGCGCGGGGCGAACGTGTGGTAGTTCGAGGAGAGTTCGCCGAGTCCCGAGCCGACGACCAGCAGGACGTCGGCGTCCTCCAGGAAGTCGGTGGTGTGCCGGTCCTCCAGCCAGGACTGGAGGGAGAGCGGGTGGTTCCAGGGGAAGGCGCCCTTGCCGCCGAAGGTGGTGACCACCGGCGCGTTCAGCCGCTCGGCGAGCGCCCGCAGCTTCTTGGCGGCGTCGGCGCGGACCACCCCGCCGCCCGCGATGATCGCCGGGCGCTCCGCCGTGGCCAGCAGCCGGGCGGCGACGGCGGTCAGTTCGGGGCGGGGCACCAGCTCCTGCGGGGTGGCGTCCACCGCCGTGACCTGCGGCAGCACGGTCTCGGCCAGCAGCACGTCCTGCGGGATCTCCACCCAGACCGGGCCGTGCGGCGCGGTGAGCGCCGACTGCCAGGCCGCCGCGAGGGCGGACGGGATCTGGGAGGCGGTACGGACCGGGTGGACGGACTTCACCACGCCCCGGAACACGGCGGCCTGGTCGGGCAGTTCGTGCAGATGGCCGTGGCGTCCGCCGCCGAGTCCGGCGACAGGGACCTGGCTGCCGATGGCGAGGACCGGCGCCGAGGCCGCCGCCGCCTCCTGGAGCGCGGGCAGGCAGGTGAGGGCCCCTGGGCCGGTGGACACCAGCAGCGGGGCGGCCTCGCCGGTGATCCGGCCGTACGCGTCGGCCGCGAAGCCCGCGTTGCCCTCCGTGCGCAGGCCGATGTAGCGCAGGTCCGAGCGGCGCAGCGCGTCGAAGACGCCCAGGGCGTGCTGGCCGGGCAGGCCGAAGACGGTGGTCGCGCCCAGCCCGGCCAGGGTCTCCACGACCAGGTCCGCGCCGGTGCGGCCCGGGGGCGGACTGAGCGCCGCCGCCGTCTGGGCGGGCGTCGGGCGGAGCACCAGGTCGTGGTCGTGGGTCACTTGGCTGCCTTCTCCTCGGCGATCTGACGGGCCATGATCGTGGTCAGCTCGTAGGCGGTGTGGGAGGCCGCCACCGAGGTGATCTCGGCGTGATCGTAGGCCGGGGCGACCTCCACGACGTCGGCCGACACCAGACGGCAGGAGGCCAGACCGCGCAGGATCTCCAGGAGTTCGCGCGAGGTCATGCCGCCGGCCTCGGGCGTGCCGGTGCCGGGCGCGTGGGCCGGGTCCAGGCAGTCGATGTCGATGGAGATGTACAGCGGCCGGTCGCCGATGCGCTCTCGCAGCTGGCCGGCGATCTCGTCGGCGCCGCGCCGGTAGACGTCCGCCGAGGTGACGATGCCGAAGCCCATCTTCTCGTCGTCGGTCAGGTCCTGCTTGCCGTAGAGCGGGCCGCGGGTGCCGACGTGGGAGAGGGCGGAGGTGTCGAGGATGCCCTCCTCCACGGCCCGGCGGAAGGGGGTGCCGTGCGTGTACTCGGCGCCGAAGTAGGTGTCCCAGGTGTCCAGGTGGGCGTCGAAGTGCAGCAGGGCGACCGGGCCGTGCTTCCTGGCGACGCTCCTGAGCAGCGGCAGCGCGATGGTGTGGTCGCCGCCGAGGGTCATCAGGCGGGCGCCGGTGCCGAGCAGGTCGTCGGCGGCGGCCTCGACGGTCTCCACGGCCTCGTCGATGTGGAACGGGTTGACGGCGATGTCCCCGCCGTCGGCGACCTGGGCGAGGGCGAACGGGGAGGCGTCCTGCGCCGGGTTGTAGGGGCGCAGCAGCCGGGACGCCTCGCGGATGGCGTTGCCGCCGAAGCGGGCGCCGGGCCGGTAGGAGACACCGGAGTCGAACGGCACGCCCACCACCGCGACGTCGGCGGTGCCCACCTCGTCGAGGCGGGGCAGCCGGGCGAAGGTGGCCGGACCGGCGTAGCGCGGGATCCGGGAGGAGTCGACCGGGCCGCGGGGCGTCTCGTTGCTGCTCATGATGAAAAGCCTTCTTTCCTGCGCTTCGTCGCGCATGTACTGCTTCAGGCGACTCTACTGGTGTGCGCCGGCCGGGTCCGGACGCGCGTTCGGGCCGCGCCCGGCGGGGGCGCCGGGTCCCCGGGCCGCCCGGAGGCCGCCGGAACGGCCCGGGGCGCACCGACCGACACTAGGCGGCCGGGAAGCGGCTGCGAAGTGTACGTTTCCTCCATCCGAGCAGCCCCGGAAGGAGGAAACGCACACCATGCCGGACACCCCCGCACCGCAGCCCCCGCCCGCGTCCCCGGCACCACCGAGCCCACCGGCCCCACCGGTCCCGCCGACCCCACCCGTCCCGCTGTCCGCGCTGCTGGCCCGCGAGGACCTGGCCCTGCGCCTGCTCGCCGGGCCGTGCGGCCCCGGTGTCGTGATCCACGGGGCGCACACCACGGAGATGGCCGACCCCTACCCGTACCTGCTGGGCGGCGAGCTGCTGCTGACCGCGGGCGTGCATGTCCCCGGGCCCGCCGAGGGGGGCGTGCCCGCCGGGTACTTCGACGCCTACGTCGACCGGATCGTCGCGGCGGGCGGGGCGGCCCTCGGCTTCGGTGTGGCCCCGGTGCACGACACCGTGCCCGCCGCCCTGGCCGCCGCCTGCGCCCGGCGCGGGCTGCCGCTGGTCGAGGTGCCCCCGCGGACCACCTTCGCCGCGGTCGCCCGCGCCGTGTGGCAGCTGATGGCCGAGGCGCGGCTGGCCGAGCTGCGCCGGGTCACCGGGGCGCAGCAGGGTCTGGCCGCCGCCGCCGCGCGGCCCGACCCGGTGCCGTCGGTGCTGCGCCGGCTGGCCCGGGAGCTGGCCGGCCCGGCCGTGCTGTACGGGCCGGACGGCGCACCTCTCGCGCGGGCCGGGCGGGAACCGGCGGCCGGGGTGCCGGACGCGCTGGCGGCGCTGGCCGCCCGGGTGCGGCCCGGTGCGCGGGCGGGCGCGCGGGCGCCCAGCTCCGCCACCGACACCGTCGCCGGGACCCGGCTGGCCGCCTACGCGCTGGGCGCGGGCCAGGGCTTCGTCCTGGCCGTCGCCACCGCGCGGCACGAGCCCGGCGACCACACCATCGCCTCGGTGGCCGCGGTCCTGCTGTCCCTGCTCACCGGCGAGCACCGCGGCGGCAGCGGCGCCGACCGGTCCGCCGCGCTGGTGCGCCTGCTGCTGGGCGCACCGGCCGAGGAGGTGGCGCCGCTGCTCGGCGCGGGCCCCTGGACCGTGGTGCACGCCCGTCCCGAGAACCGGCCGGACCGGCCGGACCGGCCCGTCGGCCGGATCGCCGCCTCGGCGCTGGGCGCCGCCCTGGGCTCGCCCCTGGTGGACCTGGCGGACGACGGATCGGGGGTCGTACGGGTGCTGCTGCCCGCCGACCGGGCACCGGCCGAGCAGCCCGGCTGGACGCTCGGGCTCAGCGCGCCCGCCGCGCCCGCGCAGTGGCCCGCCGCCGACGCCCAGGCGGCCCGCGCCCTGGCCCGCGCCCGTGCCACCCGCACCGCCCTGGTCCGGCACGCGGACCGGCCCGCGCTGGACGACCTGGTGCCGCCCGGCGCGGCCGCCGCCCACGCCCGTGCCGTGCTCGCCCCGCTGGCCGGGCACCCGGCGCTCGCCGAGACGCTGCGCGCCTGGCTGTCGCTGCACGGCGGCTGGGACCGCACGGCGGTGGCGCTGGCCGTGCACCGCAACACCGTGCGGCAGCGGATCGCCCGGTGCGCGGCCCTGCTCGACGCCGACCTGGACGATCCCGACGTCCGGATGGAGCTGTGGTTCGCGCTCGGGCGCCGGGAGTGACCCGCGTCCCAGCCTCTCGCGTACGGCGCTCGCGCGCCGCCCGCTGCCCCACAATGGGAGCCATGCCGATACCCGGGACACCCAGCCGCGCCGAACTCGTCGACCACCTCGTCAGGACCCGTATCGCGGGGGACGTCGCCACGCCCCGCGAGAACAACCTGTCGCACTACCGCAAACTGGCCAACGGCGACCGGAACTACTGGCTCGGTCTGGAACTCGGCGACCGCTGGACCGACGAGCAGGACGTGCTCGCGGTGATGGCCGAGCGGGTCGGGGTCGTCGACGACCCGGAGCACCGCCAGGGCCAGGACACCATCGATCCCGAGCTGACCGTGGACGGCCTGGAGCGGCTGGCCGGGCGGCTGCGCAAGGCCGCCGACGGCGGGCAGCGGGTGCTGCTGGCCACCGGCCACCCCGGCGGCCTGCTGGACGTGCACCGCGCCACGGCCGCCGCGCTGCGGGCCGCCGGCTGCGAGATCGTCGTCATCCCCGAGGGCCTGCAAACAGACGAGGGCTACGTCATGCAGTTCGCGGACGTGGCGATGCTGGAGCACGGCGCCACGCTGTGGCACACCCACTCCGGTGAGCCGATGCGGGCGATCCTGACCGGTCTGGAGCGCGCGGGCCGGCCGCTGCCCGACCTGGTCGTCGCCGACCACGGCTGGGCGGGCTGCGCCGGACAGCTCGGCGTGGACTCCTGCGGCTACGCCGACTGCAACGACCCGGCGCTCTTCCTCGCCGAGGCCGAGGGCACCGTCCAGGTGACGGTGCCGCTCGACGACCACGTGGTCAGCCCGCGCCACTACGACCCGATGACGGCGTATCTGCTGGAGCAGGCGGGCCTGGCCTGAGCGCCGCCGCGGCTCAGGGCGGCGGGGCGGACCCGTGCGGGCCGCGCCGGGCGCGGCCCGGCGTCGGGTCCAGATAGACCCGGCCGACCAGGGGCAGCGCCGCGCGCAGCCGCTGCTCGGCCTGCTCGCACGTCCATTCGATCCGGGCGGCGCTCGCCCCGTCCCGGAGGTCGACCTTCGCCGCCACCAGCGCCTCCCGGGGGCCCTGCACCAGCGTGACCAGCTCCAGTACGTCCTCGATGTCGTCCAGGGCCAGCAGCTCGCGCCGGATCAGCTCCCGGGCGGCGGGCGGCAGCGGGCGGCCGATCAGCAGCTCCGCGTTGGACCGGCCCAGCACCCAGGCCACGTACAGCAGCAGCGCGCCGATGCACAGCGAGGCGAGGCCGTCCCAGACGCCCGAGCCGGTGAGCTGGCCGCCGAGCAGGCCGCCCGCGGCGAGCAGCAGGCCGACCAGGGCGGCGGAGTCCTCCATGACGACGGCCTTGACGGCGGTGTCGGCGGTGCGCCGGAACCAGCGGCGGAAGGGCACCGCGAGCCGGGCGGCCTCGCCGCGCGCCTGGCGCAGGCCCGTGCGCAGCGAGAAGCCCTCCAGCAGGAAGGCCACGGCGAGCACCAGGTACGCCACCAGCGGATCGCCCGGCTGCTCGCCCGCGACCAGGGTGTGCACGCCGTCGTAGAGGGAGAAGACCGCGCCGCCGACGAAGGTGGCGACGGCGGCGAGCAGCGCCCAGATGTAGCGCTCGGGGCCGTAGCCGAGGGGGTGCTCCTCGTCGGCGGGGCGCTCGCTGCGCTTGAGCGCGGTCAGCAGCAGCACCTCGGTGACGGTGTCGGCCACCGAGTGCGCGGCCTCGGACAGCATCGCGCTGGACCCGCTGAGCACTCCGGCGACCGCCTTGGCCAGCGCGATGCCGAGGTTGGCGAGGGCGGCGACGATCACCGTGGTGGTGCTCTCACCGCCGCCGCGCCGTGCCTGTGGGCCGTCCCGGTCGTCGCGGTCGTCCCGGTCCTCCTGGTCGGTCTGCGCCATGCCCCTCAGTGTTCCCGGGGTTCCCGGGGAACGCGCACCACGCCTTCCTGGATCACCGTGACGGCCAGCCGTCCGTCCTGGGTGTGGATACGGGCCTGCCCGAGCCCGCGCCCGCCGGACGCCGAGGGCGAGACCTGGTCGTACAGCAGCCACTCGTCGGCGCGGAAGGGCCGGTGGAACCACATCGCGTGGTCCAGGGAGGCCCCGACGACGTCCCCGACCGCCCAGCCGCCGCGCCCGTGGGCGAGCAGCACCGAGTCGAGCAGCGTCATGTCGGAGACGTAGGTGGCGAGGACGACGTGCAGGAGCGGGGTGTCGACGTCGCCGTCGAGCTTGCCGTTGGCCCGGAACCACACCTGCGAGTGCGGCTCGCGGGGTGTGCCGTAGTCCCCGTACGGGGGTTCGCCGACGTAGCGCAGGTCGACGGCCTCGCGGGTCTCCAGGAGCCGTTCGACCACCTCGGGCGCCAGATGGCCGTAGCCGCGCAGCCGCTCGGCGGAGGTGGGCAGGGTCTCCGGGTCCGGCGCGGGCGGCATGGGCACCTGGTGGTCCAGGCCCTCCTCGTACGTCTGGAAGGACGCCGAGAGGTGGAAGACCGGCTGCCCGTGCTGGACCGCGACCACCCGGCGGGTGGTGAAGGAGCGGCCGTCGCGGATGCGGTCCACCGTGTAGACGATGGGCGCGCCGGGGTCGCCGGGGCGCAGGAAGTAGGCGTGCAGCGAGTGCGCGTGCCGGTCGGCGGGGACCGTGCGCCCGGCGGCGACCATCGCCTGCGCCGCGACCTGCCCGCCGAAGACGCGCGGGACGACGGCCGAGCGGGAGCGGCCCCGGAAGATGTCCTGCTCGATCCGCTCCAGGTCGAGCAGATCGAGCAGGGACCGCAGTGCCGTGCTCACGGGTCCTACAGACCCATGTTCTTGGCGATGATCGACTTCATGATCTCGCTGGTGCCGCCGTAGATCCGGTTCACACGGTTGTCGGCGTACAGACGGGCGATCGGGTACTCGTTCATGTAGCCGTAGCCGCCGTGCAGCTGGAGGCAGCGGTCGATGACGCGGTGGGCGACCTCGGTGCAGAACAGCTTGGCGGAGGCGGCCTCGGCCGGGGTCAGCTCACCGGCGTCCAGGGCCTCGGTCGCCCGGTCGGCGACGGCCTCGGCCGCGTCCACCTCGGCCTGGCAGGCGGCCAGCTCGAACTTGGTGTTCTGGAAGTGGGCGACCGGCTTGCCGAAGACGGTGCGGTCCTGCACGTAGTTCTTGGCGAACCGGACGGCGGCCTTGGCCTGCGCGTACGCGCCGAAGGCGATGCCCCAGCGCTCGGAGGCCAGGTTGTGGCCGAGGTAGGAGAAGCCCTTGTTCTCCTCGCCGAGCAGGTCCTCGGCCGGGACCTTGACGTCGACGAAGGCCAGTTCGGCGGTGTCGGAGGTCTTCAGGCCGAGCTTGTCGAGCTTGCGGCCGACGGAGTAGCCCTCGGACCTGGTGTCCACCGCGAACAGCGAGATGCCGAAGCGGCGGTCGTCCTCCCTGGGCGCGGAGGTGCGGGCGCAGACGATGACCTTGCCGGCGTGCACACCGCCGGTGATGAAGGTCTTGGCGCCGTTGAGCACGTAGTGCGTGCCGTCCTCGGACAGCCTGGCGGTGGTCTTCATACCCGCGAGGTCGGAGCCGGTACCCGGCTCGGTCATCGCGATGGCCCACATCTCCTCGCCGGTGACGAACTTCGGCAGGTACCGCTTCTTCTGCTCCTCGGTGGCCAGCATCTTGATGTACGGCAGGGCGAGCAGCACATGCACGCCGGAGCCGCCGAACTGCACGCCCGCGCGCGCGGTCTCCTCGTACAGGACGGCCTCGAACTTGTGGCTGTCCAGGCCCGCGCCGCCGAACTCCTCGGGCACGTTGATCCCGAAGACGCCCAGCTCGCCCAGCTTGTAGTAGAAGTCCCGGGGGGCCTGCCCGGCGGCGAACCACTCGTCGTACACCGGTACGACCTCGGCCTCGATGAAGGCGCGGAGGGTCTCCCGGAACGCCTCGTGATCCTCGTTGAACACCGTACGGCGCACGCCGCCCACCTCCGCGACCTCGACTGTCTAAGCGCTTGCTCACACAAACGTACCGACGAGTACGAGGCCAGTAAAGGGCCGGGCCGGTAACGCTCGTCACGCGGGAGCGGAGGAGCGCAGGGGGGAGCGGAGGAGGGCGGGGCGCGGGCCGCCGCCCGGGGCGCGCCGCTCAGCCCGCCGCGGGCGACGCCGCCGAGGCGAACGCGCCCCGCGCCATCCGGTGCAGCAGCTCCCCCATCGGCCCCCGCCCCGGCAGGGTCCCGCGCCGCCCCAGGTGCGGGGTCGAGTTCAGCAGGCCGAACACCGAGTGCACCGCCGAGCGCGCGGCGGGCTCCGCCAGGGCGGGGTGGACCCGGCGGACCACCTCCACCCACAGCTCGACGTACTGCCGCTGGAGCTGGCGCACCAGCTTGCGGTCGCTGTCCCGGAGGCGGTCCAGCTCGCGGTCGTGCAAGGTGATGAGGGAGCGGTCGTCGAGCGCGAAGTCGATGTGCCCCTCGATGAGCGAGTCGAGGACCGCCTCCGGCCCCGCCGACCCGTCCGCCTCCGCCAGCCGCCGCTTCGCCCCGGTCAGCAGCCGCCCGCTGATGCCGACCAGCAGCTCCGCGAGCATCGCGTCCTTGCCGGGGAAGTGCCGGTACAGGCCCGGTCCGCTGATGCCCACCGCGGCGCCTATCTCGTCGACGCCGACGCCGTGGAAGCCGCGTTCGGCGAAGAGCCGCGCCGCTTCCCTGAGGATCTGCTCGCGGCGGGTGGGGGCGTCGGTTCGCGTGGCCATGAGAACAATTCTAGACAGCGGCGTTAGCGGTCGTTAACCTGAGGGAAATGGGTTAACGCTCATTAACAGTGGATCACTGGGTGAGGGGACCGCGAGGATGCAGGAGGCACCGGAGCTGACGAGCGCGGCAGACCCCGCGTCGGAGGCCTGGCGGGCCAACGAACAGGCGCACCGGGCGCTCGTGGAGGAACTGCGCGGCAAGCTGGCCGCCGCCCGGCTGGGCGGCGGGGAGCGGGCGCGCGAGCGCCACACCGCGCGCGGCAAGCTGCTGCCGCGCGAGCGCGTGGACGCCCTTCTCGACCCCGGTTCGCCGTTCCTTGAGCTGGCACCGCTGGCCGCCGACGGGATGTACGACGGGCAGGCCCCGGCCGCCGGCGTCATCGCGGGCATCGGCCGGGTCAGCGGACGCGAGTGCGTGATCGTCGCCAACGACGCCACCGTCAAGGGCGGGACGTACTACCCGATGACGGTCAAGAAGCACCTGAGGGCGCAGGAGGTGGCCCTGGAGAACCGGCTGCCGTGCCTGTACCTGGTGGACTCGGGCGGCGCCTTCCTGCCGATGCAGGACGAGGTCTTCCCCGACCGGGAGCACTTCGGGCGGATCTTCTACAACCAGGCGCGGCTGTCGGGCGCCGGGATCCCGCAGATCGCCGCGGTGCTCGGCTCGTGCACGGCCGGCGGGGCGTACGTCCCGGCGATGAGCGACGAGGCGGTCATCGTCCGCAACCAGGGCACGATCTTCCTGGGCGGCCCGCCGCTGGTGAAGGCGGCCACCGGCGAGGTCGTCACCGCCGAGGAGCTGGGCGGCGGCGAGGTGCACGCGCGCACCTCCGGCGTCACCGACCACCTCGCCGAGGACGACGCGCACGCGCTGCGCATCGTGCGCACCATCGTCTCCACCCTCCCCGCGCGCGGGCCGCTGCCCTGGGAGGTCACCGCCCCGGCGGAGCCCAAGGCGGACCCGTACGGACTGTACGGCGCGGTGCCGGTGGACTCCCGCACCCCCTACGACGTGCGGGAGATCATCGCGCGCGTGGTGGACGGCTCGCGCTTCGCCGAGTTCAAGGCCGAGTTCGGGCAGACCCTGGTCACCGGCTTCGCCCGGATCCACGGCCACCCGGTCGGCGTCATCGGCAACAACGGCATCCTGTTCTCCGAGTCCGCCCAGAAGGGCGCCCACTTCATCGAGCTGTGCGACCAGCGCGGCATCCCGCTGCTGTTCCTCCAGAACATCTCCGGCTTCATGGTGGGCCGCGACTACGAGGCGGGCGGCATCGCCAAGCACGGCGCCAAGATGGTCACGGCGGTGGCGTGCACCCGGGTGCCCAAGCTGACCGTGGTCGTCGGCGGCTCCTACGGCGCGGGCAACTACTCCATGTGCGGCCGGGCCTACTCGCCCCGCTTCCTGTGGATGTGGCCCAACGCCAAGATCTCCGTGATGGGCGGCGAGCAGGCCGCCTCCGTGCTGGCCACCGTCAAGCGCGACCAGCTCGCGGCGCGCGGCGAGGAGTGGTCCGTGGAGGACGAGGAGTCCTTCAAGGCCCCCGTGCGCGCCCAGTACGAGCGCCAGGGCAACGCCTACTACGCCACCGCACGCCTGTGGGACGACGGCGTGATCGACCCGCTGGAGACCCGGCAGGTGCTGGGCCTGGCCCTGACCGCGTGCGCCAACGCCCCGCTGGGTGACCCCCAGTTCGGCGTCTTCCGGATGTGAGGGGGACCTGCTGACCATGTTCGACACAGTTCTGGTGGCCAACCGCGGCGAGATCGCCGTCCGTGTCATCCGCACCCTGCGCGCCCTGGGCGTGCGCTCGGTGGCCGTCTTCTCCGACGCCGACGCGGACGCCCGCCATGTGCGCGAGGCCGACACCGCGGTGCGCATCGGCCCGGCGGCCGCGGCCGAGAGCTATCTGCGCACCGACCGCATCCTTCAGGCCGCCGCCCGCACCGGCGCCCAGGCCGTCCACCCCGGCTACGGCTTCCTCGCGGAGAACGCGGAGTTCGCCCGCGCCTGCGAGGCGGCCGGTCTGGTCTTCATCGGGCCGCCGGCCGACGCGATCTCCCTGATGGGCGACAAGATCCGCGCCAAGGAGACGGTCGCGGCGGCCGGGGTGCCGGTGGTCCCCGGCTCCAGCGGCTCGGGCCTGAGCGACGGACAGCTCGCCGACGCGGCCCGCGCCATCGGCATGCCGGTGCTGCTCAAGCCGTCCGCGGGCGGCGGCGGCAAGGGCATGCGGCTGGTGCGCGAGGAGGAGCTGCTCGCCGAGGAGATCGCCGCCGCCCGCCGCGAGGCCCGCGCCTCCTTCGGCGACGACACCCTCCTGGTCGAGCGCTGGGTGGACACCCCCCGGCACATCGAGATCCAGGTCCTGGCCGACGGACACGGCCGGGTGATCCACCTCGGCGAGCGCGAGTGCTCGCTCCAGCGCCGCCACCAGAAGATCATCGAGGAGGCGCCCAGCGTGCTCCTCGACGAGGCCACGCGCGCGGCGATGGGCGAGGCGGCCGTACAGGCGGCCCGCTCCTGCGGCTACCGGGGCGCGGGCACGGTGGAGTTCATCGTCCCCGGCGGCGACCCCTCCGCGTACTACTTCATGGAGATGAACACCCGCCTCCAGGTGGAGCACCCGGTCACCGAGCTGGTCACCGGGCTCGACCTGGTCGAGTGGCAGCTGCGCGTCGCCTCCGGCGAGCCCCTGCCGTACGCGCAGGAGGACATCACCCTCACCGGGCACGCCGTGGAGGCCCGGCTGTGCGCGGAGGACCCCGCGCGCGGCTTCCTGCCCTCGGGCGGCACCGTGCTGCGGCTGCGCGAGCCGCAGGGCGACGGGGTGCGCACCGACTCCGGGCTGAGCGAGGGCACCGAGATCGGCAGCCTGTACGACCCGATGCTGTCCAAGGTGATCGCCTACGGCCCCGACCGCGCCACCGCCCTGCGCAGGCTGCGCGCGGCCCTCGCGCGGACGGTCACGCTGGGCGTGCCGACCAACGCCGGGTTCCTGCGGCGGCTGCTGGCCCACCCGGCGGTCGTGGCGGGCGATCTGGACACCGGCCTGGTGGGGCGGGTGGTGGACGAGCTGATCCCCGCGGGCGTACCGGAGGAGGTGTACGAGGCCGCCGCCGCGGTCCGCCTGGACGCGCTGCGCCCGGGGGACGGCGGCGCGGACGGCTGGACCGACCCGTTCTCCGTGCCGAGCGGCTGGCGGCTGGGCGGGGAGCCGAAGCCGGTGACCTTCTGGCTGCGGGCGGCCGACCCGGTCGCGTACACCCCGCGCGGCGGCCACACGGTCGACGGCGACACGGTCTCCGTCACCCTCGACGGCGTCCGCCACACCTTCGAGCGGGCCGGTGACTGGCTGGGCCGCGACGGCGACGCCTGGCACGTGCGCGACCACGACCCGGTGGCCGCCTCCCTCACCCGCGCGGACCGGGCGGGCGCCGACTCGCTGACCGCGCCCATGCCCGGCACGGTCACGGTGGTGAAGGTGGCCGTCGGCGACGAGGTGAGCGCCGGACAGAGCCTGGTGGTGGTCGAGGCGATGAAGATGGAGCACGTCATCTCCGCCCCGCACGCCGGGACCGTCACCGAGCTGGACGTCTCCCCCGGCGCGACCGTCGCCATGGACCAGGTGCTCGCGGTCGTCGCCCCGCACGAGGAGGACACCGCCGCCCCGGCCGCGCTGCCCAACGAGGAAGGGACGGTGCGGTCATGACCGCCCCCGAGGCCCTGCCCATGGTCGTCCCGGCCCCCGACCTGCCGCAGCGGGTCAGGATCTACGAGGTCGGACCGCGCGACGGCCTGCAGAACGAGAAGCTGACCGTGCCCACCGAGGTCAAGGCGGAGTTCATCCGCCGCCTTGCCGGTGCGGGCCTGACGACGATCGAGGCCACCAGCTTCGTCCATCCGAAGTGGGTGCCCCAGCTCGCCGACGCGGAGGCCCTGTTCCCGCTGGTGCGCGATCTGCCCGGCGCCTTCCCGGTGCTGGTGCCCAACGAGCGCGGCCTGGACCGCGCCCTGGCGCTGCACGCGGACCGGGTCGCCGTCTTCGCCAGCGCCACCGAGTCCTTCGCCCGCGCCAACCTCAACCGGAGCGTGGACGAGGCGCTGGCCATGTTCGCCCCGGTGGTGCGGCGCGCGAAGGACGCGGACGCGCGGGTGCGCGGCTATCTGTCCATGTGCTTCGGCGACCCCTGGGAGGGCGCCGTCCCGGTCCACCAGGTCGTCCGGGTCTGCCGGGCGCTGCTGGAGATGGGCTGCGACGAGCTGAGCCTCGGCGACACCATCGGGGTCGCCACCCCCGGCCAGGTCCTGGAGCTGCTGGCCGCGCTGAACGAGCAGGGGGTGCCGACCTCCGCGCTCGGTGTGCACTTCCACGACACCTACGGCCAGGCGCTCGCCAACACCCTGGCCGCGCTCCAGCACGGCGTCACCACCGTCGACGCCTCCGCGGGCGGCCTCGGCGGCTGCCCGTACGCCAAGTCCGCCACCGGCAACCTCGCCACCGAGGACCTGGTGTGGATGCTGCGGGGCCTCGGCATCGACACCGGGGTGGACCTCGGCCGTCTCGTCGCCACGAGCGAGTGGATGGCCGCGCACCTGGGCCGCCCGAGCCCCTCCCGTACTCTCCGCGCCCTCTCCCACAAGGAGCAGTGATCGACGATGAACCACCGCCTCACCCCCGAGCTGGAGGAACTGCGCCGCACCGTCGAGCAGTTCGCGCACGACGTGGTGGCGCCCAAGATCGGCGACTTCTACGAGCGGCACGAGTTCCCGTACGAGATCGTGCGCGAGATGGGCCGCATGGGCCTGTTCGGGCTGCCGTTCCCCGAGGAGTACGGCGGCATGGGCGGCGACTACCTGGCGCTCGGCATCGCCCTGGAGGAGCTGGCGCGGGTCGACTCGTCGGTGGCCATCACCCTGGAGGCGGGCGTCTCGCTGGGCGCCATGCCCGTGCACCTGTTCGGCACCGAGGAGCAGAAGCGGACCTGGCTGCCGCGGCTGTGCGCGGGCGAGATCCTGGGCGCGTTCGGGCTGACCGAGCCGGACGGCGGCTCGGACGCGGGCGCGACCCGTACGACGGCCCGGCTGGACCCGGACACCGACGAGTGGGTGATCAACGGCACCAAGTGCTTCATCACCAACTCCGGCACGGACATCACCGGCCTGGTCACGGTCACCGCGGTCACCGGCCGCAAGAGCGACGGCAGGCCCGTGATCTCCGCGATCATCGTGCCGTCCGGCACCCCCGGCTTCACCGTGGCGCCCGCCTACTCCAAGGTCGGCTGGAACGCCTCGGACACCCGCGAGCTGTCCTTCACCGACGTCCGGGTCCCGGCGGCCAACCTGCTGGGCGAACAGGGGCGCGGCTACGCGCAGTTCCTGCGGATCCTGGACGAGGGCCGCATCGCCATCGCCGCGCTGGCCACCGGTCTGGCCCAGGGCTGTGTGGACGAGTCGGTGAAGTACGCCAAGGAGCGGCACGCCTTCGGCCGGCCGATCGGCACCAACCAGGCGGTGCAGTTCAAGATCGCCGACATGGAGATGAAGGCCCACACCTCGCGGCTGGCCTGGCGCGACGCGGCCTACCGGCTGCTGGCCGGCGAGCCCTTCAAGAAGGAGGCCGCCCTCGCCAAGCTGTACTCCTCGACGATCGCCGTCGACAACGCCCGCGACGCCACCCAGATCCACGGCGGCTACGGCTTCATGAACGAGTACCCGGTGGCCCGGATGTGGCGCGACTCCAAGATCCTGGAGATCGGCGAGGGCACCAGCGAGGTCCAGCGCATGCTGATCGCCCGGGAGCTGGGGCTGACGAGCTGAACCGGCGCGGAAGGGCCGCCGGGGTCCCGGCCCCGCCCTGGACAGGCAGTGAGGTTAGGCTAACCTCCCCTGGACCAGCCCGGCGGTCTCCCGCCCTGTTCGAAAGCAGCCACATCCATGTCCCACGCCCGTGCCACCACCCTCACCCGCCGCGGCCTCCTCGCCGCGGGCGGCGCCCTCGGACTCGGGGCCGCGCTCGCGGCCTGCGGCAGCGAGAAGGCGAAGGACGGGGGCTCGGGCGACGGCGCGGGCGCCGGGAAGTCCGGCCCCTGGACGTTCGAGGACGACCGCGGCCGGACGGCGAAGGCCGGCAAGGTGCCCTCGTCCGTCGTCGCGTTCGTCGGGGTCGCCGCCGCGCTCCACGACTACGGCGTCCCGGTCAAGGGCGTCTTCGGCCCGACCACCACCAAGGACGGCAAGCCGGACGTGCAGGCCGGTGACCTGGACGTCACCAAGGTGACGGTGCTGGGCAACGAGTGGGGCCAGTTCAACATCGAGAAGTACGCGGCCCTCTCCCCCGACCTCCTCGTCTCCACGATGTTCGACAGCGCCGGCACCCTCTGGTACGTCCCGGAGGAGCAGAAGAAGAAAATCTTCGCGCTGGGCGCCCAGACGGTCGGCATCTCCGTCTACGACCGCCCGCTCACCCAGCCGCTGGAGCGGATGCGGGCGCTCGCCGGGTCGCTCGGCGGCGATGTGACCAGCGAGCAGGTCAAGCAGGCCAAGAAGCGCTTCGAGGACGCGGCGGCCCGGCTGCGCGCCGCCGCGAAGGCCAAGCCCGGCCTCAAGGTGCTGGTCGGCTCCGCCAGCCAGGACCTGTTCTATGTCTCCGGCAGCAACCTCTCCGTCGATCTGGAGTACTTCAAGGCCCTCGGCGTGGACCTGGTCGAGCCCCCGGAGAGCGCCAAGAAGCAGGGCGGCGGCTGGTACGAGTCGCTGAGCTGGGAGAACATCGACAAGTACCCGGCCGACATCATCATGATGGACAACCGCTCCTCGGCCATCCAGCCCGCCGCGATCACCCAGGCCACCTGGAAGAAGCTCCCCGCCGTCAAGGCCGGCCAGGTCATCGCGCGCAATCCGGAGCCGATCCTGTCCTACGACAAGTGCGTGCCGCTCCTCGACGACCTGGCCAAGGCCCTGGAGACGGCGAAGAAGGTCGCCTGACCGCCGGGGGCCGCCGGGACTCGCGCGCCGCCTTCCCCGGCATAACGAGTTAGGTTAGGCTTACCTCAGTTGGCTGCGGGCGCCCCGGAGACGGTCCTCCGAGGCGCCCGCGGTCCGCCGCCGTCCGGGCCGGTCAGGTCAGCCGTCGGTCCAGGGCACCTGCGGCGAGCGGTAGTACCCGATGCCCAGGGCGTCCCAGCGCGGCGCCTGCGCGGCGAGCCGGACCTTGTAGGTGTCCCAGTCGTGCGTGGCGGCGGGCGACCAGCCGAGCTCGGCGGCACCCGGCAGCCTCGGGAAGGCCATGGTGTCCAGCTGCGCCGAGGTCGACAGGGTCTCCGACCACAGCGGCGCCTCGACACCCCGCACCGCGGACGCGGGCGCCCCCGGCAGATAGGCGGCCGGATCCCAGTCGTAGGAGCGCCGCACCTCGACGTACCCGGCCCAGGCCAGGCCCAGCGGGAAGTCCTTGGTGTACTTCATGTCCAGGTACACCCGGTCGGCCGGGGAGAGGATCAGCCCGGTGCCGTGCCGCGCGGCCTCGGCGACCTGGGCCTTCTCGGCGGCACCGGTCGAGTCCAGGCCCCAGTACTGGGCGAGCGCGCCCGGGGCCGGGGTGGCACCGGTCAGCTGGTGCCAGCCGATGACCGTCTTGCCGTACTTGGCGACGATCGGCTGCACCCGGTTCATCAGCGTCGCGTAGTCCTCGTGGCTGGTGGAGTGCGCCTCGTCCCCGCCGATGTGCAGATAGCGGCCGGGGGTGAGCGCGGCCAGCTCGCGGATCACGTCGTCCACGAAGTCGTACGTCACCTCCTTGGGCGCGCACAGCGAGCTGAAGCCGACCTGGGTGCCCGTGTAGAGCGGGGGCGCCACGCCGTCGCAGTTCAGCTCCGCGTAGGAGGCGAGGGCCGCGTTGGTGTGGCTGGGCATGTCGATCTCGGGCACGACCTCCAGATAGCGGGAGGCGGCGTAGCGGACGATCTCCCGGTAGTCGGCCTTGCTGTAGTGGCCGCCCGGCCCGCCGCCCACCTGCGTGGAGCCGCCGTAGGTGGCCAGGCGCGGCCAGGAGTCGATGGCGATGCGCCAGCCCTGGTCGTCGCTCAGATGCAGATGCAGCTCGTTGATCTTGTACAGGGCGAGCTGGTCGATGTAGCGCTTGACCTGGTCGACGGTGAAGAAGTGCCGGGCGACGTCCAGCATGGCGCCCCGGTAGGCGTAGCGCGGGGTGTCGCGCACGGTGCCTCCGGCGACCAGCCAGGGGCCCCGCTGCACGGACTTCTTCTCGACGGCGGCGGGCAGCAGCTGCCGCAGGGTCTGCACGCCGTGGAAGAGCCCGGCCGGCTTCGCCGCGGTGATCGTCACCCCCCGGGCGTCGCTGTCCAGGCGGTAGCCCTCGGCGCCGAAGGGGCCCTGGGCCAGCCGGAGCCGGATGCCCGCCGTGCCGTGCGTGGTCAGCGGCAGCCGGTAGCCGGTGGCCGGGCGGAGCAGGTCCGCGAGATAGGTGCCGACCTGGCGCGCCTCGCGGGAGCCGTCGACACGGATACGGGTGCCGGACGTGATCCGGTACGGGGACCGGCCCGGCTCGACGGCCGCCGGGGCGGGGATCACCTGGCTCAGCGGGGTCGCGGCGGGCGCCGCTCCCCCGCCGGCGCGGCCGGCCGGCGCGGCGCCGACGGCGAAGGCGCCGGCCGCCGTCACCAGCAGCAGCGCGCCCAGGACGCGGCCGGCGCGCGGGGCCCGGCCGGGGGCGGGGGTGGGGGTGGCGTGGGGCGTGGGGGTGGTTCGGGTGGAGAGGGACTTGCGGAGAGTCGTACCGCGGTGCCGTCTCACATGCGCTCCCTTCACACTCGGATCAGTACCGACCACTCTCCCGCACGGCGGTGAAAGAATCACCCCATGGCGGAAATCATCCAGAAGGACGGCGCCTGGGCGTTCGACGGCGACGCGCTGCGGCTGACCCCGGGGCGCGACCGGAACATCAGCGTGCTGCGCCGGACACTGGGTGAACTCTGCGTACCGCTCAGGGCGTTGGCCGGGATCTCGTTCGAGCAGGGCAAGCGGGCCGGACGGCTCAGGCTGCGGCTGCGCGACGGCGCCGATCCGCTGCTGCACGCCACCGGTGGCCGGCTGGCCGAGCCGCACGACCCGTACCAACTGCTGGTGGAGCCCGACCGGTTCGGTGTCGCCGAGTACCTCGCCGACGAGGTCCGCAACGCGCTGCTGCTGGAGCAGGTGCCCACCGGTCCGGTGACGGAGTACCTGCTGCCCGGCCCGGCCGTGCCGCTGTCGGTGTCCGCCGGGGACGGCACGGCGAGCTTCGACGGGGAGCGGATCCGGCTGGAGTGGAACTGGAAGACGGAGGACGCCAAGGCCGCCTCCGGTCCGCGCGTCCTCGCCCCGGCCGACCTCACCGGGGTGGAGTGGCTGCCCGCCGCCGGGCTGGAGAACGGCCATCTGCGGCTGGCCGTGCGCGGCGCCCCCGACGCCGCCCCGCCCAAGTACGACCCGAACGCCGTCGAGCTGTGGGGCTTCAAGAAGGATCCGCTGATGGCGCTGGTCGCGGCGGCGGTCCAGGCCCGGCTGCCGCATCCGGCCGGGGCCGCCGCCCCGGCGCCGGGTCCGGGTGCGGGTGCGGGTCCGGGTGCGGCCGCCGCCGACGGCCCGGCCGGGCGCCGTACGGAGCGGGCGGCCCCGCACGGCGCGCCGCCCGCCGAGGACGAGCACGACGCGCTGCTGCGCCGCCTGCGGGAGCTGGGCGAGCTGCACCGCTCCGGGGTGCTGACCGGGGAGGAGTTCGCGCTCGCCAAGCAGGCGGTCCTCAAGCGCATGTGAGTCCGTGCGCCCGAGGACCGTCCGCGGGTGCCGGAGCCCTACTTGGCGCGGCGCGACACCGTGAAGTGGTCGACCTGCGCGCCGGTCTCGGCGATGCCGCGCACCGTCAGCGTGGCCTGGCGGCCCCGGGAGGCCGGGGTGACGTCCACGCGCAGGAAGGAGTAGTCGAGGTAGCGCACGCGCGACCAGTCGACGGTCTCCTTCTGGCGGGCGCCGTCCTTGAGGCAGACGAAGGAGGACACCGCGTCGATGTCCTTCTCGTGGCCCTCGTAGGTCTGGTCGGCGCTGAAGGCGTACAGGCTCTTGCCGGCCGCGCCCGCGGTGACGTAGACGACGCCGTCGGTCTCCGGGTAGGCGGTGCCGCCGATCGGGAGCTTCTTGGTGACCTGGCCGCGCTTGATGACGTCGGTGCGCTCGTAGACGTGGTTGTGGCCGTTGATGACCAGGTCCACGGTGTACTTCTCGAACAGCGGCACCCACTCCTGGCGCACGCCCCCCTCCGAGGCGTGCGCGGTGGAGGTGCAGTAGGCGCAGTGGTGGAAGAAGACGACGATGAAGTCGACGTCCCGGCTGGCCCGGTACTTCTTCAGCTGGGCCTCCAGCCACCGGGTCTGGGTGCCGCCGGAGATGCCGAGGTTGGCCGGGATCTCGAAGGAGATGTCGTTGGCGTCCAGCGAGATGACGGCGGTGTTGCCGTAGACGAAGGAGTAGACGCCGGGCAGGTTCTCGTGGTCGGGGCCGTTGTCCGGGAGGGTCCAGCGGGCCTCCTCGCCGCCGTAGCCGTTGGGCGAGTACCAGGCCTCCATGTCGTGGTTGCCGTAGGAGACCATCCACGGGACCTGCTTGGCGACGGACTCGGTCTGGTACAGGAACTGGTCCCAGACGCGGGAGTCGAAGCCGCTGTCGCTGGTCTTGCCCTGGCCGGCCGGGTCGCCGTAGGCGATGTCACCGGCGTGCAGGTGGAAGGCCGGGTCCTGGCCGAGGATCAGCGCGTCGTTGGCCAGGCCGTGGTAGCTGACGCCCTGGTCGCCGAAGGCGGTGAAGGTGAACGGCTCCTTGTGCGAGGGCGCGGTGGTGAAGGTGCCCAGGGTGCCGGCCAGGTGGCGCTCGGCCGGGTCGAAGCCCTGGTGGCCGACACCGTAGTAGTACGTCCGGCCGGGGCGCAGATGGGTGAGCTTGGCGTGCAGGTAGTACTGGGTGCGGTCGCCGCTGGCGCCGACCCCGGCGGGGGTGTAGAGGGTGCGGACCTCGGCGGGTATCTTCCGCGACAGGTCCCAGGGGTGTGCGCCGACCCGGATGAACGGCTTCTTGACGGCGACCGGGACCTGCCAGGAGACGGTGATCTCGGTGCGCGGGTCGTTGCCGAAGGCGAGGTGGCGGCCGAAGGGCGCGACCAGCGCGCCGTCGACGGCGTCGGCCGAGGAGGCGGGGGCCGGGGACGCGGTGCGCTGGGCCGGCACCGCGGCCTGCGCGGCGGTGCCCGTCACGAACGCGCCACCCGCGACCGTGCCGAGGGTGACCGCGCCGCCCCGGATCATCGTGCGCCGCGAGAACTTGGAACGCAGGTACTCGTGCTGCTCGGCCATGCTCATGCGCTCGGCGAGCTTCTCGGGTACGCCCATGCGAGGAATGTCCATGGCGTCTGAAAATGGTCTACCGGTGCGACGGCGCGCGGGACGGGAGATGGACGGCACGCGAACAGCGGCTCACCAGCGCTTGAACTGTCGCTTGCCCGATATCGGGCAGGATTCTTGCGAAAGTGATCCCGGTACCCCAGGATCTACCGGGTGCACGACGAACTCGTAGATCATCTGACGCGGTCCACGCCCCTGAGCCGGGGCGAGGCGCTGCGGGTGGTCCAGGACGTGCTCGCCTACTTCGACGAGACGACCGAGGAGTTCGTCCGGCGCCGGCACCGCGAACTCCAGGCACAGGGCCTGGTGAACGCGGAGATCTTCGGACGGATCGCGGCAGACCTGAAGTACCGCGCGGTGGCACCGCCGGACCTCTCGCTGCGGCAACTGCGGCGCATCGTCTACGGCTGACGCCCGCGGCACACGGGCCGGGGCACGGCAGCGCCCCGCACGGCACCGGTACGACACGGCATGACACGACACGGCACGGCATCGAGGCGGCGCTCGACACGCGTCGACGCGCGTCGGCGCGGCACCAACTCGGGGAAAAGAGACTTGTATGTGCGGAATCGTCGGATACATCGGGAAGCGTGACGTCGCCCCGCTGCTCCTGGAGGGCCTGCAACGCCTGGAGTACCGCGGCTACGACTCGGCGGGCATCGTCATCACCTCGCCGAAGACCCCGGGCCTGCGGATGGTCAAGGCCAAGGGCCGGGTCCGCGACCTGGAGGCGAAGGTCCCCGCGCGCTTCAAGGGCACCGCCGGCATCGCCCACACCCGCTGGGCCACCCACGGCGCCCCCTCCGACGTGAACGCCCACCCGCACATGTCGGCCGACCAGAGGGTCGCCGTCGTGCACAACGGCATCATCGACAACGCCGCCGACCTGCGCCGCAAACTGGAGGCGGACGGCGTGGAGTTCCTCTCCGAGACCGACACCGAGGTGCTCGTCCACCTCATCGCGCGCTCGGAGGCCCAGAAGCTGGAGGACCGGGTCCGCGAGACCCTGCGCCTGATCGAGGGCACCTACGGCATCGCCGTCATGCACGCCGACTTCCCCGACCGGATCGTGGTGGCCCGCAACGGCTCCCCCGTGGTCCTCGGCATCGGCGAGAAGGAGATGTTCGTCGCCTCCGACGTGGCCGCGCTGGTCGCCCACACCCGGCAGATAGTCACCCTCGACGACGGCGAGATGGCCACCCTCAAGGCCGACGACTTCCGTACGTACACCACCGAGGGCACCCGGACGACCGCCGAGCCGACCACCGTGGAGTGGGAGGCCGAGTCGTACGACATGGGCGGCCACGACACGTACATGCACAAGGAGATCCACGAGCAGGCCGAGGCCGTGGACCGGGTGCTGCGCGGGCGGATCGACGACCGGTTCGCCACCGTGCACCTGGGCGGCATCAACCTGGACGCCCGTGAGGCGCGCGCGGTGCGCCGGGTGAAGATCCTCGGCTGCGGCACCTCGTACCACGCGGGCATGATCGGCGCCCAGATGATCGAGGAGCTGGCCCGGATCCCCGCCGACGCGGAGCCGGCCTCCGAGTTCCGCTACCGCAACGCGGTCGTGGACCCCGACACCCTCTACATCGCCGTCTCCCAGTCCGGTGAGACCTACGACGTGCTGGCCGCCGTGCAGGAGCTGAAGCGCAAGGGCGCCCGGGTCCTCGGTGTGGTCAACGTGGTCGGCTCGGCCATCGCCCGCGAGGCGGACGGCGGTGTCTACGTGCACGCCGGGCCCGAGGTCTGCGTCGTCTCCACCAAGTGCTTCACCAACACCTGCGTCGCCTTCGCGCTGCTCGCCCTGCACCTGGGCCGCATCCGCGACCTGTCGGTGCGCGACGGCAAGCGGATCATCGAGGGCCTGCGCAAGCTGCCCGAGCAGATCTCCGCGATCATGGAGCAGGAGGCGGAGATCGAGGAGCTGGCCAAGTCCTACGCCGACGCCCGCTCGATGCTCTTCATCGGCCGCGTCCGGGGCTACCCGGTGGCCCGTGAGGCCTCCCTGAAGCTCAAGGAGGTCTCCTACATCCACGCCGAGGCGTACCCGGCCTCCGAGCTGAAGCACGGCCCGCTCGCCCTGATCGAGCCCGCCCTGCCGACCGTGGCGATCGTCCCGGACGACGACCTGCTGGAGAAGAACCGCGCGGCCATGGAGGAGATCAAGGCCCGCAGCGGCCCGATCCTCGCCGTCGCCCACCAGCCCCAGGAGAAGGCCGACCGCACGATCGTCGTCCCCAAGAACGAGGACGAACTGGACCCCATCCTCATGGGCATCCCCCTCCAGCTCCTCTCCTACCACACGGCCCTGGCCCTGGGCCGGGACATCGACAAGCCCCGCAACCTGGCGAAGTCGGTGACGGTGGAGTAGATCCCGCCGGAGCCCGACATCACGGGAACGGCCCCCCACGCGCCGACAGCGAGCGCGTGGGGGGCCGTTCCCGTGCCGGGGAGCCGGTCCGGCCGGTGTCCCGGGAGCAGGCGAGTGCGGTGCTGCTGCATCACATGCCGACGGGCACACACTGCCGTCCTGCACGGACCGGGCAGCCGATACTGTGACGGCCCGTCCGATCTCTTTGGTTGGGGAGTCCCATGCACAGCGGCACTTTCCGTCTCGTCGTCACGGGCGGCGGGACCGGTGGACACACCTATCCCGCGCTGACCGCGGTGCGCACGCTGCAGGCCAGGCTGGCCCGGGAGAGCCGGGGGCTGGAGGTTCTGTGGATCGGGACGGCTGACGGCCTGGAGGCGCGCGTCGCCCCGGCCGCCGGCATCGCTTTCACCGCGGTGGCGACCGGAAAGATCCGCCGCTCGAAGAATCCGCTCAAGATGGCGTCGCCGGCGAACGTGCGGGACATGGCGCGGGTGCCGCTCGGCGTGATGCAGGCGCGGCGGGCCATCGACGGCTTCCGGCCGGATGTGGTGCTCGCGACGGGCGGCTACGTGGCGGTGCCGGCCGGGCTGGCGGCGCGGATGTGCCACCGGCCGCTCGTGCTGCACGAGCAGACGGTGCGGCTCGGCCTCGCGAACCGGAAGCTCGCGTCGGCGGCGGCGCGGATCTGCGTGTCGTCGGAGTCGACCCTTGAACTGCTCCCGGAGTCGGCGCAGGCGGTCGCCGTGGTGACCGGCAATCCCGTGCGGCCCGAAGTCTTGTCCGGACAGGCGGCGCGAGCTGTCCAGGCGCTGGGCCTGTGGGGCTTCGACCGGCAGTTGCCGACCGTGTACGTCACCGGTGGGGCGCAGGGGGCACAGCAGATCAACATGCTGATCGGCGAATCGCTGCCGTGGCTGTTGCAGCAGGCGAACGTGATCCACCAGTGCGGCCCGGACCACGAGGCAGCCCTGCGCGCCCGGGCGGCCGGGCTCCCCGCCGAGCTGGCAGCCCGCTACCACCTGACAGGGTTCGTCAGCGGCGAACTGCCCGACGTCCTGGCCCTCGCGGACGTCGTGGTGTCCAGGAGCGGAGCCGGGACGCTGGCGGAACTGACCGCTCTGGGCAAGCCGGCCGTGTTCGTGCCGCTGGCATCGTCGGCCGGGAACGAGCAGGTGCACAACGCCCGCCATCTGGAGGAGGCGGGGGCAGCGGTCGCGCTGACCGGCGAGGTGACGGCTGTACGGCTCCAGGCGGCGGTGGGCCCGCTCCTGGCCGGTGCCCCCCTGCGGTCGGGCATGGCGGAGCGGGCCCGCGCGTACGGCCGTCCGGACGCGGCGGACAGGCTCGTGGACGAGATCCTGTCCGCCGCGTCGGGTCAGCCGGTCACCGCTGGTGTGGGCGGGCGTGGGGAGTCGTCCCCATCTCGGTGAGGGCCTGGCCGAGGACGGTGACGACCTGGTCGATGTCCGCCTCGGTGAGGTGCTGGTGGAACGGCAGGGTGAGGATCTCCGCGCCGGCTTGCTCGGTGGCGGGCAGGTCGCGCCTCCACCGGGCGAACGCGCGCTGGAGGTGGTTGGGCGGGTAGTGGACGCCGACGCCGATACCACTGGCCTTCATCCGCGCGTGGACCTCGTCCCGGTTCGGGATGAGGACCTGGCACAGGTGGGGCACGGAGCGGTCGGGGGCGACGTCGACCAGCCTCACACCGTTCAGGGCGGCCAGCGCGCGCCGGTACGCGCGCCACAAGCGGCGGCGGGTGCGCGCGGTGTCCTCGAAGTGCGGGAGCTGGGCCAGGCCGATGGCGGCGTTGATGCCGGACATCTGGTAGCGCAGCCCGTAGCCCTCCACCTGGTAGCTGGTCGTCCTGCCGCGTTGGACCTGGGACTGGACGACGCCGAGCATCCGGATCCGGCGGATCGTGTCGGCTTCGTCGCGGGTGCGGGGGATGACGACGCCTCCCTGCCCGCAGGTGAGATTCTTGATCGGCCCGAAACTGAAGCAGGTCAGGTCTCCGGTGGCGCCGACAAGGCGGGGGCCGTGGCTGGAGCCGAAGGCGTGCGCGGCGTCCTCCACGATGACGATGTCCCGGGTGGCCAGTTCCTTGCGTACGCGGGAGAGGTCGACGGGGCGGCCGCCGAACAGGACCGGCAGGACCACGCGCGAGCGGTCGGTGACGGCGTCCATGACGAGTTGGTCGGTGACGCACAGCGTGTCCGGGTCGATGTCCACGAACCGGGGCGTGGCGCCGGTGGCGAGGATCGCCTGGATGGTCGCGCAGAACGTCATGGACGGCACGACCACCTCGTGGCCGGGGCCGACGCCGACGGCGAGCAGCGCCGTGTGCAGGGCGGCGGTGCCGGACATGACCGCGACGGCGTCACGGATGTTCAGGAACCGGGCGACGCGGCGCTCGAACTCCTCGGTGACCTCGGTGTGCCCGTACTGGCCGGTTTGCAGGACGCGAGCCACCGCGGCGGCCTCCTGGCCGTACAGGTACGGGCTGGCGTTGTGCTGGACGCCAGCCGCGGGAGAACGGGTGTGCGTCGTCACTTCGCCTCCGTGTTCGGCTGGATGACCGGTCGGATCAGTGCGCCGGCCCTCTCCAGGGCGGCAGACGCGGCGGCCGCCGACGGTCCGGCGGCGACGAGGAGGCCGATCTTGTGGCCGGACTGGTCATGCGGGCGTACGAGGTCGCCCGGCTCGGCGTACAGCTCGATGTCGGTGATCCCGGGAGTACTGCGGGCATCGGTGACGCCCTCCCACCTGACGAGCCGGCCTTCCACGGTGAGCGGTGAGCCGATCAGTTCCAGCGCCGCATGCGCTGCGTGCGCAGGCGCCAGTCGGTCGCCGAACGGCTCGCCGAGCGCGAGCGCGATGAGCGCATGCACGACGTCCACGCCGAAGGCGGCGGCGAGCAGCCGCGGGACGCCGTCACCACCGAGACGTGCGTTGGCCTCGATGACGCGTTCCCGGCCGTCCGCGCCGAGGACGACGTCAAAGTTCGCCGGCCCGTCGACGATGCCGAGTGCGTGGCACAGCCGTTCGGCGGTGGCCTCGATCCGGCGGTGCGTCGCCGAGGGCAACTCGGCGGTGCGCAAGCGCCTGACGACGAAGCTCCCGTCGATGAAGTCCTTGTCCGTGACACAGGTCATCAGCGCCCTGCCGGCCTGCATGAAGGTCTCGACGGCCAGTGGACGGCCGTGGATGAACTCCTCGGCGATCACAGCCTGGGAATCGGAGCAGGAGAGGGCATGGGCGACGGCGGCGGGCAGTTCCTCAGGGCAGGTGACGCGAGTGACCCCCTTGCTGCCCGAGCCGTCCGTCGGTTTGACCACGAGCGGGAAGCGCAGCCCCGCGGCCTCGGCGACGACCTGATCCGGGTTGTCCGACGCGATCCACCCGTATCCGGTGACGCCGCAGGCCACGGCGATTGCGTGGAAGGCGGCCTTGTCGCCGGCCGCGAGCGCGCTCTCGGGGTACACGTAGGCGGTGCCGTACCGTCGGCCCAGGGCGTGCCAGGTGGCCAGCCCGGCGTCGCTCGCGCCGCAGACGATCCCGGCGGGGCGGGTGTCGCCCAGCGCGTCGGCGATGGCGTCGGTGTCCCGGGTGGAGATCGTCAGGACCGCGTCGGCGAACGGGAGCGCGGGGGCGTCCGACCGCATGTCCACCGCGATGGTCGGGATACCCCGATGCCGCGCCTCCTGGTAGAGCGGGATCTGCTCCTCCGACGCGCCAAGCACGATCAGGGCGTTCTGTGGCCAGTGCTCAGACATGCTGCGACTCCCGGGTCGTGTCGAGAGTGCCGGGCGGGCAAGGCAGGGCGGGCAGCGGGCTGCGGGAGAGGGGCGCCCACCGGTCGGGGTTGCGCCGGTACCAGTCGGCGGTCTCCTCCAGCCCGGCCTGGAAGTCGTGGACGGGCCGGTAGCCGAGGGCGGCGAGCTTGGACCAGTCCATGGCGTAGCGAAGGTCGTTGGACAGCCGGTCGGGGATGTGGGTGACGCGGGCCCAGTCGGCGCCGCAGATCGTCAGCAGCTTGCCCGTCAGCTCTTTGCTGGACAGGTCGGTGCCTCCGCCGACGTTGTAGACCTCGCCCGGCTTGCCTGCGCGCAGGACGAGTTCGACGCCGGCGCAGTTGTCCTCGACGTGCAGCCAGTTGCGGAGGTGCTGACCCTCGCCATGCAGGGTGACCTGCTCGCCCCGCAGGAGCTTCGTCACGAACAGTGGGATGATCTTTTCCGGATGCTGGCAGGGCCCGTAGTTGTTCGAGGACCGGGTGACGCAGACCGGCGCCCCGTACGTGTGCCAGTAGCTGAGCGCGACCAGATCGCCGGCGGCCTTGCTGGCGGCGTAGGGGACGGTCGGGCGCAGCGGGTAGTCCTCAGTGGCCGCACCGTCCGGCAGCGGCCCGTACACCTCGTCCGTGGAGACATGCACGAACTTCTCGATGCCGTGCCGCATGGCGGCATCCGCGACGGTCTGCGTGCCGATGACGTTCGTGGTGATGAACCGTCCGGCCGTGGTGAACGAGCGGTCGACGTGGGATTCGGCGGCGAAGTGGACGACCGCAGTGTGCTGGACCATGAGGTCGTCGACCAGGACGGCGTCGCAGATGTCGCCGATGACGAACTCCAACCGCGGGTTGAGAAAAGCCTGTCCGAGGTTGCCCCTGTCACCCGCGTACGTCAGCGCGTCGAGGACGGTGACCTGCTCGATGTCGTCCGCGCCGAGCATGCGCCGGACGAAGTGGGAGCCGATGAAACCGGCTCCGCCGGTAACCAGCAGCTTCATACGTGCCTCCGATGAGAAGGACCGGCCGACGGCACGGGTGTGCCGCCTCTTGGGGGTCCGGTCGTGGAGACGCCCAGCGGTTGCCGGGTGCGGTCCTCACCATGGCGGCCCGCGGGGGCCGGGCAGAGCGGCCGGGCGGGCTTCTGCAACGGGTGTGCGGATCTGGCACACGGTGTGCATCCGCGCGCCCCTCCCGACGCTGTTCGGACGCCGCTAGGTTCTGCACCACCCACCCCGGGGTCCAAGGAGGTGCCCATGGGCGCAGAGGAGATCGGTGCCCTGTTACGCGGGGCGCGCTGCGCCGCGCGGCTCACCCAGACGCAGGTCGGCAACGCGTGCGGATATTCGGCGTCGGCGGTGTCCCGGATCGAGTCGGGCAAGCTGCGCGTCGACCACCCGACCCTGATGCGGTTCGCGGCGTTCCTGCGGATCGCACCCGGGCAACTGCGTGCGTCGACCGGACCCGGCATGACCAATGTCGCTACGGTGGCCGGAGGTTGCCGGTCGGCGGAGGAGGACGAGGTGCGTCGTAGGGAGCTGCTGACGGGAGTGGTGGCAGCGGGAGCGACAGCTGTCGTCGGCGCCCGTCCTGCCGCCGCTGCCGACTCTGCCGACCTGGAAGTGGCCTTGTTCCGGCTGCCGCAGGTGGAGCCGATGCCGCTGCCCCGGCTGGCCGGGCAGATTTCCGCTGCCCGCCGGGACTACTGCGCCACCCAGTACACGCGGCTGGGGCAGAATCTGCCGGGTCTCATCGCGGCGGCGACCGCGACGCGGGACGTCTCGACGGGCCGGGCGCGTGAGGAGGCGGACCTGGCTCTCGCCCGCTCGTACGTCCTCGCGGCCGAGCTGGCGACGAAGCAGCACTCCGATGCGGCGTGGGTGGCGGCCGACCGGGCGCTGGCGGCTGCGCGATGCAGTGGCATACCGGTGGCCGTCGGCGAGGCCTCGCGGCAACTGGCGATCGCTGTGCGCCGCTCCGGCCGCTCCACCGCCGCGGTGCACTTGCTGACGAAGGAGGCGGAGGACCTGGACGCCTCCCGCGACCATACCGGCGCGGTGCGGACGACGCTGCTGCTGACCGGAGCCTACTCGGCCGCGGCCGGCCGGGACCGGTCGACGGCCCTGGCGCTGCTGGAGGAGGCCGAGCAGGAGGCCGGGCGACATCAGGCGGTACCGGGCCTGTTCACGGTGGAGGCGCCGCGGACGCAGATCGACGTCTACCGGATCGGCGTCCTCAACACGCTGGGGACGCCGGACGAGGCGGTGCCGGTGGTAGCCAGGTTGAAGGTGGACCAGATGCCGACGGCGGAGCGGCGGGCGCGGGCGTGGACCGACGTCGCCCGTACGTGGCACGCGCTGGGGGACGGTGAGCAGGCGTTCGCCGCGCTGCGGCGGGTCGAGCAGGAGGCCCCGCAGGAGGTTCGGCGGCCTGCGTTGCGGGCGCTGACCGCCGGCCTGCTGTACGGGCCGACCCGGATCGAGGGAATCCGCGAGTTCGCGGACCGTACGGGTGCCCTGACCGCCTGACGGGCGCGGTCATCCTCTCGACGGGTGCCTCTTCGGTCTGCATACCGCCCGGTTCGGAGGCAGCTGGACTACTGGCCTTGGGGTGTGACCGCGCGGCCCCGGGGCGCCTGGGCCGCTCCCCGGGGCCAGGCGGTTATCCGGCGGCCGCCACGCCCCGGCCGGTGGCGCGGCGCGGGAGCGACGTGGGCCAGTGCGCGAGTGTCGCGGTCGCGGCGTACCAGGCCGCCGCCCCGGCCGCGACGGCGAACCAGCCGCCCGCCTTCGCCAGGCCGTCGCCGCCGGTGAAGGCCGCCACCGCGAGCAGGACCAGGGAGACGAGGAACAGCCCGTAGGTGCCCTGGGTGAGCGGGTCGCCGCCGGCCAGGGTGAGGGTGAGGACGACGGCGGCGAACAGGGCGAAGAAGAGCCCGGCGCCGTTGGCGGAGGCCCGGTCGCCCGCCGCGAGCGCCCAGGTGAACCAGAGGGCGCCGAGGACGGTGAAGGCCGTGCCGGAGGCGTGGTCGTCCTCCCGGAAGGCGAGCAGTCCGACGACGAACAGGGCGACGCCGCCGACATAGTGAGCGATCGTCACGGCGTCGGCGGCCGTGACGGAGTGGACGACCCTGGTGTGCCCGAGGCCGAAGGCCATCAGGGTGACGAACAGGGCGAGCCGTCCGGCGATGGTGGTGGTGGTGCTTCCCGCAGAGACGTCGTTGGCCACGGCGGGCTCCCTTCTTGCCTGTGCGGTGCGGTGTCGGGTGACCGGTATATGCCCTTCACAAGGGCACAATCACCTTCTACGCACAGGTAACTTGAGCGTTGAACAAAGGGAGCCGGAATGGCCGGTAGTCGCGGTGTCCGGGCCGCGCCCCTCAGGGGATGACGACGACCGGACGCTGCGCGCGCTTGGCGAGACGGCCGGCGACCGAGCCGAAGATACGGCCCACGATGCCGTGGGTGGAGCCGACCACGATCGCGTCCGCCGCGTACTCCTTGCCGACCTCTTCGAGTTCGTGGCAGATGTCCCCGCCGCGCTCGACCAGGATCCAGGGGACCTCGGCGAGATACTCCGCGCAGGCCAGTTCGAGGCCGAGCACCTCGGTGCGGTGGTCGGGGACGTCCACGAAGACCGGGGGCTCGCAGCCCGCCCAGACCGTGGTGGGCAGCCGGTTGGCCACATGCACGATGATCAGACCGGATCGGGTGCGGTGTGCCATCCCGATCGCGTAGGCGAGGGCTCGCTCGCTGGAGTCGGATCCGTCGAAGCCGACGACGACGCCGTGCTTGAACGCCGGATCGCAGGGATGGCGTGGCTCTTGTGCCGCCAGGGGTTCGGCCGCCGTGGGGTCGGCGACCGGCCGCTTGCGGTCCGCGGGTTCGAAGAATTCGTGACCGGCCATGGCTGTCTCGGCGAGGTGATCCTTTGTCGGGGACGACAATCTGCGGCGGAGCTGTGTCCGGGAATCGTCTTCCCGTCCCCATACCCGCAAGGGTACGGCCGCACTCCTCCTTGGCCCAGATCCCGCGCACTCTCCGTGGCGGTTCACCGGAGCATGCACGACAGCCGCCCGTAACGCAATGGTTGCTGCCCCGTACAGGCGGTTTGCACAGCATTCACTTGCCCCGGCCGTCCGGAACCCGTAAGACCGGTGTCTCGACACCACCCGGGGGGCCGCCGTACCGGTGGCCTCCGGTTCCGTACAGTGACCGACGGATCGAACACGCGTTGAACCCCGTGAGCCGCACCGCCGCAGGGAGCACCGTAGGGAGCACGCCGTGTCCGGACCCCGCACCGCATCCGGAAAACGCCCCTCGCCGCCGGAGCGGCCCGCCGGTGACAGCGCGGGCGATGTGGTCCGCTGGGCCGCCTTCAGCTGTGTCCTGGTTCCGGTGGTGCTGCTCTGGTGCGGCGCCTCGTCGGCCGGCGCCGTCGGCACCGCCCTGGGGCTGGCGGCCGTCACCGCGGTCTGCCGGGCGCTGCTGCGCCAGTCCGAGCGCGGCGCCGCCCGGCTGCGCGCCGAGGAGCGGGCCCCGCACCGCGGCCGCCACCAGCGGACCGGGACGGGGGCCCACCGGGGCGGCCGGCATCTGGGGGGACCGGGAGGGCCGGGGGGACCAGGAGAGCTGGGCGGGCCGGAAGGGCCCGGAAGACCGGGAGGACCGTGGGGAACGACACCGGTCGACTGACCGGTTTCCATGCACGCGGCCGTATCTTTTCAGCCAACTTCTTGAACTGGCGCATCCCCCGCCCCCATACCCCCTCAACCCCCGTTTGACCTGCAAGAAAAGGGTCTCAGGGCCCCTGCGCACCCTACGGGGATTGGCCACCGCCACAAGGCGCACTTCCCTGCGCGCTGTGGGAGTGCAACGCTTCGTGATCGAATGCTTCACGCCAAGTTGCCATGTCGACAATGTGCCGGGTGTCGAACTGGTCACCGCGGCACGGCCGGACACAGTAGATTCGATCTTGATGTCTTACGGCGGGGGACTCGTGCAGGACCGAGGGGAAACGTGCAGGAGCGACACAACCGAGGAGCCGCGACCACCGAGGGGGGCTTAGCAGTATGAGCCACGACTCCACCGCCGCGCCGGAAAACGCGGTCCGGAAACTGTCCGGGCGCCGCCGCAAGGAGATCGTCGCGGTGCTGCTGTTCAGCGGCGGCCCCATCTTCGAGAGTTCCATACCGCTTTCGGTGTTCGGGATCGACCGCCAGGACGCCGGAGTGCCGCGCTACCGCCTGCTGGTGGCAGCCGGCGAGGACGGCCCGCTGCGGACCACAGGGGGCCTGGAACTCACCGCGCCACATGGCCTGGAAGCGATCTCACGCGCGGGCACGGTCGTCGTGCCCGCCTGGCGTTCGATCACCGCGCCACCGCCCGAGGAGGCGCTCGACGCGCTGCGCCGGGCACACGAAGAGGGCGCCCGCATCGTGGGCCTGTGCACCGGGGCCTTCGTGCTGGCCGCCGCCGGCCTGCTGGACGGCCGCCCGGCGACCACCCACTGGATGTACGCGCCGACGCTGGCCAAGCGCTATCCGTCGGTGCACGTCGATCCGCGGGAGCTGTTCGTCGACGACGGCGATGTGCTGACGTCGGCGGGCACGGCCGCCGGGATCGACCTGTGCCTGCACATCGTGCGCACGGACCACGGCAACGAGGCGGCCGGCGCGCTGGCCCGCCGCCTGGTGGTCCCGCCGCGCCGCAGCGGAGGCCAGGAACGCTACCTGGACAGGTCTTTACCAGAGGAGATCGGCGCCGACCCGCTCGCCGAGGTCGTCGCCTGGGCGCTGGAGCACCTCCACGAGCAGTTCGACGTGGAGACGCTCGCGGCACGGGCGTACATGAGCCGCCGTACGTTCGACCGCCGGTTCCGCTCGCTGACCGGGAGCGCGCCGCTTCAGTGGCTGATCACCCAGCGGGTGCTCCAGGCGCAGCGGCTGCTGGAGACGTCCGACTACTCGGTGGACGAGGTCGCGGGCCGCTGCGGCTTCCGCTCGCCGGTGGCGCTGCGCGGCCACTTCCGGCGGCAGCTGGGCTCGTCCCCGGCCGCCTACCGGGCGGCGTACCGGGCGCGCAGGCCGCAGGGCGAGCGACCGGTCGACGCCGCCGAGGCGCCGCTGGGCGCTGTGGGCCCGGGTGCCGGGACGGCCCAGATCCTGGGCGTCCCGCAGCCCTCCGGCCCGGTGTCCGCGCTGCACCCGGAGGGGCCGCTCCAGCACACGGTCCGCCGGGCACCGGCGGCACTGTCGGGCAGCCTGCCGGGCCAGCGCAGCGGCGGCTGAGGAACGGCGCCCGGGGAACCGCGAGGAACCCCGGGGGGCTCGGGCACCGTCCCGGGGCGGGAGCGCGCGCATCGCGCTCCCGCCCCGGGACGTGCACGGGCGGTCCGGCCCGCGGCGGCTCGCCGTAAGGTGAGACACATGAACGATCGCATGGTGTGGATCGACTGCGAGATGACCGGCCTCTCGCTGTCCGACGACGCTCTCATCGAGGTGGCCGCCCTCGTCACCGACTCCGAGCTGAACGTGCTCGGCGAAGGGGTCGACATCGTCATCCGCCCGCCGGACGCGGCGCTGGAGACGATGCCGGAGGTGGTGCGTCAGATGCACACCGCGTCCGGCCTGCTGGCGGAGCTGCCCGGCGGCACGACGCTCCAGGACGCCGAGGAGCAGGTGCTCGCCTACGTCCGCGAGCATGTGAAGGAGCCCGGCAAGGCGCCCCTGTGCGGGAACTCGGTCGGCACCGACCGCGGCTTCCTGCTGCGCGACATGCCCGCCCTGGAGGGCCACCTCCACTACCGCATCGTCGACGTCTCCTCGATCAAGGAGCTGGCCCGCCGCTGGTACCCGAGGGCGTACTTCAACAGCCCCGAGAAGAACGGCAACCACCGCGCCCTCGCCGACATCCGCGAGTCCATCGCGGAGCTGCGCTACTACCGCGAAGCCGTCTTCGTCCCCCAGCCCGGCCCCGATTCCGACACCGCCAAGGCGATCGCCGCGAAGCACGTCCTGCCTGCTCAGCAGGGCTAGAAGGGTCCCTCGAAGGGGCGCCGCGAAAGTCGTGCGCGAGCACCCCTTCGGACCCTGTACACTTTTTCTCGGCCGGTCGGAGAAGCGAAAGCCTCCTCCACCACCGGTCATGGTGGGTGTAGCTCAGCTGGTAGAGCACCTGGTTGTGGTCCAGGATGCCGCGGGTTCGAGTCCCGTCACTCACCCTCACCGGAGAAGCCGGTGACCCGGGAATCCCGGGTCACCGGCTTCTTCCGTTTCCGCCGGCGGCTCGCCGCGCCCCTCACCTCAGTCCGGCAGATTGCCGTCGCCGCCCAGGTTGGCGGCCATGCGGCGCAGGACGTCGATCGTGGTCGCGAAGTCGGCCGGGTCGATGCCCTCGTGTGTCTGCCGGTGGACGCGTGCGCCGCGTTCCCTGGCGCGGGCGAGGCCGCTCTCGCCCGCCTCGGTCAGGGTCATGAGTCCCGCGTCCTCCGTGAGCCAGCCGCGGCCGGTGAGGTCGTCGAAGACGGCGTCGAAGTCGGTACCGAGGTCGTCCCACTTCGCCAGCCGCTCGGTCAGTGCCGCGCGGGTCCAGCCGCCGGGGTCCCCGGCCACGTGGTTGAGCGTCCACCAGTGCGGCTGCGTGAGGTCCTCCACCGCAAGCTGTTCGCGGATGGCGCCGACCACCAGCCGGTACGCCACGCCGGTCCACGCCCCGATGGGCTGGGCGGCCAACTCCTCCTGCGTGTACTCCTTGAGCGTCGCGCTCATGTGCCCCTCCTCGTGCCTCTTGATCGACGGCATACGATGACCGTAGAACCTCAGGTTTGCTTGAGGTCAAGGACCGGGATGTCGTTCCCCGGAGGCCGGAGGGTGCCCGTGCGTGCCGAGCGTGTCCGTACCGAGCGGCTGGAGCTCGTCCCGCTACGGGTGGAGCACGCCCGGGAGATGGCCGGGGTGCTGGCCGATCCGGGGCTGCATGTGTTCATCGGCGGGCAGCCGCTGGACGAGGACGAGCTGAGGGCGCGTTACGAGCGGCTGGTGGGCGGGTCCGGGGACGCGCGGGTGTCCTGGTGCAACTGGGTGCTGCGGCTGCGCTCCGGCGGGCAGTTGGCGGGCACCGTGCAGGCCACGGTGCACGACGGGGAGACGGCCGAGATCGCGTGGGTCGTGGGGACGGCCTGGCAGGGGCGCGGGTTCGCCTCCGAGGCGGCGCGGGCGCTGGTCGCCCTGCTCGGGCGGGCGGGCGTCGGCACGGTCGTCGCGCACATCCACCCCGGGCACCACGCCTCCGCCGCGGTCGCCAGCGCCGCCGGGCTCGCCCCGACCGGGGAGATCCAGGACGGCGAGACCGTGTGGCGGGGGACGGCACCGGCGCCCGAACGGTGACCGCCGGGCGCGTCAGGAGGACGTACGGACCACCAGTTCCGTGGCCAGCACCGCGTGCCGCCGCTCGGGCGCGGCCGACTCGGGCGGGCGGCGGTCGGCGATCTCGGTGAGCAGCAGGCCGATCATGGCGCGGCCCATCTCCTCGATGGGCTGGCGGACGCTGGTCAGCGGCGGGTCCATGTGGCGGGCGATGGCCGAGTCGTCGTAGCCGACCAGCGCCACGTCGTCCGGGATGCGGCGGCCCGAGGCGCGCAGCGCCTGGCGGGCGCCGGCCGCGGTGACGTCCGAACCGGCGAAGACCGCGTCGAGGGCGGGCTCGCGCTCCAGCAGCCGGGTCATCGCCCGGTGCCCGCCCTCCTCGGTGAAGTCGCCCTCCTCGATGAGGTGTTCGCCCTCGGTGAGTCCGGCGTCGGCGAGCGCGTCGCGGTAGCCGTCGACGCGCCGCTGGGCACCGTAGACGTCCATGTGGCCGGTGATGTGGGCGATGCGGCGGCGGCCCCGGGAGAGCAGGTGCTCCACCGCCGAGCGGGCACCCCCGTAGTTGTCGGAGTCCACCGACGTCAGCGCCTCGGCCGCCGAGCGCGGGCCGCTGATCACCGCCGGGATCCCGAGCTGGGCGACCAGGTCGGGCAGCGGGTCGTCGGCGTGCACCGACACCAGCAGCACCCCGTCCACCCGGTGCGCGGCCAGATACTGCGCGAGGCGCCTGCGCTCCCGGTCGCCGCCCGCGAAGATCAGCAGCAACTGCATCTCGGTGTCGGACAGTTCGGCGCCGACCCCGCGCAGCATGTCGGAGAAGTACGGCTCGGCGAAGAACCGGGTCTCGGGCTCCGGGACGACCAGCGCGATGGCGTCGGTGCGGTTGGCGGCCAGCGCGCGGGCGGCGGTGTTGGGGACGTAGCCGAGTTCGGCGACGGCCGCCTCCACGGCCGCGCGGGTGGCGTCGCTGACCCGGGGCGAACCGTTGATCACGCGGGAGACCGTGCCGCGGCCCACCCCGGCGCGGGCGGCGACCTCCTCCAGGGTCGGCCGGCCGCCACCCCGGCCCCGCCCACCGTTGACCGCCATAGTCGCCGCCTTCCGTTCACCCCGCCGGCAGGCCGGGAACCCAGGCCAGGAATCTAACAGCCGGGGCGCGGCCGCCCCCTCCCCCGCCGCCGCGCGGGCAGCGGCGAGAGGGAGACGAAGGGGGAGGAGAAGGGGGGAGGAAAGGGAGGCGAGAGGGAGAGGGGAGGGGGGAGGGAGAGGGGGCGTCCGGGATCAGTCGGCCGAGGGCAGCGCGTTGGCCCGGATCACCCCGGCGTACCAGTGGGCGCTCTCCTTGGGGATGCGGCGCTGGGTGCCGTAGTCGACGTAGACGGCACCGAAGCGCTTCGAGTAGCCGTAGGACCACTCGAAGTTGTCCAGCAGCGACCACAGGAAGTACCCGCGCACATCCGCCCCGTCCGCCACCGCCCGGCGTACGGCGTCCAGGTGGGCGTGGAGATAGGCGATCCGGCGCGGGTCGTTGACCCGGCCCTCGGGCGAGACGTAGTCGTCGAAGGCGGCGCCGTTCTCCGTGACCATCAGCGGCAGCTCGGGGTGGGAGGCGGCCAGGCCGGTCAGCAGGGTGTGCAGGCCGCTGGCGTCGATGGCCCAGTTCATCGCGGTGAGCTGGTCGTTGGCCAGGTGGAAGGCGACGTGGTCGGAGCCGGTCCACGGGGACTGCTCGCTCGCGCCGTGGCCGTCGTTCTTGGTGGCGGCGCCGTCGGCGGAGTGGGAGACCACGGTCGGCGCGTAGTAGTTGACGCCGAGCACGTCCAGCGGGCGGGAGATCTCCGCCAGGTCGCCGTCGTGCACCAGGGTGCCCCAGTCGACGAGGTGCGCGGTGTCGTCCAGCAGGTCCTGCGGGTAGGCGCCGTCCAGGATCGGGCCGGTGAAGATCCGGTTGCCGACCGCGTCGATGCGGCGCGCGGCCTCGGCGTCCTCGGGGCTGCCGGTGAGCGGGCGCACCTGGTGCAGATTGAGCGTGATGGAGGTCTGCGCGGACGCGGGCAGCACGGAACGCAGCGCGCCGACCGCCTGTCCGTGGGCGAGGTTCAGGTGGTGCGCGGCGCGCAGGGTGGCGGCCGGGTCGGTGCGTCCCGGGGCGTGCACGCCGGAGCCGTAGCCGAGGAAGGCCGAGCACCAGGGCTCGTTGAGGGTGGTCCACACGCCGACGCGGTCGCCGAGGGCGCGGGCGGTCATCTCGGCGTACTCGGCGAAGCGGTGCGCGGTGTCGCGGTGCGGCCAGCCACCGGCGTCCTCCAGTTCCTGGGGCAGGTCCCAGTGGTAGAGGGTGGCGACCGGGGTGATGCCCGCCGCCAGCAGCTCGTCGGTGAGCCGGCGGTAGAAGTCCAGGCCGCGTTCGACGGCGGGGCCGCGGCCGGTGGGCTGCACCCGGGACCAGGAGACGGAGAACCGGTACGCCTTGAGGCCGAGGTCCTTCATCAGGGCCACGTCGTCGCGGTAGCGGTGGTAGTGGTCGGCGGCGATGTCGCCGGTGTCGCCGTTGAGGACCTTGCCGGGGGTGTGGCTGAAGGTGTCCCAGATGGAAGGGGTGCGGCCGTCCTCGGCCGCGGCGCCCTCCACCTGGTAGGCGGCGGTGGCGGCGCCCCAGACGAAACCCGTGGGGAAGGAGGTGCCGGAGGCCGTCCGGGCGGTGGTCTCGGGTCGTACGGCGGTCATGGTGAGAGCGCTCCCAGGGGTGGCGTGCGGGTGACATGCGGATCGCGAACAGTTCGCGAGCAGATCGCGTGCGGGTCACGTGCGGAAAAGGCCCGGACCGGGGTCCGGTGGGGGGATGCGGGCGGGCGCCGGGGTGTGCGCCCGGCCCGCGGGCGAGGCGGTACGGGGAGGAGTGCGGCGAGTGGAGGGTGCGGGGAGAGTGGGAGGGGCGGGGGGCCAGCGGGAAGGGGGGCGGGGCGGGTGCGGGGAGGTCAGCCCTTCACGGCGCCCGCCATGATGCCTCCGACGATCTGCTTGCCGAAGACGACGAAGACGAGCAGCAGCGGAAGCGTGCTGACCAACGCGCCCGCCATGACGATGCTTTGGTCGGGGGTGTAGGAGGCGCTGAGCTGGCCGAGCGCGACCTGGAGGGTCGGGTTCTCCTGGTTGAGGGCGAGGAAGGGCCAGAAGAAGTCGTTCCACGCCTGGACGAAGGTCAGCATGCCGAGGACCATCATCGCCGGGCGGGCCGCGGGCAGGACGACGCTCCACACGATGCGGATGTTGCTCGCGCCGTCCACCTTGGCCGCCTCGACCAGTTCGTAGGGCAGTGCCTCCAGCAGGTACTGGCGCATGAAGAAGACACCGAAGGCGCCGACCAGGGTCGGGAAGATCACCGACTCCAGTTTGCCGCCCCACCCGATGTCCGACATCAGCATGAACAGCGGGACCACACTGAGCTGCGGCGGGATCGTCAGCGTGGCGATGACGGCAGTCATCAGGGCGCCCCGGCCCCGGAAGCGCATCTTGGCGAAGGCGTAACCGGCGAGCGTGCAGAAGAACAGCGTGGCCACGGTGATGCAGCCGGCCACGACGACACTGTTGACGATGGCCTTGCCGAGGTTGGCCTGCTCCCAGGCGGCCTGGATGTTGTGCCAGAGCTTGCCGCCCGGCACCAGCGGCGGCGGGCTGTCCAGGACCCGCTGCTGGTCGTGGGAGGCGGCCACCAGCGTCCAGTAGAGCGGGAAGATCGAGCCCAGGCCGACGACGACGAGGGCGAGATAGGTGAACGGGCCGCCCTTGAGCTGCTGGCCGGCGCCGATCTTGAAACGGCCGCCGCGGGTCCCGCCCGGGGCGGTGGCGTCCGGTGCCGGGGTGAGGTCCGGCACGGGGGTGAGGGGACTGGTCGTGGTCATCGATGTCGCTCCCGTCAGGCCGCGCTCTTGCGCACGAACCGGCCGACGATCCAGTTGATCAGGGCGATGAGCAGCAGCAGGACGAGCATGGCCCAGGCGACGGCCGCGGCCGGGCCCAGATGCCCCAGCTTCCAGCCGTAGTTGTAGAGGTAGATGCTGAGCGTCTCGTACTGGTGCTCGCTGCCGCCCTGGGATCCGAGGGTGCCGCCCTGGAGCAGCAGCGGCTCACCGAACAGCTGCATGGATCCGATGGTCGAGATGACGATGGTGAACAGGATCGTCGGCCGCAGCGAGGGGATGGTCACCTTGCGGAACTGCTGCCAGCGCGTGGCGCCGTCGATCGACGCGGCCTCGTACAGATCGCTCGGCACCGCCTGCATGGCCGCCAGGTAGATCAGGGCGTTGTAGCCGGTCCAGCGCCAGATGACGATGACCGAGACGGCGATCTTGGAGGTCCACTCCCCGTTGCCCCAGTCGGTGTTGCCCGCGCCGAAGAAGTGCAGCACCCAGTTGAGGATGCCGCCGTCGGCGCGGAAGACCAGCGCGAAGACCAGGGCGGCGGTGGCCACGGAGGTGGCGTACGGGGTGAGGATCACCGTCCGCCAGAACGTGCTGGCGCGCAGCTTGTAGTTGAGCAGATGGGCCAGGCCCAGCGCCACGAGCAGCTGCGGGACGGTCGAGATGACACCGATGACGAAGGTGTTGGAGACGGCCGTCCAGAACTCGGAGTCCTGGAGGATCTTCGAGAAGTTGTCGAAGCCGACCCACTGCGACTGGTCGAGCCCGGTCAGCTCCACCCGGTGCAGGGCGATCCAGCCGGTGTAGAGGAGCGGGTACAGCCCGAAGGCGCCGAAGACGAGGAAGAAGGGGGCGATGTACGCGTACGGCGACGCCTTGTCGTCGAAGCGCCACAGCCGGGTGCGCCATGTGCCGCGACGGCTCGGCGCGGCGCCGGAACCGCCGGGCGGCGGGGTGTGGGCGCCCCGTACGGGGGTTGTCGTTGCCACGGAGGGAGTCCTTCCCTGGGAGGGTGCGGCCGGGGTCGGGGGTCGGGTGGGGGCGGGGCGGAGGCAAGCGGAGGCGGGAGGCGGTCTCCGGCGGGCGCCGGGGCCGCCGGAGCCCGCAGGCCGCCGGAGCCAGGCGCCGCTCCTGCGCGTTACCGGCCGTCGCCACCTGCGGGTGGGGCGGGAGCCCGGCCTACGGGGGCGGGATCGTCCTGGCGGCCGGGACCGGTCTGCGGGACCGGAGCCCGGCCCGCCGGACCGTCGCCGTCCTGTCGGGTCGGGGCGGATCGGGTCGGCCGACGAACTGCGGGCCGGTGCCGATCGTGGATCGGTCCCCTCCCCAGGGACGGGGACCGTCCTGCGGGAGCGTTCACCGTCCCACGGGATCGGCCGCCGTCCCAGGGGTACGGCCGCGCCCGTGGACTCGGCCGGATTCCCGCAGGAACCGTCCCAGCCAGGACAGCCCCGACGGTTCCGCCCGGTCCGTACGGTCTATACGGTCCGTCCGATCCACCCGGTCCGTCCGGTGCGCCAGGTCCGTCTGCGAACGCCCGTACGGCCCGGCGTCGGCGGCCGGGCCTGGTGCGGGCACCGGCACCCGGAGCCACCGCCCCGAGCCGCTGCCCGAAGCCGTCACCGGGAGCCGCCGCCCGGGGCCGGCCGCCGGGGAGCGGCCGTCGCGCGCGGTGCGGGCGGGTGGTACGGGCGGCCGGTGGGACCGGTGGGGCCGCCCGTACCGGCGGACGTCAGCCGATCGCCTTGTCGATCGATTCCGTCGCTGCCTTCCACGCCTTGTCGGGCGCCGTGCCGCGCTGCTCCATGTTGTTGATCTGCGTGGAGATCATGTCCTTGATCGCGGCGTCCTTCGGGCCGAGCACCGCCTCGGGGATGGCCTTGGCCTCGTCGGCGTAGATCTGGCCGACCGGGGCGTCGCTGAAGTACGGCAGCTTCGCGTCCTTCACGCCGGCCAGCTCGTACGCGCCCTTGTTCGACGGGAAGACACCGACCGCCTTGAAGACGGCGGCCTGCTGCTCGGGGGCGGTCAGCCACTTGACCAGCTCGGTGGCCTCCTTGACGTGCTTGCCGCCCTTGGGCACGGCGAGGAAGGAGCCGCCCCAGTTGGCCGCGGTCGAGCCGGGCGCGCGGGCGATGTCCCACTTGCCCTTGTAGGTCTCACCGGAGTAGGTGGCGATCTGGGCGGCCATCCAGGCGGGGCACGCCATGGACGCCACGGTGCCCTTGCGCAGCGCCGCCTGCCAGGCGTCCTGGAACTGCGGCAGGCCCTGGCTCAGCTTCTTGGAGGCGGTCTCGGCGGCCAGGTTCCAGCCCTGCTGGACGGCCTCGCTGTCCTTGTAGACGGGCTTGCCCTCGGCGTCGTAGTACTGCTTCGCGGAGGAGCTGACGACCGCGTTGTACATGGCGCTGGCGGAGTCCATGAAGAAGGTGCCGGACGGCGCCTTCGTCTTGTACTGCTCGCCGAGCTTGATGTAGTCCTCCCAGCCGCCCGCGACCGCCTTGGCGACGGCCTCGCGGTCGCTGGGCAGGCCCGCCTGCTGGAAGAGGTCCTTGCGGTAGCAGAGCGACATCGGGCCGATGTCGGTGCCCGCGCCGATGACCGTGCCGTCCTTGGCGGTGGCCTGCTTCTCCTTCCAGGACACCCAGTCGGCGACGTTGATCGTCTTGCTGAGGTCGGCGAACTTGCCCGCCTGGGTGTCGACGACCTCCTTGATGCGCCCGACCTCGATACCCGTGACGTCCCCCAGACCGCTGCCCGAGTTCAGCTGCTGAAGGAGCTTCGGGTAGTAGTCCTGCTCGTTCGCGGTGGTCTCTTCCTTCACCGTGATGTTCGGGTGCAGCTTCTCGTACTGCGCGAACAGACCGGCCTCCTTGTAGCCGAACTGCCCGTAGTCGGCCACCTTGAGGGTGATCTTCCCGTTGGCATCCGAGCTGTCCGAGTCGCCGTCGCTGCTGCAACCGGTCAGCAGCAGGGCCGAGGCCGTCAGAACCGTCGTGGTCAGGGCCGCTGCTCTGCGGCCTGGACCGCCGACGGTACGGGTGATGCGCATTCCACTACTCCTTGTTCCAGGGGGAACGGGACCTCAGGAATCAGACCGCCGGATCCCGGCGGTGCGGACCTGCCCTCTCGGTTCGAGCAGCGGCCAGCCCACTGCACCCGAAGTGCGGTGCGAAGTTGCTGGTCAACGGTGTGCCATATGAGGTAGAGGGAAGGGCCGTTGGTACGGGGGTCCGCACGGGAGAGCGTCCCGGAATCTCCGTGGGACCGCTCCCATGCGGCATGCCGGAAGACTCGTTGCTGCCGGGCCAGGTGTCAAGACTTGAAAACGGCGTTGTTGCGCAAGCGTGTTCCGCACGTCACGTGAATGTGTCGTGCCGCGCATCGTGACTCTGCGGCCCCCGCTCGGTGTCCTCCAGGATTCGCGCAGGTCACAGCCGGGTGAACGGGCCCCGGGCGACCGCGGGATGATCGTCCGGGGCGGCCGCCGGACTTTCTGGGCCAGAATGAGCGGACCCCCACCGCAACCGCCGGAAGGTGAACGATGACCCCCGCCGAACCGCCCCCGAGGCACGCGGACGTCCGGCGCCCCACCCTGAACGCCGTGGCCGCCCGCGCCGGGGTCGGCCGGGGCACGGTCTCCCGGGTGATCAACGGCTCGCCCCAGGTGAGCGAGCGCTCCCGGGCGGCCGTGGAGCAGGCCATCGCCGAACTCGGCTACGTCCCCAACCGCGCCGCCCGCTCCCTGGTCACCCGCCGCACCGACTCGGTGGCCCTGGTCGTCCCGGAGGCCGAGACCCGGCTCTTCTCCGAGCCGTACTTCTCCGGGATCATCCGGGGCGTGTCGACCGGACTCGCCGCCGCCGGGATGCAGTTGCTGCTGGTCCTGGCCCGGGACGAGAAGGAGTACGCGCGGCTGGCCGGCTATCTGTCGGCCCAGCGCGTGGACGGCGTCCTGATGATGGCGGTGCACGGCGACGACACCCTGCCCGACCGGCTGGAGGAACTGGCGGTGCCCACCGTGCTGGCCGGGCGGCGCAGCCACGGCGAACGGCTCGGGCACGTCCGCGCGGACAACAGCGGCGGCGCCCGCACCGCGGTGCGGCACCTGCTGGCCCAGGGCCGCCGGGTCATCGGCACCATCACCGGGCCGCTGGACATGGACGCGGCGCAGGCCCGGCTCGACGGCTATCGCACGGCGCTCGCGGACGCCGGGCTCCCCGCCGACGAGGAGCTGATCGCGGGGGGCGACTTCACGGAGGAGGGCGGGCGCGCGGCGATGCGCGAACTGCTGCGGCGGCGGCCCGCGCTGGATGCGCTCTTCGCCGCCTCCGACGTGATGGCCTCGGGCGCGGTGCTCGAACTGCGCGCCGCCGGACTGCGGGTGCCGCACGACGTCGCCATCGTCGGGTTCGACGACTCGATCGTGGCCCGGCACATCGATCCGCCGCTGACCAGTGTCCGCCAGCCGTTGGAGGAGATGGGCCGCACCATGGCGGACCTGCTGCTCTCCGAGATCGCCCAGCGCGGCACCGGCCACCGCGCGGTGATCCTGCCGACGGAGCTGGTGGTGCGCGAGTCGGCCTGAGCGGGATCGGGCGGGTGCCCGCCGGGTACCGACCGGGTGCCAGGCCGGGTGCCGACCGGGAGCCGACCGGATCATGGCCCTGCGTTCCGGGGCGGGTTCGGTTGGCGGGGTGTGGTCCGGGGGGCGGGGCGCGGTCGGGGGGCACGGTCCGGGGGCGGGGCGTAGCGCCGGGACGGGGTGTGGTCCGCGCGGGATCCTCTTTTGTTGTGGGAGCGCTCCCATGCATAATGGGCCCACCCGACCCGTGGGAGCGATTCCATGCCCGAAGCGCAGAACGTGTCCTTCCCTCCCTCCTTCCTCTGGGGCGCGGCCACCTCCGCCTACCAGATCGAGGGCGCCGTACGGGAGAACGGCCGCACCCCCTCGATCTGGGACACCTTCAGCCATACGCCGGGCGCGACGGCCGACGGCGACACCGGCGACACCGCCGTCGACCACTACCACCGCTACCGCGACGACGTGGCCCTGATGGCCCGGCTCGGCCTGAACGCCTACCGCTTCTCGGTCTCCTGGCCGCGCGTCCAGCCCACCGGCCGGGGGCCCGCCGTGCAGGCCGGCCTCGACTTCTACCGGCGGCTGGTCGACGAACTGCTGTCCCACGGCATCAAGCCGTCCGTCACCCTCTACCACTGGGATCTGCCGCAGGAGCTGGAGGACGCGGGCGGCTGGCCCGAGCGCGACACCGCGCGGCGCTTCGCGGAGTACGCGCACCTCGTCGGCGAGGCGCTCGGCGACCGCGTGGACCAGTGGACCACGCTCAACGAGCCCTGGTGCAGCGCCTTCCTGGGCTACGGCTCCGGCGTGCACGCGCCCGGCCGCACCGACCCGGTGGCCGCGCTGCGCGCCGCGCACCACCTCAACCTCGCGCACGGCCTGGGCACCCAGGCGCTGCGTTCGGTGCTCCCGGCCCGTGCCTCGGTCGCCGTCAGCCTCAACTCCCAGGTGATCCGCCCGCTGTCGCAGCAGCCGGAGGACCTGGCGGCGGCCCGGCAGATCGACGACCTGGCCTGCGGGGTCTTCCACGGTCCGATGCTGCACGGGGCGTATCCGGCGACCCTGCTGGAGGCGACCTCACCGCTCACCGACTGGTCGTACGTCCTCGACGGCGATCTGGCCACCGCCCACCAGCCGCTGGACGCGCTGGGCCTCAACTACTACACGCCCGCGCTGGTCTCCTCGGCGCGGAACGCGCCCGCGGGCCCGCGGGCGGACGCCCACGGCGCGAGCGCGCACTCGCCGTGGCCCGGTGCGCGGGACGTGGCGTTCCACCAGCCGCCGGGCGACCGCACGGAGATGGGCTGGACGATCGACCCGGGCGGCCTGCACGAACTGATCATGCGCTACAGCCGCGAGGCACCCGGCCTTCCGCTGCACGTCACGGAGAACGGCGCCGCCTTCCCCGACAAGGTCGACGACAACGGCCGCGTACACGACCCGGAGCGCGTGGCCTATCTGCACGCCCACCTGGCGGCGGTGCACCGGGCCGTCACGGACGGCGCGGACGTCCGCGGCTACTACCTGTGGTCCCTGATGGACAACTTCGAGTGGTCCTACGGCTACGCCAAGCGGTTCGGCGCGGTGTACGTCGACTACGCGACCCTGGACCGCATCCCGAAGTCCAGCGCCCTCTGGTACGGACAGGCGGCCCGGACCGGGCAACTGCCACCGGTGGACGCCTTCTGACGGACGCCTTCTCACGGACGTCTCCTGACGGACGTCTCCTGACGGACGTCTCCTGACGGACGTCTCCTGACGGACGTCTTCTTGGCGCGCGGCGGGCCGTACGGAACACCTCTCCGTACGGCCCGCCGGCCTGGCGCGGGGGCGCGCCGGTCAGTTGTAGGCGCCGAACGCCTTGCTGAAGGCGAACGGCTCCTGCGCGACGGAGCTGCACGTCGCGTCCGCGGTGGGCTTGGGGCCACCCGCGCACTGCTTGTCGCGGGTGGCGGACCACATGGACAGCCAGCCGAGCCCCTTGGACCGGGCGAAGGCGACCAGCTGGCCGGCGTCGTCGACCTTGAAGACCTCGGCGGAGACGTCGTTGACGCCGATCATCGGGGTGACGGCGACGGCCTTCCAGGCGGCGCTGTCGGACAGCCCGAGGACACTCTTGATCTGGGCCTGGGTGGCGGTGGCGGCCTGCTCGGCGTACGTGCCCATGTCGCCGTTGTACGAGGCGCCGTAGTCCATCGCCATGATGTTGACGGTGGAGATCTTCACCCCGCCCGACTTCGCACCGGCCAGCAGGTTCACGCCGTCCTGGGTCAGGCCCTCGGGCATGACCGGGAGGGTGAAGGAGACGTCCAGGTCCGGGTGTTGGCGCTGGAGCGCGGCGATGGCCTGGGCGCGGCGGGTGTTGGCGGCGGAGTTCGGCAGCGCGCCGCCCTCGATGTCGAAGTCGACCTTGGTCAGCTTGAACTGGTCGACCGCCTTGCCGTACGCCGCCGCCAGCGCGTCCGCCGAGGAGCAGGTCGTCGCCAGCTCGGAGCCGCTGGCACCGCCGAAGGAGACCCGTACGTCCCCGCCCTTGGCCCGCAGCGCACCGATCTGCGCGGCCACGGCGTCGCCGCCGAGGTCGGTCACCCCGCCCCACTTGGGTGTGCAACCGCCGCCGTCGGTGACGAAGGCGAGGTTGTAGTTCTTCACGCCGGTCGCGTCGGCGCTCGCCAGCAGGTCGAAGGCGGGGTAGAGGGAGGTGTCGACATAGGGCGCGAAGCCGGCGCCCGCGGTCGTGCCGGTGCCGGGGCTCTGGGAGGACGTGGGGCTCGCGGTCGGAGCCGTCGCGGTCGCCGTCGGGGCGGGCGTCGACGTCCTGGTGGGGGTGGGCGTCGGGGCCGGGCTCGCGGACTGGGTGGGCCGGCCGCTGGGCTGCGGGGTCGCTCCGCCGTCCGCCGAACAGGCCGCGCCGTCGATGCGGCAGCCGGTCGGCTCGCCGGTGCCGTCGACCACGAAGCCGACGGTGACGGACTGTCCCGCGGCGAGCCCCGCGGTGTCCCACTTGGCGGGCTTCACGGTGACGTGCTGTCCGCTGACAGCGGCCTCGCCGTTCCACAGGGAGCCCAGCTTCGTCCCCGACGGCAGATCGAACTCCAGGGTCCAGTCCTTCTCGGCCGACCCGCTGTTGTTGGTGACGACGTACTGCGCGGTGTAGCCCGTGGACCAGTCGCTGGTCCTGGTGTACGCGGCACCGGTCCCGGCCGCCTGCGCGGTGGCGGTGAACAGGAACACCCCGCCACCGGCCACGGCCGCCGCCACCAGGCCGCCTATCGCCTTGTTCCTGCCGCTGATCCTGCGCCGGTGCGTGCTCATCGCGGTGCCTGCCTTCGCTGTTCACGGGAGCCCTGAGGTGCCCGAGGGAGTGGGGGTGCCGTGCGGGTCGGGGGTGCGGTGCGTGGGGGGCCGGGGGGGGTGGGGGCGCGGTGCGAGTGGGGTGCGGCAGCACGCTAGCGATCCGGAACCGGGCAATCAGTCTGTTCCGGGCGGGAGTCGGGGATCTTAGGGTTGGCTTAAGGGAGGGATCGGGGACGGTTAAAGGTCCGGACCTGGGGGGAGCGACTCGCTTCGCTGCTCCCCCTCGCCTCCGGCCCTCGCCCGGCCCTCCTCGCCCCACCACGCGGCGGCTGTCTCTATCGCGCGGCGGCTCGCCCTATCGCGTGGCAGCGCGGCGGCGGCCGCGCACCGTGCCCCGGTGGCCCGTGCCCCGTACGGGACGGCGGCCGTCCAGTTGCAGCCAGAGGCGTATCTCCGTGCCGCCGAGCACGGAGGAGCCGATCCGGACGTCGCCGCCGGTGGACTCCGCCAGGCGACGCACGATGTCCAGGCCCAGCCCGGTGGAACCGTCGCTCCCCGAGCCCCTGCCGCGCAGCATGGCCGCCGCCGGGTCGGGTATGCCGGGGCCCGCGTCGGAGACGAGCACGATCACCGCGTCCTCGGCGGTGTGCACGTCCACCGCGAAGGCGGTGCCCTCGGCGGTGTGCCGGAAGACGTTGCCGAGCAGGGCGTCCAGGGCTGCGGCGAGGTCGGCGCGGGCCACCGGGATGCGCACCGGCCGCTCCACCCCGGCCAGCCGCCAGGTGCGGCCCTCGTCCTCGGCGAGCGCGGACCAGAACCCCATCCGCTCCCGGACCACCTCGGCCGCGTCACAGCCCGCGCCCGCACCCGGTCCGGCCGCCGCCGTGCGCGGCTTGGCCTCGCGTGCGGTGCGGATGATGGTGTCGACCTCGCGCTCCAGCTGGGCGACGGCGGCCCGGGTCTGCTCGGCGGCCGGTCCGTCGCCGAGCGAGGCGGTGTTGAGCCGCAGCACGGTCAGCGGGGTGCGCAGCCGGTGGGACAGGTCGGCGGCCAGTTCCCTCTCGTTGGCGAGGAGCTGGACGACCTGGTCGGCCATGGAGTTGAACGCGACGGCGGCCCGGCGCAGTTCGGGTGGTCCGTCCTCCGGGACCCGGGCGCCCAGTCTGCCCTCCCCCAGTTCGTGCGCGCCCTCGGCGAGCCGACGCGCGGGCCGCACCATCCGCACGCCGAGCCGGTCGGCGACGGCGACCGAGCCGACGATCAGCGCGGCACCGACCCCGGCGAGCACCGCCCAGGCCGTGCCCACGCCGTTGCTCACCTCGGCCTCGGGGACGTAGACCTCGACGACCGCGATGGCACCGGAGTTGAGCGCGACCGGCTGGAGCAGCGCGGATCCGCCGGGCACCTGGGTGGTGGAGGCGCGGCCGAGCCGCCGTACCGTGGCGATGTCCGCGGCGGCGGACCGGTGCCGGCCGATGTCGACGGGAGCGCTGCCGCCGGTCGTCGGCAGGTGCACGGCCATCCGGCCGTCCGAGTCCGCCGAGGCGACGACCCGCTCAAGTTGTTCGCGGTCGGTGGTGATGGACAGGGCGGGGGCGACGGCGGCCGCCTGGCGCTCGGCGTTGGAGAAGGCGCGGTCGCGGGCCATCTCCTTGACGACCAGGCCGAGCGGGACCGCGAAGGCGACGACGACCATCACGGTGACCGCCAGGCAGACCTTGACCAGGGCCCATCTCATCGGTCCGGCCCCGCTCCGGGCGGCTCCAGCTTCACGCCCACCCCCCGCAGGGTGTGCAGATACCGGGGGCGCGCGGCGGTCTCGCCCAGCTTCCGCCGCAGCCAGGACAGATGGACGTCGATGGTCTGGTCGTCGCCGTAGGACTGCTGCCACACCTCGGCCAGCAGCTCCTTGCGGGCCACCACCACGCCCGGCCGCCCGGCGAGGAAGGCGAGCAGGTCGAACTCCCTGCGCGTCAGGTCGAGCCGCGCGCCGTCCAGCTCGGCCTGGCGGCGCAGCGGGTCGACGGTCAGGCCGCCGACGCGGATGACGGTGGGCCGCGCGGTGCGGTCGGGGCCCGAGCGGACCCGGCGCAGCACGGCGGACATGCGGGCCGACAGGTGCTCGACCGAGAAGGGCTTGATCAGGTAGTCGTCCGCCCCGTCGTTGAGCAGGCGGACGATCTCCGCCTCGTCGTCCCGGGCGGTGGCGATGATGACCGGGACATCGGTGATGCCGCGCAGCATCTTCAGGGCCTCGGCGCCGTCCAGATCGGGCAGTCCGAGGTCCAGGACGACCACGTCGAAGCGGATATGGGCGACCTCGCGCAGCGCCTCCAGTGCCGTACCGACGCTGCGCACGGTGTGCGAGGCGTCGGTCAGATGCCGGATCAGCGCCGAGCGTACGAACTGGTCGTCCTCGACCACGAGCACACTTGCCATGCGCCGCACCGTACGCCATACCGGCGGGGCCGGTGCGCGCCTGTGGACAACCATCCGGGAGGCCCCCCATCTGTGGACAACTGCCCTCCGGGGCACACCGCGGAGACGCCGGTGGGGGGCGTGCGGCAGGATGGCCGCGATGCTCAGAGGATTCGTACACGTACTGGCGTGGTCGCTGGCGACGAGCGCGGCGGTCACGCTGTCGTGGTGGGGTGTCCACACGGTGCTGGCGGGCACCGCCTACGACCCGCCGCGCGCCCTGCCCATCACGGCGGGTGACGCGGATGCGCGGGAGTCGCGGCCGCCGGGCTCCGCGACGCGGCGTCCGTCGTCGGCGCGCCCGTCCGCGCCGTCGGCCGCGCCGTCCCGCACCCCGTCGGCGCCCGCCCCGAGCGTGTCGCGTTCCGCGCCGCCCGAGGGCACCGGCGACGCGTCCGCGGCTTCCTCCGACGCGCCCGGCGCGGCCGGAGGTCCGGGCGGCGGCGACGGCTCCGGGGCTTCCGGCGGTTCGGGGGGTTCCGGGACGGTCAAGGGCTATGACACCGAGGGCGGACGCGTGGTGTTCGACCTGGACACGGCCTCCGCGAGCCTGGTCTCGGCGACGCCGGGCACGGGCTGGTCGATGCAGGTGTGGAAGACGGCGAGCTGGATCCGGGTCGAGTTCACCTCGGGCGAGGACCGGGTGTCGGTCATCTGCTCGTGGCACGACGGGCCGCCCCGGGTCGAGGTGGGCAACTACTGACCCGCGCACCCCTCTTACGCCGCCTGCCGTCCGGCGCCCGGTGTCAGCGAAAGACGGACGGCGGCGGGGCCGGTGAGGCGACGGCCGCCGCGTCCGTGACGGGGGCGGCGCCGCCGGTGAAGTCGGTGAGCGCACGGCCGTGTTCGACCCGGCCGGGGTGCGGGTCCGAGGCGGCGCGGCGGGTCAGTTCGGCGATCGGCAGCGGCCGGTCGCAGGCGACGAGGACCGCGTTGCCGAAGCGTCTGCCGCGCAGGACGGCCGGGTCGGCGACGAGCGCCAGTTCGGCGAACCGGGCGGCGGCGGTGGCGATCTGGCCCCGCAGATGGGCGAGCGGCGGACCGTCGGCGAGGTTGGCGGCGAAGACGGCACCGGGTTTCAGCGCCCGGCGGACCTCGTCGAGGAACTCGGCCGAGGTGAGGTGGGCGGGGGTGCGGGCGCCGCTGAACACATCGGCGATCACGAGGTCGGCCCATCCGTCGGGCACCTTGGCGAGCCCTTCGCGGGCGTCGGTGGAACGCACCCGGATACGGGCGTTGGCGTCCAGCGGCAGTTCGCGCCGCACGAGGCCCACCAGCGCGGCGTCCCGTTCGACGACCTGCTGGGTGGAGCGGGGGCGGGTGGCGGCGACATAGCGGGCGAGGGTGAACGCGCCGCCGCCGAGATGGACGGCGTGCACCGGCTTGCCCGCGGGGGCGGCGAGGTCGATGACATGGCCGATCCGGCGCTGGTACTCGAAGGAGAGGTACGCCGGGTCGTCCAGGTCGACGTGCGACTGCGGTGCCCCGTCGATCAGCAGCGTCCAGGCCCGCGCCCGCTCCCGGTCGGGGACGAGTTCGGCGAGACCGCCGTCCACCTGTGCGGCGACGGCTGCCGTGCTCCCGCGCTCGCGCCGGGGACTCCTGGACCTTCCCATCCCCCCATTGTCGCAAGGTCCGGCCGAGCGGACCGGGCGGCCCGGCCGAGTCGGAGTCGGAGCGCACCGCACCCGCCCTACGCCGCACCCGCCCTACGCCGCACCCGCCGCGGGCTCGTCAGCAGCAGCTGTCCGCCGCCGCGATCATCCGGGCCGCCTCGTCCAGGGCGCGGCGCAGCACGGCGGGGTCGGTCGCGAGGTCGGACTCCTCGGGCGGCAGGAGCCAGTCCGAGCCCTCCACGGGCGGCTCCGGGGCGGTGCGCAGACCGCGGCCGTCCGTCTTGGTGCAGGTGCTGCCCGGTACGTCCCAGCCCGCCGCGGTGCCCGCCGGGACCACGAATCCCAGCGTGTCGCCGCCGTCGTCGTGCAGGACGGGTCCCACCGCCTCCTCCGCCTCGCGGCGCAGGATGTCGACCGCCTCCAGACCCTGCCGGGCCGGTACGGTCACCAGGTCGCAGTCGGCCCCCTGTGCCGACGGCGACGGCCGACGATCGGCGCTCCCCTTGGTCCGCGTCCCGGACTCCACCACGGATACCCCTCCTCGTGCGCGAGCGGGTCGGGAGTCGGGCGGCTCCCGGTTCACGGGGTACAACGCGGCGGGGTCGTCAACGGCTACGGCCGAAGTCAGCCACAAAGGATGGCACTTCATGGCAGATCACGGATGAGATATCCGGTTTGTAGCCAAACACTGCGTGGCGGGCCGGACACAACCGGTACGTTCTTGCCCGTCGGAAAAAGGGAGTCACCGGGGCAACCCGGGCAACTCCCCTCGGTTCCGGCATGGTTCGACGGTTCGCACGAGAGGGCCCGGCCATGGCGTCGTCAACGGTGACCTCGTCCCCGTCCCCCCGGCCACCGCGGCCGAACCTCGCCTTCCGGCGGCTGCGCGGACAGCGCTCCCCGGCCGAGTTCGCCGCGGCGGTGCGGCGTGCCGCCCGCGAGATCGGCGAGCGGGTCAGCTGCGACGCGCGCTACATCGGCCGGGTGGAGGCGGGCGAGATCCGCTGCCCCAACTACGCGTACGAACGTGTGTTCCTGCACATGTTCCCCGGCCGTACCCTCGCCGACCTGGGGTTCGCGCCCCGCTCGTCCGTGCGCGGGCGTGCCGCGCGCGCCCCGGGGAGCGGCGACGCGCCCCCCACGCACACCGAGAGCCCGGCCCGCGCGCCACTGGAGACGACCGGGGCGCCCCGTCCGCACCACCAGGATCACCGGTACCACCCGCACGGCCTGTACGCCCCCTACGACCCGCACGACGAGCAAGACCCGAACCACCCGCACGAGGACCACGAGGAGAGCGACGTGCTGCGTCGCGCATTCATGACCCGCGGGGGCGCCACGATGGCCGCCGCCTCGCTGGGCCCCCTGGGGCTCGCCCTCGACGCGTCGGCCGCGGACCGCCCGGTCCGCCGCGCCGGTGCGAGCGAGGCGGGCGCCGTCGAAGAAGCCGTCCGCCGGATCCGGCTGCTCGACGACCGGCACGGGGCGGACGGCCTCTACCGGCGCGCGGCGGCTCCGCTGCGCGCCGCGTACGCGCTGCTCGACGCCGGCGCCACCCGGCGGGCCACGGCCGACCGGCTGCACGCGGGCGCCGGTGAACTCGCCATCTCGGTGGGCTGGCTGGCCCATGACTCGGGCCGCTTCGACGACGCCCGCTCGCACTACGCCGAGGCGCTGGCCACCGCCCGGATGACCGGGGACGCGGCCGTGGAGGCGCACGCCTTCTGCAACACGGCGTTCCTCGCGCGCGACGCCGGACGGCCCCGGGAGGCGGTGCGCGCCGCGCAGGCGGCCCAGCGCGCCGCCCGCGAGCTGGGCTCGGCCCGGCTGATGTCCCTGCTGGCGCTGCGCGAGGCGGGCGGCTGGGCGGGGCTCGCCGACCGCACCGGCTGCGCGCAGGCGCTCACGCGCGCGCAGGCGCTGTACGGGCGGGGCCCCTCGGACGCCGATCCCGAGTGGATGAGCTTCTACGGCGAGGCGGAGCTGGCGGGCCTGGAGGCCCAGTGCTGGTCGACGCTGGGCGACTGGCCGCGCGCGGCCCGGTACGCGCTGCGGGCCGCCCGCCTCCAGGACCCGCACTTCACCCGGAACATCGCGCTGTACACGGCGGAGCTGGCCGACGACCTCGCGCGCGGGGGACGTCCCGACGAGGCGGCGGCGGCCGGGATGCGGGTCCTGGACCTGCTGGACCAGGTGCAGTCCTCACGGATCCAGATGATGCTGGCCGGGACGGCACGGGTGCTGCTGCCGCACCGCCGGGCGAACGGCGTCTCGGCGTTCCTGGAACGCCACGCGAGCACCCCCAGGACGGCGTGAGACCGGCCACACGGCACCCACGCGCGCGTGGGTCTGGCACCACGCCCCGCGCGCACCGCACACGAGCGGTCGGCGGGCGTCCCGGCACCGCGCGGCGGCTCGGGCGGGCGTCCTAGCCCTCCAGGTGCCCCACGTCGTTCCAGCTGTGCAGGACCGGTTCGCCGTAGGCCCAGTCCAGCACCGAGAGCGAGGTGGGGCTGAGGCGCACGCGGGCGGCGAAGTCGAGCGGCAGGCCGAGCCAGCGCGCGCCGATCGCCCGCAGGATGTGCCCGTGCGCGAAGACCAGCACGTCGCGGTCCTCGGCGCGGGCCCAGGCCACCACCTCGTCGGCGCGGTCCCGCACCTCGCCGGGCGTCTCCCCGCGCGGGGCGCCGTCGCGCCACAGGAGCCAGCCGGGGGCCTCGTCCTGGATCTGCCGGGGCGTCATGCCCTCGTAGGAGCCGTAGTCCCACTCCATGAGCGTGTCCCAGGCCGTGGCGCGCTCGCCGAAACCGGCCAGTTCGCACGTCTCCCGCGCGCGCACGAGCGGGCTGGTGCGGACCTCGATGCCCGGCAAGCCGTCGAAGGGGGCCCGGTGCAGCCGCTCGCCGAGCAGCTTGGCGCCGCGCCGGCCCTCCTCCAGGAGGGGCACGTCGGTCCTGCCGGTGTGCTTGCCGGACAGCGACCACTGGGTCTGCCCGTGCCGGGCCAGCAGGATGCGCGGTGCCATGAGGAGCCTTTCCGGGAAATAGTGAGATCTTCGGACGGGGGTTTCCATCATCGCGCACCCTGTGCAGGGGCAACCCGGCGGGCGGCCCTCGCGTCTTTGAGGGCCGGGGCGCCCCGCGCAGGCGGGCGCATACACCGTAAAGTGGCACGACCGGCCGGGGACCACCGGAGATCACCGGGCGCCGCAGCGACGACAAGAGCGACCTGAAGGGGGAGGGCATCGGATGCCGCAGACCGAGGCACCGGCACGTGCACCGCGCGCCGAGGCGCCCCCGCGGACCCGGCCCCGCTGGTGGACCGAACTGCCGCTGATCCTGCTCGTGTACGGCTGCTACTCGGCCGGGCGGCTGCTGGTCCGCGGTGACGTCGCGGGCGCCGTCGACCACGGTCTGTCGATCCTGCACATCGAGAAGGTGCTGCGGATCAACTTCGAGCACCCCCTGAACCGGCTGTTCACCCGCGAGCCCTGGCTCGGCGTCCCGGCCGACTTCTGGTACGCGTCCCTGCACTACGTGGTGACGCCCGCGATCCTGGTGTGGCTGTTCCGGCGGCGCGCCGCGTCCTACCGCACGGCCCGCACCTGGCTGATGACGTCCACGTTCATCGGACTGATCGGCTTCACCCTGCTGCCGACCTGCCCGCCCCGGCTGCTCTCGCCCGGTCACGGTTTCGTGGACACCATGGCCCACTACAGCTCGTACGGCTGGTGGGGCGGCGACGCCAGCGCGCCGCGCGGCATGGGCGGCATGACCAACCAGTACGCGGCCATGCCCAGCCTGCACGTCGGCTGGGCGCTGTGGTGCGGCGTGATGCTGTGGCGCCACGGCGGCACCCGCTGGGCGAAGGCGGCCGGTGTCGCCTACCCGACACTGACCGCGATCGTGGTCATGGGCACCGCCAACCACTACTTCCTCGACGCGGTCGCGGGCGTGGCCGTGATGGGCGTCGGGCTGCTGCTCGCCCCGTACGTGCTGCGCGCCGCCGACCGGGCCCGGACGCTGCTGGCCGCGCGGGTCCCGGCCCTGGCGGGCCGCCCGGACGGCGCGGGTTCCCCCGTTGTCAGTGGCGAGTGCCAGACTTCGGCGGGTGAGCGAATTCCACGGCAGCGCGAAACACGGTTCGGTTCCGGAGCCGAGCCGGGTGCCTCCCCCCAGGACACCGGGGACGGCGCTCCGGCAGCAGCTCGCTGAGCTGCGCGGCCCCGGCGTACCGGCCCGTGCCCTGGACGCCCGCGCGCTGGCGGCCCTGGCCGCCAACCCGGGGTGCAGACGGCGCGCGATCCTGGACGGCGCGGGTGTGGACAAGACGGCGCTCGCCGGCGCGCTGGGCGCCCCCTCCGCGTTCGGCCAGTCCCAGTTCGCCCTCACCCGGGGCAACGCGTTCGAGGCGCGGGTCAAGGCGGACGGCGGCGCCGAGCTGCTGCGGCTGGTGCACCGGCGGCTCGACCCCGGCGCCGAGCCGCCGCACGAGGCGCGTGTCCCGGACCTGACCGCCGTCGGCCCCGAGGGACGCGCGGCGCGTACGGCGCTGGCGCTGCGCGAGGCCACCGCGGCGGGCGCCTGGACGCTGCTGGACCACCCGATGCTCGCCCTGGACGTGGCGGGCTCCCCCGCCTTCCTGGAACCGGACGCGGTGGTGGTGCACCCCGACGGCGCCTGGACCGTCGTGGAGATCAAGTCGTTCCCGATGCTGGACGGCTCCGCCGACCCGGCGAAGGTGGGCGCGGCGGCCCGCCAGGCCGCGGTGTACGTGCTGGCCCTGGAGGAGGTCGCCGCCCGGTGCTCCCCGGACGGGGCGCCGCCCCCGCGCGTGCGGCACAGCGTGCTGCTGGTGTGCCCCAAGGACTTCTCCAACCTGCCCGCCGCCTCCGCCGTCGACGTGCGCAAGCAGCGTGCGGTGACCGCCCGCCAGCTGGCGCGGCTGACCCGGTTGCAGGACATCGCCGACCTGCTCCCCGAGGGCGTGTGCTTCTCCCCCGAGCTGCCCGCCGAGCGGCTGACGGCGGCGGTCGAGGCGGTGCCCGCCGCCTACGCGCCCGAGTGCCTGGCCGCCTGCGAGCTGGCCTTCCACTGCCGGGCCCGCTCCCGCGCGCACGGCGCGGTGACCGCCCTGGGCCGCTCCGTCCGCGCCGAGCTGGGCGGCCTGGAGACCGTCGAGGACGTGCTCGCCGCGGCCCACGGCGAGGCGGGCGAGCCGGACGACCCGGCGGTGGCCGCCCTGCGCCGGGCCGCGCTGCTGCGGGCGGAGGCCCTGCGGGACCACCCGCGCCCGGCGCCCGCGCGCCGGACCGCGGCCGCCGACGAGCGGCGGGGGGCCGCATGTCGCTGATCGACACCCTCGCGCGCCTCCAGGCGGTGCACGACGGCCACGCCCAGCCCGCCGCGACCGTCCGGCACCGGCATCTGTCCGGGCGGCCCCTGGTGCTCGTGCCGCTCACCACCGCCGGTGAGGCGGGCGCCCCGCTCGGCGCGCTGGTCGGCACCGACCGGGACGCGCCCCGGCTGCTGGCCGTGGCGCAGCCGCGCGACCGCGACCTGCGGTTCGCGTTCCTGGCCGAGCTGGCGGACGTCGTCCTGCCCTACCTGGACTCCTACGCCGACGTGGTGGAGGCCGCCGAGCGCACCGAGACCGACCCGGAGACCGGCAAGCGGGTCAAGGTCGAGACCGAGCTGTGCGCGGACGCCCCCCAGCTGATCGTGCCGAGCCGCGCGGGCCTCGACTTCGTACGGCTGCTCGGCCGCTCCATGCGCTTTCGCCGCACCGCCGAGCAGGACCCGGAGACCCCGTATCCGGCGCCGCCCCGGGTGCCCCTGCTGGGGCGCTGGCTGACCCACTTCGGCGAGCGGGCCCGGGTGCCGGGCTCCTCGCTGCTGCTGGCCCTCAGCGACGTACTGGCCCGGCACTGGACCACCGGCCAGTCCGCCCTGGAGGACCAGCACCTGGGAGCGCTGCTCGCCTGGATCGACCCGCCGGACGGCCTCTCGGGCGCCGAGGCCGCGCTGCGCGCCGAGCTGGAGCGGGACGCGGCCGGGCAGCTGCTGTGCCCGCCCGCCGGTCCAGCCACCGACCCGGCCTTCGACAACAAGCTGCTCGCGCCCGCCATCGAGCGCTACGACCGCGCGCGCGGGGAGCTGGCCGCGGCGGCGGACGGGCTGGAGGCCGACGACCGGCTCGCCGCGCTCACCGCGGCCGAGCGCCGCGTCCACGAGCTGGTCCTGGGCTGCGCCCTGCCCACCTGGGAGAAGGTCTGGCAGGGCCTCGACCTGCTGCGGGAGCTGCCTCAGGGCGCGCGCGTGGCGGAGCGGTGGACGCGCGACCGCTGGTCGTTCACCGGCCATCGCGACCGGGTGCTGGCCGGGGAGCCGCCGCAGCCGCGCCGCGACGACGCGGTCACCGCGGCGAACAAACTGGCGGCACGCGAGCGCGAGCAGGCCCGCCTGGACGCCCAGGAGGCACTGGACGACCCGCTGGTCATGGCGGGGCGGCGGCTGTCCGGGGAGGCGTTCGCCGGGGAGGTCACCGATGTGACCATGGCGTACAGCGAGGGCAAGCGGCCCAGCCCGCGCCCGCTGGTCACCGTGCGCACCGACGACCGTCCGCATCTGGCCGAGCGGGTCAAGGTGTACCGCTCGCTGGACGGCAGGCCGCAGTCGGCGCAGTGCGTGGCCGTCGAGGAGGCCGAGCAGGCCGGGGCCGACGGGACGCTGGTGGTGCTGCGGATCCTCGACAAGATGGGCCGCGGCAAGGAGCCGGAGGCCGGTTCGGTGCCGCAGAAGGGCGACCGGGTCTGCTTCACGCTCTTCGAGCACGAGCAGCGCGGCGGGGCGAAGCTGCCCGACCCGGAGCAGACCCCGTGGACGCACGGCGGGCCGCCGGGTGAGGAGAGCGCCGCCCAGGCCCCGGACCCGGTGACCGAGGAGGACGTCCTGTGACCGCCCCCGCCGAGGAGACCTCCGCCGCGTCCGGCGCCCCCGGGCCCGGCCTCGACCCCGGCGCGGCGGCCGCCCGCGCCACCGAGGCGATCCTCCGCGACACCCTGCACGGCACGCACCGCGGCGTCGTCGTCGACTCCCCGCCGGGCGCCGGGAAGTCGACGCTGGTGGTGCGCGCCGCGCTGGAGCTGGCCGCCGCCGGACGGCCGCTGATGGTCGTGGCGCAGACCAACGCGCAGGTCGACGACCTGGTGGTACGGCTCGCGGAGAAGGAGCCCGAGCTGCCCGTGGGGCGGCTGCACAGCAGCGACTCCGACCCGTACGACAAGACACTCGACGCCCTGGAGAACGTCCGCACGTCCGCCAAGGCGGGCGACCTCGCCGGGCTGGACATCGTGCTGTCCACCGCCGCGAAGTGGGCGCATGTGAAGACCGACGAGCCGTGGCGGCACGCGATCGTCGACGAGGCGTACCAGATGCGCTCGGACGCGCTGCTGGCCGTGGCCGGGCTGTTCGAGCGGGCGCTGTTCGTGGGCGACCCCGGGCAGCTGGACCCGTTCTCGATCGTCGGGGGCGAGCAGTGGGCGGGACTGTCGTACGACCCGTCGGCCTCGGCGGTGACGACACTGCTGGCGCACAACCCGGAGCTGCCGCAGCACCGGCTGCCCGTGTCGTGGCGGCTGCCCGCGTCGGCGGCGCCGCTGGTGTCCGACGCGTTCTACCCGTACACGCCCTTCCGCAGCGGTACGGCGGCCGGGGAGCGGCGGCTCGGCTTCGCGGTGCCCTCGGACGGCTCGGGCCCCGACCGGGTGATCGACGAGGCCGCCGAGTCCGGCTGGGGGCTGCTGGAGCTGCCCGCGCGGCACACTCCGCGCACCGACCCGGAGGCGGTGCGGGCGGTGGCGGCGGTCGTGGCGCGGCTGCTGGAGCGCGGCGGCGCGGCGCTGTCCGAGCGGTCGCCGGACGAACCGGTGCCGCTGACCGCCGGCCGGATCGCGGTCGGCACCGCCCACCGCGACCAGGCGGCGGCCGTCCGCGCGGCCCTCGCCGCCCTGGGCGTCACGGACGTGACCGTGGACACCGCCAACCGGCTCCAGGGCCGCGAGTTCGACGTCACCGTCGTGCTCCACCCGCTCTCCGGCCGCCCCGACGCCACCGCCTTCCACCTGGAGACCGGCCGCCTGTGCGTGCTGGCCTCCCGGCACCGGCACGCCTGCATCGTCGTCTGCCGCGCGGGCGTGAGCGAACTCCTCGACGAACACCCCTCCACCGACCCGGTCCAGCTCGGCGTCACGGTCAAGTTCCCGGACGGCTGGGAGGCCAACCACGCGGTCCTGGCCCGCCTGCGCGAGCACCGGGTGCCATGGAGACCCTGAGCCGCAGGGGCGCGTGCCCTGGAATCCCTGACCCTCGGGGACAGGTCCCCTGGTGACCCTGAGCCTCGGGGGCTCCCCGGGCGGGTGAGGCGGGAACATCCCGTGGGGGCGGGGGCTTGAGAAGGTCCGGGGATGGGCAGCGAGCACCCGTCCCCTTGCGCACACGCGAGAGAATGGAGGGTGGCCCGCCACGAGGACGGCGCCACCCGAGACCGTACGAGTACGAGGAGGAGAAGACATGGCGGAGCCCACGCCGCGTCGGAACGAACCGCGGCTACGCCCCGCGCCCCTGCTCTTCGAGCCCGTGGCAGCCGCCTCCGACCCGGAGCACTTCTTCGACCTGGAGTCGATCGACGATCCCAGGACGCTGCTGGAGCGGGCGACCGAACTGACGACGGCGTTCCGCGCGGCGGCCGACCGGGCGGTGGAGTTCCAGGCGATAGCGGCGGCCCAGCTCGCCGACCCCCGCCGCTTCGACCGGCTGAAGCCCGCGGACATCGCCGAGCGCGCCCAGTGGACCGAGGACTACGCCCACAGGATGGTCGAGTTCGGACGGGATCTGCTGCGCGGCGCCGAGGACAGCGTGCACGCGAACCCGGCCGACCCCCTCTGATCCCAGCCGCTCCCGGCCGGACCCGCCCTGGCATATGCCCGCGGGGCAAGATACGCCCCGGGCCCCCGCCCTGTCCCGGTTTCCGGCAACTGTGCGCGAGGAAACCCTCACGGTCGGTAGACGTGAGACATGAGCCTCACAGAAACGTCTCTCTTCGCCGACCGGACCGCCGCCGCCGGTCTCACCGACCTCAACGACCGCGCCGACCTCACCGGCGCCACCCACGCCACCCGCGTCACCGCCGACGGGGCCGGCTGGCTCGCCTCGGCCGGGCCGTATCCGCGCAGCACCCTCGCCCACTGGCGCGAACAGCCGGACGCACCGGTCGTCCTGCCCTGCGGCACCGCCTTCGACGTGGTCAGCGTGCCCGCGGTCTTCGGCCGCCGGATGCTGGACCGGCTGTGGGAGGAGGGGCCCGGCTCCGGTCCGGTGGCCGTCCATCGCGGACGGATGCTGCTGTTCGCCGCGCCGGGCACCGCGCACCGGCTGCCGTCGCTGCTGGAGTGGGAGGACTTCGGCTCCCGGAGCCCGGCGGCCGGGCGGGGCCGCGCGGACGGCGTCCCGCCACTGCTGTGCCACGGCAACGGCGACGCGGTGACCGTCCCGGCACCGGTCGGCGGCCCCGGGGGCCCGCACGCCGCGTCCCGCTGGCTGGTCGCGCCGGACACCCGGCGACCGTGGCTGCCGGGTCCCGAGATCCTGCTGTGGGCGGCCGTCCGGGCGGCCCGGTCGGCCGTGCGGATTTCGATTTTTCCTCCCCCCGATCAGGATGCTAAGGTCTACGACGTCAGCAGGCGCCGCTAGCTCAGTTGGTTAGAGCAGCTGACTCTTAATCAGCGGGTCCGGGGTTCGAGTCCCTGGCGGCGCACAATGACGATGGCGAGTCTCGCCCACGGAAACGTGGACAAGGCTCGCCATCTTCGTTCCTCCGCGACCACGTCGCGCATGGCGGGTGCTCCACCACCCTCACCCCGCACCCCCCTCAGCCCTCGCTCTCCAGAGCCGGGGTGATGCTCACGGTGTACGCCCCCGAGGCCGTGCGGTCCTCGACCTCCACCCGGACACCGTCGCCGGGCACGGTGAAGCTCTCCCCCACGCCGATCGGCGCGTCGGCGAGCGGCGGATAGACGGAGGTGTGCGCGCACGCCCCGGTGCGCGGATGGGCGTCGATCACCTGGACCGCGCCGCCGCCCGACTCCGTGTCCCCCCGCACCCGGTACACCAGTACGCCCTGCCGGCATCCGGTGAGGTCGTTGCCGACCGAGGAGCGCGCCTCGACGGCCAGCACCTGGTCGCTCCCGGTCCGCACCACCGCGAGCTTGGTGCCGCCGCCCAGCCCGAACGGCGCCGCCCCGGGCACGTCCGACGACTGCCCCATGTCCGGCGGCTCCGCCGCCACGGGCGGCCCCGCGGCGGCCGGCCCCGCCTCCACGGGTTCCAGGGTCAGCCGGGTCGGCCCGGTCCCCCGTACGCACACGACCTGGCGCGGGTCCAGCCAGCCGAGCTTCCACTTGTGCCAGGCGAACAGGTCCGGTGAGAGCGCGAACTGGCTGCCCATCAGGTCCCAGTCGCCGACATAGGTGTCCCAGTCGCCCTTGCCGTCGGCCGGCCGGTGGTACAGGTCCGGCAGGTCGAAGACGTGCCCGGTCTCGTGGGCGAGGACCAGCCGGTCCGGCGGATGCCGTTCGAACACCGTCACGACCCGCCGGATGTCCGTGCCGTCCGCCCGCAGCGGGGTGTTGAGGTTGACGACCTTCGTGGCGTCGGAGTCGACACCGGGCGCGTCCGGGTCGGCGACCAGATAGACGATGTCGTAGCGGGAGAAGTCGACCTGCGGGTCGGCGGCGGCGACGGCGTCGCGCAGATAGGCGGCCCGGTCCCGGACGTCCCAGTCGCGGTGCATGGCGTACGCCGTGGACGGCCGCGGCATCCGGATCCAGTGCCTGAGCGGATGCGCCCGGAGCGTGAACCTGCCGTACGACGCCTGCGCGTAGAAGCGGCTGGTGGCCGGGAAGTGGTCGGCGGCGAGTTCGGCCGGGGTGGTGAGCGGGGCGGCGTCCGGGAAGGACAGGAAGATCATCACGGCGTCGAGCGGTCTGACCGGCCGGGTGTAGGAGGGGTTCCAGGTGTCGACGCCCTCCGAGTGGTGGGCCGCGGTCCGGCGCAGCGCGCAGGGGGCGGCCGCGAAGGGCTCGGCGACCGAGGGCCCGCTGAGGATCGAGGTGGCGGCGACCGCCGAGAGGGTGGTGAACACGGCGGCGGTGCTGCGCAGTCGGGGGCGCGTCCCCGCGCGGCTCAGCGCCTGGAAAGCGTCACGGCCGAGCGCTTTCAGGGGGAGCTGACGCGGCACAGGGACCTCCGGGTGCGGTTCGCGGGGACACCGAACCCAGCCTGTGCGAGTTTGGAGAGGTACGCCCTGTTTGTCTGCACCGGAAGGGTGAGCGCGAGCGTGCGGGACGCGAGTTCACGAGATACGGAGCCGTAGCGGCCGTGACGGGGATGACACCCCCGGACCACTCACGGAACGTCACAATCGGTCGTCCTTCTGAAGAACCTGCCCAGGTGTGGGCAGAAACGATCTGTCAGAAAGGTCGTCCATCCGGCGGAACCGGCAAGTGGCTGGAAGGGGCCCCGCGCCAGCATCTATGATCGGCACACTTTCCTGGCACTTCCTGCGCGGACACGGGCCCGGCGGCCGATCCCCACCTGGCCGGCCACCCGACGAGACCGATACGAAGAACGAGTGCACTGCGGGAGCGAGCGGTGAGCGGAACGTCCGAAGGGCCGACGCCCGCGGCAGACTTCATGCGGCCGAAAGTCACACAGAGTGATGTTATGAAGGCTCCGGGTACCGACCCGGGCAGCTGCGGCCCGGACACCGGGGCCACGGCCGGGCCGAACGGCGGTCACGGCACCGCCCTGTCCACCAGGGCCCCCGCGCCCCCGCCCGCGCCCGTCCCCATCCCCGGCGTCACCCCCGTCCTCAGCCCCGGCGTCACCCCAATGGCGGAACCGGTCCCCGCCGGGTCCGGATTCGCCGGGCCGGACCAGTCCCCCTCCACCACCCCGTCCCCCCCGTCCCCCTCCGCCGCCCCGCCCGCCCCGTCCGCCCCGCCCTTCCGGTCGGCCTTCGGTGCCGCCCCGCTCGCGATGGCGGTCGTCGACCGCGACGGCCTGGTCGTCAGCGCCAACGACACCTTCGCCGCCCTGGTCGGCGCGTCCGCCGCCGACCTCGCCGGACAGCCCGCCGCCGATCTGGTGGAGCTCGGCTCCGACGCCCGCACCTGGCAGGCGTACCGCGAGGTGCTGCGCGGGCGGCAGGCCCGGCTGCGCTGCACCCGGCGGCTCAAACAGGCCGACGGCCGCTCGCTGTGGGCGCAGGTCACGGTCGCGCCGCTGCCGCCGGAGAACTGCCCCGCGAACGCGCCCGGAGCCGCGCCCGGCCGCTCGGACGGCGGCTCGGACGGCGCCCCGCCGGAGGTCCGCCCGGACGTCCCTCCGGGTGTGCTGCTGTCGATCGCCGACGTCAGCGCCCGCCGTGAACTGCAATCCCGGCTGCGGCATCTGCGGATGCACGACCCGGTGACCCGGCTGCCCAACCGCACCCTGTTCTTCGAGCGCCTGTCGGCCGTGCTGGAGGCGGACGCGTACGACGGCGGCGGGACCGGCCGGATCGGGCTGTGCTACCTGGACCTCGACGGGTTCAAGGCGGTCAACGACACCCTGGGGCACCGGGTCGGCGACCGGCTGCTCGCGGCGGTGGCGCGGCGGCTGACCGGCTGCGCGGACGAGGCCGGTTCCGGCCGGGGCAGCACCCCGCTGGTGGCCCGGCTCGGCGGGGACGAGTTCGCGCTGCTCGTGGAGGACTCCACCGGCACCGAACAACTGGCCGATCTGGCCGAGTCGGTGCTCACCGCGCTCCAGGCGCCGTTCGAGGTCGCCGGGCGCCTGCTGTCGGTGTCGGCGTCGATCGGCGTGGTCGAGCGGCAGGCCGCCGGGACGTCGGCGACCGCCCTGATGCAGGCCGCGGACACGACCCTGTACTGGGCGAAGGCCGACGGCAGGGCCCGCTGGACCCTGTTCGACCCGGAGCGCAACGCGCACCGGATGACCCGGCAGGCGCTGGTCTCCACGCTGCGCGCGGCCGTGGAGCGGGGCGAGTTCACGCTGGAGTACCAGCCGCTGGTCGCCATGGAGGACGGGCGGCTGCGCGGGGTGGAGGCGCTGGTGCGCTGGCGGCACCCGCAGTTCGGGGTGCTGACGCCGAATCGGTTCATCGCACTGGCGGAGGAGGACGGTTCGATCGTGCCGCTGGGCCGCTGGATCCTGGCGACCGCCTGCCGCCAGGCCCGCCGCTGGCAGCTCGACCACCCCGACGAGCCGCCGATCTTCGTCAGCGTCAATGTCGCGGTCCGCCAGGTGTGGGACTCCGACCTGGTCGCGGACGTGGCCGAGGTGCTGGCGGAGACGGGGCTCGCACCGGGCCTGCTCCAGCTGGAGCTGACCGAGTCGGCGGTGATGGGCTCGGCCGGGCGGCCGCTGGAGGCGCTGCGGGCGCTGAGCGGCATGGGTGTGCACATCGCCATCGACGACTTCGGCACCGGCTACTCGAACCTCGCCTACCTCAGCCGGCTGCCGGTGTCGGCGCTGAAGCTGGACGGCTCGTTCGTCCGGGGCTTCCAGTACGCGGAGCGGGAGGCGGTCCGGCCTGCCCTCGCGGACACCGGGACGCCGGAGGCGGGCGCGGAGCCCGCGAGCCCGGCCGACGAGGTGATCGTCGAGGCGATGATCCAGCTCGCGCACCGGCTGGGGCTGACCGTCACCGCCGAGTGTGTGGAGACCACCGACCAGGCCAGCAGGCTGCGCCGCATCGGCTGCGACACCGGGCAGGGCTGGCTGTACTCCCGCCCGGTGTCACCGGACCGCATCTCCGAGCTGCTCGGCGGCCACGCCTGCGGCCGCCGGTAGCCCCCCGGCGCCCGGCACGGGCTGGGCTCGGCTCGACTCAGGCGCGGGGCAGTCCATAGGCGTCCGCGATGAGTTCGTAGCTGCGCAGCCGTACGTCGCCGCTGTGCGCGTTGCTGGTGATCATCAGCTCGTCGGCGCCGGTGCGCTTCTGGAGGTCGTCGAGGCCGGAGCGGACCTCGTCGGGCGTGCCGTGCACGACGTTGGCGTTCCAGGACGCGATGAAGTCCTGCTCCATCGGGCTGAACTCGTACGCCTCCGCCTCCTCGGGCGTGGGGACGAGTCCCGGGCGGCCGGTGCGCAGCCGGACCATGTTGAGCGCGGCGGCCAGCACCTGGCGGCGGGCCTCGCGCTCGTCCTCGGTGGCGAGGGCGGCGACCCCGATGAGGGCGTACGGGGCGTCGAGCACCGCGCTGGGCCGGAAGGACTCGCGGTAGAGGTCGAGCGCCGGGACGGTGTTCTGCGCGGAGAAGTGGTGGGCGAAGGCGAAGGGCAGGCCGAGCATGCCGGCCAGCCGGGCGCTGAAGCCGGAGGAGCCGAGCAGCCAGATGGGCGGCCGGTGCGGGGACTGCACCCCGCCGGGCGAGGTGGCCTGGACGGGGCCGGGCACGGCGTGGATACGGCGGTAGGGGTGGCCGTCCGGGAAGTCGTCGTCCAGGAAGCGGGTCAGCTCGGCGAGCTGCTGCGGGAACTCATCGGCGCCTTCGCCGAGGTGGTCCGTGCGGCGCAGGGCGGCGGCGGTGGCGCCGTCGGTACCGGGAGCGCGGCCGAGGCCGAGGTCGATGCGGCCGGGGGCCATGGCCTCCAGGGTGCCAAACTGCTCGGCGATGACGAGCGGGGCGTGGTTGGGCAGCATGACGCCGCCCGAGCCGAGGCGGATGCGCTCGGTGTGGGCGGCGAGGTGGGCGAGGATCACGGCAGGTGAGGAGGAGGCCACTCCGGGCATGGAGTGGTGCTCGGCGACCCAGAGGCGGTGGTAGCCGCGGCTCTCCGCCAGCCGGGACAGGGCCACACTGGTGCGCAGCGCCTCGGTGGCGGTGTGGCCGGCGCCCACCGTCACCAGGTCCAGGACGGAGAGGGGTACGGGCGCGCTGCCGTGCCGCTCGCCTCGGATCTCGTCTGCCGCCTCTGCCGCCACGGGGTGCCTCCTGCTGGTTGGCCGTGCTGGTTCCTCCGGGCGACAACAGGAGACGGTCCCCGCTTGTTCCCCCTTCCCCTCAGATCCCCTCAGACCCGTCCCTCCGGAGGGGGCGGCCCGGGGGCGGGGCTCACGCGGCCAGGGCGTGCCCGGGGTGCAGGACGACCTTGGTGTAGCCCTCGACGCGCTGGTCGAACTTCTCGTACGCCTGCGGTGCCCGGTCCAGGGGCAGCTCGTGCGAGACGACGAAGCTGGGCCTGGCCCGCCCGGCGATGATCAGATCGCGGAGCTGGCGGTTGTACTGCTTGACGTTGCACTGGCCGGTGCCCATCCGCTGCCCCTTCTCGAACATCTTGCCGATGGAGACCAGCAGCTGGCCGTGCTTGGCGTGCTCGTCGGGCCCGCCCGGGTCGGAGGGGACATACAGGCCCGGTATGCCGAGCATGCCGGTGGGCCGTACCGTCTCGACCAGGGTGTTCAGGACGACGGCGGGCTCCTCGTGGCCCACGTCCTTGTGCGACTGGGCCTGGTAGCCGACGGCGTCCACGCCCTTGTCGGTGCCCTCGCCGCCCGTCTGCTCCTTGATCTGCTCGGCCGGGTCGCCCCGGGTGAAGTCGATGGGGATGGCCCCGATCTCCTCCGCCTTGGCCAGCCGCTCGGGCACCCGGTCCACGGTGAACACCTTGGACGCGCCGCGCAGCAGCGCCGAGTAGGCGGCCATCAGGCCCACCGGCCCGGCGCCGAACACCGCCACCGACTCACCCGGCGTGACCTGGGCGAGTTCGCAGCCGTGGTAGCCGGTCGGGAAGATGTCGGCGAGCAGCACGAAGTCGGTCTCGAACTCGTCGCCCGGCGGCAGCTTCAGACAGTTGAAGTCGGCGAAGGGCACCCGCAGGTGCTCGGCCTGGCCACCGGTGTAGGGGCCCATCGCGACATAGCCGTAGGCGCCGCCGGCGAAGCCCGGGTTGACCGTGAGGCAGAACCCGGTCTTTCCGGCGAGGCAGTTCTTGCAGAACCCGCACGCGACGTTGAACGGCATGACGACCCGGTCGCCCTCGGCCAGCGAGGTCACGCCGCTGCCGGTCTCCTCCACGACGCCCAGGTTCTCGTGGCCGAAGACGATGCCCGCCTTCGCGGCCGTGCGGCCCTCGTACATGTGCAGGTCGGAGCCGCAGATCGCACTGGACGTGATGCGGACGATCACGTCGTTGGGGTGCTGGATCCGGGGATCGTCGACGTCGCGCACCGCCACGTCGAAGGGCTTCTCGTAGACGACGGCTTTCACCTTCGGTCACCTCCGCGTCATCGCTCCACGACGGCGGCGACGGCGGCCCGCCTCCGGGGCGGGGCACGCGGGCAGGGGCGCACGAGCACAGGCGGGCGGGTGCCGCCGGTCCGTGCCTGCGCCGGACCCGGGGCGTTCTCGCTGCACCGCCGGACACTTCCAGGTAACGCCTCGGCGCGGGCGGCCGCAAGCGCGCCCGCCCTTCTCACACCTTTCCGCCGGATGCCCGCCGACCTCATACCTGGACGATCGGTTCCCGGGTGAACAGCGCGCCCAGGTCGGGGGCGTTGACACGGCGGTCGGTGAGCCGCAGCCCCTCCCAGACGGTCACCTGGTTCGCGGTGAGGACGGGCTTGCCGAGGTGCTTCTCCAGGGCCATGAGGTGGGAGGCGGTGTGCAGGGCGGTGTCCGGCAGCAGCACCGCCTCGGCCCGCGCGGTGTCGGCGGCGCGGGCCAGGGCGAGGACCTCCGGCTCGCCCCAGGCCGCCGCCTCGGCGGCCGAGCGGCAGCCCGCGCTGTGCGCGGCGGCCACCTCGACCTCGCCCGCGCGCAGGAAGTCGGCGAAGAGGGCGGTCACCTCGTCCGGGTAGGTGGCGGCGACGGCGACGCGCCGTACGCCGATCTCGTGCACCGCGTGCACGAAGCCGAAGGAGGTGGCGGAGGCGGGCATGCCGATCGCCTGTGCCAGGGCGCGCACCTGCTGGTGGGCGCCGTCCCAGCCGGCGGTGAAGCCGCCGCCGGTGCCGGCCCACACCGCAGCCTCGGCGCCGGACAGCCGCAGTTCCTCCGCGCCGCGCGTCAGCTCCTCGACGGGCCGGGCCGTGCGCGGCACGTCCGTCCGGTACGCGTCCTCGTCCTGCGGGGTGTGGACGAGGTCGACCCGGATGTCGCTGCCCAGGAGCTGTTCGATGCGCGGATAGTCGTCCTCGGCGAAGTGGCCCGGGTAGAGGACTCCGAGTGCGGTCATGACCAGCCTTTCTGCTGTGTTCGCGGGCGTCGTCGGCCCTGCCGGGGCCCGCGTCCGGTGCCGTTGCCCGGTCGTGGCCCCGCCAGGGTCGCCTCTCCGGGTACCCAGGAGGGGCCGTGTTTTCCTTCGCATAAGTTCTCCGGCTCTGGGTAGCGGCGCGCTCATGGCTCCACCACATGGACTTGGAAGAGGCAGACGGACGCCCGCGCGGCCCAGCCGCCGGTCGCTGCTCGCGGGGGTCGCGGCGGCCGGTGCGCTCGGGGCGGCGGGGTGCAGTCGCGTGGCGACGGCGTCCGCGGACGGCGGTGGCGACCTCCTGGACCGGCTCAGGGCCCAGGGGGTCGTCCGGCTCGGTATCGCGGGCGAGATCCCGTTCGGCTACATCGGCAAGGACGGGAAGGTGACGGGCGAGGCGCCCGAACTGGCGAAGGTGATCTTCAAGCGGCTGGGGGTGGACCGGGTGCAGCCCGTGCCCACCGAGTTCGGCTCGCTCATACCCGGGCTGAACTCCCAGCAGTTCGATGTCGTGGCCGCCGGGATGTACATCAACGCCGACCGGTGCGAACAGGTGCTCTTCGCCGACCCCGACTACCAGATGCTCGACTCCTTCATCGTCCGCAAGGGCAATCCGAAGGGGCTGCACGACTACCGGGACGTGGTGGCGAAGAAGGCGAGGTTCGCCACCGGCACCGGCTACGCGGAGATCCAGTACGCGGTGGAGGCCGGGTACAAGGAGAGCGACATCCTGATCGTGCCGGACCAGGTGGCCGGGCTGAACGCCGTGGAGGCGGGCCGGGTCGACGTCTTCGCGGGGACGGCGCTGACCACCCGCGCGGTGGTGCAGAAGTCCGCCAAGGCCGAGGCCACCGAGGCGTTCGCGCCGCTGGTGAAGGGCAAGCCCCATGTGGACGGCGGCGGTTTCGCCTTCCGGCCGACCGAGACGAAGCTGCGCGACGCCTTCAACACCGAGCTGCACAAGCTGAAGAAGAGCGGCGAACTCTTCCGCGTCCTGCGGCCCTTCGGGTTCTCGAAGGACGAGATGACGGAGCTGACCGCGAAGGAGCTGTGCGCCGGATGACGAAGGGACTGTGGGAACTCGTACTCCAAGGCGTGTGGATCACGGTCCAGTTGCTCGTCCTCAGCGCGCTGCTGGCCGGTGCCGTCTCCTTCGTGGTCGGTATCGCCCGCACCCACCGGCTGTGGATCGTCCGCTTCCTGGCGGGCTTCTACACCGAGGTGTTCCGCGGGACCTCCGCGCTGGTGATGATCTTCTGGGTGTTCTTCGTGCTGCCGCCCGCCTTCGGCTGGCAGCTGGTGCCGCTGTGGGCGGGCACGCTGGCGCTCGGGCTGACGTACGGCGCGTACGGCGCCGAGATCGTGCGCGGCGCACTGACCGCGGTGGAACCGGCGCAGCGCGAGGGCGGGATCGCGCTCAGCTTCACGCCCTGGCAGCGGATGCGGCTGATCCTGCTGCCGCAGGCGGTGCCGGAGATGATCCCGCCCTTCAGCAACCTGCTGGTCGAACTGCTCAAGGGCACCGCCCTGGTGTCGGTCATGGGCATGGGCGACCTGGCGTTCAGCGGCAACCTGGTGCGGCTCGCGCTCCAGGAGAGCGCGCACATCTACACGTACATCCTGCTCATCTACTTCGTGATCGCCTTCGCGCTCACCCGGCTGATGCGCGGTCTGGAGAAGCGGCTGAAGCGGGGCGTCGGCAGGGCGCCGGGCGGCGCGGCCGCCCGCCCGGCGCGGCCGGTGGGCACCTCGGTCGGGGGTGGTGCGGCGTGAACTGGGACTGGGGCGCCGTACGCGACTTCCTGCCGCACTTCTGGGACGGTCTGCTGGTCACCCTCCAGGCGCTGGTGCTGGGCTCGCTGATCTCCTTCGCGCTGGGTCTGGTGTGGGCGCTGCTGATGCGGACGCCGACCCGGTGGGTGCGCTGGCCGGTCGGGGTGGTCACGGAGTTCGTCCGGGACACCCCGCTGCTGGTGCAGTTGTTCTTCCTCTTCTACGTGCTGCCCGAGTGGGGGCTGACGTTCTCCGCGCTGACCACCGGTGTCTTCGCGATCGGGCTGCACTACTCGACGTACACGATGCAGGTGTACCGCGCCGGCATCGAGGCGGTGCCCGTCGGCCAGTGGGAGGCCGCGACGGCGCTGAACCTGCCGCGGCGGCGGACCTGGACGGCGGTGATCCTGCCGCAGGCGATCCGCCGGGTGGTCCCGGCGCTCGGCAACTACGTCATCTCGATGCTCAAGGACACACCGCTGCTGATGGCGATCACGGTGCTGGAGATGCTCGGGCAGGCGCGCCTGTACTCGCAGCAGCACTTCCAGTTCACCGAGCCGCTGACCGTGATCGGTGTGGCCTTCATCCTCGTCTCCTATCTGGCCTCCCTCCTCCTGCGAGCACTGGAGCGACGTCTTGTCCGTTGACACCACGAAGAACCCCGAGGACGCCGCCGGGCCGCGGTCCGGCGGCGCGGCGGGCGGCGAACTGGTCCGCCTGGAGAACGTGACCAAGCGCTTCGGCGACCACACGGTCCTGGACGGGCTCGACTTCTCCGTCGCCGCCGGCCGGCACGTCACGCTGATCGGCCCCTCCGGCTCGGGCAAGACCACCATCCTGCGGCTGCTGATGACGCTGACCCGGCCGGACGAGGGCACCATCACGGTCGACGGCGAGCAGCTCTTCCCGGCGCCCGAGAAGCAGGTCCGGGAGATCCGCAAGAAGATCGGGATGGTCTTCCAGCACTTCAACCTGTTCCCGAACATGTCGGTGCTGCGGAACATCACCGAGGCCCCCGTCACCGTGCTCGGCATGAGCAGGGACGAGGCGGAGGTCCGCGCGCGGGAGCTGCTGGAGCTGGTGGGTCTCGCCGACAAGTGCGACGCGCGGCCCTCCCAGCTCTCGGGCGGGCAGCAGCAGCGGGTGGCCATCGCGCGGGCGCTGGCGATGCGCCCGCAGGTGCTGCTGCTGGACGAGGTGACCTCGGCGCTCGACCCGGAGCTGGTCGCGGGCGTGCTGGACGTGCTGCGGGACATCGCCCGCTCCACCGACATCACGATGCTCTGTGTGACCCACGAGATGGGCTTCGCCCGGGACATCTCCGACCAGGTGCTGATGTTCGACGCCGGGCGGGTCGTGGAGTCCGGGCCGCCGGAGCGGATCTTCGGGGACCCGGAGCAGGAGCGGACCCGGGAGTTCCTGAGCGCGGTGCTGTGAGCCGCCCGCGCGGGCGGGGCCGGGGCGCGCGCCGCCCCTGCTCCGCCCGCCGCGCGGGTGGTCACGAGCACCCTCCGGGACCGGGTAGTATTTTCTTCGTCGCCGAACGCGGGAAGCGGACGGCGGGAGTCATGCGCCGCTAGCTCAGTTGGTTAGAGCAGCTGACTCTTAATCAGCGGGTCCGGGGTTCGAGTCCCTGGCGGCGCACCGACGGTGAGGCCGGTCCATGAGTCCATGGACCGGCCTCACCGCTTTTTTCACCGTCCTCGTCTCTCACCGCCCTCGCCTCTCGCCGTTCTCGCTTTTCCGCTTTTCTCCGCGCGTCGCTTCACGGCAGCACGTCGCCTGCCACCGCGAAGGCGAGATGGGCGACGCCCATGAAGGCGAGGCACGCGGTGATGAACACCCCGAGGAAGGCGCAGAGGCAGCCCTGCTCCGCCAGGAGCCTGCCGGACGCCGGGACATGGGCCGTGGCCCGCTCCGGACGCCCGGCCGGGTAGCGCACGGTGACGATGTCGCCCTCGACGGTCGTCAGCGGTCCCCCGCGCTCGGTGAACCGCACGACACGGCCCTCGGGCGTGCTGAACTCGTACACGTGGTGCGAGGCGGCGGACGTCTGCCCGCCGCCGGACGCGAGGTGCACCCGCAGGCAGCGGGCCTCGGCGGTCGGCCCGTCGCGCCAGGCGCGGCGTATCTCACCGGCGCGTCGCGTGACCACGACCAGAGCGCAGAGCGCGCCGCAGGCCATGAGCCCCGGGACGACGTAGAACAGCGTTTCCATCGGACCCCCCGTACGCCGTGACCGGCCGGCGTGCAGGGGAGGCTACCCGCACCGGCCGCGCCCTTTGCTCAGAGAAAGCTCTGAACCGCGCGGCCGGCGCCGGGTGTCCGGATCAGAACGTGACGTCGGAGCAGGCGTAGAACGCGTTGCCGGTGTCCGCGATCGTCCAGACGGCGAGGATCACGTGGTGGCCGCTCAGACCGGTGGGCAGGGTGCCGCTGTGGCTGAGGGTGGCCGGGGGCTGCTTGCCGCCGTAGGGGATCGTGAGGAACGGCGTGGTGTTGAGGTCGCTCCTGCTCAGGGCGTGGTCCTGGTTCCAGCCCTGCTTGGTGGCGTAGTACTTGAAGTCGGTCGTGGCGTGCCGTGCCTCGAACTGCCAGCGGAAGGTGTAGCTCTGGCCGCCGGTCACCTTGGTGGTGGGCCAGTCCGCACCCTTGGGGGTCCGGGCGCCGTCGAGCTGCCCGAACCGGTCCAGGCCGCCCGAGCACAGGTGCCCGTCGGCCGCTCCGCTCGCCGGGAAGCCCTTGGGCCCCTCGACGCTCTGCGGCTCCCACTGGATCTCGCCGCAGCCGCGCACCGTGCCGTTGGCACAGAGCAGCTGCCTGCTGATGGGGAGGTCGGTGTAGCCGTGGCTGCTGGCACCGCCGGTGGAGAGCGCGAGAGCGCCGGTGGTGGCGAGGCCCAGCACGGCCGCGTACAACTTGGCCTTGGTCCGCATGGAGTCGCTCCTGGTGGACGTGTGGGGAGGTTCGCTGAGCTGAACTGTGCTGGTGTGCTGGTCTAGACCAAGCCCAGATTATGGCCGCCACTTGAACATGTCCATACCAATCACGGGATGGTTTCCCGCCGTCCCGCGCAGAACGCCACCGTCAGATCCCGCACCAGCACCTTGCGCTCCCCGGCGTCCAGATCGACCAGTCCCCGCATGGTCAGCCGGGTCACCGTGTCCTCGACCGAGTCCACCACCGAGGTCAGCGCACCGGCCCGGTCGCGGGCGTCCAGCGCCGCCACGCTGCGCCGGTGCATGGCCCCGGCGACCTCCGGGTCGTACACGACCCGGGCCGGGCGGACCGAGAACACCTCGATCCCGACCGGCTCCGCCTCCCGCGCCACCAGCCGGGTCAGCGCCTCCCCGGCCGCCTCCGCCGTCTGGCGCGCGCCGCCCGCCGCGCGCACCGTCACCCGCGCCAGCGCGGCCTCCACACAGTCCCGCAGATACCCCTCGTGATCGTCGACGCCGAGCGCGGCCCGCGCGGTGTCCCGCACCCGCCAGACGACGAGGACCGCCACCCGCAGCGCGACCCCGTCCGCGTCGGCGGCCGGGAGCGGTTCGCTGCGCCAGTGCCGCAGCCGTACGTCGATCCGGCGGCGCGGCACCAGCGGGTTGACCCACAGCAGCCCGCCGCGCCGGACGGTCCCCCGGTAGCGGCCGAACCGCTGGAGCACCCAGGCCCGCCCGGTCCGCCCCCGGGCCAGCCCGCCGAAGCCGAGCAGTCCGAGCGCCCCGGCCCCGGCGTACGCGGCCCACTGCGGCAGGCCGAGACCCGCCCCCGTGACCGAGGGCAGCCGCAGCGCCTCCACCGCGAGCGGCGGCAGCACCCCCGCCCACCAGGAGGTGAGCACACAGCCCGCCGCCCCGCAGGCACCGGCCAGGACACCGGCCGCGCCGGGCAGCGTCCGGGCCGGCCGCTCCACCAGGCCGGGGTCCGCCCCGGGCGCCGGGCGGGCCGGTGCGGGCACCCGGCGGCGCGGGCGCGACGGCTCGTCCGGGCCGCCCCGCCTGCTGCCCACCACGGCGGGCCGGACGGGGGCCGCCGGTGCCGTGGGCGAGGACCGCGCGGGGGCCGGGCCGCCCTCGTCGCGGAAGAGCAGGTGGACCGGGATCTCGGTGGTCGCCTCGTTCTGGATGAGCCGAGGGAAGGAACGATTCGGCAGGTCGGCCGGCAGCTCCATGCGATCCACGTCACACTCCATACGGACTTGTCCGGATCTATGCACGGTGATCAGTGCCACAATCAGCCCAAAAATACGCATGTCTGACGGTCTGAATGACGCAAAGGAGCCTCTCCCCGCCCGCCCCACACCCCCCGGCGGTGGTCACAGGCACCTCACTGCTTCCTGTAAAGTTCTCCACGTCAGCAGGCGCCGCTAGCTCAGTTGGTTAGAGCAGCTGACTCTTAATCAGCGGGTCCGGGGTTCGAGTCCCTGGCGGCGCACGACACCGGAAGGCCCCTCGCGCGAGCGGGGGGCCTTTCGCGTTCCCCGGTCACCCGCCCCCACCCCTCGCTCGCACTCATGTGCACCCCCCGAAGGCGCGGATTCCGCGCGTCGAGTGGGGTCGGGCCGGGCAGCCATGCAACCGGTACGAAACGGGATCGACACGCGCCGGAGCGTGCGTGGGGGGATGAGTCATGACATCGACGCCGCCGCCGGGCGCCCGGCACCGCAGCGGCAGCACCACCGGGGCGTTCCGCACGATCAGGAGCGCCCTGCCCAGATACGACTACGAGCACCACAGCCGGCTGGCCGGACCGCTCACCCGGCCCGACCCGGACCGCCCCTACCGGGTGCGCCACCGCTCGCTGCTGGCCCAAGAGCCGCACCGGGTCCGGGTCACGCTGATGCTGGTGGCCGCGCCGCTGCTCTCCCTGGTCCTGCTCGCGTGGCTGATGCAGCCCGCCCACTGGACCGAGCGCGACCACCCGGCCCACCCCTGGCTGCCGTTCCTGGACGCGGTGATGCTGGTCTCGATCGGCCTGATCGAGCTCTTCCGCTGTGTGAACGTGCTGTCCAACGCGCACGCCACCCTGGTCGCCCGCGACCCCGTCCCGGTGGTGCCGGAGAGCGGCACCCGGGTCGCCTTCCTCACCACGTTCGTGCCCGGCAAGGAGCCGCTGGAGCTGGCCGCCAGGACGCTGCGGGCCGCCGTACGGCTGCGCCACCGGGGCGTCATGCACGTATGGCTGCTCGACGAGGGCGACGACCCCGAGGCGAAGGCGCTCTGCGCGCGCCTGGGCGTGCACCACTTCACCCGGCGGGGCGTCGAGCGCTGGAACCGCCCCAGCGGCCCCCACCGGGCCAGGACCAAGCACGGCAACTACAACGCCTGGCTCCAGGCGCACGGCGGCGCCTACGACGTCTTCGCCTCCGTCGACACCGACCATGTGCCGCTGCCCAACTACCTAGAGCGGATGCTCGGTTACTTCCGCGACCCGGACGTCGGCTTCGTCGTCGGCCCGCAGGTCTACGGCAACTACGACACCTTCGTCACCAAGGCCGCCGAGTCGCAGCAGTTCCTCTTCCACGCGCTGATCCAGCGCGCCGGGAACCGCTACGGCGCCCCGATGTTCGTCGGCACCTGCAACGCCGTGCGGATCAGCGCCCTGAAGCAGATCGGCGGGCTCCACGACTCGATCACCGAGGACATGGCGACCGGCTTCGAGATGCACCGCGCCAAGAACCCCGCGACCGGCCGCCGGTGGAAGTCCGTGTACACCCCGGACGTGCTCGCGGTCGGCGAGGGCCCCGCCTCCTGGACGGACTTCTTCTCCCAGCAACTGCGCTGGTCCCGGGGGACGTACGAGACGATCCTCAGGCAGTACTGGAAGGGCTTCGGCTCGCTCCCGCCGGGCCGCCTCCTCAACTACACGCTGCTGATCGCCTTCTATCCGCTGTCCGCGCTCAACTGGATCCTGGCCGCGCTGAGCTGCGCGCTCTTCCTGGGCCTCGGCGCCTCGGGCGTGAACATCGACCCCGTGGTCTGGCTGATGCTGTACGGGAACGCGTCCGCGCTCCAGATCGGCCTGTACGTCTGGAACCGCCGGCACAACGTCTCCCCGCACGAACCCGAGGGCTCCGGCGGGGTGGCCGGGATGGTGATGTCGGCGCTGTCCGCGCCGGTGTACGCCCGCGCGCTGCTGGACGCGGTGCTGCGCCGCCCCAGCCGGTTCGTGGTGACGCCCAAGGGCGCGGCGCACAGCCCGGACACGCTGTTCGGCACGTTCCGTGTGCACTGGTTCTTCGTGCTGGTCTTCGGCGGCTCGATCGCGGCCGGGATCGTCCGCGGGCACTCCCACCCGGCCATGCTCACCTGGGCCGGGCTCGCCCTGCTGATCACCCTCTCCCCCGTCGCCGTCCGGCTCTGCTCGCCGCGGCGGCCAGGGACCGGACCCGGACGGGAGGCGCACCCGGCAAACCCGATGAACCCGGCGCACCCGGTGCCGTCGGCGCGGGACGCCGCGCCCCGGGCGTACGCCGGGCACGGGACGGGAGGGCGTGACGCATGAGGGACCGGGCCGGTCTGCGCCGGGCCCGCCGGGTCGGGCTCGGCGCCGTGGTGGTGCTCGCCCTGGCCGGGATGAACGGGCCGTGGCTCTACCGCTTCGGCGCGCAGCGCTACCACCAGTACAAGATCGACGAGCCGGGGTACAAGGCGTCCCACGGCCACTGGGACATCGTGGAGTTCCCGAAGGAGTACCGGCAGGACACCATCCACGCGGTGCTCCTGCACACCGGCAAGGTGCTGCTGGTCGCGGGCTCGGGCAACAACCAGGCGAACTTCGACGCCAGGCGGTTCGACTCCCGGCTGTGGGACCCGGTGAAGGGCACCGTCAAGAAGGTGCCCACACCGACCGACCTGTTCTGCACCGGCCACACCCAGCTCGCGGACGGCAGCATCCTGATCGCGGGCGGCACCAGGCGCTACGAGAAGCTGAAGGGCGACGTCACCAAGGCCGGCGGTCTGATGATCGTCCACAACGAGGACCCGGACAAGCCGGTCACCCTGCCCGCGGGCACCCGCTTCACCGGCAGGGCCAACGGCCGGACGTTCGTCTCCAAGGACCCGGTGCTCGTCCCGCGCGCGAGGAAGAACTTCGACCGGACCGGGAGGTTCCGCGGCAACACCCCGGGGCTCGGCCGGATCTACGTCGAGGCCGAGCACCGCGGCACCCGCTACGAGACCGGCACCCAGGACAACTACCGCGTCCAGGGCCTGACCGGCGCCGACGCCCGCAACACCTACGGCATCGCGCAGAAACTCGCCCTGGACAAGAAGGACTTCCAGGGGATCCGGGACACCTTCGAGTTCGACCCGGTCGCCGAGAAGTACGTCAAGGTCGACCCGATGCACGAGGCCCGCTGGTACCCGACGCTCACCACCCTGGGCGACGGGAAGGTGCTCGGCGTCTCCGGTCTGGACGACATCGGCCAGCTGGTCCCCGGCAAGAACGAGCTCTTCGACCCGGCGACCCGGACGTGGGCGTACACCCCGAAGATCCGTCAGTTTCCCACCTACCCGGCGCTGTTCCTGATGCAGGACGGCAGGCTCTTCTACTCCGGGTCCAACGCGGGGTACGGGCCCGCGGACGTGGGGCGCGCCCCGGGCATCTGGGACGTGGGCAGCAACCGGTTCACCCCGCTGCCCGGTCTGAGCGACCCGGATCTGATGGAGACGTCCGGCACGGTGCTGCTGCCGCCCGCCCAGGACGAGCGGTACCTCGTCATCGGCGGCGGGGGCGTCGGGGAGTCCGCGCGCTCCAGCCGCAGGACCCGGCTGATCGACCTGAAGGCGGCGCACCCGCGCTTCACCGACGGCCCCTCGCTGGACCGGGGCACCCGCTATCCGCAGGCGTCGGTCCTGCCCGACGACACCGTGCTGGTCTCCGGCGGCTCCGCGGACTACCGGGGGCGCGGCGCCTCCGACATCCGCCGGGCCCGGCTGTACGACCCGCGCACCGGCACCTTCCGCCGGGTCGCCGACCCGCTGGTGGGCCGCGACTACCACTCCGGCTCGCTGCTGCTGCCGGACGGCCGGGTGATGTTCTTCGGCTCCGACCCGCTCTACGGCGACAAGGCGGGCACCCGGCCGGGCACCTTCGAGCAGCGCATCGAGATCTACACCCCGCCGTATCTGTACCGGGGCGCGCGGCCCGCCCTGTCCGGCGGCCCGGCGACCGTGGCGCGCGGCGCCCCGGCCACCTTCGTCTCGCGGGACGCCGCCCGGATCAGGAAGGCCCGGCTGATCCGGCCGAGCGCCTCCACACACGTCACGGACGTGGACCAGCGCTCGATCGCGCTGGACTTCACGGTGGCGGGCGACCGGGTCACCGTACGGGTGCCGGAGAACCGGAACCTGGTGCAGCCGGGGTGGTACATGCTGTTCGTGGACGACGCCCGGGGCGCGCCCAGTGTCGCCCGGTGGGTGCGGGTACGGTGAGCCGCGCACCCGGCCCCGGGCGCCTACCGGGCCGCCCCCGCCAGCGCGAGGGCGTACTCCTGCCACCAGTCGCCCGCCTTCGGGCCGCCCTTGCAGGTGCCGTCGGACTCGCCGGGGCGCTTGACCCAGAGGTAGGCGTCGGCGAGCGGGTCGGCGGTCCGTGTCGTGGGCGGCTCGCCGAGGGCCCGGCCGGGCGGGTTGCACCAGCGTTCGCCGGGGTCGCCGTCCGTGGCGGGGCCGTTGCCGTTGCGGCTGGTGTCGACGACGAAGTGCTTGCCGCCGGTCAGCGCGGAGAGCCGGCGGCCGTAGGCGAGCGACTGCCGGGTGGAGTAGAAGTTGGCGACGTTGACGGCGAAGCCGTCCGCCTGTTCGACGCCCGCCCGCCGCAGCGGCTCGTGGATCTGGCCGGGCCGCCCCCAGCCGGGGTTGCCCGCGTCCAGGTAGACCTTGGTGCGCCCGAGGGACGTGAGGGTGGCGACGGCACCGGCGAGCAGGTCGTAGCGCTCCTCCTGGAACTTGGGCGGGGTGCAGCCGTCCACCAGGTGCAGCACGGCGTCCGGCTCCAGCACCACCGTGGCGGCGCGGCCGCCGATGCCGCGGGCCACCGCGGCGATCCAGGCCCGGTAGGCGTCGCCGTCGGCGGCGCCGCCGCGCGAGTACCGGCCGCAGTCGCGGTGCGGGATGTCGTACAGGACGAGGAGCGCGGTGCGGCCCGCCCGGTCGGCGGCCTCGGTGAAGCCGCGCGCCTCCCGCTCGGGGTTCTCCGGTCCGATCCACTGGCCGGTGGGCTGCTCGGCGATCCTGCGGAGCAGCGCGGCCTCGTCCGTGCGCCCGGCCCGGACGAGATCCGCGAGGCGGCGGGCCGCCGCGCTGTCCGGGTTCACCCAGTACGGGTCACCGGCCGCCCCGGGCCGCTGGGCGACCGCCGCGCCCGCCGCGTCGTCCCCGCCCGGGGACGCCGAGGAGCATCCGGCCGCCAGCAGCGCCGCCCCCAGCACCACCGCCACCGCGCGGACGCGCCCGCGCACCCCCCTGTGGCCGCGCATACGACTCCCTCCCCCTCGTCCCCTTCGGCACATCCGGCGCATTCAGCGTGTTCAGTGCGTTCAGCTCTATAGCAGCTTCATACGGCGTATTCGCCGCGTTCCATGCTGCCAGGCGACGGCGGTCTCACGGGCCGGTTCGGGTGAGGTACGCCGAGACGGCGGGGCCGGGCAGCTCGGCGCGCCGGTCCGGGTGGTCCTGGGCGGGGCGGCCGACCGCGGCCATGTCCCCGGTCGTCGGCACGGCAGGTGACCGCTGTACGTCGGCCGAGGCGCCCCACTGCCACAGCGCGAGCAGCAGCGCCACCCAGAGCACCGCGGCGAGGACGCGGCCGGCGCCGCGGAAGCGTTCGGTGTACGACATCGTGATCCCGTCCTTCGGTGCTCGCCTTCGGTGCTCGCCTTCAGTCCTCGGTGCGCCGTCGGCCGCGCCCGCTCCCGCCGCCCCCGCCGTTCCCGGCGCGGGCGGCGCGGGCCCGGGGCAGGAGGACGACGGCGGCCGCCGCGGCGCCCGCGAGGACCAGCCCGGTCACCGCGTGCGCCGCGCCGGGCAGGGGTGCGACGGCGTGTGCGGCGGGGGTGGCCCGCGCCGGGGAGGGCTCCGGGTGCGCCGCCCCTGCGGGTGCGGCGGCGGGCGCGGCCGCCGCCGACGGCGCCGCGGGGCTGCCGCCGGCCCCGGCGGTGCCGTCGCCGGTGCCGGAGGCGGGGCCCAGGGCCGGGGCGAAGGCACCGGCCAGCAGCAGTCCTGTACAGAGTGTCAGGCGCAGTGAACCCATCGTGAGACCTCCGGGTACCAGGAGACTCCACGGCGGGGGCGTCCGCATCCACAACGGGCCGGTGCTGCTCCGAACGGGTGAGCACATGGTTCAGCGCCCGCCCGGATGCCGGGCGGGCGCTGGACCGGAGGGCGGGGTGCCGCCGCTGGAACCGCGCTCAGATCTGCTCCACGAGGTCGGCGATGGAGGCGACGACCTCGGAGGGGCGGAACGGGTAGCGGTCGACGTCGTCGGGCTGGGTCACACCGGACAGCACCAGGAAGGTGCGCATCCCGGCCTCCAGACCGGCGAGCACATCGGTGTCCATCCGGTCCCCGATCATGGCGGAGGTCTCCGAGTGGGCGCCGATCGCGTTCAGCCCGGCCCGCATCATCAGCGGGTTGGGCTTGCCGACGAAGTACGGCTTCTTGCCGGTCGCCGCGGTGATCAGCGCGGCGACCGAGCCGGTGGCGGGCAGGTCGCCCTCCACCGAGGGTCCGACGTTGTCGGGGTTGGTGGCGATGAACCGGGCCCCGTCGTTGATCAGGCGCACGGCCTTGGTCAGCGCCTCGAAGGAGTACGTACGGGTCTCGCCGAGGATCACGAAGTCGGGCTCGTGGTCGGTGAGGATGTACCCGACGTCGTGCAGCGCGGTGGTCAGACCGGCCTCGCCGATGACATAGGCGCTGCCGCCGGGCCGCTGGTCGTCCAGGAACTGCGCGGTGGCCAGGGCCGAGGTCCAGATGTTGTCCACCGGTACGTCCAGTCCCATCCGGCGCAGCCTGGCGTGCAGGTCGCGCTGGGTGTAGATGGAGTTGTTGGTGAGCACCAGGAACGGGCGTCCCGAGTCGCGCAGCTTCTTCAGGAAGGCGTCGGCGCCGGGGATCGGGACACCCTCGTGGATCAGTACACCGTCCATGTCGGTGAGCCACGACTCGATGGGCTTGCGGTCTGCCATGGGGTTCGGTCTCCTGCCGTACGCGGGCCTGCGTCGCCCCAGCCTAACCAGTGGCCCGATCTTGCCGGAACGGTTCAGCTCCCGGTGGCCGCCTTCCACGCGTCGACGTACGCGGTGAGGTTCTTGTCGATGTCCGCCCAGTCCGGCTGGAACACCTCGACGCCCGTCATCAGCTTGGTCAGCGCGGTGGCGTTGGCGTCGGTGGCCTTGACGTCCGTGCGCGAGCTGAAGCCGCCGCCGATCTCGCTGACCTGCTCCTGGGCCTGCCGGGCGAGCATGAAGTCGAGGAGCTTGCGGCCGTTGTCGGAGTGCGGGGCCTTGGTGACGAGCCCGGCGGCGTAGGGCAGCGCGAAGGTGGTGGGCCGGCCGCCCTGCCGGGCCGGGAACCAGATGCCGAGGTTCGGCATGGTCTTGGACTGGGCGTAGTTCATCTGGACGTCGCCGTTGGCGACGAGCAGTTCGCCCTTGTCCACCTTGGGGGCGAGCTTGCCGGTGGAGGCGGACGGGCCGACGTTGTTGGCCTGGAGCTTCTTCAGGTACTCCAGGGCCGCGTCCTTGCCGCCGAAGTCGTGCATGGCCTTGACCAGGACGGCGGTGCCGTCGCCCGCGACACCGGGCGTGGAGTACTGGAGCCGGTTCTTGAACTTCGCGTCCAGGAGCTGCTCCCAGGTGGTGGGGGCGGGCTTCAGCTCCTTCTTGTCGTAGACGAAGCCGAAGTAGTTGTTGACGACCGAGGTCCAGGTGCCGTCGGCGGCCTTGTCGGCGGCGGCCACCTGGTCGGCGCCCTTGGGGGCGTACTTCTGGAGCAGGCCCTTGCCGTCGGCCTGCTGGATGAACGGGGGCAGCGTGACCAGCACGTCGGCCTGCGGGTTGGCCTTCTCGCGGACGGCGCGCTGCACCATCTCGCCGGAGCCGCCCTCGACGTACTTGACCTTGATGCCGGTCTGCTTCTCGAAGTCCTTGAAGACGCGGTCGTACCAGCCGTCGCCGTTCTCGCCCTTGAGGCCGTCGGCGCTGTAGACGGTGACGGACTTGTCGTCGGCGGCGGCGGAGGAGCCGCCGCAGGCGGACAGCAGCGGGGTGGCGAGCACGGCGAGCGCGACGGCGAGCTTGAGGGTGTTTCTGGGCATGACGGGACGGACTCCTTGCGGGGGCGGAAGCCTGAGACGTGGGACGGGAGGGACCAGCGGGGTGGGGCGCGGGGGGTTGGGTCAGCGGTAGGTCGCCCGGGTGCGGACGCGGGAGACGGCCAGCAGGGCGAGCAGGGTGACCGCCATCAGCACCACGGCGACGGCGGAGCCGGTGAACAGGGAACCCCGGTCGGTGGCGGCGAAGATCAGCACCGGCAGCGGGGTCCAGTCGGGCGGGTAGAGCATCATCGTGGCGCTCAGCTCGCCCATGGACAGGGCGAAGCAGAGCCCGGCGGCGGCCGTGAGCGAGGGCAGCAGCAGCGGCAGCCGCACCCGCCACAGGACGTGGGAGGGGCGGGCGCCGAGCGAGGCGGCGGCCTGCTCGTAGGCCGGGTCGAGGCGGACGATCGCCGCCGACACGGACTGGTGGGCGAAGGCGGTGACCAGCACGGTGTGCGCGAGGATCACGATCCAGCTGGTGCCGTTGAGCAGCATCGGCGGCTTGGAGAAGGCCACCAGGACCGACAGGCCGACCACCACCGAGGGCACGGCGACCGGCAGCACGAACAGCGCGTCCAGCACCCGGCGGTGGCTCTTCCTGAGCGCTGATCCGGCCAGCGCGGCCCAGGTGCCCACGGCCAGCGCGAGCAGGCTCGCGGTCACGGCGGTGACCAGGCTGGTGGTCAGCGCCTGGAGGGCGTCGCCGCGGGTGGCGGTGCGGTAGTTGCCGGTGGTCAGGCCCGAGGGCAGCACACCGGACCAGTGGGTGGCGAAGGAGGCGCCGAGGACGACGAGGAGGGGCAGCGCGAACAGGGGCAGGAAGAGGACGAGGAACACCGCCCACACGGCCCAGCGGCCCTTGCGGCTATGCACCAGCACGGCGGCTCACCACCCGGTAGAGGCCGTAGAGGCCCACGGAGATCAGGACGTTGACGACGGCGACCACGCAGGCCCCCGGGTAGTCGGACTCCAGGATCGCCTTGCTGTAGACGAGCATCGGCAGGGTGGTGACGCCCTTGGCGCCGGTGAACAGGACGATGCCGAACTCGTTGAGGCACAGCACGAGCACCAGGCTCCCGCCGGCCCCGAGCGCGGGCAGCGCCTCGGGCAGGATCACCTGCCGGACGATGCGCGGGGCGCGGGCGCCCAGCGAACCGGCCGCCTCCAGCTGCGCGGTGTCCAGCTGGGTGAACGCGGCGAGCAGCGGGCGCATCACGAACGGCGTGAAGTAGGTGATCTCCGCGAGCAGCACGCCCCAGGGCGTGGTCAGGAACTCGAAGGGCCCGTCGGCGGAGCCGGTGACCTGGGTCCACAGCCCGTTGGCCAGTCCGGTGCGGCCGTAGACGAACAGCAGCGCCAGGGTGATCAGGAAGGACGGGAAGGAGAGGAAGACGTCGATGAACTTCGCCACGCCCTTCGCGCCGGGGAACGGCACGAAGGCGATGACCAGCGCGAGCACGAAGCCCAGCACCAGGCATCCCGCCGTCGAGGCGAGCGCGAGCCACACGGTGGTCCACAGCGCCTCGCGGAAGGCGTCCGAGGCGAACACGTCGGCGTACGGCTGCACCGAGGTGCCGCCCGCGTCCGGCTGGAAGGACTGCCGCACGACCAGGGCGAGCGGGTAGAGGAAGAAGACGGCGAGCAGCGCGACCGGGGGCAGCGCCCACAGCAGGCGGCGGGCCGTGCGGGGGGCCGCGCCGCCGCGCACCGCGGCCGGGGGCGCCGGGGCGGCGCCGGGGCCCGCCGCGCGGGCGGGCGCCGGGGCGGTCAGCGGCTCAGTGCTCATCGCCGCTCACCCCCGCGGCCAGCAGCACCGCGTCCTCGGCGGCGAAGTGCAGGCTGACCTCGGCGCCGTGCGCGGGCGGCTCGCGCAGCTCGGGCAGGTCGGCCATCACCGGGTGGCCGTCGACGTCGACGTAGAGCCGGTGGGTGGAGCCGCGCCACTGGATCTCGCTGACGGTGCCGGTGAGCCGGTTGGGTCCGTCGCCGAGCCCGACCAGGTGCGGGCGTACGCACAGGGTGGCCCGCGCGCCGGACGCCGCGCCCGCCGTGTCGACCGTCAGCTCGGCGGCGCCGAGGGCGGCGCCGCCGGGGGTCACGGTGACCGGCAGCAGGTTGGCGTTGCCGACGAAGGACGCCGTGAAGGCGTCGGCCGGGGCCCGGTACAGCTCCTGCGGTGTCCCGCAGGCGCGCAGCCGGGCCTTGTCCATGACCGCGATCCGGTCGGCCAGGGTCAGCGCCTCGATCTGGTCGTGGGTGACGTACAGGATGGACACGTCGGGCAGTTCGCGGTGCAGGCGCGCGAGTTCGGCGAGCATGCCCGAGCGCAGCCGGGCGTCCAGCGCGGACAGCGGTTCGTCCAGCAGCAGCACCGCGGGCCGGATGGCGAGCGCGCGGGCGATGGCCACGCGCTGCTGCTGGCCGCCGGAGAGCTCCCGGGGGTAGCGGCGCGCGTAGGCGGCCATGCCGGTCATCTCCAGGGCCTCGCCCACCCGGGCGCGGATCTCGGACCGGGGGGTCTTGCGGGCCTTCAGACCGAAGGCCACGTTGTCCTCGACCCGCAGGTGCGGGAAGAGGGCGTACTGCTGGACGACCATGCCGATGCCCCGGCGGTGGGGAGGCAGGTCCGTCACGTCCCGCTCCCCGAGAAGCACCCGTCCCGACACGGGCCGCACGAACCCGGCGACCGCCCGCAGCGCGGTGGTCTTGCCGGAACCGGACGGTCCGAGGAGCGCCATCACCTCGCCGGGCGCGACGGTGAGGTCGAGCGAGTCGAGGACGACGTTGCCGTCGTAGGCAACCGTGACGGAGTCGAAGCGGATGCTCATCTCACCGGGCTCCCTCGAGCAGGGCGGGCAGGTCGGCGACGGACGGGAGGACGTGGGTGGCGCCTGCGGCGCGCAGGTCGGGCTCGCGGTGCGCCCCGGTCAGCACGCCGGCGACGAGACCGGCACCGGCGCGGACGCCGCTGAGCATGTCGTAGGAGGTGTCCCCGACGACGGCCACCTGGTCCAGGGAGTCGGCCGCCCCGGTGCGCAGGAACGCCTCCAGCACCATGTCCGGGTAGGGGCGTCCGCGCCCGCCCGCGTCGGCGGGGCACAGGGTGAGCGCGACCAGGTCGCGCCAGCCGAGCGCGTCGAGGATGGCGTCCTGGGTGACACGTGCGAACCCGGTCGAGAGGACGACGGTGCGGCCGCTCGCCCGGATCGCCTCGATGGTCTCGCGGGCGCCGGGCACGGGCTCGATCAGCCCGTCGTCGACGAGTGCGCCGTACGCCTTCTCGAAGGCGGCGTTGGCCCGCTGGGCGGCCTCCTCGGTGCCGAACAGGTGCCGGAAGACGGAGATCTTCGACTCGCCCATGGTGGCGCGGACGTAGGCGAGCTGCTCGGTGTGCTCGGCGGAGCCGGGCTCGACGCCCAGTTCGGCGGCGGCCGCGGCGAAGGCGCGCTCGACCAGGCCGCCGTCGGCGACGGTGGTCCCGGCCATGTCGAGGACGACCAGGCGGATGCCGGCGGGACCGGCCTGCGGGGTGGCGGCGGTGGTGGCCGTCGAGGCGTCGGTGGCGGTGGTGGGTGTCTCGGTCATGGGTTCTGTCACCAGCCCAGTTCGTTCGCGGTGCGTTCGGCTATCGCCGGGGAGCAGGTCATGCCGCGGCCGCCGGGCCCGGTGACCAGCCAGACGCCCTCGCGGACCTGCTGGCGGTGGACGACCCTGCTGGTGTCGGTGCACTGCGCGTACACCCCGGCCCAGCGGCGGCGGATCTTCGGCAGCGGGCGGCCCAGCAGCGACTCGACGACGGCCGTCAGGTGCTCGTAGGGGTCCTCGACGGTGTCGAAGGCGAAGGGGTGCTCGTACTCGTGGGTGTCGCCGATGGTCAGTCCGCCGTCGGCGCGCTGCACCATGAGCAGCTGCATCCGGTGCGCGGCGGCCGTCTCGGTCTGGGCCTGGCCCGCGTTGAGCGCGTCCAGGGCCGGGGAGGCGTACGCCGGGTAGTAGCGGAAGCTGTCGGCGTCCGCGACCGAGGTGGGCAGCGGCTCGCCCAGCGGGTCGGTCTGCATCATCTGGAGCCGCACGCGGCGCACGGGCAGGCCGGGCCCGGCCAGCTCGCGCACGAGTCCGCCGAGCCAGGCGCCGGTGGCGAGCACCACCACGTCGGCGGTGTGCACGTCGCCGTGGTCGTCGCGGACGGCGCCCGCGCCGACGACCTCGCGCACCTCGCGGCCCGGCAGGAAGGTGTAGCCCGGCCGCTTGAGCAGTTCGGCCCGCAGGGCGAGCTGGGCGGTCCGCGGCTCGACGGCCGCGTCCCGCTCGCAGAAGAGGGCCGCGTCGAAGTCCCCGCGCAGCGCGGGGTTGAGGGCGCGGGCCTCGTCCGGGGTGAGCAGTTTGCGACCGCGTACGGCCGCGTCCGGGGCAGCGGCGGCGGCCTCGGCCACGGCGAGCTCCAGGGCGCCGCGTACGGGGGTGAGGGAGCCGTTGGCGCGGAAGCCCAGCGCGGGCACCCGGCCACCGATCTCCTCCCACAGCTCCCGGGCGCGCAGCGCGGTCTCCAGCTCCTCGCCACCGGCGCGCCCGCTCACCCAGATCTGCCCGAAGTTGCGCAGCGAGGCGCCGCGGGCCTCGGCCTCGCGTTCGATCTGCACGACCTCGTGGCCGCGTTCCACTGCTTGCCAGGCGTGCATGGTTCCCACCACGCCGGCTCCGACGACTGTCACTTTCACGACGGCAACGTTCCTCTCGAACAACGAACCGGAAGAGTCCTGCTGACAACGAGAGCCTGAACGAGGCGCCAAAAATGGGCTAGACCCGTTATCTTTTCGTTATTCGAAGAGGGCGTGAAAGGCGCCACGGTTCGCGGGGGCGGTCAGCCGTCCAGCCGGGCGGTGAAGGAGAACCGGTCCCCCCGGTACAGGCTCCGCACCCGCTCCAGCGCCCCGCCCGCCGCGTCCCGCGAGACACGGTGGATCAGCAGCATGGGCAGCGCGGGCGGGGTGCCGATGAGCAGCGCCTCGCGCGGGGTGGCGAGCACGGTCTCGATGCGCTCGTCGGCGTCGCCGCAGGACAGGCCCAGACTCTGGAGGTAGCCGTAGAAGGACGAGTCCGGGTCGAAGTCGGCGTCCAGGCGCGGCACGCGCGCCACGGCCACATAGGTGCTCTCCAGGCCGACCCGCTCGTCGTCCGCGAGCAGGATCCGCTCCAGGTGCCAGACCGGCTCGCCCCGGGTGAGCCCGGTCTCGGCGGCCAGCGCGTCGGGGCACGGGAAGCGGTCGAGACCGACGAGCGTACGCCCCGGCGTACGGCCCTGGCGGCGCACGCCCTCGGTGTAGCTGGCCAGCGACAGCGGCTGCTCCAGCTTGGGGCCCGCGACGACCGTCCCGCGCCCCCGGCGCCTGAGCTTGCCCTCCAGGAGCAGTTCGCGCAGCGCCTGGCGCACGGTCTCGCGGGCGACGCCGTACTCCTCGGACAGATCGCGTTCGGTGGGGATCGCGCCGCCCTCGCCCAGTTCGCCGATGAGGCGGTCGATCCGCGCCTTCACCGCGTAGTACTTGGGGATCCGGCCGTGCTCCGGGATGCCGGAGCGGACCGGCGCGCCGGGGGCCTGGTCGTTCGGGTAGTCCACCGGGGAATGTTCGCAGACCCGGACGCGTGCTCGGCGCCGCCGCCGGGGGCGGGGTGGCTCAAAGTCGCCTATGGGTGCGACAGGGGTGGGGCGACGGCGGACGGGGGCGGGGTCGCGCCCGCCGGGGGCGGGGCAACTCCCGCCGGGGTGAGGCTCTCCCGCCGCCTCCCTGCCTATCCGTCCCCTCGCCCGAACAGCGGCGCCAGCAGCAACTGCGCCGCGCCCTCCGCGACCCCGCGCGCTCCGGTCGGCGCCCGGCGGACCGGGACCGCGCCCTCCGGCAGCCCGTTGCGCCGGACGCGCGCGGCGACCACCGCGCCCACCCCGGCCTCGAACGCCTCCGGGTCCGCCGCGACCGTACGCCCGCCGAGCAGCACCAGGTCGATGTCCAGGAGCCCCACCAGATTGGCGGCGCCCGCGCCCAGCACCCGCGCCGCCTCCGCCGTGTCCCCGCGCGCGACCGCCGCCAGGCACAGCGCCTCGACGCACCCCCGGTCCCCGCACGCGCACGGCGGCCCGTCCAGCTGGATCACCTGGTGCCCGAACTCGCCCGCGCCGGTGCGCGCGCCCCGGTGCACGCTCCCGCCGACGACCAGCCCGGCCCCCAGCCCCGTACCGAGGTGCAGATAGGCGAAGGAGCCGCCGCGCCCCTCGCCCGCGACCGCGAGGCCGAGGGCGGCCGCGTTGGTGTCCTTGTCCACGACGACCGGCACCCCGAGCCGCCGCTCCAGCGCGTCCCGCAGCGGGAAGCCGTCCCAGCCGGGGAAGCCGGTGACGCGGTGCAGCACCCCGCTTTCGTGGTCGAGCGGACCGGGCAGCGCCACCCCGGCCCCGAGCAGCGAGGCGGCACCCGCCTCCCGGGGGCCCGTCCCGAACGCCTCCGCCACCAGCGCCTCGGTCTGCTCCGCCACCGCCGCCACGACGGCACCCGGCTCCGCCCCCAGGTCCAGCGGGCGGCGGCGCTCGCCGGTCACGGTGCCGTCCAGGTCCACCAGGACGGCCCGCACCTCGTCCCGCTCGACGTGCACGCCCACCGCGCGGCCCGCCTCCGGGACCAGCCGCAGCACCGTGCGCGGCTTGCCCCCGGTGGAGGCCCGGCGCCCCGCCTCGGCCGCCAGCCCGCGGTCCCGCAGCCGCGCCGTGATCTTGCTGACCGCCTGCGGGGTGAGGCCGGTCCGCTCGGCCAGTTCGAGCCTGCTGATCCCGGCCGCGCCCGCCCGGCGCAGCAGGTCGAGCACGAGCGCGGTGTTGTGGCTGCGCAGCGCGAGCAGGTTCGCGCCCGAGCCCGCACCGCCCACATCCGCCTCCCCGCCCGCGCGGGTGCGCGCGCCCGCGCCGGAGCCGCGTACCGTCCCGGCCATCTCCACCCTCGTCGCTCCCCGTCCGTCCACCCGCCGCCGCCCGTGCGGCGCCGTCTCCTCATTCTCCCCCGCGCTTGCACTTAGGCAACAGCGTTGTGAAAGTAGGAGCCATGACTAGCACCCCCCGCCGCGACCTCCGTGTGGGACTCATCGGCTACGGCCTCGCCGGTTCCGTCTTCCACGCCCCGCTGATCGCCGCCACCGAGGGCCTGGCCCTCGACACGGTCGTCACCTCGGACGAGGAGCGCCGGGCGCAGGCCCGCGCGGAGTTCCCGGACGTCCGCCTCGCGGCCGGCCCCGACGACCTGTTCGCCCGCGCCGACGAGCTGGACCTGATCGTCGTCGCCTCCCCGAACAAGACCCACGTCCCGCTCGCCACCCGGGCGCTGGAGTCGGGCCTGCCGGTGGTCGTGGACAAGCCGGTCGCCGCCACCGCGGCCGAGGCACGCGCCCTCGCCGCCCTCGCCGAGGAGCGCGGTCTGCTGCTCTCCGTCTTCCAGAACCGCCGCTGGGACAACGACTTCCTGACCCTGCGCGACCTGGTCGAGCGCGGCGGACTCGGCGACGTCTGGCGCTTCGAGTCCCGCTTCGAGCGCTGGCGGCCGCGGCCCAAGGGCGGCTGGCGCGAGTCCGGCGACCCCGCAGAGATCGGAGGTCTGCTCTACGACCTCGGGAGCCATGTCGTCGACCAGGCCCTGGTCCTCTTCGGCCCGGTCACGCAGGTGTACGCCGAGTCGGTGGTCCGGCGCGCGGGCGCCGAGGCGGACGACGACACGTTCCTCGCGCTGACGCACACCGGCGGGGTCCGCTCCCACCTCCATGTCTCTTCCACGGCCGCCCAACTGGGCCCGCGCTTCCGGGTGCTGGGCTCGCGGGCCGGTTACGTCAAGTACGGCCTCGATCCGCAGGAGGCGGCGCTGCGGGCGGGCGCGCGTCCCGGAACCGGAACCGGAACCGGAACGGGGTCCGGCTCCGGGCCGGAGGGCTGGGGTGTCGAGGAGGAGTCGCTGTGGGGCCGTCTCGGCGCGGGAGAGTCCCCGCTGACCGGCGGCGGCAGCCCCGTACCGACGCGGCCCGGCGACTACCCGGCGTACTACGCGGCCGTGGCCGCCGCGCTGCGCGAGGGCGCCCCGAACCCGGTGACCGCGCACGAGGCCGCCGCCGCGCTGGACGTCCTGGAGGCGGCCCGCCGCTCGGCCCGCGACGGCGTGGCGGTGCGGCTGTGACGGCCGGACGCACCGAGAGGACGAGCACGGCGAAGGCCGGGAAGCCGGAGCCGGACGGGGCGGGGCGGGCGAGAAGACGGTGGGTGAGGTGACGGTGAGTGTGGAGACAGTGCGCGAGGAGAGGGTGCGCGAGCTGATCGGGGAGTTGGAGGCGCAGGAGCGTCGGCTGGTCCTCCCCCGGTTCACCCACGAGGACGCCTGGGCGCTCGGCTCGCTCCTGGTCGCTCGGGCGCGCGAGCGGCGGGCCCCGGTCGCCGTCGACATCCACCGCGCCGGACAGCAGTTGTTCCACGCGGCGCTGCCCGGCTCCACTCCCGACAACGACGCCTGGATCGCCCGCAAGCGCCGGGTCGTGGAGCGCTACGGCTGCGCCTCCTACCTGGTCGGCGCCCGGTTCCGGGCCAAGGGCACGACCTTCGAGGACTCCTCCCGCCTGGACCCCGGCAGCTACGCGGCCCACGGCGGCTCCTTCCCGATCGCCGTCGAGGGCGCCGGTGTGATCGGCGCGGTGACGGTGTCGGGCCTGCCGCAGGCCGAGGACCACCGGCTGGTGGTGGAGGCGCTGGAGGCGTATCTGGAGCGGTAGCCGGGCCGGGGCCGGAAGGACCGGAAGGGCGGACCCGCCGGAAGGACCGGAAGGCCGGACCCGCCGGAAAGCGGGAATGACCGGGCCCGCCGGACCGGTTGGGGTTGGCTGTACGCGAAATGGTCATGCGGGGCAGCGGTGCTGCGCGGACGCGGTCACGCGTGACGGACGGAAACCGCCGGAAGGATCGGAACCGAATGAGCGACACGGCAGCCCCACGGGACACCACCGCCCCGCTGAAGGAGGCGGTCGGACGCTACGGCGTCTGGAGCATCGGCCTCCGCTCGGAGAAGGCGGACCGGCGCGGCGCCATCGCCGAGGCCGCCGCCGAACTGGAGGAGCTGGGCTACGGCACCGCGTGGCTCGGCGGCAACAGCGCCCCCGCCAACGCCGCGCCCCTGCTCGGCGCGACCCGGACACTCACCGTCGGCACCAGCATCCAGAGCATCTGGCAGCACGACGCCGGATCGAGCGCGGCCGGCTTCGCCGAGCTGGACGCGGCCCACCCCGGCCGCTTCGTGCTGGGCCTCGGGGTGAGCCACGCCAAGCTCGCCGAGCAGTACCGCCGCCCGTACTCGGCGCTGGTCTCCTACCTGGACGAGCTGGACGCCGCCAAGGTGCCCGCCGGGCGCCGGGTCCTGGCCGCGCTCGGCCCCAGGACCCTCGGACTGTCCCGGGACCGGGCCGCGGGCGCGATCCCGTACCTGGTCACCACCGAACACACCGCGCAGGCCCGCGAGATCCTGGGCGAGGGCCCGCTGCTCGCCCCCGAGCTGAAGGTCGTGCTGGACGAGGACCCCGAGCGGGCCCGCGCCACCGCCCGCGGCTATCTGGCGATGTACCTCCAGCTCCCCAACTACACCGACAACTTCCTCCGGCTCGGCTTCACCGAGGACGACGTCAGGGACGGCGGCAGCGACCGCCTGATCGACGCGGTGTACGCCTGGGGCGACGAGGACCGGATCCGGGCCCGGGTGGAGGAGTACCTGGCGGCGGGCGCCGACCACCTGGCGCTCCAGGTCGTCACCGGCACGACGGACCCGGACGAACTCCCCAGGGAGGAGTGGCGCCGCCTGGCCTCGCTTCTCGGCTAGGGCCCGCCGAAGAGGGGCGCGGGGAACCGCGCGGCCGCCCCCGTGCGCGGCGCGGCACGCGGAAGCGCACCGCGGTTCCCCGCCCCCTCCCCGGCGAACGGCGGAGCGCCTACGCGTCCTTCAGCTCCTGCCGCTGCCGCCCCAGCCCCTCGACCTCCAGCTCGACCACGTCACCGGAGCGCAGATACGGCTTCGGCTCCGGCTGGCCGAGGGCGACCCCGGCGGGCGTACCGGTGTTGATGACGTCGCCGGGGTAGAGGGTCATGAAGTGGCTGACGTAGCGCACCACTTCGGCGACCGGGAAGATCTGCTCGGCGGTCGTCCCGTCCTGCTTCAGCTCGCCGTTGACCCACAGCCTCAGGGCGAGGTTCTGCGGGTCGGGCACCTCGTCGGCGGTGACCAGCCAGGGCCCGAGCGGGTTGAACGTCTCGCAGTTCTTCCCCTTGTCCCAGGTGCCGCCGCGCTCGATCTGGAACTCCCGCTCGGAGACGTCGTGCGCCACCGCGTACCCGGCGACGTGCGCGAGGGCGTCCTCGTCGGTCTCCAGATAGCGGGCCGTACGGCCGATGACGACCGCCAGCTCCACCTCCCAGTCGGTCTTGGCGGAGCCGCGCGGCACCAGCACGGTGTCGTTCGGCCCGACGACCGTGTCGGCCGCCTTGAAGAAGACGACGGGCTCGGCGGGCGGCTCGGCGCCGGTCTCGCGGGCGTGGTCGTGGTAGTTCAGGCCGATGCACACCACCTTGCCGATCCGGGCCAGCGGCGGTCCGATCCGCAGGCCGTCCGCGTCCAGCACGGGCAGCTCGCCCGCGTCGGCGGCGGCCCGGATCCGGCCGAGTGCCGCCTCGTCGGCGAGCAGGGCGCCGTCGATGTCCGCGACGACGCCCGACAGGTCGCGCACGGTGCCCTCGGCGTCCAGCAGTGCGGGCCGCTCAGCCCCGGCCGTACCGACTCGCAGCAGCTTCATGTTCCCCAACTCCCTCGATTCGCGGGAAGCCCGTCCGGTGGGACGGCGTCCGGGTGCGGCGGACACAGCCATCGGAGGACTGGTCGATCCTCCAAGGTCCGCGTCCACTCCGCAATACCCCGTTCACGTACTGGACCGTAGGGCCGCCGGACGGGCGCGCGTTCAGCCCTGGAGCACGGCCCGCTCCACGGCGCTCCAGGCGGAGCTGGTCACCACGTACAGCGCGGCCGCCAGCGGTACGACGGCCACGGTGACGAGCGTGGCGAAGGACAGGAAGGGCACCACCTTGCCCACGGCCGCGAGCCCGGGGACCTGCGCCGCCTCGCCCGCACCGGCGGCGGTGGCCGCTGCCTGGGCCCGCCGGGCGCGCGCGAAGTTGAACCCGGCGACGACGGTCACGACCGCGAACAGCGCGACGTACACCAGCCCGGCCGCCCCGAAGACCCCGCCGTCCGCGAGGGCGTCGCTCCACCGCCCGCCCAGCGGCGCGGCCAGCAGCCGGTGGCCGAGCAGGCCGTTGGCGCTCCCGCCGAGCGTCGAGCTGGAGAACAGGTGGTAGAGGAGGAAGAAGGCGGGCATCTGGAGCAGCCCCGGCAGGCAGCCGGACAGCGGCGACACCTTCTCCTCGGCGTGTAGCGCCAGTACGGCCTGCTGGAGGCGCCGCGGATCCCTGCGGTGCTTCCTGCGCAGTTCGGCCAGGCGCGGCTGGAGCGCGGCCCGCGCCCGCTGCCCGCGCGCGGCGGCCCGGGACAGCGGATGGACGAGCAGCCGTACGAGCAGGGTGACCAGGACGATCGCGGCGGCGGCCGCGGAGGCGTGGAACAGCGGCTGGATCAGATCGGCGAGTCGTTCGACCAGAGCGGCGAAGCCGGTGAGGACGGCAGAGAAGACGGACATGGAGACAGACATGGAGACGGACATGGTGGAGGAGCCCTTCAGGGTCTCGTCGTGCCGGAAGCGGGGCATGGCGGCATGACGACCCGCGGCGCAGGGTCACGAAGTGGAGTGGACGCGGTGAACGCGGAACCCGGAACCTCAGGCCCTGAGGCCCTGAGAGCGTCGGAAGGTGCCGGGCGGCGGGTGCCGGGTGACGGGTCCGGAAGTGTGCCCTACGCGGCGGCGGTCGCCGGAAGGGCCCGTCCGGGTGCGCGGGGCCGTCGCCGGCCCGCCGCGTCGGGATCGCGCTGCGGCAGGAAGGCCGTACGCCGGTCGCGGTCCCGGATCGCCGTACGCACCCGTGTGGGCGCCACGGCGGGCGCGCAGCGCGAGCCGAGCAGCGCGCACGCGACGAGCGCGGCACCGGCGGCGACGGTCGCGGCGAGGCTGCCCGAGTCGAGCAGCGACAACTGGAGGACCAGGAAGACCACGAAGAGCAGCGACAGCAGTACTGGCAGCAGCAGGGGCACGAGCGGAGCACCGGCCCGCTGGCGAACGCGACGGATCACGACCGGCCCTCCCCTGCTCTCCCCGACGGCTTCTTCCCCGTTTCTTCCCCACGGTTATACAGGACCACCCGTCGGGGCGTCCGGCCCGCGGGTGCCTCACCTTCGTCACGGACCGGCAGTACGGTGTCCCCCATGCGCCCCGACACGCCCGCCGAAAACGCCGAAGACGCCAAAGCCGCCGTGCACGCAGAAGCCGCCGTGAACGTCGAGACCCCGGAACCCACCGGCCGCGCCGGCCGTGCGGGTGCCCCCGGCCCCACCGGCTGGACCGAGAACGCCGACCACACCGCCGAGGCGGCCCGTCTGGAACGGGCCGCCGGCCTGTACCCGGAGGACGCCGAGGCCCTGCTGCTGCGCGCCGCCGCCCACCTGGAACTGGCCGGGGACCGCCCCGCGGCGACGACGCTCTACGACCGCCTGCTGGCCACCGCGGACGCCCTGGAGAACGCCACGCTGGTGCGCGCCCTGAAGGCGGCCAACCTGTGGGAGTACGACCACGAGGCCGAGGCCAGGGCGATCATCGACGGCGTCCGCACCGCCGCCCCGCGGGACCCGGCGCCCTGGGTGATCGTCGCGGAGTCCCTGGAGTCGCACGACGAGCTGGAGGCGGCGCACGAGACGTTCACGGAGGCGGTGACGCTGCTGCTGACCGGCGTCGAGGAACCTCCGTACGCGACCCGTCCCCTCCTCCTCGGCCGGCACCGCGTCCGCCGCATGCTCGGGGCGTCCCACGACACCTGGGACGCGCTCGCCGACACCCTCCACTCCTCGTCCGTCTCCCTGGACGAGCTGCACGACCCCAAGCGGGTCTGGTCCCTCGGCTCGGAGAACCCGGCCGAGCTCCAGGCCGAACTGGTCCGCCTGCGCGCGGAGCTGGGCGCCTACCGCGAGGCCCTCTCCCGTCCCTTCCCGGTGGCGGTCCTGCACTGGCCCGCCCCGGAACTGGAGGAACTGGTCGCGGCGTACGACGGCCTCGCGGCGGAGTACCCCTCCCACGAGACCCACCTCGCGACGATAGAGCGCTCCCTGCGCGAACTGTCCGCCTCCGGCACCCCCAACCTCGGCATCGTCACCGGCACGGTCCCCTCCTACGAGGCCTTCGCCGCCTCCGAGGGCACCTCCCCCACCGACACCGCCCTCCTCCCCCAGTACGCGACGACCCTGGCGGCCCGGGGACGCGCGGTGGCCTGGCCCCCGCAGCAGACGGCGACCTGCTGGTGCGGCTCGGGCCGGACGTACGGGGAATGCCACGGCGGGACGGCCTGAGCCGCACGCACATCCGGCGGGGGCGGGACGCGGGATGCCTCGCCCCCGCCACCGCTCCTGCCTCGCCCCTGGAGTGACCACCGTGACCACCCCTTCACACCCCGCCGAGCCCCCGCACCTCACGGACGGGGTCCTCGGCGTCTTCACCCGAGGCTCCTTCGCCCTCTCCGACGGCACCCTCCTGTACGACTCCTCGTACAGCCTCACCCGCGACCTCGGCGGCCGGACCGTCACCCTCCAACTGGCCACCACCGACCCGGCCGAGGCCCACCGCCTCCTCCCCCGCCTCCACCACGCGGTCACCCACCACGCGGACCTGCACCGCCGAGCCGTCACCGCCGTCGTCCACACCCTCGGCGACGGCCCCCCGACCCCCGCCGACCTCACCGAGGCCCACACCGACCTCCTCCTCGACACCATCGAAGCCACCAGCCCCACCGACCTGACCCTCCACCTGACCGACTCCTGCGGCACCCACCTCCCGGACGGCTACTGGCCTGCGGTGCGGTTCGACGGGGAGGACGGGGTGGTGGGGGTGACGGTCGAGGCGTAAGGATCGAGCGGGGGCGGGGGCTGTCAGTGGCTCCTGTTACAACAGATGCACGAGGTCGTGTGATCAAGGGGGTCGCAGTGAGCGGTACGGACGGGCGGAGTCAGCCAGTCGCTGGTGTCTACGAAAAGCTGATCACCCAGAGCCTGCACGATGAGCTGGGCCAGTTGGAAACCCTGGGCTGGAAGGCCATCGACGCGCCGGTGAGCGCCGAGTCCAGCTCGCACGTGCTGGCGCGGCACATCGCCGAAGCGGCTGCCCGCAGGCTCGCTCAACTGCCTCCCCAGCAGCAGGTACCTTTCGCCAACAGGATCCTGGAGTCCCTGGCCTCCGGCGCTCCAGACCAGGACGACGCCGAAGCGATCAGCCAGGTGATCGAGGGCCCACGTCAACTGCTAGCTCTGGCCGAGCAGGAGGCGCCAGGCGCCTACGCAATCCGTCCCCTCACTCCGCTGTCCGAGACTTCCCTGCTGACCAACTCGCCAGAAGACCTGAATCTGGGCACTGAATTGCGGGCAGAGCTCGCAACGGCCAACCGCGTCGACCTGCTCTGCGCCTTTGTGAAGTGGTACGGGATAAGAGTCCTAGAGGACGCACTGCGCGCGGCCAAAAAGAAAAACGTACAGCTCCGGGTCATCACCACCACATACATGGGCGCCACGGATCGCCGCGCACTCGATCGCCTGGTCCGCGACTTCGGCGCCAGCGTCAAAGTCAACTACGAGACCCGCTCGACACGTCTGCACGCCAAGGCATGGCTGTTCCGGCGCGACACTGGTTTCGACACCGCCTACGTCGGCAGCTCGAACCTGTCCAGGGCCGCGTTGCTCGATGGCCTGGAGTGGAACGTACGCCTGTCGTCAATCGCCACCCCGGCAGTCGTGGACAAGTTCGAGGCAACCTTCGACGCATACTGGAATGACATCGCCTTCGAGCCGTACGACCCTGATCGAGACAGCCAACGTCTCGACGAGGCACTTGCGCAGGCAAGTGGCAGCGCGCCCACCACTGAGCGAAAGATCAACCTGTCGGGGCTCGACGTACGCCCCTTCCCGCACCAGCGGGACATGCTGGAACGGCTTCGTATCGAGCGAGAGATTCGCAATAGGCATCGGAACCTGCTCGTCGCGGCGACCGGTACAGGCAAAACCGTGATGGCCGCCCTTGACTATCGCGATCTGTGCAGGCCTGGAGACGGTGAACGACCAAGGTTGCTCTTCGTCGCGCACCGCAAGGAGATCCTCGCCCAGTCCCTGCGCACCTACCAGGAAGTGCTGGTCGATGCCTCGTTCGGAGAGTTGCTGCACGCCGGTCAGGAGCCGCGCGAGTGGAATCATGTCTTCGCCAGCGTGCAATCGCTCAACGTGCGCCGGCTGGAACAACTGGCACGGGACCATTTCGACGTCATCGTCATCGATGAGTTCCACCACTCCACCGCTCCCACCTACCGAAGGGTGATCGACCACTTCCAGCCCAAGGAGTTGCTGGGCCTGACCGCCACTCCGGAGCGGACGGACGGTTGTAACGTCCAAGATGAGTTCTTCGACGGACGGATCGCCGCCGAAATGCGCCTCTGGGAGGCGCTGGAGAATGACCTGCTCTGCCCCTTCCACTACTTCGGTGTACCGGATGGCACGAACCTGACGAACTTGGGTTGGCAGCGCGGCACCTACACCGACCAAGACCTGGACAACCTCTACACGGACAACGAACCCCGCGCACGGATCATCGTGAAGCAGGTCCAGGACAAGGTTTCTGATCCGGGAACCATGCGAGCGCTGGGCTTCTGTGTGAGCAAAGCCCATGCCCACTTCATGGCGGACTTTTTCCGCAAGGCCAATCTCCAGGCCGTGGCACTGGACAGCGACTCACCCGCCGAACTACGCGCCCAGGCCTTGCGCGACCTGCGAGACGGGAAAATCCAAGTGATCTTCTCGGTCGACCTCTTCAACGAAGGTCTCGATGTCCCAGACGTCGACACCTTGCTCCTTCTCCGCCCCACCAGCAGTGCCACAATCTTCCTCCAGCAGTTGGGCCGGGGTCTGCGGCGCACTGAGAGCAAGCCGGTCCTGACGGTCCTCGACTTCATCGGACAGCATCGAGCGGAGTTCCGCTTCGAGGAGCAGTTCCGCGCCTTGACTAACCTGTCACGCAACCGGCTCATCGAGCATATCGAGCATGACTTCCCGCAACTGCCGTCCGGCTGCCAGATCATCCTGGAGGGGAAGTCCAAGGACCTCGTTCTCAACAACATTCGCACACAAGTGAACGCCACGGTAAAGACGTTGGCCAAGGAGGTGAAGACCTACAGCACACCGCGTCTGGCCGACTACCTTCGGGAGAGCCGCCGATCGATCAAGGAACTGTACAAGAGCGACAACTCGTGGACAGCGCTCCTGCGCCGCGCTGGCCTCTTGGAGGAATCCACCTCCTCCGAAGAATCAGCACTACTGAAGCGCGTTCACGCATTCCTCCACGTGGATGACTTGGATCGAACGCAGGCATACCTTCGACTTCTCCAGGACGACGCGCCCAGGTACGAAGACCTGGACCCCCTGGGTCAGTCCTACGCCCGCATGCTGTTCTTCAACCTGTGGGACAACGGAGGTGGTTTCACTAGTTTTGAACAAGGGCTCGAGTCGCTGCGCCAGCAGCACGCCTTCCGGAGCGAGCTCCGCCAAGTCTTGTCCTACGTAGTCGAGCAAGCCGATCATTTCCCCGTCACCTTGACTGGAGACCTGAGCCGTATCCCGCTGAAGGTACACAGCTCCTACAACCGCTCCGAAATCCTGGCCGCACTAGGTGTGGCCCGCTTCGGTGGCCAGATGCCACGCTCCTGGTCGCAAGGCGTTCAGTGGGCCCAAGAGTTTCAGGCGGACGCCCTGTTCATCACGTCGGAGAAAAACGAGAAGGATTTCTCGCCCACCGTCCGCTACAAGGACTACGCCCTCAGCCCGAGGCTCTTTCACTGGGAATCCCAGAATGCAACAGGAGAGAACTCCCCTACCGGCGTGCGCTATCAGAAGCACGAGCAGCGCGGTACCCACATCCTCCTGTTTCTACGCCGCTACAAGAACTCCGACATAGGTAAATCGCAGCCCTGGATGTTGCTCGGCCCAGCCACTTATGAGCACCACACCGGCAGCAAGCCCATGGCAATCACCTGGCGCCTGGAACACGCCCTCCCGGCCGACGTCTCGACGTATGCAGCTATCACAGCAAGCTGACGTACGGAGAGACAGCACCCTCGCCCGTGGCGCTGCCGGAACACCCCCCGTGTCGTGTTCGCGGTGACCGGACCGGCCACCGCGAGCGCCGTCGCGAGGTGGGGTGGTGAAGCTCCACCAGGTCAGGGCGGCCCGTGCCGCGAGTTCCGGCGGGAGGGCGAGGAGTTCGCTCCACCTCGGCGGGCGGCTCGGGGGGCGCCTGGCGCAGCGGGCTGGAGGGGCTCAGCCGCCTGGCCGGCCGAGTACGGCCTGAGTTGCGGGGGCTACGTGCAGGTGGGCTGTGGCGCGCCGGAGGCGCCTCCACGCTGCGGGATCCGTTCCGTCTCCGAGTGTGCAGTGGAGGGTGGGGCGGGCTGTCGGGCCGAGGCGTACGACGGGTGTGTCCGGTAGGGCTTCCTCCACACGGCTGAGGCCGGTGTCCGCAACGGTGTCGGGGCCGAAGGTGAGAGAGACGGGGAGGGCCGGTGGCTCGTAGTGCGCCGGGGCCATGAGGTCCGCGCGGGCTGCTCGTACCTCGGTGACCATGGTGGCCAGGTGGTGTTGAGCGGCCAGGACCTCCGCCAGGTGGGGCAGGCGGTCCAAGGGGACGGGACTGTCGGCGGTGTGGCCGAGGGCGAGCGTGATGTGCTCCTCCACGCCCAGGCGGGTGTGGGTCACCCACTGGGTGGCGATGGCCGGTCGGCCGGGGCTGCCGACTGCCACGAGCCAGGTCGGTGAGCCGCGGCGGGCACGGCTACGGGCGAGGTCGGTCAACTGGCGGCGGGACCAAGGGACGTTGACAGGTTCCGCTGTGGACCAGCCTGCGGGCGGTTCGCCGGTCAGGGTCTGCCAGGCGCATTCCAGGGTGCCGCCCAGGAGGAGTTGTTCGTCGGCAGGGTGGATGGTGCGCGCCGACAGGAGGAACTGGCGCTCGCCGGATCGGCCGGTCGGCGGCGGTCGGTAGGCGTCCACGACGGTGGGATTCCGACCGGCCGGCGGTGCGAAGTGGTCGCCGTGCCAGACCAGTTCCAGACCTGTCAGCCCGTCGTAGTAGCCGGTCCCGGGGTCCCTGACGACCCAGCGGGCGGGGGCACGGTCGAGAAGCGTGCGGGCGGGCAGCGTGAGGCGGGTCGTCGGCGGGGTGACCAGGTACAGGTGCCGGCCGGTCCGTGCGGTGGTACGCAGGAGTTCGGTCAGCCAGGTGGTGGCGGCCAGGACCGGGATGTCGGGGAGGACGATCGCCGCTCGGTCCGTGAGCATGTCTGCTTCGGTGAGTACGTCATCGCCGGCTGCGAGGGCGGGCGCCGGTTCGCCGGATGCCTCGACCGTGACGACATCGGTGTGGGCGGCGGTCTCGCGCGGCCAGGTGGTGCCGTCGAGCAAGGAGGCCAGGCGTCCGGCTACGGAGGCCGACAGCCTGGGGGCCTCGGGGACGGCGGAGGCCGCGCGGACCTCCGTCCACCAGACCGGACTCTCCGTGGCCGCCGCAGGGCCCAGCAACCGCGCCGCCTCCCCCGGGACCTGGAGGTAGCGAGGTGCCTCGACCGCGACCACCTGACGCCCTTCCTCCGTGCACAGTCGCACCACGGCCCCTTGACCCGCCCGGTCGACGCGCAGATCGGGGCCGCCTGCGTGGAGGGCGGCCAGCAGGGAGACGGGGTCCGGCATTCTCGCGGTGAGAGCGAATGTGCTACAGGGCATGCACTGATTCCTCGAAATCACGGCACAACCGGAAGTGAATTCACCCTGGATGTGCACGCTTGCGACACTTCTACAGCAAGACCTGACAACAGCAAACCTCGTCAGGAATGCACTCTCCTCGCGTTCGACGGGCCGGCACAGGAAATCTCCAGCACCCCTTTTTCAACCCGTCGGCATGTACCTGGCTCGGAATTCCTGTTCAGTCGCCCACATTTCAGAGAATTCCGGTGCGATTTCCGCCACTTCCATACCCATGCGATCCACCAGCACCAGCGCGACGGAGGCAAACCCCTTGAGGAGTGCCCTGAGCGCCTCATTGTTGGAATCTTGGTAAACCTTCACGACTTCATCCACGAATGGAACGAAAAGCGAGGGATCGACCTGACATTCATCCTCAATGACCCCCGCCAACCCCGAATCCTTCCTGACCAGCTCAGACAGCACCTCAGCCTGCCCCAGGAAAACTTTAGCCAAAGAGTTCGATGGGTTCCACAACTCCTGGTCACCCATCTGGAAGTAACAGCTCACTCCGCCCACCTCACTCGCACATCCACGCCGGGATTTCTGGTAACCCACTCGGCTACGCCGGACTCTACCGCAGCCCTGAACTCCGACGTCGCCCCAGGCTCTGTGAAGTCAAGACCGAGCGGAGCTTCCTCATAGCCGCTCATGCAGTGCCGGGCTCGAACATAGGAGTCCAGTTTCTTGAAGACGTGTTTTGCAATCCACTTGTTCACATTCACGCGTGGATCACGCCCCGTCGCAGTCTTCTCCTCCCAAAGAACACCGCCATCGATCCGGTCGATGTCCGTGATGGTGTCGGCCCAGTTTTCGGGATTGTCCACGATGTAATTGGTGTCACCCTCACGTGGCGGGCGCTCTCGGTTCGAGGCGTGATCCGCAGGACCGTGATCGGGCCCTGACGGGACAGTCTCCTGGTGAGGCGTACCGTCGGAGAACGGATCGTTCCCATCGGTACCGCGCGGGACCTCACCCCTGTCCGAGTCCGAGTGCGAAGACGCGGAATGATCTCCGCCCGCTCGGTGACCACCGTCATGGGGCTCGCTACCGCCGTCATGGGGCGGTCCCGCGTGAGTCCCTTCGTGCGTACGCCGTACTGCTTCAGAGCCATGGGGCCCTGCGGAATGCTGTGCCGGACTCGACGGCGGTGCGTCACCCGCATGCATTGCCGTAGACCCGCCGCGTCGCGCTCCGGCAGTGAGCAGCTGGTGATCGCTGGGCTGTGGGGTGGCTGCACGGTCGGTGGCCGCCGGTTCACGCTCGGGCAGGGTCATGTCCGGTGTGCCGTCCGCGTGCAGTGGAACCAGGTTGCCGTCCTTGGTGATCCGGTAGCGGTCGTTCAGGTCGAGGGCGGTGTCGGGGAGGTGGGGCTTGGGGAGCTTGAGGTGGTCGCTGACGCGGGTGAGGGTCTCGGAGACCTTCGGCAGGTCGGACAGGGCCTTGGCCGCCCTCGTGCCGCCCGAGACGGGGTCGAGGACGTCGCCTGCCCTGGCCAGGGCACCGGCGGTCTCGGCCACCCGGCCTGCCTTGCTCACCCTGGCGAGGCCGCCGGCGGCCCCTCCGAACAGGGTGAGGAGGCTGAATGTGGTGACGGCATGGGCACGTGCCGGATCCTCGTCCCAGGTGTCGTAGGCGACGAACCCCTTGCCGAACTCGTCGGCGTACGCCTCGCTGTCCCGCTGCCAGTCCGAGAGACGGCCGCCGAGGCCGACCGCGTCCATGCCGTAGGCGTAGGTCCCGACGACGGTACGTCTGAGGCCGTCCCAGGTGTCGCTCCGGGCCTGGGCGCCGTTGATGCCCAGGAGGTTGTCCTCAAGGACGCCCAGGCCGACGAATCCGCCCCAGACGCTGTCCTTGACGATGCCGTCCCAGGCCCAGCTCTTGGCGCCGTGCCCCCACCAGTCCAGGCTCCACCGCTCGTAGGAACGGCTCTCCGGACTGCCCCACGGCAGGTCGCCCATGGACGTCAGCGTGTCGGCGTGGACCCCGTACATGCCGGGTGCGTGGCTGCCGTCGTCGACCACCCAACTGGGGCGGCACGCCCCCGGGCTGATGCGGCTGATCTTGTTCGCGGCGTCGCGCTCCGCGGTCTGGAACCCGTCGACGGCCTCCGCGACACCGTCCATCAGCGCGTCGTGCGCGGCGATCTTGTCCTGGTCCTTGGTCCAGTCGTCGTCGCCCCGCACGCTGTCCACGAAGGTCGACGCTTTCTCCCGCAGTTCCTTCAAGCGGTCCGCGTGCGGCTTCGCCTCCGCGGCGAAGGTCTCCAGGGCGTCGGCCAGGGACTCGATGTGCGCGGCGAACTCGTCCGCCGTGTCCATCACCGGCCGGGTGGTGGAGAGGAGCTGGTCGGCCTCCGGCGCCTTGTAGTAGGCAGCCGTCGCCTGGAAGCGGGAGTGGACGTCCTGGCCGTCGTTGCGGATACCGACCGCGCGGGTGCGAAGCTGGGAGACGGCCTTGGACAGTTTGGCGAAGTCACCGGTGTACTGCGGGATTCTCCCGGGTTCGATCACCTCGGCCGCTCCCCGTGCCGGCCGGTCTGCTCGACCACCGCGCGCAGGTCGGCGGACGAGGGGACCTTCGCCGCTGCACGCTGGGCACGCGCTGCCATGGTCAGATCACCGTCGATGTACGCGGTGGTGGCGTCGACGGTTCCGTCCGTCGTCTTCTTGATACGGGCCGCCATGAACGTGATCTGCGACTCGGTGTCGGCGACGAAGTCCGCCACCGCGGCACCGACCGGACCGACGGGCGCGGAGCCCACCGTTCCCTTCGCCGGTCCGGGCAGGCCGCGGCGGACCGGCGCAGAAGGCCCTCATCTCTATCAGGGCGGCGATCGCAGGAACAACGCACTTCGGCACGGAGGGGGAAGATCCGGCCAGATCACCCCACTCGGTGTGCGGGCGGTCGGCTGCCGTTCAGTTCACTTGTGCTCGTCCGAACAGCAGGGCGTACACCGGGCGGCGATGAGCCTGGCTGCGGGGGTCTCCTCCGCGTGGGTCGCGTGGGTTGCGTGGGTTGCGTGGATCCGCTCGGCGTGGATGTTCAGCACGTTTCGCTCGACGTCCGGGTCGATGGTCTCCGGGTCGGCCCCGGGGAGGTCGAAGTGGACGACGGAGTCGTCTCCCGAGCGACAGGCGTCCGTGGGCATGGCGCCGGGCCGGGCGGGGCCGAAGACGACTCAGGTCTGGTCGGCGAGGAACGCCCGCACCGCCTCGTACAGGGCTTCCGGCTGGTCCAGGTGGACGTCGTGGCCCGCGGCGGGGAGGGTCAGGAGGCGGGTCGCGGCGGGGCGGCGGGCGTGCATCCCCGTGGACTCCGCCTCACGCATCGTGCCGTCGGTGCCCCGCACCACCAGAACGGGGCAGGTGATCGCCTGCCACTCCCGCCAGTGGTCGCGCCGGGTCAGTTCGGCGATCGTGGAGACGATGACGTCCTTGTCGGTCCTCGGCCACCAGCCGTCCGCCCGCTGCTCCAGGCCCCGCGCCCACGCCTCGTGGCCGAGGAAGCGGGCCGCCGCCTCGGCGGTGGGGAACGGGACCGGCCAGGAGTCCAGCCAGGCTCCGATCCGGGCGGGGAGGTCCGGGGGCGCGATCGAGGGGCCCGCCTCGACAAGGACCAGGGACCGCACCAGGTCGGGGCGGGCGGCGGCCAGCAGGAGGGCGGTGTGGCCGCCGAAGGACTGGCCCACGACCAAGGCCGGGGCGAGGGCCAGTTCGTCCGCCAGGGCCGCCGCGTCCGCGACATGTGCCTCGCGGGTCACGTCCCCGGGGCGGCGGGTGCTCCCGCCGTGCCCCCGGGCGTCGTACGCCACCACCCGGTGGCCGTCCGCCCGCAGCCGCGCGGCCAGGTCGTCCCACTCGCCCCGGTGGCCCGCCAGTCCGTGCAGGAGCAGGACGGGCGGGGACGAGGGCGGCGGGGGCGCGTGGTCCTCGTAGGCGAGATATGTGCCGTCCGGGCGGGGCAGCCGGCCCGGACGGGTGGGTGCGGCGGCGGGGGGCGTGTCCGGTCGTCCCTCGGGCATCGTCCGTTCGTCCCCCAGCGCGTCGTCACTGCTGCCGTTCGGTCCGGCGTCAGCCTAGGCCAGGGGGTCCCTCCACCTACGCCCCGAGGGTCGCCGTCTCTCTCTCCCCCCGGGGCGCGGGCCGGTCAGCCGAACATGCCCGGCCGGTAGTCGCCCGCGGGCTGGCGGACGATGACGTTCAGGCGGTTGTAGGCGTTGATCAGGGCGATCAGGCTCACGAGGGCGGCGAGTTGGTCCTCGTCGTAGTGCTTGGCGGCGTTCTCCCACGCCTCGTCGGTGACGCCGCCGGCCGCGTCCGCGATACGGGTGCCCTGTTCCGTCAGTTCCAGGGCGGCGCGCTCGGCCTCGGTGAAGATCTTCGCCTCCCGCCACACCGCGATCAGGTTCAGACGGTCGGCGGTCTCACCGGCGGCCGTGGCGTCCTTGGTGTGCATGTCGGTGCAGAAACCGCAGCCGTTGATCTGGCTGGCGCGGATCTTCACCAGTTCCTGGGTCGCGGCCGGGAGCGTCGAGTCCGTGAGGACCTTGCCCGCGGAGTTGACATGGCGCATGAACTTGCCGGCGACGGGGTTTCCGAAAAGGCTGAGGCGGGCTTCCATCATGGGCTCCTTGGTCATGGTCTTGGTCATGGTCTTGGTCTTGGTGCTGCGCTGCGCTGGTGCGCTGGTGCGCTCGTCGTTCGCTCGCTCGGTTGCACAGACATGACGGAGCGCGGGAGCCATGTGTGACGGGTCCGGAGATGTTTGTGGTGTGACCTGGGTCTCATCCGCGTGCCCGTGCGTCCTCGGGCGGCTCCGTCCTCGCGGGCCGGTCCGATCCGCCGTGCGGACGGGAGTTAGCCTCGGTCCATTCGACGTCCGCACCCGGGCGTCCGCAGGTCATCGGGGGAGACAGGGAGACAGTGATGGCGAGGATTCCTACGGCGGCGGTCGCCGCGACCGGGCTCGTCGGCGGGTACGGGGTGGCCCGCTGGACCAAGAAGCGGCAGCTCGGCGGGGCCGTGCTGGCCGTCGCCGGTGCCGCAGCCGCGCAGCAGTGGCGGCGGCAGGCGGGCGGCAGGGCGGCGGGCGCCCTCACGGCGGCCTACGTCGCCGCGTTCGCCGGGTCGCACCCGCTGGCCAAGAAGGTGGGCGCCTGGCCGTCCGTGTTCGGCGTGGCCGGCGCGGTCGCCCTCGCCTCCTGGGCCGTCGCCGACCGGCACGCCGCGTAGGCGTAGGCGTAGGCGAGCCGGGTACGGCGTGCGCGCGCTGCGTACGGCGTGAGTGAGTTGCGTACGGCCTGCGCGAGTCACGCGCGCCGCGCGACCCACCACGCGCCGCGCACGCGCCCCGCGCGCCCCATCCCGCGCACGCGCCCCGCGCGCCACGCAAGCGACCGCCCCTGACACGCACGCCCCGCCAGGAGGACCGGCGTCACCTCACGCCGGGCTCGACGACGGGGGCGTGACGTCGGGGCGGCCGTTCTGCGCGGCCGGGCCCGGCTTGCCCGGCACCGCCGTCAGCGGGGTGGCGATGTCCTCCAGGGAGCGGCGCTCGGCGTTCACCGCCAGGAACGCGGCCACCAGGCCCGCCGCGCACATCAGCGCCGCCCCGATGCAGAACGCGAGGACCGTGTCGCCGACCTCGCCGGTGCCGGTGAGGTCGGCGAAGAGCAGCGGTCCGCTGATGCCGCCGGCCGCGGTGCCCAGGGCGTAGAAGAAGGCGATGGACATCGCCCTGGTCTCCATCGGGAAGATCTCGGAGACGGTCAGATAGGCGCTGGAGGCGCCCGCCGAGGCGAAGAACAGCACCGCGCACCAGCAGGCGGTCAGCGTGGTCGCGTCCAGCGTGCCCCGGTCGAACAGCCACGCCGTGCCGAACAGCAGCAGCCCCGACAGCAGATACGTGGACGAGATCATCACCCGGCGCCCGACCGTGTCGAAGAGCCGGCCGAGCAGCAGCGGGCCCAGGAAGTTGCCGACCGCGATGACGGCGAAGTAGTAGCCGGTGTGGCCGGAGGGCACCTGGAAGAACGCGGTCAGGATGGCGCCGAAGCCGAAGGTGATGGCGTTGTAGAGGAAGGCCTGGCCGATGAAGAGGGAGAAGCCGAGGACGGCCCGCTTGGGATAGCGGGCGAAGACGGTGCGGCCGATCTCCGCGAAGGAGACGGTACGGCGCTGGTGGATGGTGATCTCCCCGTGCGGCGCGGGCAGCGGCGCGCCCTTCTCGGCCTCGATCCGCTCCTCGATCCCGGCCACCACCTCCTCGGCCTCGCGGTCCCTGCCGTGGATCAGCAGCCAGCGCGGGCTCTCCGGGACGTGCCGCCGCACGAGGAGGATCACCAGGGCGAGGACGGCGCCGAGCGCGAACGTCAGCCGCCAGCCCAGGTCGGCGGCGAGCAGATCGGTGTTGAGGGCGAGGATCGACAGCAGCGAGCCGCCCACCGCGCCCACCCAGAAACTGCCGTTGATGATCAGGTCGACCCGGCCGCGGTAGTCCGAGGGGATCAGTTCGTCGATGGCGGAGTTGATGGCCGCGTACTCGCCGCCGATGCCGAAGCCGGTCAGGAAGCGGAAGAGGAAGAACCACCAGGCCTCGAAGGAGAAGGCGGTCAGGGCGGTGGCCGCGAGATATACCGCCAGGGTGATCATGAACAGCTTCCGGCGGCCGTAGCGGTCGGTCAGCCGCCCCCAGAACAGGGCACCGACACAGGCGCCCGCCACATACAGCGCGGCGGCCACACCGGTCACCTGCCCGGAGCTGATCGCCAGGCCGCTGCCCGGCTCCGACAGCCGGCCGGCGATGTTGCCGACGACGGTCACTTCCAGGCCGTCGAGGATCCACACCGTGCCGAGCCCGACGACGATGGTCCAGTGCCAGCGCGACCACGGCAGGCGGTCGAGTCTGGCGGGGATGTCGGTGGTCACGGTGCGGCCGGTCCCGGCACCCGCGGTCTCAGCACTGGCCATGGGCTCCCTCCTCGACGAGCGGAACGCCCTGCGTGTGCCCCCGAAGCGGGGACGTCACGCACGGCGGCGGTCCGCCTACGCTCCGAGGAGACGCGACACCGTGTAGATCAGCAACCCGGCCAGCGAGCCGACCACCGTGCCGTTGATGCGGATGAACTGGAGGTCACGGCCGATGTGGGCCTCGATCTTCCGGGTGGTGTGCTCGGCGTCCCAGCCCGCCACCGTGTCGGTGATCAGCGAGGTGATCTCCTTGCGGTACGTCGTCACCACGTACACCGCGGCGCCCTCCACCCAGCGGTCCACCTTGCGCTGCGCCCCGGGGTCCTCGGCCATCCGGTGGCCCAGGGAGAGCAGCGAGGCCCGCACCCGCAGGCGCAGCTCGCTGTGCTCGTCCTCCGCCGCGGAGACGATCATGGAGCGTACGGCCGTCCAGGCGGAGGCGATCAGGTCCTGGACCTCGCCCCGGCCGAGGACCTCGCTCTTGAGGCGTTCGATCCGGGCCCGGGTCTCGCTGTCGGACTGGAGGTCGGAGGCGAAGTCGCCGAGGAACCGGTCCAGCGCCCCGCGCGCGGGGTGGCCGGGCATGTCGCGCATCTCGGTGACGAAGCGGAGCAGCTCCTTGTAGACGCGCTCGCCGACCTTGCGGTCCACGAACCTCGGCGTCCAGCCGGGCGCGCCGCCCTGCACCGCGTCCATCACGGAGTCGCCGTGCAGCACCAGCCAGTCGTGCGCCCGGGTGACGACCAGGTCGACGACGCGCCGGTGGCCGCCGTCGGCGACGATCTTCTCCAGCATCTTGCCGAGGCCGGGCGCGATCTCCTGCACGGCGGCCCGGCGGGTGATCGCCTCCCCCACCACCGCCTGCACATCGGAGTCGCGCAGCACGGTCAGCGCGCCGCGCAGCGCGGTGGCCAGTTCGGCGGTCACCCGGTCGGCGTGCTCCGGCCGGGCGAGCCAGGTCCCCAGCCGGCCGCCGATGCCGACGGCGCGCAGCCGCTGGCGTACGACGTCCTCGGAGAGGAAGTTCTCGCCGACGAACTCGCCCAGCGAGACACCGAGCTGGTCCTTCTTGGTGGGGATGATCGCGGTGTGCGGGATGGGCAGACCGAGCGGGTGGCGGAAGAGGGCGGTGACCGCGAACCAGTCGGCGAGCGCGCCGACCATGCCCGCCTCCGCGGCGGCCGCGACATAGCCCGCCCAGGGGCCCGCGCCGCTGTGCCCGGCCCACTTGGCCAGGACGTACACCACCGCGACGAACAGCAGCAGTCCGGTCGCGGTCAGCTTCATCCGGCGCACCCCGCGCCGGCGCTCCTCGTCGGCGGGGCTGAACACGGTCATCGTGCGGCGGGCCGTGGCGGGCTCCGCCGCCGGACCCGCCGCGGGATCCGCCGCGGGATCCGTCCGAGGCTCGGCCTCCGTCGTGCGTTCCATCCGCTCCACCCGTTCCGTGTTCCCGTGCGCGCCGCTTCGTTCCCGTACGCGCCGCTCCGGTGAGCGGTCCGCACGGGCGGCGCGCGCCCGGCGCACACCCCGTACCCGATTGTCCCCTCTGACCTACTCCCGGAACGGACCAGGAGTTCCCGCGGGGGCGGGCCGCAGGCGCCCGGGGGCGGCCGGGGCAGCTTCACGGGCCCGGAGAGCCCTCGTGCCCGCCCGCCGGAAACCCGCTAGTAGTCCCGGTGCCCGCGGCGGTCCCGGCGCTGCTCCCGGCGCTCGCGGTGCTGCTCCCAGCGCTCCTCGTGGCGCTGCCGGTGCTGCTCCATGCGCTCCTCCTGGCGGTCCCAGTGCCGCTCCCAGCGGTCGCGCATCTCCTCGTGCCGGGAGGACTGAAGCTCGCGGCGCTCCGTCCGGCGGTCCAGCTTCTCCTGGCGGCGCTGCTCCTTCTGGAGCAGCCGCTCGGCCTTGGTGAGCTTGCGCTCGACGGCCACCCCGCCCCAGAAGGCGAACCCGGTGACGATCACGCGCGGGGCGCCCGGCTCACCCGGTACGCCCTCCTCGCGGTGGTCGAAGCCGCCCATGATCCCGATGCCACGGACGACGACCTCGACGCCGGGCGGCACGATCACCTGCGCGCCGCCCATGATCGCGATGCAGTTGATCTCCACCTCGCGGTCCGCGAAGTTCGCCTCCCGCAGGTCGATCTCGCCGCCGCCCCAGAAGGAGAAGCAGCTGAACCGCTTCGGGACCGTCCACCGCCCCTTGCGCTGGAAGCCCGACATCACGGCCACCGCCCACGACGACGAGCCCTCGCCGCCGGTGATCCGCGACGCCCAGCTGCCCGGCTCGGCCGGTTCCTTGTGCAGGGACACCGCGGGCGCCGCCGGCACGCCCCCCGCGACGGGCAGGTCACGGGTGATCGGCGCCAGCTCGCCGTACGTGCGTGCCTTGTAGGTGGCGTCCAGCCGTTCCTCGAACTCCGCCATGTCCAGGCGGCCTTCGGCGAGGGCGTCCCGCAGGGTCTCGGCGACCCGTTCGCGATCGGCGTCTGAGGCGCGCAGTTCGGGGGCATCGTCGGTCATGTGCAGCAGCCTACGAAATCCCCGCGCCGCAGGCTATGAGAGCGCGCGTTCCACGCCGTCCGCACCGTCCCCGTCGGCCGCGCCGACCGCGTCCGCGGGAGTGGCGCCCGCCGCGTACATCTCGGCGATCACCGCCTCGATGTCCGGTTCGCGCACCGACAGGTCCACCAGCGGGTAGTGCTCCGCGACCCGGGCCACCAGCGGCGCGGCCGACTCGCCCGCCGGGAAGGACAGCCACTGCCGCGGCCCCTCCACCCGCACCACGCGCGCGCCCGGCACCTCCAGCGGCGGCAGCTCCCGCTCCAGGTCGACCACCAGGGTGCGTTCGCCCTGGGCCGCCTCGTGCAGGCCGGGCAGCGAGCCGTCGTACATCAGCCGCCCGTGGTCGATCACCATCACCCGCGAGCACAACTGCTCGATGTCCTGGAGGTCGTGGGTGGTCAGCAGCACCGTCGTGCCCTGCTCGGCGTTCAGGTCGCGCAGGAAGGAGCGGACCCGGGACTTGCTGATCACGTCCAGGCCGATGGTCGGCTCGTCCAGATACAGCACCTCCGGGTCGTGCAGCAGCGCCGCCGCGATGTCACCGCGCATGCGCTGGCCCAGCGAGAGCTGGCGCACCGGGACGTCCAGCAGGTCGGCCAGTTCGAGGAGTTCGACGCAGCGGTCGAGGTTCTGCCGGTAACGGGCGTCGGGGATCCGGTACATGCGGTGCATCAGCCGGTAGGAGTCGATCAGCGGCAGGTCCCACCACAAGGTCGTGCGCTGGCCGAACACCACCCCGATACGTTGCGCGAGCCGGGTGCGCTCGCGTGCGGGGTCGATGCCGGCCACCCGCAGGCGGCCGCCGCTGGGGGTGAGGATGCCCGTGAGCATCTTGATCGTCGTCGACTTGCCCGCGCCGTTCGGGCCGATGTAGCCGACCATCTCGCCGCGCGCCACGGTGAAGGAGATCGTGTCGACCGCCCGCACCTGCCGCCGCTCCCGCTTGAGGAACCCGGTCTTCTTGCGCACGTCGAAGACCTTCTCGACCCGGTCGAGTTCGATGAACGCCCCGTCCGCCCCGCCTGTCCCGTCCGTCCCGTCCGGTCCGTCCGCCACCATGCCGTCCTCCCTGTCCCTTCAGCTTCCCGTGCTCCGGTACGACCTGAGGCCCACCCGCCAGGCCAGCCCCGCCAGCGCGCAGCAGACCACCGCCACCAGCGGCGAGAGGAACCCCGTCCAGTGCGGCAGCCCGAGCGGGTACGGCCGCCCCAGCACATAGGCGGCGGGCAGCCAGTTGACGAAGGCCAGCGGCAGCACGAACGTCACCCCGCGCACCAGCTCCTTGCCGAACACCGTCGGCGGGTACTGGAGCAGCGTGGTGCCGCCGTAGGTGAACGCGTTCTGCACCTCGGAGGCGTCCTGCGCCGCGAACTGGAAGGCGGCGCCCGCCACGAACACGGCGCCGAAGATCGCGCAGCCGCTCACCACCATCACCGGCATCAGCACCACCTTGAGCACCGTCCAGTGCACGTCCAGCGTGGCCAGCGCGTACCCGAGGACCAGCAGTCCCTGGGTCACCCGGCCGAGGCGACGCAGCGCGAACCGGTCGGCGGCGACCTGCGCGAGCACCGGCACCGGGCGGACCAGCAGCGTGTCCAGCGTGCCGTCGCGCACCCGCCGCCCCAGCCGGTCCATCGAGCCGATCGCCAGGTCCGCCAGGCCGAAGGACGTGCCCGACAGCCCGTACAGCAGGGCGATCTCCCCCAGCGAGTAGCCGCCCAGCGCGTCCACCCGGGAGAACATGAGCAGGATCGCGACGAAGTCCAGCGCGGTCACCGCGAAGTTGCCCAGCGTCGTCATCGCGAAGGACGCCCGGTAGGCCATCGTGGAGCGCAGCCACATCCCGGCGATCATGCGGTAGGCGCGCAGCCCGTCCGCCAGCCGCCCGCGCGCGCCGCCCCGCCCGCCGTGCTCCGCGCGGAAGCCGGCCCCGGCCGTCGTACCAGCCGTCGTACCAGCCGCCGTTCCGGCCGTCGTATCAGCTGTCGCACCGGCCGTCGTTCCGGCCGCCGCTGCCCCGGTGGACCGCTCAGCCACCCTGGACCACCACCCGTCGGGTCGCCACCGTCTGGAGCAGCCGTCCGGCCGCCAGCAGCACCACCGCCCACGCCCCCTGGAGGGCGTACGTGCCCAGCGGCCGCGCCTGCCCCATCAGGACATCGGCGGGGGCCTGGAGCAGCGACGCCCACGGCAGTGCCCGGACGACCTCGCCGAGGGCGCCCGGGAAGACGTTCAGCGGCAGCAGCATCCCCGAGCAGAACACACCGGCCAGCCAGGCGATCTGGGTCACCCCCGACCCGTCGAGCAGCCAGAACGCGCTCAGCGCCACCAGGAAGCGGATCCCGAAGCTCACCAGCATCGCCAGCAGCACGGCGCCGAGGAACGCCGCCCAGGTCACCGGGTCCGTGGGCAGCGCCACCGGGAAGAACAGCGCCCCGAACACGAACGGCACCACCCCGCGGCCCAGCAGCTGGAACGTCGCCCGGCCCACGTCCGCCGCCAGCCACCACAGCTGGAGGTCGGCCGGGCGGTGCAGATCGGTCGCGATGTCCCCCGTACGGATGCGCTCCATCAGCTCTTCCTCGGCCCCGCCGCCCCCGATCGCGAGGGTCGCCAGGAACGCCTGCCCCAGCCATACGTACGTCACCGCCTGGGAGCGGTCGTAGCCGCCCAGATGCGGCCGGATGTCCCACAGGGCGAGATACGTGTACACGAGGATCAGCCCGAAGACCGTGTTGGTGAACACCCCGGCCGCGGTGGCCGCCCGATACGTCGCGTACCGTCTGAATCCGCCCGCCGCGACGGCCGCGTACAACCGTCCAGCGCCCACGCCACGCCCCTCCCGCCAAGCCGACACCGAAGCGCAGGAGCCTAGTGCGCGCCGGACGTGATGTGCCACGCATTTTCCGCGGACGAGAAGTTCCCGGGCACGGGAACGGAACGCTTGGTGCGAGAGTCTTCATCGAGGGGCGCAGAAGGCGCATGAGGGCGTACGCGAACGTATGCCGCGAAACGTGAACACGCGAAACGGAGTCCGTGCACGAGATGAGCGACGAGCCGCAGCCGAAGGCCGAGGCACCGCGTCCCGCCGGGGAACCCGAGGGGAAGCCGGGGGCGCAGTCAGGAGCGCGACCCGGCGCGGGACCGGAGACGGGCGGCGAATCGGACGGAGGATCGGGCCGGGACTCGGGCCGGGACTCGTCGGAGACCGCCGCGGGGGGCGCGGCGGACCGCCGTACGACGACGCCCGCCTGGGCCGCGAAGGAGACCGGCACCGGCTCCGGCGCGGCGCCGACGCCCCCCGGCACCCCCGGCACCCCCGGCACCCCCGGCCGCCGGGAGGTCACCGCCGGACCCGCGGCCCCCCGCACCGCCACGCCCTCCCCCGCCCCGGGCCAGAGCAAGGGCCAGAGCAAGGGCCAGGGCCAGAGCCAGGATGGCGCGGGCCGTGCCGACCGCGACGTCACCACCGCCTCCGCCGCCACGGCCGGCGCGGGCGGCAAGGGCAAGAAGCCCCGGCGCAGGCGGACCGGCTGGCGGCGGCTGTTCCCCACCTGGCGGATGACGCTCGGCGGGTTCCTCACCCTGGTCCTCGTCGGTGTCGGCCTGTTCTTCCTCGGCTACTCCCTCGTGAAGATCCCCGACGCCAACGCCCTCGCCGTCAAACAGGCCAACATCTACCTCTACGCCGACGGCACCGAGATCGCCCGCGACGGCGAGGTCAACCGCGAGAGCGTCCCGCTGGACCAGGTCTCCCAGGCCGCCCAGCACGCCGTGCTCGCCGCCGAGGACCGCGACTTCTACAGCGAGTCCGCCATCGACCCCAAGGCCGTGCTCCGCGGCGGCTGGCGCACCGTCACCGGCAAGGGCAAGCAGTCCGGTTCCACCATCACCCAGCAGTACGTGAAGAACTACTACCTCGGCCAGGAGCAGACCGTCACCCGCAAGGTGAAGGAGTTCTTCATCTCGATCAAGCTGGACCGCAACGAGTCCAAGGACAAGATCCTGGAGGGCTACCTCAACACCAGCTTCTTCGGCCGCAACGCCTACGGCATCCAGGCCGCCGCCCAGGCGTACTACGGCGTCAACGCCAAGGACCTCGACCCGGCCCGCGCCGCCTACCTCGCCGCCCTCGTCAACGCGCCCAGCGAGTACGACGTCAGCGCCCACCCGGAGAACCGGCGCGCCGCCGAGGCCCGCTGGAACTACGTGCTGGACGGCATGGTCAAGAAGGGCTGGCTCAGCGCCTCCGAACGGGCCGGGCTGAAGTTCCCCGCGCCCAGATCCGCCACCGTGCCCACCGGCATGTCCGGCCAGCGCGGCTACCTCGTGCGCGCGGTCAAGGACTACCTCGCCAAGAACAAGATCCTCGACGAGGACGAGCTGTCCGCGGGCGGCTACCGCATCACCACCACGCTCCAGAAGAGCAAGCAGGACGCCTTCGTCAAGGCCGTCGACGAACAGCTGATCGACAAGCTGGACAAGAAGAACAACAAGACCGACCGCTACGTCCGCGCGGGCGGCGCCTCCGTCGACCCGAAGACCGGCGAGGTCGTCGCCATGTACGGCGGCATCGACTACGTCAAGCAGTACACGAACAACGCCACCCGCCGGGACTTCCAGGTCGGCTCCACCTTCAAGCCCTTCGTGCTCACCTCCGCCGTCCAGAACGAGTCCACCACCCAGGACTCCCGCACCATCACCCCGAACACCCTCTACGACGGCACCAACAAGCGGCCGGTCCAGGGCTGGAACGGCGGCCACTACGCCCCCGAGAACGAGGACCAGCAGTCCTACGGCGACATCACCGTCCGCGAGGCCACCGACAAGTCCGTCAACGCCGTGTACGCGCAGATGGCCGTCGACGTCGGCTCCGACAAGGTCAAGGAGACCGCGCTCGCCCTCGGCCTGCCCGCCGACACCCCCGAGCTGATCGGCTCCCCGTCCATCGCGCTCGGCGTGGCCCAGGCCAGCGTCCTCGACATGGCCCAGGCGTACGCGACCCTCGCCAACCACGGCAAGCACGGCACCTACACGATCATCAAGAAGATCACCAAGGACGGCGCCAACGCGGTGGCCCTGCCCGGCCACGGCAGCACCGAGTCGCAGGCCGTCAGCCGCGAGGCCGCCGACACCACCACCGCCGTCCTCCAGAGCGTCGTGCAGAACGGCACCGGCGCCCCCGCCCAGGCCATCGACCGCCCCGCCGCGGCCAAGACCGGCACCGCCGAGGACGACAAGGCCGCCTGGTTCGCCGGCTACACACCCGACCTCGCCACCGTCGTCTCCGTCATGGGCCAGGACCCCGACACCGCCAAGCACAAGCCGCTCTACGGCGCCCTCGGCCTGCCCCGCATCAACGGCAGCGGCGCGCCCGGCAGCATCTGGGCGCAGTACATGGGCGACGCGCTCAAGGGCACCCCGGTCAGCGACTTCGACCTCAAGCTCCAGCCCGGCGCCGACGAGTCCCAGGCACCGCCCAGCGGCTCGGCCCAGAGCCCCGGCACCGGCGACGACACCGGCACCGGCCCCGGGACCGGCGACGACGGCCAGGACACCCGCGGGCAGAGCACCCAGGGCCAGAGCCAGGACCCCGGACAGACCACCGGGACGCCGGGCGACTCCACCGGCGGCACCCCCACGGACCGCGGCACCGACGGCGGCACCCCGGGCGGTCCCGGCGGCGGCGACACCGGCGCCACGGACGGCACCGGCGGCACCCCGACCACCGGCGGCACCACCGAGGGCGGCGGCACACCCGGCGGAGGCGGCACCCCCACCACGGGCGGGACCGGCGGCGGAGGCGCGGGCGCCGACGGCGGCACCGGCACCGGACCGGCCGCGGGCGGCACCGGCACGAACACCGGGACGAACCCCGGCACCGGCCGGTGAGGACGCCGGGTGACGCCCGCCGCTAGTGCCCCGAGGTGACCTTCAGGCCCACCACGGACACCAGCAGCAGACAGACGAAGAAGATCCGGGCGGCGGTCGCCGGCTCCCCCAGCACCACCATGCCGAGCACCGCCGCACCGGCCGCGCCGATGCCCACCCACACGCCGTAGGCGGTACCGATGGGCAGGGAGCGGGCGGCGTAGGACAGCAGCAGCATGCTCACGACGATCCCCGCGCCGGTCAGGACGCTGGGCACCGGACGGGTGAAGCCCTCGCTGTACTTCATCCCGATCGACCAGCCGACCTCCAGCAGACCGGCGACGACAAGCAGAACCCAGGCCACGACGGGCACCTCCGAGACACTGGCAACACCTGCCCCACGGGCGGGCGTTGCGACGGACACCAGGTGCGTCGTCTTTGCCTTCGTCCCGGTACGGCGCGTCTCGTCGGGTTCCCCACCGAGGCTAGCAAAGGAACGCCCAAGGGGCCGGTGACCCTGGTCACCGGCCCCTTGGGGAAACAGCTCACTCCGTCACAGATACAGACCTGTGGAGTCCTCCGAGCCCTCGAACCGGTCCGCGGCCACGGCGTGCAGATCGCGCTCGCGCATCAGCACGTACGCGGTGCCCCGCACCTCGACCTCCGCCCGGTCCTCCGGGTCGAACAGCACCCGGTCACCCGGCTCCACGGTCCGTACGTTCTGCCCGACCGCGACGACCTCCGCCCAGGCCAGGCGACGGCCCACCGCGGCCGTCGCGGGGATCAGGATCCCGCCGCCCGACCGCCGCTCGCCCTCGCTCGTGTCCTGCCGGACGAGCACCCGGTCGTGCAGCATGCGGATGGGCAGCTTGTCCTGATGGGTGCTGTGCTCGTTTCTGTTGGCGCTCACGCCTGAAACCTACCTGCCTCGACCGATGTCCCTGCTCAGCGGGTCAGCCCCGGCGCCTGCGCCCGCTCACCGCGAGCAGGCCCACGACACCCACGGCGACGAGCGCGACCGGCACGATCCGCTCCAGCCGGGGAGCGCCCGCCTCGTCCGTGAACTGCGCCCGCACCTCGCTCACCACCCGGTTCACCTGCACATACGCCCGCCCGAGGGTGTGGTCGACGTTCGAGGCGACCTTGGCCTTGGCGTCCCCCACGAGAGTCTTCGGGTGCACGCGCACCCCGATCTCGTCGAGGGTCTCGGCCAGCACTGCGCGGCGACGCCTGATGTCCGCCTCGATCTCAGCCGGGGTCCTGGTGTCCGCCGTGTCCGCCACCGTAGCGCCTCCGAAGTCAACTGGTGCGTGTCCGGAACAGTCTGTCAGCTCTCGCCGCGACCGCACCGTCGGCACCCCCGGTTACCCTCGGACCGACACGGTATTGGCCCCACGAGGACATGTACGAGGAGAGCACCTTCGATGAGCGAGCGACTCCAGCCCGGGGACACGGCTCCCGCCTTCACCCTCCCCGACGCCGACGGCAACGAGGTGTCGCTGGCCGGCCACCAGGGCCGCAAGGTCATCGTCTACTTCTACCCGGCCGCCCTCACCCCCGGCTGCACCAGGCAGGCCTGCGACTTCACCGACAACCTCGACGTGCTGGCCGGCGCGGGCTACGACGTCATCGGCATCTCCCCCGACAAGCCCGAGAAGCTCGCCAAGTTCCGCGACACCGAGTCCCTCAAGGTCACCCTGCTCGCCGACCCCGACAAGAAGGTCCTGGAGGCGTACGGCGCCTTCGGCGAGAAGAAGCTCTACGGCAAGACGGTCACCGGGGTCATCCGCTCCACCGTCGTCGTCGACGAGCACGGCAAGGTCGAACGCGCCCTCTACAACGTCAAGGCCACCGGCCACGTCGCCAAGATCATCCGAGACCTGGGCATCTGACCCGGCCCCCGCCCCACCCCTCCCTTGCCGTCCCTTCCCGAACGGCCCGTCCCGGCACCCCGGCACGGGCCGTTCCCCTGCCGTGTGCCGTGCGTGACCACCCGGCATCCGGTTCGTTGCTCCGTACGGGCGAAGAACACACGCCCGGCACCGGACCGGAGGGGACTCGATGGGGGCCAGTGCGTACACCAGGGACCGCCTGGAGGAAGCGGCACGCGGCGCGCGGACGCTGTCGGAGGCGCTGGAGAGACTGGGGGTGGATCCGCGAAGCACCACGCGGCGCTACGTGCTGGGGCGGATGAGAAAGCTGGGCGTGGACGTCTCCCACTTCGAGCCGGAGGGCGTGAAGTGGACCCGGGAGATCCTCGAGCAGGCGGTGGCGGCCTCCACGACCATGTGCGAGGTACTGCGGCGGCTCGGCCTCGAAGTGGTCGGCGGGCACCACACCCACATCAGCCGTCGGATCAAGGCGTACGGCATCGACACGTCGCACTTCGTGATCCCGACCCGGCGCGGGCGGCCCTGGCGACCCCGGACACCGGAAGACGTTCTCGTCGAGCAACCGGCCGCACAAGCGCGGCGCATCCCGAGCGACCGCCTCAAGTGGGCGATGACGACGACGGGCGTGCGGGAGCGGTGCGCCCTGTGCGGTACGGAGGCGGTATGGCGCGGCCGCCCGCTGCCACTGGAAGTGGATCACATCGACGGCGACTGGCGTGACAACCGCATCGAGAACCTGCGCCTGCTCTGCCCCAACTGCCATTCCACGACGGACACTTACCGTGGGCGCGGCAAGGGACGCGCCCGTGGGGGCACCCGGTGAGCGCCCGGCGCGGCCGTCCCGGGCCTGAGCAGTTGCGTACGGCGGTCGCCGCATCGGTCTCGATCGCGGAGGCGCTCCGCCGCCTGGGGTGCCCTGACAACTCCAGGCAACGCTCCCTGCTGCGGCAGTGGATCGCCGAGGAGCGGCTGTCGACCGCGCACTTCCTCGGGCAGGCCCATGGACGGGGCAAGCCGGGGCCGGTGCCTGCCAGACGCCCGGAGGAGGTGCTGGTCAAGCACGAGGGCCGGCGCCGGACCAGGACGGCGCCGTTGCGCCGCGCGCTCCGCGAGACCGGTGTACCGGAGGAGTGCGCCGAATGCGGTGTCGGACCCGAGTGGCTCGGGAAGCCCATGACGCTGGAGATCGACCACATCAACGGCGACTGGAGTGACGACCGGCGGGAGAACCTGCGGCTGCTCTGTCCCAACTGCCATGCGGTCACCAGTACCTGGTGCAGGGGCGGACGCCGACCGGCACAGCGCAGTAGAGTGGGCCCGACTCACGCGCCCGTACGCCAACGGCCGAGCGGCGATCTTTAGGTGGTCGTGTTTGTCGGTTCGAATCCGACCGGGCGCACAGACAGAAGAGGCCCCGCACCTTGGATTCCAAGGTGCGGGGCCTCTGTGCAAGTTCAGCCCAACAGCTCCCCTACCACCGGTACCAGCGCGCGGAACGCCTTGCCGCGGTGGCTGATGGCGTTCTTCTCGGCGGGGGTCAGTTCGGCGCAGGTGCGGGTGTCGCCGTCGGGCTGGAGGATCGGGTCGTAGCCGAAGCCGCCGGTGCCGGCGGGGGTGTGGCGGAGGGTGCCGCGGAGCTGGCCCTCGACGACGCGTTCCGTGCCGTCGGGGAGGGCGAGGGCGGCGGCGCAGGCGAAGTGGGCGGCGCGGTGGCCGTCGGCGATGTCGGAGAGCTGGGCGAGGAGCAGGTCCAGGTTGGCCTGGTCGTCGCCGTGGCGCCCGGACCAGCGGGCGGAGAAGATGCCGGGCGCGCCGCCGAGGACGTCGACGCAGAGGCCGGAGTCGTCGGCGACGGCGGGCAGGCCGGTGGCGCGGGCCAGGGCGTGTGCCTTGAGCAGCGCGTTCTCGGCGAAGGTGACGCCGGTCTCCTTGACGTCGGGGATCTCCGGGTAGGCGTCGGTGCCGATGAGTTCGTGGGGCAGTTCCGCGTCGGTGAGGATCGCCCGGAGTTCGGTGATCTTTCCGGGGTTGCGGGTGGCGAGGATCAGGCGGGTCATGGTCACCAGTATCGGGGGCGGGTCAGGGGGTGCAGACCTTGGTGAGTTCGCCGGCGGCGTCGGTGACGGGGGTGAGGTCGGGGGTGTGGTCGCCGTTCTTGACGGCGGTGCGGACGTTGCCGACGGCTTTGTCGAGGTCGTCGACGGCCTTGTTGACGTCGGTGTCGTCCGTCTTGTCGCCGATCTTGCCGAGCTTGTCCTCTATCGCGCGGAGGGCGTCGTCGGTCCTGCTCGGGTCGTCGGCGGCGTTCTGCACGGCCTGCTGGAGGTCGGTGACGCTGTCGGCGATGGCGTCGGCGGTCTGTACGCAGTCCAGGGCCTTGCCGACCGCGTCGCAGCCGGTGAGGGCGGCGGTGGCGAGTGCGATGGCGGCCGTGGTGGCGGCGATGGCGGTGGTGCGGCCCGGTCGTCGGCGTCGGCTCGCGGCCATGGCTGGGTTCCCTCCCCGGTCGGTGGCCGGGCGTGCGGCTGTCGTGCCGTACGCCCGTACCGGTAGGGACGCCGGGTGTGCGGTGCGGGTTGCGCCCCGGCGGCCCCTTCCTTGGTCTGCTCTTTACTTTCGGTCCGTTCTCTACTTCTCGCGGTGCTGGTCGAGTGCGGCGCGCTGGATGGCGGCGAGGTCGGTGCAGCCGGCCGCGGCGAGGTCGAGCAGGGCGTTGAGTTCGTCGCGGGCGAAGGGTTCGGCCTCGGCGGTGCCCTGGACCTCGACGAAGCGGCCGTCGCCGGTGCAGACGACGTTCATGTCGGTGTCGGCGCGGACGTCCTCCTCGTAGCAGAGGTCGAGGAGGGGGGCGCCGCCGACGATGCCGACGGAGACGGCGCTGACGGTGCCGGTGAGGGGCTGTCGGCCGGCCTTGACGAGCTTGCGGCCCTGGGCCCAGGTGATGGCGTCGGCGAGGGCGACGTAGGCGCCGGTGATGGCGGCGGTGCGGGTGCCGCCGTCGGCCTGGAGGACGTCGCAGTCCAGGACGACGGTGTTCTCGCCGAGGGCCTTGTAGTCGACGACGGCGCGCAGGGAGCGGCCGATGAGGCGGCTGATCTCGTGGGTGCGGCCGCCGATGCGGCCCTTGACGGACTCGCGGTCGCCGCGGGTGTTGGTGGCGCGGGGCAGCATGGAGTATTCGGCGGTGACCCAGCCCTCGCCGCTGCCCTTGCGCCAGCGCGGGACGCCTTCGGTGACGGAGGCGGTGCAGAGGACCCGGGTGTCGCCGAAGGAGACGAGGACGGAGCCTTCGGCGTGCTTGCTCCAGCCGCGTTCGATGGTGACCGGGCGGAGCTGTTCGGCGGTGCGGCCGTCGGTTCGAGACATGGGGTCGAGCGTAGTGCCCCATGGTCAAGGGGCTCCTCCCGCGTCGGGAAGAGCCCCTTGGGGGGTGAATCGCGGTCCCGTGGGGACCGGTGGTTCACATCATGTCTTCGATGTCCGCGGCGATCGGGTCGGCGTCGGTGCCGATGACGACCTGGATGGCGGTGCCCATCTTGACGACGCCGTGGGCGCCGGCGGCCTTGAGGGCGGCCTCGTCGACCTTGCTGGGGTCGATGACCTCGGTGCGGAGGCGGGTGATGCAGCCCTCGACCTCTTCGATGTTCTCGATGCCGCCGAGACCGGCAACGATCTTCTCAGCCTTGCTGGCCATGTTCTGTCTCCCTGATCCGAACCGCTTTGTCGCAGTAACCCACAGTTGGCCCATCTTCGCGAGCGGTCGTGCCGTGGGTGGCCGATGATGGCGTTCACGACAGCGGAACCGTCCGTCAACTGGTCTACACCACCGTTGGCGCGGTGGCCAAACGCGGTGCCGCACGACGGAGCGGAGCCTCGGGAGGACGCCATGAGTGCCGACAGCGCGGGTGGTGCGGGGACGGGGGTCTCGCCCCTGCGGGAGCACTGGAACAGCCTGTTCCAGGGGTTGCAGAAGATGGGCCGCAGTCTTCAGCTGCCGATCGCGGTGCTCCCGGCGGCCGGGATCCTGAACCGGCTGGGGCAGCCGGATGTGTTCGGCAAGGACGGGCTGGGCTGGATCGACGTCTCGAAGGTGATGGCGGGGGCGGGGGGCGCGCTGCTCGACGGCTCGCTGGGGCTGCCACTGCTGTTCTGTGTCGGGGTGGCCATCGGCATGGCGAAGAAGGCGGACGGTTCGACGGCGCTGGCGGCGGTGGCGGGCTTCCTCGTCTACTACAACGTGCTGCATCAGTTCCCGGTGGGCTGCGGGGCGGGTGCGGTGGCGACGGCGGCCGGGTGCCGGGCGGCCGACGGGACGGTGACGGCGTTCGCTTTCCAGAATCCGGGAATCTTCGGCGGGATCGTGATGGGGCTGCTGTCGGCCTTCTTCTGGCGGCGGTTCCACCGGACGAGGCTGGTGGACTGGCTGGGCTTCTTCAACGGGCGCCGGCTGGTGCCGATCATCATGGCGTTCGTGGCGATCCTGTTCGCGGCGCTGTGTCTGTGGGTGTGGCCGCCGGTCGGGCGGGGGCTGGAGAGTTTCAGCGACTGGCTGAGCGACGCGGGCGCGTGGGGCGCGGGGGTGTTCGGGCTGGCCAACCGGGCGCTGCTGGTGATCGGGCTGCACCAGTTCCTGAACGTGCCCATCTGGTTCCAGTTCGGCAGTTACACCAAGCCGGACGGGACGGTGGTGCACGGTGACATCAACATGTTCCTGGCGGGCGATCCGAACGCGGGGCAGTTCACCTCGGGTTTCTTCCCGATCATGATGTTCGCGCTGCCCGCGGCGGCGCTGGCGATCACGCACACGGCGCGGCCGGCGCGGCGCAAGGAGGTCGGCGGGCTGATGCTGTCGGTGGCGCTGACGTCGTTCGTCACGGGGATCACGGAGCCGCTGGAGTACTCGTTCCTGTTCATCGCACCGGTGCTGTACGCGGTGCACGCGGTGCTGACGGGGGTGTCGATGGCGGTGACGTGGGCGCTGGGGGTGCACGACGGGTTCAGCTTCTCGGCGGGGCTGATCGACTACGTGATCAACTGGAATCTGGCGACCCGGCCGTGGGCGATCGTCCCGATCGGGTTGTGCTTCGCCGCCGTCTATTACACGGTCTTCCGATTTGCCATCACGAAGTTCGACCTGAAGACTCCGGGGCGGGAGCCCGCGGACGAGGTCGAGGACACCACGAAGCCCTGACGTCCGCGGCGGGTGGCGGGGGCTCACGGCGGGCCCTCGGCGGGGATGCGCACAGCTCTCGGACAGGGGCTGTCAGGGGCTGATATCGGTCTGAGACCGGCGTGAAATCGGCTTGTCACCGGCGGTCGGAGTCCACACGGCGCGTAGTGGTCCGGTCGCGTTTTCGCGGGTTCCTTACGCCACCTTCATCGTGCTACAACAGGTCTACACCACTGAGTGGTGTAGACCACCACCCGATGGAGGACGGACGTATGAGCACCGCCACCGCCGAATCGACGGCGGCACCCGCGAAGAAGCGGGGATCTGGCCTTTTCCAGGGCCTGCAGAAGGTCGGCCGCAGCTTGCAGCTCCCGATCGCCGTGCTGCCGGCCGCGGGCATCATGGTCCGGCTGGGCCAGGACGACATCTTCGGCAAGGACGGCCTGGGCTGGGACAAGGTCGCCGCCGTGTTCAACAACGCGGGCGGCGCGCTGACCGGTTCGCTGCCGATCCTGTTCTGCATCGGCGTGGCCATCGGATTCGCCAAGAAGTCGGACGGCTCGACCGCTCTGGCCGCGGTGGTCGGCTTCCTCGTCTACAGCAAGGTCCTGGAGGCCTTCCCCCTCACCGAGCAGCACATCGAGAAGGGGAAGATAGTCGAGGCCAGCTACAACAACCCGGGGGTGCTCGGCGGCATCATCATGGGTCTGCTGGCCGCCGTCCTGTGGCAGCGGTTCCACCGCACCAAGCTGGTGGACTGGCTCGGCTTCTTCAACGGCCGCCGTCTGGTGCCGATCATCATGGCCTTCGTCGGCATCGTGATGGGTGTCGTCTTCGCCCTGATCTGGAAGCCCATCGGCACCGGCATCACCAACTTCGGCGACTGGATGACCGGCCTCGGCTCGGGCGGTGCCGCGCTCTTCGGCGGTGTGAACCGCGCGCTGATCCCCGTCGGCATGCACCAGTTCGTCAACACCGTCTCGTGGTTCCAGCTCGGCAGCTTCACCGACGCCTCCGGCCAGGTCTGGCAGGGTGACATCCCGCGCTTCCTGCACGGCGACCCGTCCGCCGGTCTGTTCCAGTCCGGCTTCTTCCCGATCATGATGTTCGGTCTGCCGGCCGCCGCGCTCGCCATCGCGCACTGCGCCCGTCCCGAGCGCCGCAAGGCCGTCCTCGGCATGATGATCTCGCTGGCCGCGACCTCGTTCGTCACCGGTGTGACCGAGCCGATCGAGTTCTCGTTCATGTTCATCGCGCCGATCCTGTACGTGCTGCACGCCGTGCTCACCGCCGCGTCGATGGCCATCACCTGGGGCCTGGGCGTGCACGACGGCTTCAACTTCTCGGCCGGCTTCATCGACTACGCGCTCAACTGGCACCTGGCGTCCAAGCCCTGGCTGATCATCCCGATCGGACTGGTCTTCGCGGCGATCTACTACGTGACCTTCCGCTTCGCCATCACCAAGTTCAACCTCCCCACCCCGGGCCGCGAGCCCGAGGAGGAGGTCGAGGACCTCACCAAGGCGTGAGGGTCCGCAGGACGTGAGGAGGCCCCCCGAGCCGTCAGGCCGGGGGGCCTCCTCCTTCTCATGTCCGTCTTCTCATGCCCGTCAGATCATGTCCGTCAGATCTCGTACACCGCTCCCGGCGCCGCCAGTTCCACCGGTCCGTCGTAGACCGCGCGGGCGTCGGCGAGGTTGATCTGCGGGTCGGTCCACGGCGGGACGTGGGTGAGGACCAAGCGGCGGGCCCCGGCGCGGGCGGCGGACTCGCCGGCCTCGCGGCCGTTGAGGTGGAGGTCGGGGATGTTCTCCTTGCCGTCCGTGAAGGCGGCCTCGCACAGGAACAGGTCCGCGCCCTGGGCCAGTTCGTCCAGGGCCTCGCTGACGCCGGTGTCACCGGAGTACGTGAGGGACCGGCCGCCGTGCTCCAGGCGGATGGCGTACGCCTCCACCGGGTGGGCCACCCGCTCGGTGTGCACGGTGAAGGGGCCGATCTCGGACGTGCCCGGCTTGACCGTGTGGAAGTCGAAGACCTCGCTCATGGAGGAGGCCGAGGGGGTGTCGGCGTAGGCCGTGGTCAGCCGGTGCTCGGTGCCCTCGGGGCCGTGGACCGGCAGCGGGGCGCAGCGTCCGCCGTCGTACCGGTAGTAGCGGGCCACGAAGTAGGCGCACATGTCGATGCAGTGGTCGGCGTGCAGATGGCTCAGGAAGATCGCGTCGAGGTCGTAGAGACCGCAGTGGCGCTGCAACTCGCCGAGGGCGCCGTTGCCCATGTCGAGGAGCAGCCGGAAGCCGTCGGCCTCTACGAGGTAGCTCGAACAGGCCGATTCCGCGGACGGGAACGACCCCGAGCAGCCGACGACGGTGAGCTTCATGGAGCAGAAACCTCCGCTGGCGGGTGGATACAGAAGGTGACGGGGGTCGTGCGGTCCGTCGAGAGTACGGCGCGCGACGGCCGGTCGCTCCTTTGCACAGGTGGGTTGTGGGCGAACTCACCTGTGGTGTCACCGGTTCGGCTGGACGTGGGGCGCACGAGGTGCGGAAGAGGGCGCGCAGGGACGCTCGCGCGCCGGTAACGTCGTTCTCATGGACACGTCCTGGTGGCTGGCGCTCGCGGCGGTGGTGCTGCTCGCGCTCGTCGCCACGCTCGTCGACGGGTGGGGCCGGGGACGCCGGCCCGCGGGGCGCAGGTCGCGTCCGCCGGCGCGGCCGAGGGGCCGGGAGGACCGGGGTGCGCCCGCGCGTCCGCGCCCGGCGGAGATCTGGTGGGCGAACGTGCCCTACGAGGACGGCCCCGGGGCGAAGGACCGGCCCTGCCTGGTGCTGTCCGTGCACGGCAAGCGCGCCCGGGTCGCCAAGATCACCAGCCGGTACCACGAGGAGCGGGCCGGGGTGATCCCGCTGCCGCCCGGTTCGGTGGGTGACGCGCGGGGCCGTACCAGCTTCCTGGAGACCGACGAGGTGCGGGAGGTGCCGGTGTGGGACTTCCGGCGCCGGGTGGGGGTCGTGGATCCGGTGCTCTGGGACCAGGTGCGCTACCTGGCCGGGTGAGGCGCGGGCCGGGGCCCGGAACCGGCGCCGCGCGGGACGCTCTCACGGCCGGGTCACCCGTACGGTGACCGTCCATCGGGCGATGCCCTGGCAGGCCACGGTCCCGGGCGAGGCCGCGCACATCGGGCGCGAGGACGTCAGGCGGGCCGTGCCGGGGGCGGTGGCGGTGTAGGCGGCGAGCGCGTCGCCCGGCAGGATCACGATGCCGGCGTCGGCGCCCTTGAGGACGCCACCGCCACCACTGACCGTCACGGGGGTCCAGGGGCGGTCCTTGGTGCCGTCCAGGGTGAGCCGGAGGTAGCCGCCCACGGTGAGGCAGACGGTGCGGCCGGAGTCGGCGGCGGTCAGGTCGGCGTGGCCGGTGCAGCCGGGCGGGGGCGGCGCGGAGGCGGAGACCGGCGGCGAGGCCGGGGCGGAGGGCGCGGTGCTCCCGCCGCTCGCGGAGACCGTGGGGCTCGTGGGGGTCGTGGGGGTCGTGGGGGCTGTCGCGGCCGGTGAGGAGGGTGAGGAGGCGGGGGCCGTGGTGCCCGGCGAGCCGCCGCCGCCCTTGCCGTCCTGCGATGTGCCGCAGCCCGCCAGAAGCAGGGCCGTCGCCGTCGCGGCGGTGGCGAGGGTGGTGCGGTGGAGCGTCGTACGGCGCATGGGGGCCGCCTTTCTGCTGTCCCGTTCCCGGTGGCCGGTGCCCTGGTGCCGATGAGACGTTTCTCCAGCACATCAGGATCCCCGGCCCCGCGCACGCCGGGGCCCCGGCCGGTGGCTCCGGCCGGGGTCGCGGTGTGCGGGTGCGTGACCAGCAGGTGTACGGATGCGTGACGAGCGGTGTGCCGGTGCGTGACCAGCGGTGTGCCGGTGGGTGACCGGCGGGACGGTCAGCCGGTCGTCAGGGCCGCGTCGTCGACGACGAAGCTGGTCTGGAGCGAGGCGTCCTCGACGCCGCTGAACTTCAGCGTGACGCTGGAGCCCGCCAGGGACGACAGGTCGACGGTCTTCTGGGTGTAGCCGGTGGCCGCGTCCAGGTTGGAGTAGGTGGCCAGGGTCTTGCTGCCCGCGGTCACCGTCAGCTTGTCGTAGGCGGTGGTGCGGCTGGTCTCCGCCGTGTCGACGTGCAGGTAGTAGGTGAGGGCGGCCTTGCAGCCGGCCGGGATCGTCACCGTCTGGGACAGGGTGTCGGTGTGCGTGGCGCCGTAGCCGTCGAGCCACGCCTTGTAGGAGCCGCCGTGCGCGGCCTCACCGCTGTCGGTGGTGATGACGCCGCTGGACGCGGTCCAGGAGGAGCCGCCCGACTCGAAGCCGGGGTTGCCGAGCAGTTGGGCGGCGGTGCAGGTGCCGCCCCCGCCGGTGCCGACGGTCCAGGTGAAGGAGGCGGAGCCGGTGGCGCCGGTGGAGTCCTTCGCGGTGACCGTGACCTGGTAGGTGCCGGCGGTGGAGGCGGTGCCGGTGATCAGGCCGGTGGAGCCGTTGACGGACAGGCCGGACGGCAGGCCGGTGGCGGTGTAGGTGAGGGCCGCGCCCGCGCTGTCGGTGGCATGTATCTGGAGGCTGACGGAGCCGCCGACGGTGGTGGACTGGCTGCCGGGGTCGGTGACGGTGACCGTGTTCCCGGTCGAGCTGCCCGCGGTGAAGGCGGCGGTGCCGCTGGGGGTGCCCCAGCCGGTCGGGCCGTCGTAGCCGGCGGCCGCCCGGCAGAAGTAGGCGGTGGAGCAGGAGCCGTTGGAGCCGCTGGTCACGTCGTTCAGGTTGGCGGTGTGGCCGTAGGGGTACTTCGCCGGGTAGTCGCTCGCGCCCGGGGTGCCCGCGAGGGCGTAGACGCCGGCGATGATCGGCGCGGAGGCGCTGGTGCCGCCGTAGACCGCCCAGCCGCTGCCGCCGTAGGTGTCGTAGACGGCGACGCCGGTGGCCGGGTCGGCGACCGCGGAGACATCGGCCTCCATGCGCTTGGCGCAGCCGGTGTCGGTCTGCCAGCTCGGCTTCGGGTCGTAGGCGGAGCAGCCGGAGCCGGTGCCCTCGGTGGAGTTGGTGTTCCAGACGGTCTCGTTCCAGCCGCGGGAGTTGGACGCGGTGGTGAGCGCGGTGCCGCCGACGGCGGTCACGTACTGGGAGGTCGCCGGGTACTCGGCGCCGTAGCCGGAGTCGCCCGAGGAGACGGTGATCGCGACGCCGGGGTGCTTGAAGTACTGGCTGTCCAGGCTGGTCTGCGAGGACTCCTCGTCGCCGCCCCAGCTGTTGGAGACGAACTTGGCGCCGAGCGCGACGGCCTCGTTCTCGGCGGTGCCGAGGTCGGCGTCGGTGGGCGAGTTGGCCTCCACCAGGATGATGTTGCAGTTGGGGCAGACCGCGCTGACCATGTCGATGTCGAGCGCCTCCTCACCGGCCCAGCCGCTGTCGTTCGTCGGCAGGGAGGTGGTGGAGCCGGTCTGGCTGACCTGCTTGAAGCAGCCGTTGGCCTTGGTGCAGGCGGACAGCCCGAACTGCGAGCGGTAGGTGGCCAGGTCGGACTCGGCGTTGGGGTCGTTGTAGGCGTCGACCACCGCGACCGTCAGGCCGGAGCCGCCCGAGGAGGGCAGGTTGTAGGCGCTGTGCAGGTTGGCCGGGGAGAGGCCGGAGGGCGCGGCGGCGAGCGCCGAGGCCAGCCGCTGCTGGATGTCGGTGCGGCGCTGGGCGAAGCAACTGGCCTCGCCGGGCCGGGCGTCGGCGCACAGCCGGGTCGTGGGGACCTTCTGTCCGGCCGTGCCGGTGCTGTGCAGGACCTGCCGCTCGGGGGCGGTGAGGGCGTGCGCGTTCTGGGCGGTCCTGCCGGTGTCCGGGTGCGCGGCGGCGGGCTGGGCCGCCCCTGCGGTCGGTGCCGCGACGAACCCGGTGACCGTGAGGGCGAGGGCGGGGAAGGCGACGGCGAGGAGTCGGCGCGGACTCCGTCTCCGGCTGCTCGGGCGTGACTCACGCATGGGGGTACTGCCTCCGTTGACGTGGGGATCGCACTGGTCGGGCAGCCCGTGACGCGCGTGGCGGCGGTAGCCGCGCAGTCATGAGCATGACACTCCACACCCTGTACGCCGCGTGATCGTGACATGACAGGGTGCGCCAGGAACGTAGCCCCGGGCCGCCGGGGGACGGCAGTACCGGAGGGATTTCTTTGCCCCTCCATAGGATGAGATTGGCCCCCTCGTGGGAGGGGGCTGGGACGTGCTTGAGACGGGCCGGGCCCGGTCCGGACCGGGCTCACGGCCCTTCCGGGACCGGCCTCACGACTCCTGCGGGACCGGCCTCACGGCTCCTGCGGGCGGGGCGCCGACGCGGTGGTCAGGCCCAGAGCTGGCCCTGGAGCGTCTCGATGGCCTCTTGTGTGGTGGCCGCGGTGTAGACGCCGGTGGACAGGTACTTCCAGCCGCCGTCGGCGACGACGAAGACGATGTCGGCGCTCTCCCCCGCCGTGACCGCCTTGCGGCCCACGCCGATCGCGGCGTGCAGCGCGGCGCCGGTGGAGACGCCCGCGAAGATCCCCTCCTGCTGGAGCAGTTCCCGGGTACGGGTGACGGCGTCGGCGGAGCCGACCGAGAAGCGGGTGGTCAGCACGGAGGCGTCGTACAGCTCGGGGACGAAGCCCTCGTCGAGGTTGCGCAGGCCGTACACCAGGTCGTCGTAGCGCGGCTCGGCGGCGACGATCCGCACGTCCGGCTTGTGCTCGCGCAGATAGCGGCCGACGCCCATCAGGGTGCCGGTGGTGCCCAGGCCCGCCACGAAGTGGGTGACGGAGGGCAGGTCGGCCAGGATCTCCGGGCCGGTGGTCGCGTAGTGCGCGCCCGCGTTGTCCGGGTTGCCGTACTGGTAGAGCATCACCCAGTCGGGGTGCTCGGCGGACAGCTCCTTGGCGACGCGCACGGCGGTGTTGGAGCCGCCCGCCGCCGGGGAGGAGATGATCTCCGCTCCCCACATGCCGAGCAGGTCGCGGCGCTCCTGGGAGGTGTTCTCGGGCATCACGCACACCATGCGGTAGCCCTTGAGCTTCGCCGCCATGGCCAGCGAGATGCCGGTGTTGCCCGAGGTGGGTTCGAGGATCGTGCAGCCCGGGGTGAGCCGGCCGTCCTTCTCCGCCTGCTCGATCATGTGCAGGGCGGGGCGGTCCTTGACCGAGCCGGTCGGGTTGCGGTCCTCCAGCTTCGCCCAGATACGGACGTCGGCGGACGGCGAGAGCCGCGGCAGGCGCACCAGAGGGGTGTTGCCCACCGCGGCCAGCGGGGAGTCGTAGCGCATCGCTGCTCAGCGGCCGTTCAGCGCATGCCGCCGGCGACCGCCGGCAGGATCGTCACGTTGTCGCCGTCGGCGAGCTTGGTGCTGATGCCGTCCAGGAAGCGGACGTCCTCGTCGTTCAGGTAGACGTTGACGAAGCGGCGCAGCTGCTCGCCGTCCACGATGCGCGCCTGGATGCCCGGGTGCCGGACCTCCAGGTCGGCGAAGAGCGCGGCGATGGTCTCCCCGTTGCCCTCCACGGCCTTCTGCCCGTCGGTGTAGGTGCGGAGGATGGTCGGGATGCGGACCTCGATGGCCATGGGTGCGGGCTCCTGTCAGGAAGATGTCGTCGGATCGGGGGGCGCGCGAGGGAGGTCCCCCCGGGCGTCGGCCCCGGGGAGCGCCGCGGCTCACGGCCGTACGGCGGCGGCAGGGAACGTCAACAGATGGCGCTGTTCAACCTGCACAGGTCGACGTGCAGCCGCGCCACGAGCAGCGTGCCCGGGATCTCGTCGCTCACGTCGTGGAGAACCATGGGCTCATCGTATCGATTCCCGGTCCGCACCCTGGAATGTGATCTCATCCTTCGGACGGTCGGCATCCGCGGTGCGAGACGCGCCCCGTCAGTACGCCGCCACGACCGTCACTTCCTCCTCGGTGACCTCGCCCTCCACGATGCGGAACGAGCGGAACTGGAACGGGCCCGCCTCGTCGGTGTCGGCGGTGGACACCAGGACGTAGTGGGCGCCGGGCTCGTTGGCGTAGGAGATGTCGGTGCGCGAGGGGTACGCCTCGGTCGCGGTGTGGGAGTGGTAGATGATCACCGGCTCCTCGTCGCGGTCGTCCAGCTCGCGGTAGAGCTTGAGCAGATCCTGCGAGTCGAACTCGTAGAAGGTGGGCGAGCGGGCCGCGTTCAGCATCGGGACGAACCGCTCGGGGCGGCCGGTGCCGGCGGGTCCGGCGACCACTCCGCACGCCTCGTCGGGGTGGTCCGCGCGGGCGTGGGCGACGATCTGGTCGTGGAGCGACTGGGTGATGGTCAGCATGGGCCACAGGATAAGCAGGAAAGCAGAACGGCCCGCGGCGCGCCGGTCACGCCCGGCGGAAGGCGGACGGGCCGCCCCGTACCGGTGAGTGGTACGGGACGGCCCATATGCCGGACGCCCTGAGCGGCGGCCGGAGCGGTTCCCACGAGCGGCCGCTCCGGCCGGACGTCCTGCGGGAGGAGGTCAGCGCCTGCTGAAGGCGGCGGCCTCCGGGTTGCGGCGCTTGAGCACCAGGTAGGCGACGGCGAGGACCAGGCCCCACACCGGCGCGCAGTACAGCGAGACCCGGGCGTCCTTGTCGATGCCCATCAGCACGATGACCATGCCGATGAAGGCGAGCGCGAACACGCTGGCCCAGACGCCGCCGGGGGCGCGGAACTCCGAGACGGGCAGCTCGCCGCGGTCGGACTTGCGGCGGTAGCGGATCTGGCAGACCAGGATGACGATCCAGGCCCACATGCCGGAGATGGTCGCGAAGGACACCACGTAGTCGAACGCCTTGCCCGGCCACTGGTAGTTGATCCAGACGCCCACCAGCATCAGCGCGGCGGAGAACGTCGTGCCGATCAGCGGGGTGCCGCTGCTGGTCAGCCTGGTGAAGAAGCGCGGGCCCTGGCTGTTGAGCGCGAGGTCGCGCAGCATGCGGCCGGTGGAGTACATGCCCGAGTTGCAGGAGGACAGGGCGGCGGTGAGCACCACGAAGTTCACGATGCCGGCCCCGGCGGGCAGGCCCATCTTCTGGAAGGCGACCACGAAGGGGCTCTCACCGGCGTGGAAGGCGGTCCACGGCACGACGGACAGAATCATGATCAGCGCGCCGACGTAGAAGACGGCGATGCGCCACGGCACGGTGTTGATCGCCCGGGGCAGCACGGTCTTGGGGTCCTTGGACTCGCCCGCGGTCACACCGACCAGCTCGACGGCGAGGAAGGCGAACATCACCATCTGGAGGGTCATCAGCGTGTTGCCGACGCCGTGCGGGAAGAAGCCGCCCTCGTTCCACAGGTGCGAGACGGAGGCGGTGTCGCCCGCGTCGGAGAAGCCGATCGTGAGGACGCCCACGCAGATCAGGATCATGCCGATGATGGCGGTGACCTTGACCATGGAGAACCAGAACTCCAGCTCGCCGAAGAGCTTCACGGAGATCAGGTTGGCGCCGTAGAGCACGACGGTGAAGACCAGCGCCGAGACCCACTGCGGGATCTCGAACCAGTACGTCATGTACGCCGCCGCCGCGGTGACCTCGGTGATGCCGGTGACGACCCAGAACAGCCAGTAGGTCCAGCCGGTCACGAAGCCCGCGAAGGGGCCGATGAACTGGCGCGCGTACTCCGAGAAGGAACCGGAGACCGGGCGGTACATCAGCAGCTCGCCGAGCGCCCGCATGATGAGGAAGATGACGAAACCGGCGACCGCGTACGCCAGGATGATGCTGGGTCCGGCCTTGGAGATGCTCTTGCCGGCGCCGAGGAACAGACCGGTGCCGATCGCACCGCCGATGGCGATCATCTGGATCTGCCGGGCACCGAGCCCGCGCTGGTACCCCTCGCCGTCCGGCACGGCCTCCGTGCCGGCGCGTTCTTTCTCGACCCGCGCTGAGGTCATGTGTCGTGCGCCTTTCTCCATGCCGACCCGGGCCGTCTGTCGGCCGCGGATCGGGTCGCGATCCCCCCGGACTGAAATGGAGTTGTGCCTGGCCGCTGGTGGGCGGCTCGGTGGCGCACCCGGGCGAACGTGGGTGGTGTTCGCCGGGCGGTCGTGAAGATTTATCACGCTCGAACCACTGATCGCAGGACGTACGTGTGGTTCACGACACCAGGAGAAGCGGACAAAACATAAGCGACCGGCCGAAATGGGCCGGTCGCGGTGACGCGATCGTTATCCGGATTTGAGCATCCTCTGAGCGGACGGGAAATCAGCCCGGAACGGGACGATCCGGGCAGGCGGGGGAAGAGCGCCCAGGACACCCCGGGACACCCGGGGCGCCTCGGGACACCTCAGGGCATGAAGGTGGAGACCAGGGTCTCCTGGAGGCCGCCCAGCCACAGGTACGCCATCACCATCGGCTTGCGCGGGTCCTCGTCCGGCAGCCGGTAGAGGTCGTCGGCGTCGTCCTCGGCGCCGATCTCCAGCCGGGAGGCGATGGCCAGGCGCAGATCGTTCAGGGCGCCGAGCCAGCGCCGGGACTCCTCCGGGGACAGCTTCAGCACCGCGCCGCCCTCACCGGAGGCGGCGAGGGCGTTGAGCGAGTGGATCACCGCGAGGGCGTTCTCGCGCTTGCCGGCCCGCAGGTCGTTCTCGGTGAAGCGGCGGAACTCGGCCGCGTGCGCACGCTGCTCGGCGGCCTCCTCGGCGCTGGCCGGCGGCTGCCCGGGGTCGCCGTAGGCGTCCGGGAAGAGCCTTCTGAGCACCGGGTCGGCGGGCGGCTCGCTCGGGCCCTCGGCGAACAGCTCGGCGAGCGGGTCGGCGCCCTCCTCCTCGGCGGGCCCGGGGCCGATCAGCTCCAGGAGCTGGATCGCCAGCGAGCGGATGATGGAGATCTCGACGTCGTCGAGGGCGACGGCGGCGCCGCCGCCGGGGAGCGGTTCGAAGTGTCCGGGCATGGAGGGGATTCGCTGCTTCCGGTCCGGGCCGTCGTCGGCGCGTGCGCCACCGGCCGCTTGGCTACTTGCGGTCCTGCTGGAGGGTGGCCCACAGGCCGTAGCCGTGCATGGCCTGAACGTCCCGCTCCATCTCCTCGCGGGTGCCGCTGGAGACGACCGCCCGGCCCTTGTGGTGGACGTCGAGCATGAGCTTGGTCGCCTTGTCCTTCGAGTACCCGAAGTACGTCTGGAAGACATAGGTGACGTAGCTCATCAGATTGACGGGATCGTTGTGGACGATCGTCACCCAGGGGACGTCGGGCTCGGGTACGGCGAAGACCTCCTGTGCCGACTCGGTCTTCTCGATCTCGATGGGTGCGGCTGACGTCACAAGGCCCATGCTGCCACTACCGGGGCGCGGGAGCACAAACGAGCTGGCCGCATCCTTAAATCGTCAGACTGACGAAATGGGAGTACGCTTCTCGGTCATGAACACAGCGGACCTTGGGCTGCCGGTGGATGTTCCCTCTACGGCGCTCTTCACCGACCACTACGAGCTGACGATGCTGCGGGCCGCCCTGAAGGCCGGGACGGCCGAGCGGCGCAGCGTCTTCGAGGTCTTCACCCGGCGGCTGCCCGAGGGCCGCCGCTACGGCGTCGTGGCCGGAACCGGCCGGGTGCTGGACGCGGTGGAGAACTTCCGCTTCGACGCGGACGTCCTCGGCTATCTGCGCGAGAAGCAGGTCGTGGACGAGCCGACGCTCCAGTGGCTGGCCGACTACCGGTTCAGCGGTGACATCTGGGGCTATCCCGAGGGCGAGGTCTACTTCCCGGGCTCCCCCGTCATGCGGGTGGAGGGCTCCTTCGGCGAGTGTGTGCTGCTGGAGACCGTGATCCTGTCGATCCTCAACCACGACTCCGCGATCGCGGCCGCCGCCTCCCGGATGTCCTCGGCCGCCGGGGAGCGGCCGCTGATCGAGATGGGCGCCCGGCGCACCCACGAGCTGGCCGCGGTCGCCGCCTCCCGCGCCGCCTACGTGGGCGGCTTCGCCTCCACCTCCGACCTGGCCGCGGGCTTCCGCTACAACATCCCCACCGTCGGCACCTCCGCCCACGCCTTCACCCTGGTCCACGACAACGAGCGGGACGCCTTCCGCGCCCAGGTGGAGTCGCTGGGCCGGGACACGACGCTGCTGGTGGACACCTACGACGTGGCCGAGGCCGTGCGCACGGCCGTGGAGGTGGCCGGGCCCGAGCTGGGCGCGGTGCGCATCGACTCCGGCGATCTGCTGCTGGTCGCCCACCGGGTGCGCCAGCAGCTCGACGAGCTGGGTGCGCACGACACGCGGATCGTCGTCACCTCCGACCTGGACGAGTACGCCATCGCCTCGCTGGCCGCCGCGCCCGTGGACGCCTACGGCGTCGGCACCCAGCTGGTCACCGGCTCCGGCCACCCGACCTGCTCCATGGTCTACAAGCTGGTCGCCCGTGCCGAGTCCGCCGACCCGGGGGCGCCGCTGAAGCCGGTGGCGAAACGGTCCAGCGGCGGCAAGACCTCCATCGGCGGCCGCAAGTGGGCGGCCCGGCGCCTGGACGCGTACGGCGTCGCCGAGGCCGAGGTGGTGGGCACCGGGCCGGTGCCCGTCGCACTGGCGGACCAGCAGCTCCAGGTCGAGCTGGTCAAGGGCGGCGAGGTGGTCCGCCGGGAGCCGCTGGACGCCGTACGGGACCGGCATGTGGCGGCCCGCGCGGGGCTGCCGCTGTCGGCCACCCAGCTCTCGCGCGGGGAACCCGTCCTTCCGACGGAGTACGCCACCGGAGCGTCGGGTAGCTAGAGCGCATGGCCGTCTCCGCCCCGACCAGGACCCTCAGACCCCGCCCAGCCCGCTGATCCCCGGAACCGAAGGACACCCGACATGCGCCGCGCCCTGATCGTCGTCGATGTGCAGAACGACTTCTGCGAGGGAGGCAGCCTCGCGGTGACCGGCGGCGCCGACGTGGCCGCCGCGGTCACCGAGCTGATCGGGCAGGCCCCGGCCGGGTACCGGCACGTGGTGGCGACCCGCGACCACCACATCGCGCCCGGCGGGCACTTCTCGGAGCACCCCGACTACGTCGACTCCTGGCCCCCGCACTGCGTGGCGGGCACGGAGGGCGTGGGCTTCCACCCGAACTTCGCGCCCGCCGTCGCCTCCGGCGCGGTCGACGCCGTCTTCGACAAGGGCGCCTACTCGGCGGCCTACAGCGGTTTCGAGGGCTTCGACGAGAACGGCGTGTCCCTGGCCGACTGGCTGCGGGCCAGGGAGGTCGACGAGGTCGACGTGGTCGGGATCGCCACCGACCACTGTGTGCGCGCCACCGCCCTGGACGCGGCCCGCGAGGGCTTCCGTACCCATGTGCTGCTGGACCTCACCGCCGCCGTGGCCGGGGAGACCACCGAGCGGGCCCTGGAGGAGCTGCGCCGGGCGGGCGTGGAGCTGACCGGCAAGCCCGTCGTCGCCTAGGCGGTGACGCAGGGGCGTACGGTCCCGGGCGTGCTCAGACCTGAGCGGGGCTGACGCCCGCTCCGGGCGTGCGCGGGCGCAGCAGGGCCCTGATCGGGTGCCACAGCTCCGGGGGGCCGGCGGGGGCGCCGCCGTCGTCGGGCGAGGTGCGCCAGATGAGGCCGTCGGGGTGGTGCAGCACCGCGGTGATCTCGTCCGGGGTGGGCGGGGCGGCGTTGCCCCGCAGGTAGACGGCGCGCAGACCGAGGTTGCGCAGCCGGGTCAGGGCGCGGGCGCGGTTGCGGGCGAGCACGAGCACCCGGACGCCGCCGGTGCCGCCGGGGGCGGGACTGGGCAGGTTGAGGGCGACCACGACGGTGCCGTTCGGCAGTTTGCTGAAGCCTCCTGCGGCCATGCGGTCACTTCCCCGTTCCGGTCGGTGTCAATAAGAGAGCCACAGCAGGCACCTAAACACGATCGGCGGCAACCCGCCAGGGGGTTGCCGCCGATACGCTTTTGACCTGGGCTTTTTACCTTTACTTCACCGCGCGGCCGACTTCCAGCTCGATCGTGGAGCCGTCGTGGGCCTCCTTGGTGATCTGGATCCGGGTGTTGGTGTCAGTGACCTTGACACCGCCGGTCGGGTTCGAGGCGTCGTAGTAGGTGCTGGCGTGGTCGTTGAAGACCGGCACCCCCTTCGACGACTTGACCGTGGTCTTGACGTCCGCCTTGTGCAGGGTGATGCCGTCCGTGCGGTACAGGCTGAACGGCGAGTCGTACGCCTGGACGCGGTTGCGCAGCAGGGTGCCGTCCGACCAGCGCAGGGCCGTCGGGTGCGAGTCGACCGGGAGGATCAGACCGGTGCCCGGGTGGACGCTGGTGTTGTTGTCCGCCTGGGAGGTGTCGTACTTCCAGATGAGCAGACCGTTCTGGTACGGGTAGTGCTCGACCCAGTCGGGGCGCTTGGCCGAACCGAAGTTGTACGGGCCGGTCTTCAGCGTGGTGTCGTACGAGACGTACTGGCGGTTCTCCGCGATGTAGTACTGCTCGTAGTCCTTGGTGAAGGACGCGCCGATGCGGGAGAAGCCCTTCGCCGTCCAGGCGGCGTCCTCGGTCTCGGCGTTGTCGGAGAAGAGCGCCGTGCCGTCCGCGGTCACCGCGATCTCGTCGGCCGCGAAGCCCTTGAGCGCGGCGCCGCCGTCCGTCTGGTAGCGGAAGCGGAGCTGGATCTTCTGGCCCGCGTAGGCGTCCAGCGGGTACGCCAGCTTCTTGTACGCGTCGACCGAACCGGTCAGGGCCGGCTTGTCGCTGCCGTCACGCGGGATGGCCTGGCCGTCCACGGTGCCGTCCAGGGCGGTCCAGTTGGCGCCGCCGTCGGTCGAGACCTCGGTGTAGAGGAAGTCGTAGTTGGCCTCGATGTCGTACCAGCCGTCGAGGCTGAGCGTGGCCGACTTCTTGCCGGTCAGGTCGACGGACCGGGTCAGGGTGTTCTTCAGGTCGTCGCCGCTGCCGCTCCACCACTGGGTGGCGCCCTGCGCGGGCTTGACGACCTCGGTGGTGACCGCCTTGTCGGGCAGCGAGACCACCACGGCCTGCCGGTACTTGGTGTTGTACTCGGACACGCCCAGCTTGTGCCAGGACTTCACACCGGCCTTGGCGGTGTCGAAGTTCAGCCAGCCAAGACGCAGCTTGTCCCAGGCGTTCATGTCGCCGGGCAGGTCGCCGATGGCGTCCTCGCCCCGGCCCAGCCAGGAACCGGAGGACATCAGCGTCCAGAAGCCGGTGGAGTTGTCACCGCCCGCGGTGTCGTACTCGTCGGGCAGGCCGAGGTCGTGGCCGTACTCGTGCGCGTAGACGCCGAGTCCGCCGTTCTCCGGCTGGATGGTGTAGTCGCCGACCCAGACGCCGGTGTCACCGATCTGCGCGCCGCCGAGCCGGTTGTCCGACGGGCCGGTGGAACCGGCGTCGGTGCCGTACGCGTACCAGCGGTGCGCCCAGATCGCGTCGGTGCCCTGGACGCCGCCGCCCGCGGACTCGTCCTCGCCCGCGTGCACGATCTGGAAGTGGTCGATGTAGCCGTCCGGCTCGTTGAAGTTGCCGTCGCCGTCGTAGTCGTAGCGGTCCCACTGGTCGTACTTGGCCAGGTCCGCCTTGATCGCGGCGTCCGACTTGCCGGCCGCCTTCTGCTGCGCCACCCAGGCGTTGACGCCGTCGCTGACGACGTTCCACACGCTGGAGCAGTTGGTGGAGCCGCAGTAGTTCGAGCCGTAACGGGCCTCGTTGTAGGGGACCTTGACCCAGTCCGAGACCTCGCCGTCCACCGAGTAGCGGCCCGAGGACTGCTTCTCGTAGTACTTCTTGACCGACTCGGTCTTCTTGCCGGTGCCGAAGTACAGGTCCTGGAAGTGCTTCTGGTTGTAGTCCTTCTGCCAGGCCGTGGAGTTGTCCTTCTTGCGGTCCGGCGCGGCTATCTGGTTGTGCAGCGGCCCGGGGGTGCCGCCGTACTTCGGGTCGGTCTGGTCGCCGAACTCGACCAGGATGGTGAAGATCTTGTCGGTCTTCTCCCGGCCCAGCTCGACGTACTTGGTGTCGCCCTTCTTGCCCTTGAGGCCGACGACCTTGGAACCGTTGCGGTTCTGGACCTTGGCCTTGCCGGAGATGACCTGGCTGAGGGCCTCCTGGCGCTGGGCCTCCTGGGTCTTGCTCAGCGGTCCGTCGAGGTTGTGCTCGTGCTGCCCGACCGGCTGCGGGTCGTGCCGGTTCACGGCGGCGGGAGAGCCGGCCGTGGTGGCGGCCTCCGCGACGGCGAACGTCGAGAACGTCGCGGCGGCCGCCGCGAGCGAGACGCCGATCGCGGCTGCTCTGAAAGTCCAGGGTCTACTGGTCACTTGCTGTCCTCCCCTGACGCGTCCGTACGCGCGGAAGGGGGGTCTCTGAGGCACGAGAAAGTCCGCGCGCGATCAACGCGTGTTAGTCAAGTGACGACATTTGACTAGAGGTTTACGAGAAAAGACAGACCTTGACTTGGACAGTTCAAGTGCACTATGCGGAGCGTTCGTTCGCTTTACGGACGGTCAGGGGTGCGCCGCAGGCAGCCCGGACGCGGGCCGGACGCGGGCCGGTGACCGTCCCGGCGCGTGGAACGGGCCCGGGAGGGCGCACCGTGAATCCGTGCGCCCCCTGTGCACCGGCACCGTGGGTTAGGTCACGCTTACCGGGCGTTCCGCAGGGGCATCCAGGAGATTACAGTCGATGTGGCGGATCGCCCGGAAGTCGGCGGACGGGACGCCAGGCCGGCCCCCGTCGCACCCCCCAATCCTTCCGAGGACACGATTGCCATGCCTCGTCCGACCGCCGCACAGCTCGCCTACGGCTCCTGCACCGTGATCTGCTCGACGCTCGCCATGCTGCTGCTGTCGCAGACGAGTTCGGGGGTGGGGATCGCCGTCATCGCCCTCGCGGCGCTCGCGCTGGGGCTCCTGGTCGCCATGACGGTGCCGCTGCCGAAGTCACGCGCGTCGGCCGCCGGCGGCGCCGCGGCCGGTTCCCCGGCGGTGCCGGGCTCCGGCGCGATGGCCGCCGCCGCTCGGACCGCCGCCGGACGCCCCCGGACCCCGGCCCGCCGCTGACGGCTGTCGCCGGGGCCGCCGGACCGGACCGCGCCGCTCTCACGCGTCCCTGACGCCGCGTCGGCTCACCGGTCCGTGCTGACCACCACCGTCTTGGCCGCCTTGTCGTGCAGGCCCTGCTTGTAGGGCCGGTCGAAGTAGCTCCAGCCGCCGCACACCGCGAGCCAGATGCAGGCGCAGCAGAACCAGAACGGCACCCAGAGCACCGCCGAGCGCCCCAGTGCGGTGGCCGCGGACGGCGTCGACCCGTCGCTCAGGTTCGCCACCCGCATCCCCAGCCACTTCTTGCCCAGCGTCTGCCCCGACCGGGAAATCATGAAGGTGTCGTAGGCGACATAGAGCACCACGCCGACGACCGACTGCGCGATGGACGTACCGACCTCGACCTGATCGGCGTTCATCGTCGTCTCGTTGACGCGCAGCGCCCAGGTGATCACCCAGGTGACGATGCCGACCAGGACCAGGTCGATGATCCGGGCGAGGGTGCGCCTGCCGCTCTCCGCCAGCGGCGGCATCCCCGCGAGCGGGCCGCCGGGGGGCGGGCCACCACCGTACGGACCGCCTCCGCCGCCGTAGGGGCCGCCGCCCTCCTGAGAGCCGCCGCCCTCGTACGGGCCGCCTCCCCCGCTGTACGGACTGCCGCCGCCGCTGTACGGGTTGCCGCTTCCCGGGGGCGGGCCGCCCTGCGGCGGCCGGCCTCCGGGCGGGGGTCCGGAGCCCGCGGGCGGTTCGGAGCCGGGGGGCGGCGGTTCGGTGCTCATGCGCCGAGTGGAACCCGAACGCGGGCGGGGCGCATCCGGCGAGCATCCGTACGGATGACGGGGGCCGGACGGCGGGTGACGGGTGCCGGGCAGCGGGTGCCGGACGGCAGGTGGCGGGCGGACGGCCGTGGGCGCCCGCGGCCCGGGGCCGGGTCAGTCCGCCACGAAGGTGTGCGCCGCCTTGTCGTGCCAGCACTGGTGCCACGGCCGGTCGAACAGGCACCACAGGACGCCCACGATCCCCACGCCCAGCAGTCCGGGCACGCTGTACACCAGCCAGCGGCGCAGCGCCGGGCCGAACGACGGCGGCTCATGGCCCTCGATGTCCCGCACCTGGAGTCCGCAGAGCTTCTTGCCGAGCGTGCGGCCCCACTTGGCGGTGGGCAGCACCTCGTAGAGGACCCCGGCGAGCAGCAGGACGGCCAGGACGACACCGAGGTACGCCGCCGTCGTGCCGTCCAGCACCCAGACGGTGACCGTGCGCCCGGTGAGCTTGGCCGCGTCGATCTTCGCGTCGACATGGTCGACGGCCCGGGTGCCGAGCGGCACGGCGGCCACGGCGGTGACGCCCGCGAGGAGCACGGTGTCGACCAGGCGGGCGGCCAGCCGCTTGCCGAGGCCCGCCGGCCGGGCCGCCGCCTGCCGCCGCGCCGCGGCCTGGAACACGTCCTCCACCGGCGGCTTCCAGGGCGCCACGGGCTGCTCCTCGGCCGCCGCGCCGGGGCCCGCTCCGGTCCCCGCTCCCGCGAGCTGGTGCACCTGCTGCGCCCAGGACGCCTGGCCGCCACCGGGGCCACCGGCCACCGGGGAGGGAAGCGAGCCGGGCACCGCGGCGGCGTGCGGGGGCGCTGCGGCCTGGTGGGGCAGCGGCGCCGCGGGGGCGACGGGCGCGGACGGAGCGGGGGCGGGCGAGGGCGACGCGGGGGCGGGTACGTGCGCCGGGGCGGGCCCTGCTGCCGGTGCCGGGCTCGGGGGCTGGGCGCGCACCGGGCCCTGTGGCTGGACCGGACCCTGCGGCTGGACCTGGGGCTGCGGCTGGACCTGTGCCTGTGCGGGGGCCGGGTCGTGGGCGCCCTGGGCGGGCACGGAGGGCTGCCCGGACGCGGCCCGAGACGGGCCGGAGCGCGGGACGGGCCGGAAGGTCATGGTGCCGTCGTCCACGGGACCGCCCGGCCCGGGGATGCCGGGACCGGCGGGAGCAGCGGGGGCGGCAGCGTCGGCCGGTCCGGCCGGGGCGTCGGCGGCGGTCGGCCGCCGGAACACGAACGTACCGGCGGATCCGCCGCTGTCCTGTGCCGGAGCGGCGCCACCACCCTGCCCCTGCCCCTGCCCCGGCAACTGGCCCTGCAAGTGGCCCTGGCCCTGGCCCCGGTCGCCCTCCCCCGCCGGGGAGTTCGTGTGGGCGATCCGGGGGTCGGGACCGGCCGGTGCGGTCCACCGGGGGTGCGGATCCGGGTCGGCGGTCCACGGCGCGGCCGCCGGTTCCGGGCGGGCGGCCGCCGGGGGCGGGTCCTCGTCGAAGAAGTGCGGGCCCGTCTCCTCGACCGCCGGGGTCGCGGACGCGGCGGGCCGCGCGCCGGGCGGCGGGCTGAGCGGCTCGCCGTCGGCGGGGGCCGGCCGGCTGGTGCCCGGCACCCAGGAGGAACCGTTCCAGTACCGGACGTATCCGGGGATGGACGGGTCCGGGTAGTACCCCTCGCGGGGCCTGTCGTCGCCTGGTGCGGGGGTTGGGGCGCTCATGTCCGTCGTCCCGTATCTGCTCGGGGGCCGTCTTGGGGGCCTCCACATCTATCAGACCGGCGCACCCGGCACGGCCCGTCCCGCCGGACCCACCCCTTTCCGGGCACTCCCTCGTACATGCGCGTCACCTCCCGGACCCGGGCGCCGCCTCCCTCCTCCCCGGGACGGGCGCGGAAAAAGTTTCGCGGACCCGCGTAATGCCCGGCGTCCGGCCGCCTCTCTCCCGTGCGGGCCCGCACCCGGGGCCGTACGCGACACGCGTCATGAGTGGAGAGGACGAGAACCATGCGACACACCGTGGTGGAGCGCGAGCTGGAGCTGAGGCTGATCCTGTCGCCCGAGCGGGGGATCCCCGTCCCGGCCCGGCTCGCCTACCGCACCGCCGATCCGTACGCCGTGCACATCGACTTCCATGTCGACTCCGGTCAGCCGGTGCACTGGGCGTTCGCCCGGGATCTGCTGGTGGAGGGGGTGTTCCGGCCGTGCGGCCACGGCGACGTACGGGTGTGGCCGTCGAAGGCGGAGGGCCGCAGCGTGGTGCTGATGGCGCTCAGCTCGCCGTCCGGTACGGCGCTGCTGGAGGCGCCCTCCGCGCAGGTGTCGTCGTGGCTGGAGCGCACCCTGCGGGTGGTGCCGCCGGGCAGCGAGGGCGAGCAGCTCGGGATCGACGCGGGGCTGGCCGGACTGCTCGCTCAGTGAGCCGGAGGAGCGGGAGGAGCGAGCGGGGCGGACGGGGGCCGGGCGGCGGTCAGAACAGCTTGCCCGGGTTGAGGAGGTTCAGCGGGTCGAAGACCTGTTTGACGGCCCGCTGCATCTCCACCCCGACCGGGCCGATCTCGCGCGCCAGCCACTCCTTCTTCAGGACGCCCACGCCGTGCTCGCCGGTGATGGTGCCGCCCAGCCGCAGCCCGAGGGCCATGATCTCGTCGAAGGACTCGCGGGCGCGCCGCGACTCCTCCGGGTCCCGGGCGTCGAAGCAGACGGTCGGGTGGGTGTTGCCGTCACCGGCGTGCGCGCAGACACCGATGGTGAGCCCGTACTTCGAGGCGATCCGCTCGACCCCGTCGAGCATCTCGCCGAGCCGGGAGCGGGGCACGCACACGTCGTCGATCATCGTCGTGCCCTTGACCGCCTCCAGCGCGGTCAGCGACATCCGGCGGGCCTGGAGCAGCAGTTCGGACTCGGCGGCGTCGTCGGCGGGGACGACCTGGGTGGCGCCGGCCGCCTCGCACAGCGCGCCGACGGCGGCGAGGTCGGCGGCCGGGTCGGGCGTGTCGAACGCGGCGAGCAGCAGCGCCTCGGTGGTCTCCGGCAGGCCCATGCGGGCCAGGTCGTTGACGGCCTTGACCGTCGTACGGTCCATCAGTTCGAGCATGGAGGGCACATGGCCGCCCTCCATGATCCGGCACACCGCGTCGCAGGCGGCGCTCGCGGAGGAGAACTCGGCGGCCAGCACGAGCTGCTGCGGCGGCTGCGGCTTGAGCGCGAGGACGGCCCGCACGACGATGCCGAGCGAGCCCTCGGAGCCGACGAAGAGCCGGGTGAGGTCGTACCCGGCGACACCCTTGGCGGTACGGCGGCCGGTGGACAGCAGGCGGCCGTCGGCGAGCACCACGTCCAGGCCGAGGACGTACTCCGCGGTGACCCCGTACTTCACGCAGCACAGGCCGCCGGAGGCGGTGCCGATGTTGCCGCCGATGGTGCACATCTCCCAGCTGGAGGGGTCCGGCGGGTAGGAGAGGCCGTACTCGTTGACCGCGCGGGAGAGGGTGGCGTTGACGACGCCGGGCTCGACGACCGCGACCCGGTCGACGGGGTTGATCTCCAGGATGCGGTCCATCTTGGTCAGGGAGAGGACGATGCAGCCGTCAGAGGCGTTGGCCGCGCCGGACAGGCCGGTGCGGGCGCCCTGCGGGACGACCGGGACGCGCAGCTCGGTGGCGGTCCGCATGACGTGCTGGACCTGTTCCACGGTGCGCGGCAGGACGACGACGGCCGGGGCGCCGGACGGGCAGAAGCTCGCCATGTCCTGGGCGTAGGCGGCGGTGACGTCGGGATCGGTGAGGACCGCCTCGGCCGGCAGGCCCGCGAGGAGCCGGTCGGTGAGGTTGGCCTCCACTGCGTCGGGTGCGGCTTGGATACGGCTCATGATCACAGCGTGACACCCGCGGCGACCGGTGGGAACCCCGTGGACGTGATCCCTCCGCCCGCCGGGTGGCCCGCCCGGTGCCCCTGTCCGGTGCCCCTGCCCGGTGGCGGCTGGTTGCGCCCGCCGGGTGGCCCTCGGCGCCGCCGCCGGGTCGCGCCGGGCGTGCGCGGGCGCACCGGCGCACAGTGTGCGCCATGGAGAAGCCTGCACGGACCCCGGACCCGGCCCCGGACCCAGCCCCGGCCATTCGCCCGGCGCGCGGGGGACGCCCGGCGCGCCGGACGGCGGCACGGATCCTCGTCGCGCTGGCCGTGCTGGGCGGCGCGGTCGGCGCGGTCCTGCTCGCGCGGCCCGCGGAGCGCCCGGCGCTGCGGCCGTCCGCGCCCGGGGCGCCCGGCGCGGCACGGGCGGCCGCACTGACGGCGGCGGCGCTGGACGCGGTGACGGCCGGGGTGCCCGCCGCGCTGCCCGGTCTGACGGAGCTGATCGCCGACCGGGAGCGGCGGGTGCGGGCGCATCCGGCGGACGCGCGGGCGTGGGCGGTGCTGGGAGCGGCGTACGTCGAGCGGGCGCGGCACACGGCGGATCCGGCCGGCCTCCCGGCGGCCGAACGGGCGCTGCGCACCTCGCTGCGGCTGAGCCCGGAGCACAACGCGGACGCGACCAGCGCCCTGGCGGCGCTGGCCGTCGAGCGGCGGGACTTCCCCGCGGCGCGCACCTGGGCCCAGCAGGCGCTGGCCCTGGCGCCGGGGCGCGGGGCGACGTACGCGCTGCTGATCGACGCCTGCACCGGGACGGGTGACCACAAGGCCGTCGGCCGCTATCTGGAGCAGTCGCTGAAGGCGGACCACTCCCCCGCCGCACGGGCGCGGGCCGCGGCCGTCTACCGGGACCGCGGCTGGCGCGAGGACGCGGCGGCCCAGCTCACGGACGCGGTGGCGGCCGCGACCGGACCGGCGGAACGGGCCGCGTACCTGGAGCAGTCCGGGCGCTACGCCTGGGAGCGCGGCGATCTCGACGAGGCACAGCGCTCCTTCACGGCGGCGCTGCGCCTGGACCCGGCCCGGCGGGACGCCCTGGCGGGGCGGGCCCGGACGCTGGCCTCGCTGGGCCGGTCCGCGGAGGCCGTGGCCGCCTACCGGCGGGCGCTGGGCGACCGGCCGCGCCCGGAACATCTGCTGGAACTGGGCGAGCTGTACGAGTCGCTGGGGCAGGACGGACCGGCCGAGGCGCAGTACGAGCGGGTGCGGGAGCGGGCCGGGCAGGAGGAGGCGGCCGGGGTGGACACCGCGCTGGTCCTCGGGCGGCTGGAGGCGGACCACGGGGATCCGGAGGAGGCGGTGCGCGGGCTGCGCGAGGAGTGGCGGCGCCAGCCGGGCACGGCGGTGGCCGACGCGCTGGGCTGGGCGCTGCACCGGGCGGGGCAGGACCAGGAGGCGCTGGAGTTCGCGACGACGGCGACGGAGGAGGCGCAGGGGGGCGGGGTGCGCGACGCGCTGTACGAGTTCCACCGGGGGGCGGTCGAGGCGGAGCTGGGGCTGACCGGACCGGCCCGCCGCCATCTGGAGCAGGCGCTGCGCACCGCCCCGGCCTTCTCCCCCCTCCGGGCGCCGGAGGCGGGCCGGGCGCTGGCGGAGCTGGGCGAGCCGGTGGCGGCGGAGGCGCCCGCGGGGGTGGAGGTGGCGGCGGACGCCACCGGATAGGCCCGCGACGGTGAGGCCCGGCCGCCGGGACGGACGGCCGGGCCTCACCGTTGCGGGGTGCGGTGCGGGTGCGGTGCGGTGCGGTGCGGTCAGAGGTTGCCGCGGCGCTCCTGCTCGCGCTCGATCGCCTCGAACAGGGCCTTGAAGTTGCCCTTGCCGAAGCCCATGGAGCCGTGCCGCTCGATGATCTCGAAGAACACCGTCGGGCGGTCCTGGACCGGCTTGGTGAAGATCTGGAGCAGGTAGCCGTCCTCGTCGCGGTCGGCGAGGATCTTCAGCTCGCGCAGGGTGTCGATGGGCACCCGGGTGTCGCCGACCCACTCGCCGAGGGTGTCGTAGTACGAGTCCGGGGTGTCCAGGAAGCGGACTCCGGCGGCGCGCATCTGGCGGACCGTGTGCACGATGTCGTTGGTGTTCAGCGCGATGTGCTGGACGCCGGCACCGCCGTAGAACTCCAGGTACTCGTCGATCTGGGACTTCTTCTTGGCGATGGCGGGCTCGTTGATCGGGAACTTGACCTTGAGCGTGCCGTCGGCCACCACCTTCGACATCAGCGCGCTGTACTCGGTGGCGATGTCGTCGCCCACGAACTCCTTCATGTTCGTGAAGCCCATGACCTTGTTGTAGAACTCGACCCACTCGTTCATCCGGCCGAGTTCGACGTTGCCGACGCAGTGGTCGACCGCCTGGAAGGAGCGCTGGGCGGGCGGCGCCACGATGGGCTCGGCGGAGGTGAAGCCCGGCAGGTAGGGGCCGTCGTAGCCCTTGCGCTCGACCAGGGTGTGCCGGGTCTCGCCGTAGGTGGCGATGGCGGCGAGGACGACCGTGCCGTGCTCGTCCTTCAGCTCGTACGGCTCGGTCACCGAGCGCGCGCCGTGCTCGACGGCGTAGGTGTACGCGGCCCGCGCGTCCGGGACCTCGATGGCGAGGTCGACGACGCCGTCGCCGTGGTCGGCCACGTGCTGGGCGAGGAAGCGGCCCCAGGGGGTGGAGGGCTTGATCACGGAGGTGAACACGAACCGGGCGGAGCCGCTCTCCAGGACATAGCTCGCGGTCTCGCGGCTGCCGTTCTCCGGTCCGGAGTAGGCGACCAGGGTCATGCCGAAGGCGGTGGAGTAGTAGTGCGCCGCCTGCTTGGCGTTGCCCACGGCGAAGACGACCGCGTCCATTCCCTTGACCGGGAAGGGGTCGGCCTGCCGTGCGGTCGCGTCGGGAGTGTGCTGTGTGGTCTGCGTCATAGGCGAAGCGTCACCCGGCTCCGCAAGGTGCGCAATAGTTCGCACAATCGCTGGGCAAGGTGACCAGTGAATGCCCGGTGACGTCGGGCTTTCTGTACAGGATGACCACCGGGAGGCGGGCTGATGGCGATCGATCATCTGGACGGCCGCATCATCGTGCTGCTGGCGCGCGAGCCGCGGATCGGTGTGCTGGAGATGTCCCGGCGGCTGGGGGTGGCGCGGGGGACGGCGCAGGCCCGGCTGGACCGGCTGCGCTCGGGCGGGGTGATCCGCGGCTTCGGCCCGGAGGTGGACCCGGCGGCGCTCGGCTATCCGGTCACCGCCTTCGCCACGCTCCAGATCCGGCAGGGGCAGGGCGCGGGGGTGCGGGCGCATCTGGCGACCGTGCCGGAGGTGCTGGAGCTGCACACCACCACCGGCACCGGCGACATGCTGTGCCGCCTCGTGGCCCGCTCCAACGCCGACCTCCAGCGGGTGATCGACCGGGTGGTGGGCATCGAGGGCATCGTCCGCGCCTCCACGGCGATCGTGATGGAGAACCCGGTGCCGATGCGGATCATCCCGCTGGTGGAGCAGGCGGCGGAGGAGTGACCCGGCGGGGGCCCGGTCCCGGCCCCCGGGAGATCGCGTACAGCGGGAGAGCCCGGACAAAGAGTCACCCGGACAAAGATACAAAGACTTAGTTGCAAAGAAGTCCTTGCAAGGGTTCCTTTGCAAGGCTATCTTTGTACGCATGCCGGAACCCGAACTGCCCGAGCCCGAACTGCCCGAAGTCCGCCGCCTGGACGCCCGGACGCTCCGCGGGCTGGCCCACCCCCTGCGGATGCAGCTGCTCACCGCGCTGCGCCAGGGCGGCCCCGCCACCGCCTCCCAGCTCGCCGCCGGGCTGGGCGAGTCCAGCGGCGCCACCAGCTACCACCTGCGCCAGCTCGCCGCGCACGGCTTCATCGAGGACGCGCCCGAGCACGGCAAGGGCCGCGAGCGCTGGTGGCGGGCGGCGCACGACGGCGTGAGCTTCGACGAACAGCTCCTCAAGGACCCCGACCCGACCGTGCGCGGCGCCGCCGACGTGTTCCTGCACGGGATCGCCAACCACCACACCCAGGAACTGGCGACCTGGCTCGCCACCAGGAACGACTGGGGCGAGGGCTGGAGCCGGGCCTCGGACATGAGCGACTGGACCCTGCGCCTGACGCCCGACCTCGCCCGCGACCTCATCGAGAAGATGCACGCGCTCCTGAACAGCTACCGGGCCCTGGCCCCGGAGGAGAACACCCCGGACAGCGAGCAGGTCCGCATCCACACGCACGTCCTCCCCACCCGTACGGCCTGAGAGGCAGCCCGATGCACTCCGAGATCCATCTCGCCCTGCACCACGACCGCGCCGCCGCACTCCGCGCGGAGGCCGACGCCGACCGGCTGGCCGACGGCGCACGGCAGCGGCAGACCCGCGGCCTGAGGGGCCGGCTCGGCTGGACCCTCGTGGAGGTCGGCCTGCGCCTGGCCACAGCCGCCCCCGCCGCCCCGCGCGCCGTGACGGTCTGACGGCTCGGTACGACCCGCTAACAGCTCGGTACGGCCGACTCCTTGCCCTCGCGCAGGGCGGTCAGGGCGGTGATCGCGCCCTTCAGCGTGGTCACCGGGACCAGGCGCAGCCCCTCGGGCAGTTCCGCCCCGGCGTCCTTGCACTCGGCCCGGGGCACCAGGAAGACCGTGGCGCCGTCCCGCCGCGCGGCCTGCGTCTTGAGGCCGACCCCGCCGACCGCGCCCACCGTGCCGTCGGGGGTGATGGTGCCGGTGCCCGCGATCGTCCGGCCGCCGGTGAGATCGGCGCCGCCGCCGGCGCCGTGCAGCTTGTCGACGATGCCCAGGGAGAGCAGCAGCCCCGCACTGGGACCGCCGACGTTGGCGAGGTCGAGCTTGACGTCGATCTTCTCGCCGGACCTGCCGAGGTACTTCAGCGCCGCCTGGGTCGCCGAGTCCTGCGACTCCTTCATCTGTGCGGCGTTGTGCTGCTCGATCTGCCGTACGGTGTCGCCGCTCGGGTAGACCGCGTCGCGCGGCATGACCGCGCGGTCGGTGGCGAACCAGCCGTCGATCACCTCGCTCAGCGAGATGCGCGCGTCCGGACCGGTCGCCTCGATCGTCGTCATCCGCAGCTGCCCGGTCGTGCCGCGCACGGGCGCCCCGGAGATGGTGATCACCTGGTTGCCCCGGTAGCTGCCGAGCACGTCCGCCGTCGACCCCGGCTGCGCCACCGAGAACGGCAGCGGCGCGAAGACCGCCGTGGCGATCAGGGCCACGACGGGCAACGCGCAGACGGTGAGGGCCTGGGGGCGTGTGAGGCGAGAGAGCACGGAATCAATCTACGCGACCGCGCGGCACCCTCATCTGAGAGCCTCGGCCACCTCACGGGCCGCGTCCACCACCCGCGGCCCCACCCGCTCGGGCACCGCGTCGGCGAGCATCACCACCCCCACGCTGCCCTCGACGCCGGTCACCCCGAGCAGCGGCGCGGCGGCACCGCAGGCACCCGCCTCCAGTTCGCCGTGGGTGAGGATGTAGCCGGGTTCGGCCGACGGCTGGCGGCGGGCGGTCAGTATCGCCTTGCCCGCGGCGCCCCGCTCCAGGGAGTGGCGGAAACCGGCCCGGTAGGCCACGTGGTAGTCGGTCCAGGTCGGCTCGACCACGGCGACCGCGAGCGCCTCCGCGCCGTCCACCAGCGTCAGATGCGCGGTCGCCCCGATGTCCTCGGCCAGCGACCGCAGTGCGGGCAGCGCCGCCTCGCGCACCAGCGGGTGCACCTGGCGGCCCAGCCGCAGCACCCCGAGTCCGACCCGGGCCCGGCCGCCCAGGTCGCGGCGGACCAGCGCGTGCTGTTCGAGGGTGGCGAGCAGGCGGTAGACGACGGTCCGGTTCACGCCCAGTCTCTGGGACAGCTCGGTGACGGTCAGCCCGTGGTCCGTGTCGGCCAGCAGTTTGAGGACCCGCAGTCCCCGGTCGAGCGTCTGGGATGTCTCCGCGGTCACGACGCCCACTCCTTCAGTGGTGAGGTCGGCGGCGCTCATCGCGGCGGGGCGTCACCGAGTCCCGTCAGTGACGCGCGACAGAGGCCGCCGATCGGCCGGCGGGTCCGGGGGCGGTCCCGGACTCGGTCGCTTCACGGCTGCGCTCCGCGGCGGCGCTGCCACGGGGCGTGTGCGTAGCGGGACAGTAGCGAAGCCGGTTCGCTGAGCGGAAGGCTCCGTCCAGAATCCGGTCAACGACCGAAACAAACTGCTCGCGTTCGTCCCGATACGTACCGCACCCGCCTGCACACATCCCTCACACGCCCCCGGGGCCCCACGGTCCGTCTCCGGCCCCCGGCGCACCGGTGCCGTCAGCGCATCCGGGTCGCCCACTCCTGCACCTTGGCGATGCGCTGGCGCAGCTGTCCGGCGGTGGCCTCCGCGCTCGGCGGGCCGCCGCACACCCGGCGCAGCTCGGTGTGGATCACGCCGTGCGGCTTGCCGCTCTGGTGGACGTAGGCGCCGACCATGGTGTTGAGCTGCTTGCGCAGCTCCATCAACTCCTTGTGGGTCACCACCGGGCGCCGCTCGGCGGGCAGTTCGAGCAGATCCGCCTCGTCGTCCGGCTTCTTGCGGCTGTGCGCGATCTGCCGCGCCTGCCGCTTCTGGAGCAGCATCTGCACCTGCTCGGGCTCCAGCAGCCCCGGGATGCCGAGGTAGTCCTGCTCCTCCTCGCTGCCCGGGTGGGCCTGCATGCCGAACTCGGCGCCGTCGTAGAGAACCCGGTCGAAGACGGCGTCGGACTCCAGCGCCTCGAACGGCAGCATGTCCTGCTCGCCGGTGTCCTCGTCCTGCTCCTTGTTCGCCTCGTCCATCTCCTTCTCGGACTCGGCGTAGGGGTCCTCCTCGCCCTCCTTCTTCGGCTTGTCGAGGGCGTGGTCGCGCTCGACCTCCATCTCGTTGGCGAAGGTCAGCAGGTCGGGGATGGTCGGCAGGAACACGGACGCGGTCTCGCCGCGCCGCCTGGACCGTACGAAACGGCCGACGGCCTGGGCGAAGAAGAGCGGGGTGGAGATCGTCGTCGCGTACACCCCGACCGCGAGCCGCGGCACGTCGACACCCTCGGACACCATGCGCACGGCGACCATCCAGCGGTCGTCGCCGTGGCTGAAGTCGTCGATGCGCTGCGAGGCGCCGGTGTCGTCGGACAGGACGACGGTGGCGCCCTCCCCGGTGATCTCGCGGATCAGCTTGGCGTAGGCGCGCGCGGAGTCCTGGTCGGAGGCGATGACCAGCGCACCGGCGTCCGGGATGGCCTTGCGGACCTCGGTGAGCCGCTGGTCGGCGGCGCGCAGCACGGACGGCATCCACTCGCCGCGCGGATCGAGCGCGGTGCGCCACGCCTGGCTGACGGCGTCCTTGGTCATCGGCTCGCCGAGCCGGGCCTCGATCTCGTCGCCCGCCTTGGTGCGCCAGCGCATGTTGCCGCTGTAGGAGAGGAAGATGACCGGCCGGACGACGCCGTCGCCCAGCGCCGAACCGTAGCCGTAGGTGTAGTCGGCGGACGAGCGGCGGATGCCGTCGTTGCCCTCCTCGTACGTGACGAAGGGGATGGGGTTGGTGTCGGAGCGGAACGGCGTACCGGTCAGCGCGAGCCGCCGGGCGGCCGGTTCGAACGCCTCCAGGCATGCCTCGCCCCACGACTTGGAGTCTCCGGCGTGGTGGATCTCGTCGAGGATGACGAGGGTCTTGCGCTGCTCGACGCGGTTGCGGTGCAGCATGGGGCGGACGCCGACACCGGCGTAGGTGACGGCCACTCCGTGGTACTCGCGGCCCAGCGGGCCCGCGCTGTACTCGGGGTCCAGCTTGATGCCTATGCGTGCGGCGGCCTCCGCCCACTGCTTCTTCAGGTGCTCGGTGGGCGCGACCACGGTCACCTGCTGGACGACGTGGTGGTGCAGCAGCCAGGAGGCGAGCGTCAGCGCGAAGGTGGTCTTGCCGGCGCCGGGGGTGGCGACGGCGAGGAAGTCGCGCGGCTGCTCCTGGAGGTACTTCTCCATCGCGCCCTGCTGCCAGGCACGCAGCTTGCTGGCGGTTCCCCACGGGGCACGGCCGGGGAAGGCGGGCGAGAGGTGATGGGAGGCGGCGGCGGTGGTGGTAGTCACGGTCTCCGGTTCGCTGTGCTGGGGGCTCGGGGCTCGGCTACGTATGACAACCGGGCCACCCTACCGGTGTCCTCACCCCGGCCCTGAGCCGACGACACCCCACCGGGGGCGGGTGCGACACGGGTCACAGATCATCCGTGACGTCATCCGTGACGTCATCCGTGAGATCGGCCGTGAGATCGCCCGTGATGGGGTGTCCGTCCGTGCCGTCGGGGGTCCGGAGCCGCCGCGTCACCCACGCGCCCGCGAGCGCCACCCCCGCCATCGGCAGGAAGACCGCCGCGAAGGCGGCGGGGTGGGCGGCGGTGCCGCTGGCCGCCGCCGTGGTGTGGGCCACCGTGCCGCCGCCCAGCGCGGCGAAGGCGGCGCCGCCCGCGGCGAGCAGGAGCACGTTGGAGAGGGCGTCGGACAACTGGAGGGCGGCGGAGTTGGCGCCGGCCTCCTCGGGGGCGGACAGCTTCAGCAGGAGCACGCTGGTGGAGGAGATCACGAGGCCCATGCCGAAGCAGCCGAAGCCCCAGGCGACGGCGACCGTCCACACCGGGACGGAGTGGATCAGCACGCTCGGCGCGGTGGCGACGGCCGCCGCGACCAGCACCATGCCGAGCGTCATCAGCCGCTCCCGGTGGGCCGCCGGGCCCGGCCGGGACTGCACCCAGGAGCCCAGCGCCCAGGTGGCCCCGCCCGCGGCGAGCGAGAACCCGGCCAGGGTCGGGGACAGACCGCGCTGGGTGACGAGCATCAGCGGGACGAAGGACTCGGCGGCGATGAACGACCCGGCGGCCACGCCGCGCAGCAGCACCACGGAGGGCAGACCGCGCGCCGCCCGCCAGGTGCCGTGCGGCAGCAGCCCGCGCACGGCCGGCACCAGCAGCGCGGCGCCCGCCGCACCCGGGAGCAGCGAGATCCAGCGCAGGTCCTGGGCCGCGTACTGGAGGAGTCCCGCGCCGAGGGAGAGGACGAGGGCGAGCCGGATGCGGCGGGCGTCGAAGGCCGCGGTGCCCCGGTCCGCTCTCCCACCGCCCCCCTTCGCCGGACCGGCGTCGTGCACCGGGCCCGAGGCCCGGCGGCGTATCTGCGGCAGGGCCATCGCCAGCGGGAGCACCACCAGGACGGGGATGCCGATGAACACCCAACGCCAGCCCAGGTGTTCGGTCACCGCGCCGGAGGCGAGCGGCCCGACGATCGAGGGGACCACCCAGCCCGCCGCGAACGCCGCCATGATCGCCGGACGCAGCCGCTCGGGGTAGGCCCGGCCGACGACCACGTACAGCGCGACGATCACCAGTCCGCCGCCCAGGCCCTGGACCGCCCGGCCCAGGATGAACACCCACATCGTGCCCGCGGTACCGGCGAGCAGCAGCCCGGCGGCGAACGCCCCGATGCCCGTGGTGAGCGCGGCCAGCGGACCGCGCCGGTCCGCCCACTGCCCGGCGAGCACCATCCCGAACAGGCTGGTCGTGAAGTACCCCGAGAACGCGAACGCGTACAGCGGCACCCCGTGCAGTTCCCGCGCCGCGACCGGCATGGCCGTGCCCACGGCGGTCGCCTCGAAGGCGATCAGCAGCACGACGGAGACGATCCCGATACTGAGCGCCCGGTGGGCCCGGCCCAGCACCGACCCTTCCGCCGCCTCCCGGACGGACGGCGGAGCGGGCGTCCCGGATCTGCCAGGGGTGTCGGCGACATCGGCGTCGCGTGGTTCGAGGGCGGTCATGGTCGCCAGCGTAAGGTGCACGGCCCGCTGTGACCCCTGTCCGGAGTCGCCCTCGCGACGGGACCTTGGTCGTACGACCCCGCGCGCCGCCCTCCCCCGTTCATGAACGCCGTATGGCAGTCCCGTTGCACCCCCGCCTCTCCCCTTGAGTCCCCCGCCCCACCCGCCCTACGGTCATCACACCGACACGGCGGCCCGCCTCACGGCCCCGCCGACCCGGCCGTGTGCCCGAGTGGTTGAGGGACTCGCCTGCAAAGCGAGTTACGCGGGTTCGATTCCCGCCACGGCCTCCGGACGAGGGCGGGGCAGGTGGAGGGTCACAGGACTCCGCCTGCCTCGTCCTGGAACATTTCTGTCCAGTAGTGCCAGTCGGTGTCCGGGGTGGTGCCCGTCGGGTCGATGGTGGTGAGGGCCTGGATCATGAGCATCGCGAGCTGGTCGTAGGCGTCGGTGGTGAGTTCGGCGTCGAGGTCGGCGTCGATCTGCTTCTCGCGGTGCAGGAGCCAGAGGGTGTAGGCGAGGGTGGAGACGTCCGTGTTGAGCGGGCGGAGCAGGGCTTCCGGTTCGCTCCAGTTCCAGACCGTGCCCGTGGCGCCGTCGACGACCAGGCTGTTGTCGGCGACGAGGTGGCCGAGGCGTATCAGGCGGTCGGCGGGGACCGGGAGTCCGGTGGGCGGCAGGGGCGGGCGGCTGGCGTCGGTGTGGTGCTCGGTGAGGGTGGGCAGGGGGACGTCGGTGTCCAGCTGGAAGAGGATGCCGTCCTCGGGGAGGCCCGTCTCGCGCAGGAAGCGGCGGGTCGGCTCGTGGGTGAGGGCGGCGGGGAAGTCGACGTCCTCGAAGCGGGCGACGCGGCCGGGGCCGAACTCCGTCTCCAGGAGGCGGGCGGGCAGGTCGAGGGCGAGGCCCGAGCGGGTGCCGGGGCCCGCGATCAGGGCCAGGGGGCGGATGAGGGCGGCGGCCTTCCAGAACGGCGGCACCTCGCCGTCCGTGCCCTCCTCGAACACGGCCAGGAGCTGGCGGGACGCCTCCGCCACCGCCTCCGGGCCGTACCGCCCGGCGTAGGAGGCGAACTGGCCGCGCAGGCCCGCCAGTTCCTCCGTGACCGCGGCGAAGCGGACCAGGGCGTCCAGGGACGGGGCCAGCGGGGCGGCGTCCATCAGGTCGGGGCGGTCGTGCAGGAAGTACGTCGTGGAGACCTCGCCGGTGCCGCCGTCGAGCAGCAGTGTGTCCGCCTCCAGACCGCCGGGGCCCAGCAGACCGCCTATCACCAACTGGTCGCGCAGCTCGGCGTCGAGTCCGTCGGGGTCACCCGTGGAGTCGGCCACCGTGCGCAGGCCGTCGCGGCGCAGCGGAGCGAACGTCAGGTACGCGCTGTCGGCCGGCAGGCCGGGGCCGGTCAGCCGGTGGCGGGTCGGCGCGTGCGTGACGTACGGGTCGAGGGCGGCCTCGGGCAGGGTGATCACCGCGGTGGCGGCGCCGGTCGTGCTCATCTGTCCCCCGTGTCCCGTGATTCCGTGGTTCCGTGTGTCCCGGTGCGGGTCGGGCCGCGGAAGCCGTCCTCCCCACTGCCCAGCACACTACGCCGCACCACTGACAACGCCCCCGGCCTGGGGAAACACCCGGGGAACGGGTGGTCACCCGCCGGTGACGACCGCGGCCTGGGGGCGGATCGGCAGGCGGTTGACCGGGCGGCCGGTGGCGGCACGCACGGCGGAGGCGATCGCCGCCGGGGAGGTGACGACCGGGACCGCGCTGACCGCCTTGGCGCCGAAGGGGGCCACGACGTCCCGTTCCTCGACCAGGCGCACGATCTGGATGTCGGGCGTGTCCAGGGCGGTGGGCAGGGCGTAGCCCGTGAGGTCGGGGTGGCGGAGCAGGCCGCGCGGGGCGCGCAGGTTCTCCGTGAGCGCGATGCCCACGCCCTGGGTGACACCCGCCTCGATCCGGGCGGCCAGCTGCGCGGGGTTGAGGACGCGTCCGACGTCCTGGGCCACGGCCAGCTCCACCACCCGCACCGAGCCCAGTTCGATGTCCACGTCCACCACCGCGCGGATCGCGCAGAAGGCGAGGCCGACGAAGGCGTCTCCCTGGCCCGACTCGTCCAGCGGTTCCGTGGGGTGCGGCCGGCACTGCGCCGTGGCCCACAGCTCCTTGCCCTCCATCGCCTCGGTGACCGTGGTCGACAGCACGCCGTCGTAGGAGGTGATCTTGCCGTCGGCGATCTGGAGGAGTTCGGTGGACATGCCGAACTTGTGCGCCAGCGGCTGGAGGAGCTGGGTGCGGACCATCTTCGCCGCGCGTTCCACCGCGCCGCCCGACACCCAGGTGTGGCGGCCGCGGCAGCCCGCGCCGGCCGAGGGCTGGTCGGTGTCGACGGGGGCCACGTGCACCTCGTCGACGCCCAGCGTCTCCTGGACGATCTGCCGGGCGAGCGTGGTGAATCCCTGGCCGGTCTCGACGGCCGCGCAGAGCACGGTCGCGACGCCGTCGTGGACCTTCACGGTGGCCGTGGACACCTCGTCGGCGCCCTCGGCGCCGAGCATGTGGACCATGCCCAGGCCGTAGCCCACGCCCCGGCGCACCGCGCCCGGGTCGCCCGCGCCCTCGGGGCCGCCGGGCAGCAGCCACTCGTCCTCGGGGGTGTCCTTGGGCAGCGGCGGCAGCGGCTGGTCCCGTACGGCCTGGAGCAGTTCGGCGACCGGTGCCGGGCAGGTCACCGTCTGGCCGGTGGGCAGCACGTCGCCGGTGGCCAGCACGTTGCGCAGGCGCAGTTCGGCCGGGTCGACGCCGAGTTTCCTGGCCAGTTTGTCCATCTGCGCCTCGTAGGCGGCGCACACCTGGAGGGCGCCCTCGCCGCGCACATGGCCCGAGGGCGGGTTGTTGGTGCGTACCGCCCAGCCCTCGATGAAGGCGTGCGGGACGACGTACGGGCCGCAGGCGAAGGACACGGCGGCGGCCAGCGCCTCGGCGGAGGTGTCGGCGTAGGCGCCCGCGTCCAGCAGGATCTGCGCCTCGACCTTCACCAGCCGCCCCTCGGCGTCGGCGTGGTGGCGGTAGCGCAGCAGGGTGGGGTGGCGGTGGACGTGGCCGAGGAAGGACTCCTCGCGGGTCGCCGTCAGCTTCACCGGGCAGCCGGTGCGCAGCGCCAGCAGGCCCAGCGGGAGCTGGAAGCCCTGGTCCTCGCGATCGGCCGTGGCGCCGGGCACGCCGGTGACGACGATCTTGACGCGGTCGGGCGCCAGGCCGTAGCAGGCGGCGAGCGTGTCCCGGTCGGCGTGCGGGTCGGTGGAGGCCACGTACAGCTCGACGCCGCCGTCCGGGCGGGGCACCGCGAGCCCGGCCTCGGCGCCGATGGGCGCCGGGTCCTGGCGGCCGATGCGGTACAGACCCTCGACGACGACCTCTGCGGCCGCCTCCGGGTCGCCGTGGCGCAGCGGGATGTGCCGGATCAGATTGCCGTCGGGGTGCAGCGGTTCGGCCTCGAACGCCTGCTCGGGGTCGGTGACCGGGTCGAGCACCTCGTACTCGACGATGACGGCGGCGGCGGCCATCCGCGCGGTGTCCGGGTGGTCGGCGGCGACGGCGGCGATGGGCTCGCCGTGGTGGCGTACGACGTCGGAGGCGAACACCGGCCGGTCGGCCCGGCCCCGGCCGTACAGGGGGCTGCCGGGCACGTCCTCGTGGGTGACGACGGCGCGGACACCGGGCATCTCGCGCGCGTGGCGGGTGTCGATGGACACGATGCGCGCGTGCGGGTGCGGTGAGCGCAGCACGGCCGCCCACAGCAGGCCCTCGGCCCACAGGTCGGCCGCGTACGGGAAGGTGCCCTCCGTCTTGGCGCGGGCGTCGGCGGGCGGCAGCGAGGAGCCGATCCCGTGCGGCAGCGGCTCCGGCGCGGACGCGGACTCCGCGGCGGAGGCGGCGGAAGCGGTGGCAGCGGTGCCGGCGTCGTTGCTCACGCCTGGCCTCCGTCCTGGCCGTAGGGGTCGTGCGGGTGGTGCGGATCGTGCGTGTCGTGCGGTGGTTCGTGCGGGGCGCGCGCCTCGCCGTGGCCCTGCGGGTCCGGGTGCGGGCGCGGGTGTCCGTGCGTGTCGGGCGTGTCGGGCGTGTCGAAGGCGGACGGGTGGACGCCGCCCGCTCCGGGGCCCGCCTGGTGCGGGATGCGGGGCTCGTCGGTGTCCGGCGCGCCGCCACCGTCGGCGGGGTGCCGCGCGGCGCGGTGGTCCGCGCCCGCGGACTCGGCCGCCGCGTGCTCCGCCGCCGCCTGTGCCTCGCGTTCGGCGACGACCTCCTCGACGGCCCGCAGGACGCCCTTGTAGCCCGAGCAGCGGCACAGGTTGCCGCACAGGGCCTGCCGGGCCTCGCGCTCGCTCGGGGCCGGGTTGCCCTCCAGCAGGTCGTGCACGGTCATCGCCATGCCGGGCACGCAGAAGCCGCACTGCACCGCGCCGCAGCGCGCGAGCGCCCGCTGCACGTCCGAGGGCTGCCCGTCGGCGGCCAGGCCCTCGACGGTACGGACCTCGCTGCCGGCCGTGGTGACGGCGGGCACCAGGCAGGAGGCGACGAGGCGGCCGTCCACCTGCACGTTGCAGGCGCCGCACTCGCCCTGCGAGCAGCCGTCCTTGGCGCCCGCGAGGCCGAGCCGCTCGCGCAGCACGTAGAGCAGCGACTCACCGATCCAGGCGTCGGTGACGGGGCGGTCCACGCCGTTGACGCGCAGCACGTAGGAGGCGAGCGGGTGTTCGTCCTGCGGCGGCACGGGGGGCGGGCCCTGCGGGTCCGGTGCGGTCGCCGTCCCGGGGTGGGGGGTGTCGGTGCCGGGGCCGTCCTCGGGCTCGGCGGCTTCGGGGGCCGCCTCCGTGGCCGCGGCCGCATCCGCGGCCGCATCCGTCTCGGTCGTTCCCGTCGCTTCGGCCGGTCCGGTCTGTTCGGGGTCCGTGGCGTCGGTGGCCGTGTCGGGGCCGGGGGCGGGTTCGGCCGCCGGGGCGGGGGTGTCCTCCGGGGCCGTGGGCGGCTCCTGGGCGGCCCGGGAAGCGGCGGGGGTGTCCTCGGCCGGGGCGGGGCCCGCGGGCGGCTCGGTGGCGCCCTCGGCGGCCTCCACGGGGCCTTCGCCGTCCTCCGCCGTGGCCTCCTCGGGGAGTTGCCCGGCGGCGGGCTCGGCCGGGTGGCCTGCTTCGGTGGGCTGCGCGGGCCGCGTGGGACCCGTGGGACCCGTGGCCTCCGGTGCCTCGGCGGGCTCCTCCGCCGGTGCCTCCGGTACGGCCGCCTCGGCCGCCTCGGTCGGCGCGGGATGCCCGGGGTGCCCCGGATGCCCGGGAGCAGCCCCCGGGTGGTCGGCCGTCGGGTGCTCCGGCGCCGGGGCCGGGAGACCGGCTCCGTACGAGTGCCCGGACGGGTCGCTCCCGTACGCCTGCCCACCCTCGTACGGCTGGTCACTCTCGTACGGCTGGTCGGCCCCGTACGGCTGGTCGTCGCTCTCGTAGGGCTGCGCCGGGGCGGGTTCCTGCGCGGTCCGGCCCCACGGCTGGCCCGCGCCCTCCGTGGCCCAAGGGGCGGGGGCGCCGCCGGGCAGGGTGGCCGGCGGGGTGCCGCCCCACTGCTCGATGAGCGCCGATGTGGTGAACTCGCCGGATTCGTCCGGGATGTCACCCCCGGCCACCGGAATCGACCACTGCCCGGTCACGTCGTGTCCGGGCACCGCTCCCCGCGCCGCCGCCTCCTGGTGGTGGCCCGGGTGCTCCTGATGGCCGTGGACCTCCTGGAAGTTCCACTGCTGGGTCGCGTCCGGCCGGTAGGCGTACGGGGCGCCCGCGCCCGGGTCGCCGCCGGTGCCCTCGTCCTGCCGGGGCACCGCGTTCGGGTCGGGCCAGCCCGCTCCCGGGGCGGGCACGCCGGGCACCGCCCAGGTGCCGGTGGCCGCCGGGTCGGTGGCCTCGGCCGGGGCGGCGGTGACCGTTATCTGCGGCGGCACATAGCCGTGGCCGGGCGCGGCGAGCGGGCTGTCGGCGGCCAGCAGGGCGTCGACACCGCCCTCGGGGAGCTGCACGAACGCGGTGGCGCCGTCGTCGTAGTCGCCCTGCGGCAGCGGGTCCCACCGGCCGCCGCCGTGAGGCGTGCCCTGTCCGTGCTGGTCGTCGGTCACGACAGCGCCCTCCCCAGTGCTCGCCGGGCCAGTGCGGCGACGGTCCGCCGCAGGTGCAGTACGGCGGGCGGCAGTTGCTGCACCGAGCCGTCCTCGGCCGGAACCGGGTCGGGGATGCAGGCCGCGGCCACGTACTCGCCGAAGGCGTCCAGCGCCTCCGGGACGATCGCGCGGCCGTTGTCCCAGTCGATGAGCGAGGCCACCCACTGCTCGGCGTCCAGCGGCCTGAGCGGCATCGGCGCTATGGCGCCCACCGCGCAGCGCACCCCGCGCCGGGCCGGGTCGAGGACCAGCGCCACGGACGCGACCGCTCGGCCGGGGCCGGTGCGGCCGGTGGCCTTGAGGAAGACCTGCGGCGCGTGCAGCAGCGGGACGCGTACGTAGCCGATGAGTTCGCCGCCGCGGAGCATCTCCACACCGGCCAGCAGGTGCGAGACCGGGAGTTCGCGGCGGGCGCCGTCCGGGCCCGCGACGATCAGGGTCGCCTCCAGGGCGGCCAGCACCGGCAGCGCGTCCCCGGTGGGGGCGGCCGAGGCGATGTTGCCGCCCAGGGTGCCGGCGTTGCGGATGTGCGGCGGTCCGGCGGCGCGGGCGGCGGCGGCGAGCGCCGGGATCAGGGCGGCGAAGTCGGGACGGCCCATCCGCGCGTGGGTGAGACCGGCGCCGAGCAGCGCGTGCCCGTCCTGGTACTGCCAGCCGCGGATCTCGCTGATCCGGCCGAGGCCGACCAGCGCGGCGGGCCTGAGCTGCCCGGAGTTGACGGCGGCCATGAGGTCGGTGCCGCCGGCCACGGGCACGGCGGCGGGCATGGCCGCGAGTGCCGCCACGGCCTCGTCGAGTGTCGTGGGCAGCGTGACGGCCTGCGCCGCCTGTGGTGCGTGCGTGGTCAAACCGGCTGCCCCTTCCCGCTGCCCCACTGGTCCCACCCGTGCTGCCGTACGGTACGGCCTGACAGGGCGGACGTGGCAACTCTGGCACATCTTCGCAGGGCTCGCGGACACGGGTCCGCGCGGAGGCGTTCGCCCACCTCATCGGGGGCCGGGTCCGTTTTGGCGCGGGATCACCGATGCGAGCGAATTACCGGTGTTCGCTGACTCTTGCGGTGTTTTTCCGCCGCCAGTTCGAGACAGACGGCCGGCACGGACGGTACGGCGACACGGCGGTGCGGTACGGACGGCCACGCCGCCCGCACCGCACCCCCGCCCGGCCCGGGGCCGCCGCCCGCTACCTGACCGGCGGCGGGCCGTCGATCGGCCGCCCCAGGACACCGGGCCTGCGCTGCCAGGGGTGCGGTCCGGCGGGCGGCCGGTAGCCGACCCCCAGCGCGTCCAGACGCCGGTAGTGGGCCGTCATCCGCTCCTCGAACCCGGCGAAGTCCCGCTGCTCCGGAGCGGGCAGGGCGCTCCAGGCGACCTCCGCGAAGGCGGCCAGCCGGGGGAAAGCCTGATAGTCCACGCGCGCGGGGTTGTCCATCACCTCGCTCCACAGGTTGGCCTGGGTGCCCAGCACATGGCCGGTGAACTCCGGTTCCAGACCGGCCGGAACCGGCTCGAACCGGTAGACGTCCTCCAGGGTGCGGACGAAGCCGATCGGTACGGGTTCGTCGGCGCCGCCGTCCTGCCGGTGGTCCAGGTACACATGCTGCTCGGGGCACATGACGACGTCGTGTCCCGCGCGCGCGGCGGCGAGTCCGCCCGCGTAGCCGCGCCAGGACGCGACGGCCGCGCCCTCGGCGAGGCCGCCCTCCAGGATCTCGTCCCAGCCGATGAGCCGGCGGCCGCGCGCGGCGAGCCAGGTGTCGAAGTGGCGGATGAACCAGGACTGGAGCTCGTCCTCGTCGGCCAGTCCGAGTTCCTTGATGCGGGCCTGGGCGGTGGCCGAGGCGCGCCACTGCTCCTTGGGGCACTCGTCGCCGCCGATGTGGAAGAAGTCCGAGAACGGCGCGGCGTCCGGCGGGAAGAGGTCGAGCAGTTCCTCGAAGACGCCCTCGTAGAAGCGCACGGTGGCGTCGGTCGGGGCGAGCACGTTCTTGCTGACGCCCCAGTCGTCCCAGACGCCGAGGGCGGCGGTGTCGACGACGTCGGTGTTGCCGAGTTCCGGGTAGGCGGCGATGGCGGCCTGGGAGTGCCCCGGTACGTCCACCTCGGGGACGACGGTGATGTGCCGCTCGGCGGCGTAGGCGACGATCTCCCGGATGTCGTCCTGGGTGTAGTGGCCGCCGTGCGGCTTGTCCTCCCACAGCGGGGAGGCCCGGTGGCCGTACTTGGTGCGGGAGCGCCAGGAGCCGGTGGCGGTCAGCTCCGGGTAGCGCTTGATCTCGACGCGCCAGCCCTGGTCGTCCGTCAGGTGGAAGTGCAGGACGTTGAGTTTGTGGGCGGCCATCAGGTCGAGGTAGCGCAGGACGCCGTCCTTGGGCATGAAGTGCCGGGCGACGTCCAGCATCACGCCGCGCCAGCGGAAGCGCGGGGTGTCCTCGATCTCGGTGAGCGGCAGCCGCCAGCGGCCGCCGGGCAGCGGCGCGCGCCGGAAGGCGGCCGGGCCGAGGAGCTGGCGCAGCGTCTGGGCGCCCCAGAAGAGCCCGGCGGGGCCGCCGCCCGCGAGGTCGGCGCCCCGCTCAGTGACCGTCAGGCGGTAGCCCTCGGGCCCGAGGTCGCGGGCGACGGTGTCGTCCAGGCGCAGGCGCAGGGTGCCGTCGTCACCGGCCGGGGCGGGGGCCAGCGGCAGTCCGGTGGCGGCGCCGAGGGCGGTGCGCAGCCAGCGTTCGGTGCGCCCGGTGCCCTCGCCCGCCGACACCGTGGTGTCCGGGCCCAGTTCGAGGAAGCGTTCCTCGTCGGCCGTCGCACGCCCTGGCTGGGGGATCACGTCCATCACGTCAGTCCTTTACCGCTCCGCCGAGGCCGGAGACGAGTCGTCGTTGTACGAGTACGAAGAAGATCAGTACCGGGATCGTCATCACCGTGGACGCGGCCATCACCCCGCCCCAGTCGGGGTCGTCGGGCTTGTAGAAGACCAGCAGCGCCATCGGCAGCGTCGACTGGGAGGTGTCGCTGATGATGAAGGACTTCGCGAACAGGAAGTCGTTCCAGGTCGAGATGAAGGAGAACACACTGGTCGCCACGAGTCCGGGGAAGACCAGCGGGAAGAGGATCTGCCACAGGAAACGCGCCCGGCCGGCTCCGTCGAGGTAGGCGGCCTCCTCCAGGGCCTCGGGTACGGCCTTGACGAAGCCGCGCAGCATCCAGATCGCGAACGGCAGCGAGAAGGCGATGTGCGGCAGGATCAGCGAGCCCAGGGTGTTGAGCTGGCCGAAGTCCCGCATCAGGAAGAACAGCGGGATGGTGAGCGCCTCCACGGGCACCATCTGGGCCACCAGGAACATGATCAGCAGGGTGGTCCGGAAGCGGAAGCGGAACCGGGTGACGGCGGTCGCCGCCAGGAACGAGATCAGCGCGGAGGCGATCACCACGGTGCCCGCGACGAGCAGGCTGTTGAGGAAGTAGCGGCCGAACTCCTGCTGGCCGAAGACCCGCCGGAAGGAGTCCAGGGAGGGGGACGCCGTCCAGGGGCGCGGTTCGGCGGACTCGATCTCCCCGGCCGGTTTGAAGGCGCTCAGCACCATCCAGTACAACGGGAAGGCGACCACGGCCGCGATCAGCAGCGCCGACGCCTCGGCGGCGAGCCGCCAGGGGCGGCGCACCCAGGTGCGCACCAGGCTCACAGCTCCTCCCCCTGGCGGCGCAGCAGCCGCAGATAGACCAGCGTCACGGCCAGCAGGATCAGCAGCATCACGACGCCGATGGCGGAGCCGAGGCTGTACTGCGAGGACGCGAACGCCTTCTGGTAGGCGTAGACGTTGAGGACGAGGTTCTGTCCGGCGATGCCGCCGCCGTTCGTCATGACGTAGATCTGGGTGAAGACCTTGAAGTCCCAGATGACGGACTGGATGGTGACCACGACGAGGATCGGCCGCAGCATCGGTGCCAGCACCGAGCGCCAGATCCGCCACTGGGAGGCGCCGTCCAGCGCGGCGGCCTCCAGCACCTCGGAGGGGACGGCGCGGATCCCGGCGTAGACGGTCACCATGACGAACGGGAAGGAGCACCAGACCACTTCGAGCAGGACGAGCAGGAAGGCGCTGTAGCGCCCGTACGTCCAGGAGTGGTCGCCCAGGCCGAGGATCTTGTTGACGGGCCCGAAGTCGGCGTCGAACAGCAGCAGCCAGACCGTGGAGCCGGTGACCGCGGGGGTCGCCCAGGCGCCGAGGGCGGCGAGCATCAGCGCGAGCCGCGGCACGGCGCGCACCCGGGTGAGGAGCACGGCGAGCGCGCAGCCGGCGGCGAGGGTGCACAGCACGCAGGCCGCGGCGAAGACCACGGTGGCCAGCAGGACCCGCCAGAACTGGTCGTCGCCGAACAGCTCGGCGTAGTTGCCCAGGCCCTGGAAGGTGGCCGGCTGTCCGCCGCTGACCTGGGCCTGGGTGTACTCCAGGAAGGAGATCAGGCCGAGCTGGTAGACGGGGTAGACGAGCAGTCCGCCGAGGACGACGAGGGCGGGGGCGAGATACAGCCAGGGGGTGACGGCGCGCCCGCCGGGGCGCGGGGCGCCGCGCGGGCGGCCGCGGAGCGCCCGCGGCCGTCCGCGCACCACGCCCTGCGGGCTCGTGGGCGAAGCGGTCATCCGACGGAGCCGAACGCGTCGTTCATCTTCTTCGCGGCGTCCCCGGCGGCGGCCGCGACGTCCTTCTTGCCGCTGACGACCTCCTGGAACATGGTCGGCAGCACCAGCGAGGAGTCGATCTGCGCCCAGGCGGGCGAGGCCGGCACGAACTCGGTGCCCGCGGCGAGGGTGTCGACGAAGGGCTTCACGAAGGGGTTCTTCGCGGCGACCTCCCGGCGCACGTCCGTGAAGGTGGGCAGGAAGCCCATCGCGTCGAACGTCTGGGCCTGGGTCTTCTTCGAGGCGAGCCGCTCCATCAGGTCCACGGCGAGGCTGCGGTGCGCGGTGCTCTTGAGCACGCCGATGTTGTTGCCGCCCGCGAAGGCGGGGGCGATGGAGCCGGCCTTGACGCCCGGCAGCGGCACGACCGCGTACTTGCCCTTGGCCTTGCCCGCCTCCACGGCCTGGTGGCTGAAGTCGCCGCCGACCGCCATGGCGGCCTTGCCCGCGGCGAAGGCGGTGATGGTGTCGTTGCCGGTCATCCCGGCGCACTTGGCGGCGGGGCAGTTGTCGTCGCCGAACAGGTCCGTGTACTGCTCGATGCCCTTGCGGGCCGCGGGGGTGTCGATCGCGGAGGCGTAGGAGCCGCCCTGGCCGGTGGCGAGGGCGCCGCCGTTGGCCCAGATGAACGGCATGGCGCCGTAGGTGTAGGCGCCGCCGACGGCGAGGCCGTACAGGTCCGGCTTCTCCGACCGGATCTTCTTGGCGGTGCGGGCCAGTTCGTCCAGGGTCTTCGGCGGCTGGAGGTTCAGTTCCCGGAAGACGTCCGTGCGGTAGTACAGAGCGCGGACGCCGACGAAGTACGGGGCTCCGTAGACCTTTCCGTCCACCGTGACCGAGGTGCGGGCGGTGGGGTCGGTGTCCTTGGCCTCCTTCCAGGCGCCGAACTCGGCGGTGACGTCGGCGAGTCCGCCGTCCTTGACGTAGCCGGCGGTGTCGGTGTTGCCGTACTCGATGACGTCGGGGGCGCTCTTCGGGTCGTTGAAGGCGGCCTTGATCCGCTGGGCGCGGGTCTCCACGGGGATGTACTCGACGGTGACCTTCGTGTCCTTGTGGGCCGTGCGGAAGTCGGCGAGGACCTGTGCGACCACCTGTTCCTTCGGCTTGTTGTTGACCTCCTGGAACATCCAGAGACGCACGGTGCCGGACTTCTCGTCCTTGCCGGAGGAGGAGTTGTCGGAGGTCTGCGGGGCGCAGGCGGTGGCGGCGACGACGGCCGCGGCGGCCAGCAGGGCCAGTCGGCCGGGGAGTCTTGCGGAGAGCTTCATGGAGCGGTTCCTCCGGTCAGTGTTGCAACATATGCAATGGCGGTTTTGCTCTGCACAACACCACGGAGGCTAGGTACTCCATGAACGCGACGACAAGAGGTCTCAACCACTCTGTGACCGCCCGACGCACCCCGTGCAACGCGGGAACGCACAAAGGCCCCCGAAGCGCGCGAAACGCACTCGGGGGCCCAGTCGGCCCGAAGGCCCGCGGGACGGGCGGGGAAAGCCGGTGGCCTACTTCTTGTCGCCGCCCTTGCCCTGGTCGCCGCCGCCGCTCATGGACTCGTAGATCTCCTTGCACAGCGGGCAGACCGGGTACTTCTTCGGGTCACGGCCCGGCACCCACACCTTGCCGCACAGCGCCACGACGGGTGTCCCGTCCAGGGCGCTCGCCATGATCTTGTCCTTCTGGACGTAGTGGGCGAAGCGCTCGTGGTCGCCGTCTCCGTGGGACACCTGCGGCGTCGGCTCTACGAGGGTTCCCGTACCAGTGCCGCGCTCGGGCTCGAGAGTGCTCATACGCCAAGGGTACTGAAGTGCGCGGGCATCAGTTGAGCGACGGGTCGTCCGGGTAGGTGGCGACCATCGCCAGCTCGCTGCGCTGCCTGCGCAGCACCTCGCGCCACAGCCGCTCGGGGAACGGTGAGGACACGTCGCCCGGTTCCGACTCGACGACGTACCAGGCGCCCTCCCCCAGCTCGCCCTCCAGCTGTCCGGGGCCCCAGCCCGCGTACCCGGCGAAGATGCGCAGCGAACCGAGGGCGGAGGCCAGCAGCTCCGGCGGCGCCTCCAGGTCGACCAGGCCGATCGCGCCGTGCACCCGGCGCCAGCCCAGCGGGGCGCGGCCGCCCGCGCCGCCGCCCGGGATGACGGCGACACCGAGCGCGGAGTCCAGCGAGACCGGCCCGCCCTGGAAGACGACGCCCGGCTCCCCGGCCAGGTCCGCCCAGCCGGCCAGGATGTCGCCCACGTCCACCGGGGTGGGCCGGTTGAGGACGACACCGAGGGAACCCTCCTCGTCGTGGTCGAGAAGGAGCACCACCGCACGGTCGAAGTTCGGGTCCGCCAGGGCGGGCGTGGCCACGAGCAGCCGCCCTGTGAGCGAGGACACCTCGGTCATGCCAGACATGATCCCGCATCTTCCCCCGGCGTGGGGAGCCAATCCGGCTACCGGAGTGAGGGCGCGCCCGGGGCACGGGAGCGTCGCGGGCGCACGGCCGCGGCGGTCACCGCACGTGCCCGGTGCCCGACACTTCGTGTTGTGACACAGCCATGACGTACGGGTGGTGCACAGGCTTACGAAAGCAGGCTCCGCCGCGACTAGTCTGTCTGTCCGGCCCCTGCCCGAGTGACCGGCCGCGCCCCTGCCCCACCTCATCGGAACGCGAGATACATGACCGTCAACGGCACTGATGACGTACTGCTTGTCCACGGCGGAACCCCGCTGGAGGGCGAGATCCGTGTCCGCGGTGCGAAGAACCTCGTACCGAAGGCCATGGTCGCCGCTCTGCTGGGCAGCGAACCGAGCCGGCTGCGCAATGTTCCGGACATCCGTGACGTGCGCGTCGTACGCGGTCTGCTGCAACTGCACGGGGTGACGGTCCGTCCGGGTGAGGAGCCGGGCGAGCTGGTGCTCGACCCGACCCGGGTGGAGAGCGCCAACGTGGCCGACATCGATGCCCACGCGGGCTCCAGCCGCATCCCGATCCTGTTCTGCGGCCCGCTGCTGCACCGGCTCGGCCACGCCTTCATCCCCGGTCTGGGCGGCTGCGACATCGGCGGCCGGCCCATCGACTTCCACTTCGACGTGCTGCGGCAGTTCGGCGCGACGATCGAGAAGCGCGCGGACGGCCAGTACCTGGAGGCGCCGCAGCGGCTGCGCGGCACCAAGATCCGGCTGCCCTACCCGTCGGTGGGCACGACCGAGCAGGTGCTGCTGACGGCCGTACTCGCCGAGGGCGTCACCGAGTTGTCCAACGCGGCCGTCGAGCCGGAGATCGAGGACCTCATCTGCGTCTTGCAGAAGATGGGCGCGATCATCGCGATGGACACCGACCGCACCATCCGCATCACCGGTGTCGACAAGCTCGGCGGCTACACCCACCGCGCCCTCTCGGACCGCCTGGAGGCGGCCTCCTGGGCGTCGGCGGCGCTGGCCACCGAGGGCAACATCTACGTCCGCGGCGCCCAGCAGCGGTCGATGATGACCTTCCTGAACACCTACCGGAAGGTGGGCGGTGCCTTCGAGATCGACGACGAGGGCATCCGGTTCTGGCACCCCGGCGGGCAGTTGACGTCCATCGCGCTGGAGACGGACGTGCACCCCGGCTTCCAGACGGACTGGCAGCAGCCGCTGGTGGTCGCCCTCACCCAGGCGACCGGCCTGTCGATCGTCCACGAGACGGTCTACGAGTCCCGCCTCGGCTTCACCTCCGCGCTCAACCAGATGGGCGCGCACATCCAGCTCTACCGCGAGTGCCTGGGCGGCTCCGACTGCCGCTTCGGCCAGCGCAACTTCCTGCACTCCGCGGTGGTGTCGGGCCCCACCCGGCTCCAGGGCGCCGACCTGGTCATCCCCGACCTGCGCGGCGGCTTCTCCTACCTGATCGCCGCCCTGGCCGCCCAGGGCACCTCCCGTGTCCACGGCATCGACCTGATCAACCGCGGCTACGAGAACTTCATGGACAAGCTGGTGGAGCTGGGCGCGAAGGTCGAGCTGCCGGGCCAGGCGCTCGGCTGAGCCATCGGGCACGTGCGCGCGGCCTCCTGCCGGAGGGGCCGCGCGCGTGCGTACGACGACGATGGGGCGGCCCCCGGTGAAGGGGGCCGCCCCATGGACGTTGTCGGCCCTAGCGGGCCCCGTACGCCGTCCCGTGGCGTACGGAAGGCGAGGTCACTTGCCCTTGGCGGCTTCCTTGAGCTTGCTGCCCGCGGAGACCTTCACGCTGTAGCCGGCCGGGATCTGGATCGGCTCGCCGGTCTGCGGGTTGCGGGCGGTGCGAGCGGCACGGTGGGTGCGCTCGAAGGTGAGGAAGCCAGGGATGGTGACCTTCTCGTCCCCCTTGGAGACGATGTCGCCGACGACGTCGGCGAACGCGGCCAGCACGGCGTCGGCGTCCTTGCGGGTCACCTCGGCGCGGTCGGCCAGCGCGGCCACCAGCTCACTGCGGTTCATGTTGTTACTCCCGTGTTCTTCTTGCCGTTGAGGCGTGCCACGCGGCGAAGCCGCATGTTGGGCCAGCCAAGCCGATGCTGCCAGGGTCCTCGGGGGTCCCCGGACCCGGGTCCCTCGTCAGACCCTCGCGCCCAGGGAGGCATCCTGCCCCCACCTGCGGCGGGAAAGCCAATCCGGCACCCGTAGGAGTCGTGAGAACACCCTTGGGAGTCACACGAAAAGAGGGTCTGCCGACCAGGGCCTGCCGTCCGGCTCCAGCCGCAGACTCCGGCCAGCCACGATAGGGCGCCCCACTGACAGCGTCCGCCGCGACGCGCCGGGTCCCGGCGCGTCGTGGCGATCATCACGCCCGGGAACCATCGCCCCCGAACGTCCGTTCTGGCTGATGCGTGCCGTTTGTCAGACTCCGGTGGCCGGGCCGGCCGCCGCGCTCGCACCGGCCGCCCTGGCGGCCTCCCGGACCGCCCCGGCGACGGCCCCGGCGACCTTGTCGTTGAAGACGCTGGGGACGATGTAGTTCGGGTTCAGCTCGCCCTCGGTGACGACATCGGCCAGCGCCTGGGCGGCGGCGAGCATCATCTCGGTGTTGACGGTGCGCGACTGCGCGTCCAGCAGGCCGCGGAAGACACCCGGGAAGACCAGCACGTTGTTGATCTGGTTGGGGAAGTCGGAGCGGCCGGTGGCCACCACCGCGGCCGTCCGGCGGGCGACCGCCGGGTCGACCTCCGGGTCCGGGTTCGCGAGCGCGAACACGATCGCCCCGTCGGCCATGGCGGCCACGTCGGCGCCGTCGAGCACGTTGGGCGCCGACACGCCGATGAAGACGTCCGCGCCGCGCACGGCCTCCTTCAGGGTGCCGGTGAGGTTCTCCGGGTTGGTGTTGTCGGCGATCCAGCGCAGCGCCGACTCGGGGGCCGCGTCGACCAGGTCCTCGCGGCCCGCGTGCACCACGCCGTGGATGTCGGCGACGACGGCGTTCTTCACGCCCGCGGCGAGCAGCAGCTTGAGGATGGCGGTACCGGCCGCGCCCGCGCCCGACATCACGACCCGGACGTTCTCGATCGGCTTGTCCACCACGCGCAGCGCGTTGGTGAGCGCGGCGAGCACGACGATCGCGGTGCCGTGCTGGTCGTCGTGGAAGACCGGGATGTCCAGGGCCTCGCGCAGCCGGGCCTCGATCTCGAAGCAGCGGGGCGCGGAGATGTCCTCCAGGTTGATGCCGGCGAACCCGGGGGCGATCGCCTTGACGATCTCGACGATGGCGTCGGTGTCCTGGGTGTCCAGGCAGATCGGCCAGGCGTCGATGCCGGCGAAGCGCTTGAAGAGGGCCGCCTTGCCCTCCATGACGGGCAGCGCGGCCTTGGGGCCGATGTTGCCCAGGCCCAGCACCGCGGAACCGTCCGTCACGACCGCAACGGAGTTGCGCTTGATGGTGAGGCGGCGGGCGTCCTCGGGGTTCTCGGCGATCGCCATGCAGACGCGGGCCACACCCGGCGTGTAGACCATGGAGAGGTCGTCACGGTTGCGGATGGGGTGCTTGGACTGCATCTCGATCTTGCCGCCGAGGTGCATCAGGAACGTACGGTCGGAGACCTTGCCGAGGGTGACGCCCTCGATGCCCCGGAGCTGCTCGACGATCTCGTCGGCGTGGCCGGTGGACGTCGCCGCGATGGTGACGTCGATACGGAGCTTCTCGTGGCCGGACGCGGTGACGTCGAGGCCCGTGACCGAGCCTCCGGAGGACTCCACAGCGGTGGTGAGCTGCGAGACTGCCGTTCCGCTCGCGGGCACCTCCAGCCGGATGGTCATCGAGTAGGAGACGCTGGGCGCCGTTGCCATGGCCGACTTCCTCTGCTTTCACCGTGTCGCGAAGTTGTGCCGTCCGATCGTCGCACCTACCCCTGAGTACGTGGTAGCCGCCCCGTATTGCGGACTTTGTGTTCACCGGGAGGCGCTGTTTTCGGAAAGTGACTTCCACCATACGAGAAGAGTGGGGGCCGCGGTAGGGGCGGAAGCAGCAAAAGAGGCCCACGTCACATTCGCTGTGACGTGGGCCTCCGCTGAGCTTGATGACACCGGCCCGCCATGCTCGCCTCGCGGCAAGTGGTCGCTCGTAGCGACGAAGGTTGGGCCCGGGGGCTTGGATCGGGCCGGTGCCACACCAAGGCTAACAAACGGATCCGGCGAGACCATTCCCCCCGGGCGAGGTTCCTTTCCGCGCTCAGTCCCGCAGCAGGTCCGGCACCCCGGCGGCGTCGGGCTCGTCGCGCTCGCCGGAGACCACGGTGAGCTGCTGGGTCGCGCGGGTCAGCGCGACGTAGAGCACCCGCAGCCCGGCCGGTGACTCGTCGGCGATCTCCGCGGGCGAGACGACCAGCGTCGCGTCGTACTCCAGGCCCTTGGCCTCCAGGCTGCCCAGCGCCACCACCCGGTCCCCGAGGCCGGCCAGCCAGCGGCGGGCCTCCTCGCGCCGGTTCATCGCCACGACCACGCCGACGGTGCCCTCCACCCGCTCCAGCAGCCGTTCGGCCTCCGCCCGCACGGTGGCCGCCAGGGAGTCCCGGACGACGGCGAAGCGCGGCTGCACGCCCGTGGAGCGCACCGCGGAGGGCGCGCGGGAGCCGGGCATGGCCAGGGCCAGCACCCGGGCGGCCAGCTCGGCGATCTCGGCCGGGTTGCGGTAGTTCACCGTCAGCTCGAAGCGGCGGCGCGGGCGGGTGCCCAGCGCCTCGTCGCGGGCCTCGGCCGCCTCGTCCGGGTCGGACCAGGAGGACTGCGCCGGGTCGCCCACCACCGTCCAGGTCGCGTGCCGGCCGCGGCGGCCCACCATGCGCCACTGGAGGGGCGTGAGGTCCTGCGCCTCGTCGACGATGACGTGCGCGTACTCGACGCGCTCCTGGGCCAGCCGCTCGGCGCGCTCGCGCTGCGACTCCTCGCGCACCGGCATCAGCTCCTCCAGGCCGGTGAGCTGGTCCAGCGGGTCCAGGTCGCGCTTCCTGCGCGGCCGGGCCGGGGTGCCGAGGATCGCCTGGAGCTCGTCGAGCAGCGCGATGTCGTGCACCGAGTAGCCGTCCCGCCGCAGCGAGCGGGCGACCTTGCGCACCTCGCCCGGGTTGAGCACCCGGCGGGCCCAGCGGCCCAGGCGCCGCTCGTCGGCCATGGCGGCGAGCACCGCGCGCGGGGTCAGCTCGGGCCACCAGGCGTCGAGGAAGGCGATGAAGGAGTCCTCGTCCGTGACGTCGTCGTCGAAGGAGGAGCGCAGTTCGGCGGCCAGCTCCGGGTCGCTGTGCCGGGTACCGGCCCCGGACTTCTCCCACAGGGCGTCCAGGAGCAGCTTGCGGGCGCGCGGGCGCAGCAGGTTGACCGGGGCGGTGCCGCCGAGGGCGGTGCGCCGTACGTGTTCCAGCTCCGCGGCCTCCAGTTCGAGGCGGCGGCCGAAGGCGACCACCCGCAGCCGGGTGGGCGGCCCGGCCGGGATCTTCGCCGCCTCTTCCGGGTCCTCCGGGTCCTCGCCGAAGGCGAGCTGTCCCGCGGGCGTGTGCGCGGGCGTGCCCGCCGAGGTGTGCGCCCCGCCGCGTGCGCCGGGGCCCAGCTCCAGCGCGCCCCGCGCCGCCTTCCGCAGCACCTTCAGCATCCGGTACGAGCCCTTGGCGCGGGCCACGGACGGCGCGTCGTACACGGTGGCCTCGACGCCGTCGACGAGCGAGCCGATCGCCCGGACGGCGACCTGGCCCTCCTCGCCGAGGGAGGGCAGCACGCCCTCGGTGTACGCCACGAGCAGCGGGGTCGGCGAGACGATGAGGATGCCGCCCGCGTACCGGCGGCGGTCCTGGTAGAGCAGGTAGGCGGCGCGGTGCAGGGCGACCGCCGTCTTGCCGGTGCCCGGACCGCCCTCGACATAGGTCACCGAGGCGGCGGGCGCCCGGATGACGAGGTCCTGCTCGGCCTGGATGGAGGAGACGATGTCCCGCATGCTGTGGCTGCGGGCCTGGCCGAGCGCGGCCATCAGCGCGCCGTCGCCGACGGCGGGCAGCTCGCGGCCGTCCAGCCGGGCGGTCAGCTCGGGCCGCATCAGGTCGTCCTCGACGCCGAGCACCCGCCGCCCCTTGGAGCGGATCACCCGGCGGCGCACGACCCGGCCGGGGTCGACCGGGGTGGAGCGGTAGAACGGCGCGGCGGCGGGCGCCCGCCAGTCGATGACCAGCGGGGCGTAGTCCTCGTCCAGGACGCCGATGCGGCCGATGTGCAGGGTCTCGGCGATGTCGGCGGTGTTGTCCTCGCGCACCGCGCCCTCGGCCGGTTCGACGGCGGTGTAGGCGCCGTCCGGGCCCTTCTTGCCGTCCTTGCCCCGCAGCAGGTCGATGCGGCCGAAGAGAAAGTCCTCGAACTCGTTGTTCAGCCGGTTGAGGTGGATGCCCGCCCGGAAGACCTGGGCGTCCCGTTCGGCCAGCGCGCCGGGCGTGCCGACCTGGCCGCGCTCGGCCGCGTCCCGCATCAGGAACTCGGCCTCGTGGATCTTCACCTCGAGCCGCCGGTACACCCGGTCCAGGTGGTCCTGCTCCATGCTGATCTCTCGGTCGCGCACGGTGTCGTGCGCTGCGTCGTGAACCGAACCGACCGCGGAATCCTGTTGAGCCTGAGCGGCCACCGGGCCCCCTTCTGACGTGCTGGGCAGCCGTCAACCGTACGCGAAGGAGGCCCGTCGGCGGAAGCCGGACCCGGCCTGCGGGCGGGGCGCCGCCCGGAGCGGTGGGCCGGGCGGGGGCGGGGCGGTCCGTCAGGTGCGGGCGAGGGCGGCGCGGCGGCGGTGGCGGGCGACCCGTTCGCGGTTGCCGCAGACCTCGCTGGAGCACCAGCGGCGCCGCCGGCCCCGGGAGGTGTCCAGGTACACGAGGGGGCAGTTGTCGCCCGCGCACCGGCGCAGCGCGGCGCGCGCGGCGGGGTCGGTGAGCAGGTCCAGGGCGTCGCGGGCGACGGCCGCGAGCAGCGCGGCGCGCTCGGGCGGGGCGGCCAGCACCCGTACGAGGGCGCCGTCCGCGCCGCGCACGGCGCGCGGGGCGGGCGGGGCGGCGCGCGCGGTGTCGTTGACGCGGGCCAGGGCGAGAGCGAGGCCGTGGGCGCGGGGGTCGCGCGGGTCACGCGGTGCGCGGGGGTCACGGGGGTCGCGCGGCGGCGGTCCGTCCAGGTGCGCGTCCACCAGGTACGCCACCTGCCCGCGCAGTTCGCGGAAGGCCGCCGCCCAGGTGTGGTCGGCGTGTGCCAGGCCGGTGCCCGGCGGGACCAGGCCCGAGCCCGTGATCCAGGCGCGCAGCGGCGCGGGCGTGCCGAGCCGTTCCACCGGGTGGGTGGTGGCGAGCAGGTCCAGACAGATCCTCCCGGCGTCGAAGCGCAGTTCGGGGAGGACCGTGGCCGTGTGCGGAGCCGTACCCAGTGCCATGTGCCTGTCACCGCCTAGGGGGCGACACCCCGGCCGGTCGCCGGACCGGGCGGCGGGGTGCTCGTCAGGGCTGGGGGAAGCGTTCCCTTCCACAGTGCCCGCCCGTTCCCCCGGCCGGAACCCCCCGCGCGTGGACGGCCGCGTATGCGCCCGCGCGTCTCGGCGATGGGCGCGGGCCGGGCCGGTGCGTTGACTGGGTGGCATGACGGACATCGAGATCGGCGACCGCGAGGGACTGGGCCGCGGCGCGGGCGGGGACAGGGTGCGCCGTGGCGCCACGGCGGGTGTGCTGGGCACGGCCGCCGTCGCCACCGGGCTGCTGGCGGGCGTCTACTACGTCTTCGCCTGCGCGGTGATGCCCGCGCTGGCCCGCAGCGACGACCGCACGTACGTCGAGGTCGTGCGGGACGTCAACGACGTGATCCAGAACCCGCTCTTCTTCCTCGCCTTCCTCGGCGCCCCGCTGCTGACCGCCGTCTCTGCGTGGCGGCTGCGCGGCGCCCGGCCGCCCCGCCCGTGGGTGTGGGCGGCCCTGGCGGCGCACGTCCTCGCCTTCGCGGTCACCGCGGCGTGCAACGTCCCCCTCAACGACGCGCTGGCCCGCGCCACCGCCCCCGGCGCGGCCCGCGCGCACTTCGAGAACCCGTGGGTGGCCTGGAACGCCGTCCGGACCGTACTGGTGACACTGGCCCTGGCGTGCCTGGCACGGGCGCTGCTGCTGCACGGGCGGACGGAGCGGCGCGGGTGAGGGGGCGGCGGACGGGGGGCAACGGGCGGGGGTCGACGGGCGGCCCGGGGACCGGCAGGCCGGGCCGCCGGGCCGGGCAGGGGCCGTACGGCGTCGGGGCGGCGGACCGTGCGGCGTGGGGAGACCGGCAGCCGCTGCGGGCCGCCCGGCGGGCGGGCTCGCCGGGCCGAGCGGCGCGCGGGGCACGGCCGTGGCCGACCGGCGGCCCGGCCCGCACCGGGGCCGTCGACCGGCAGGACCGCCCGACGGCGGCCGGCGGGACGGCCGGGGGCCGCGGCCGGTGGACCGCACCGGACACGCCACCCCACGCGGACGCCGCCCGGCCGAGGACGCCGCCCCGCCGGGCCGCCGGGCGTGGCGGGGACGCCGTCCCGCCGAGGACACGGCAGTGCGCGGACAGACCCTAGTCGTCCGTGTGCTTCGCGTCCGGCGTCGGGTCGAGGGCCAGCAGGTAGCCGCGTTCGGCCACCGTCCGGATCAGTTCGGGATGGCCGAGTGCGGTGCGCAGGCGGGTCATGGCGCTCTCCACCGCGTGTTCGTCGTGGCCGGTGCCGGGCAGGGCGCGCAGCAGGTCGGCGCGGGAGACCACGCGGCCGGGGTGCCGCGCGAGCGCCCGCAGCAGCGCCGTACCGGCGGGCGGCAGCGGCCTCAGGTCGTCGTCCACCAGCACCGCGTGCCCGCGGAGCTGCACGCGGTGCCCGGCGACCGGCAACGTCTGCGCCCGGCCCGGCAGTTCGCGGCACAGCACCTGCACCAGCGGCCCCAGCCGGAAGCGCTCGGGCTGCACCGTGGCCACCCCGTGCTCCTCCAGCGGCACGGCGGTCACCGGGCCGACGCACGCGGGCAGCACATCGTGGGCGAGCGCGGCCAGCAGCTCGGCCAGCAGCCCCCGTTCGGCCGCGCGGGACAGCAGGGACGCGGCGGCCGGGGCGCTGGTGAAGGTGAGCGCGTCGAGGCCGCGCGCGACGGTGGTGTCCAGCAGCCGGTCCAGCGGGCCGGGGTCCTCGGGCGGCAGCCACCGGTACACCGGCACAGGGACGACCTCGGCCCCGGCCGCCCGCAGCGTGTCCACGAAGCCGGACAGCGGCTCCCCGTGCAGCTGGACGGCCACCCGCCGTCCGGCCACGCCCTGTTCGAGCAGCCGGTCCAGCACCTCGGCCATCGACTCCGAGGACGGCGACCACCGCTCGGTCAGTCCGGCGGCCCGGATCGCGCCCTTGACCTTGGGCCCGCGGGCCAGCACCTCCGCCTGCCGCAGCCGGTCGAGCAGGGCCTCGCCCCGGCCCCAGCCGGCGGCGGCCTCCAGCCAGCCGCGGAATCCGATCGCGGTGGTGGCGATCACGATGTCGGGCGCCCGGCCGACGATCTCCTCGGTGGCGGCCAGGAGTTCGCTGTCGTCGGCGAGCGGGACGATGCGCAGCGCGGGCGCGTGCACGACGAGCGCGCCGCGCCGCCCGAGCAGCGCGCCCAGTTCGTCGGCGCGCCGCGCGGCCGTCACCCCCACGGTGAACCCGGCCAGGGGTCCGTGTCCCGGCTGCTGCTGTTCCTCGACCTCACCCATGGCTCATCGTCCCGTGCTCGCCTCGTCGTGCCTGCCACCAGTGTCACGTGCCGTCGCGGCGCCGCGACCTCGCCCCCCGATTGTCGCCCGCCCCGCTCACTCGGGGGCGGGGCGGGGGCGGGCCGAGAGGGCGGGCTTCGCGGGACCGGCCGCCCGCCCCCTTCCCGGGAGGCTCAGGACTTCTCCCCGCCCTTCCCGTCCCCCGCGCTCTCCGGCTTCTCTGACTTCTCCAGGTTCTCCGGGTTCTCCGGGTTCTCCGGCTTCTTGCCGCTCTCCTTCTCGCCGAGCTTGCCGATGTAGTCCTGGGCCTTGTCGACGGCGTTGTCGATCTTGTCGTGGTGCTTGCCACCGGTCTTGCCGTCGATGAAGTCACCGGCCTTCTCCAGACCGGCGGAGATCTTGTCCCCGTGGGTCTCGGCCAGGTCCTCGACCTTGTCCTTGAGGTTCTTCAGGTTCTTGAGCTGTTCGAACATGTGCCTGACGTCCTTCTACAGCGGTGTAGTTGCCGAGACCTCATGTTCTCATCGCCGGACACGCCCCGGGTGCGGGCGGGGTCAGCCCTCCGCGTTCTCGGGCACCAGGCGGCGGACGTCCGCCAGCAGGCGGGGGCCGTGGAGACAGGCCGTCGCGCGGCCCGCGAGCAGTTCGTACTGCCCGGCGGTCAGCGGTGTCCGCGTCCGCACGAGCGTCCGCAGCAGCAGGCGCAGGGCCAGTTCCGGGTCGTAGAGCCAGGCGCAGTCGGTGAGGGCCTGGGCGGTCTCCGGGTCCAGGACCGCGGCGAACTCGCCCAGTTCACGGGTCGCCGGGCCGTTCCTGGCGCTGCCGCCCACCAGGTCGCCTCCGTCCAGCGGCGGCACGTCGAGGCCGGACAGCCGGGCGTCGCACTCCGCGACGACGGTCCGCAGCCACGCCTTGCCCGAGGCCCTCGCGGGGTCGTCCCCGGCGAAGAAGCCGGGGCCCAGCCCCGTACCGGCGCACCACAGCACCTCGCCCGTACGGCCGGGGAGGTAGTCGAGGAGCGCCTGCGCGTCCCGGCGGACGGCGAGCACCGCCCGCGGGTCGGACGCCTCGGCCAGCAGGTCCCGGACGACGGCGACCGGCGCTGTTGCCCCGCCGTCCGGAGCGAAGGCGCGCATCAGCCCGCTCATGCCGAAGTCGCCGTCGGTGAAGCGCTCCGTCGGCGGGTCCGGCGGGGGCTCGTCGTCGACCAGGTACCGGACGGAGTCCACCACGAACTCGCCGAGGCGCAGCGCCGTACCGATCGCCTCCATCCGCGCGTACCGGTCCGGCGCCAGCCACGCGCCCGGAGTGCCGCGCAGGACGCGCAGCAGGATCCGGAACGCGAGGTCGGGGGTGCCGCGGCGGGCGCACGCGGTGAGCGCGTCCCGTACGCCCGCGGCCAGGAAGGACAGTCCCGCGATCTCGGCGACGACCGCCTCCTCCTGGTCCCGTCCGTCCTCCAGGTCGGCCCCGGACAGGGCGGCCGGTTCCGTGGCCGCGGACAGCCGTGCGTCGCACAGGGCGACGACCGTCCGCGTCCACGCGGTCCCGTCGGCCGGCGCGGCACCGGGCAGGTACTCCGCGCCGGCCGACCACAGCGCTCCGACCGCCTCCGGGGCGAGGCCGTCCAGCAGGGTCAGGGCGTCCCGCCGGACGGCCAGGACCTCCCGGTCGTCCTCCTCCGCGAAGTGATTGGCCACCACCTCGGCGGGGGTGTCCCCCGAGTGGGTCCAGTCCGCGTGGAAGAAGCCCATCACCCACGGCACACCGAACTCGAAGTCGGTGAAGCGCTGCATCTCGTTCCGCTTCCTTCCTGCTTCTTCCTGCTTCCCTGCTTCTTCCTACTTCGGGTACGCGGTGTACACGTAGTAGCCGTGCGGGTGGCCCTTGGCCCGCTTGAGCATGATGTAGAAGCCGTTGCCGGCGGCCTTCTCGGTGTTGTTGGCGTAGTAGACGGTGCCCAGGGAGTTCTTCGCCCCGAACGTACCGCTCCACTCCAGCTCCTGCTTCGACCCGCGCAGCCACTTGGCGATGGCGCCCGCCCGGCCGGCGACGGCGTAGTCGACGACCTGCTGGGCCGTCACGCCGTCGGAGAACACGCTGTTGGGCGTGTCCCGGCCGGCCTTGGCGGACTTCTGGGCGGCCAGGGCGACCGCCTCCGCCTTGCTCGGGTCCACGTGCTCGTCCAGGACGTGCGCGAGACCGGGGAACTTGCCCTCGTCGGCGATCAGGTCGTTGCAGTTGTGGACCAGGACCGGGGCGTTGCCCGCCACCGCGTAGAAGGTGTGCAGGCCCGACACGGTCAGGTCGTACACCGTCCGGGGCGCGGCGGAGTCACGGCCGGGCAGCGCGGCCACCGTGCGCGTCCCGCCGTCCGGGGTGCGCAGCCGGTCCCCGGTGCGCAGGTCGGACGCGAGGGTCCAGCCGCGGCCGGTGACGTAGAAGCGGTGGCCCGGCGTGCTGGTGAGGTGCCCGCCGCCCGCCAGGGTGACGTCCAGCAGGTCCTCGGTGGTGTGCCGGAAGGTCCGCGTGACCGGCTCGGACCGGTTGCGTCCGGTGGCCGGGTCGGCGGCCAGGAGCCGGTCGCCCAGGCGCACGTCGCGGATCGGCTTGCGGCTCCCGTCGGCCAGGACGACGTCCGTGGTGCCGGGGAAGCTGTTGATCCGGCACGCCGTCCGCGCGTCCTCGTAGACGGACACCGTGCGCTCGATGTCGGCGAGCGTGTGCGCGTCCACGTCGAGGGCCTTGAGCGCCTTCAGCGCGTCGGAGACGCCCACGCCGGTGCGCAGCGCGGCGTCCACCCCGCGGATCGCCTCGGTGATCTTCGCGATGGGGCCGCCCAGCGGGAGCCAGGTGGCGGCCCAGGCGCAGTCGCCGTAGCTGCCGCTGCCGTCGCCCTTGATCTTGTGGTAGCAGCCGGTGAAGTCACCGACGACCGAGTCGAAGATGCCCTTCCACAGGTCCTTGGTCGCCTGCCACGAGGAGACCTTGACCGTCTTGGTCAGGCCCTTGATCGTCTGCGTGGTGAGGAAGACGGTGTCCTCGGCCGGGCAGCCGGACTCGGTGGCGGGGACATCGGGGTTGGTGCAGAGGTAGAAGCTGACGACCGCGTCGAAGTGCGCCTTGAACACCAGGTCGCAGGGCAGCCGCGAGCAGTCGTCCGGAAGGCGTTCCGGGTCCCCGCTCTGCTTGATCTCGTCGATGACGGAGAACACGCCCCCGGCACCGGTGGCGGCACCGGCCTGCACCTGCTTGTTGGCGTCGTTGCGCTGTGCCTCGTCGGCCGCCTGCTGGGCCGAGTCCGCGTACTTCTGCGCGTCCTTGGCCGCCTCCTCGGCCGCGGTGGCCTCGGCGTCGGCGCGGTCGGCGGCGGCGCGGGCGTCCTTGGCCGCCTGCTCCGCCTCGGTGGCGGCGGTACGGGCGGCCTCGGCGTCCAGGGCCGCCTGGTCGGCGGAGTCCCGGGCGTCCTTGGCGTAGCCCTCGGCGCGTCCCGCGGCCTTGTCGGCCGCCGCCGCGTCCTCACCGGCCTGGCGGTCGTACTCCAGGGTGTTGGCCAGTGACGTCTGGGCGTCGGCGGCCGCCTGTGCCGCCTCGGCCGCGTATCCCAGGGCCTCCTTCGCCGACTTGCGGGCGTCCGCCGCGTGTCCGGCGGCCTCGGCCGCGATCGTGTAGGCGGCCTTGGCGTCGCCGGTCGCCGCGTTCGCGGTGGACTGCGCCTGCGCGGCGGCCTGCTGCGCGTTCTGGGCGTGCGCCTCGGCGACCGCCTGCTGCTGCTCGGCGATCGTCTTGGACGACTGGCCCGTCAGCACGGCGAGCCCGGCGGCGGCGTCGGTGGTGATGTACGGCGAGCCGAGCTGGATCGCGTCGTTGGCCGGGGCGGCCACCTGCTGGGCGGAGTTGCGGGCGTCCTCGGCCGCCTGCGCGGTGACGTGGGCGTGTCCGGCCGCGTCCGCCGCGCCGGAGACCGCCTTGGCGGCCTCCGCCTTGGCCGCGTCGGCCTGCTTCTTCGCGTCGGCGGCGTGCTTCTCCGCCTCGTCGGCCAGCTGTACGGCGGTACGGGCCGCGGTGGCCGCGTCCTGGGACGCCTTGATGGCATCCGCCGCCGAACTGGTCGCGGTGCGCACCGCGGCGTCCGCCTTGAGCTTGGCGGCCTGGGCGGCGTCGGAGTCGGAGCGGGCCCGCTCGGCCGCGGCCTCGGCGCGGGTGGCGGCCGCGTCGGCGTCGGCGGCGGCCTGGGTGGCCGCGTTCGCCTCGCCGCGTGCCGAGCGCGCGGCGGATTCGGCGTCGTCGGCCGCCTGGTCGGCGGCGTCGGCCGCGGCGCGCGCGTCCTTGGCGTCGTCGGCGGAGGCGTGGGCGTCGGCGTAGGCGTCCTTGGCGTCGGCCTTGGCGCGGGCGGCGTTCGCCTTGCTCTCCGCGTCCCAGGCGTCGTCCCGCTTGGCCTTGGCGCCGTCCCGTGCCTGCTCGGCGGCCTGCCGCTTCTCGCGGGCGGTGGACTCGGCCGTCTCGGCGCGGCCCTTGGCCTCCTCGGCGGTCTTGGCGTAGCCCTCGGCGTTCTTGCGGTGCTGGGCGGCCTCCGCCTGCTTCTGCGCGGCGGTCGCCTTCTCCGCCTTGGCCGTGGCCTCCTCGGCCTCGGCCGCGAGCCGCTTGGCGTGCGCGGTGGCCGCGGCCGACTTGGCGTCCGCCTCGGCCTTGCGCGTCTCGGCGAGCTTGGCGCGGGCGGTGTCGCGGGCGGCCTTGGCGGTCTGCGCCTGTACGGCGGCGGCGTCGGCGGCGGCCTTCGCCTGCGCGTTGGCCTCCTGGGCGGCGGCCGTACGGAAGGCGGCCTTCGACTCGGCGGCCTGCGTCAGGGCGCGGGCGGCGACGGTGGCGCTGTCACCGGCGGCGGCGCGGGTGGCGGCGTAGGCGGTGTCGCCCGCCTTGGCCATCGCGTCCAGCGCCGCGGCGGACGCCTTGGTCACCTGGGCCTTCTGCTGGCCGACGAGCAGCGCGCGGCCCCGGGGGGCGCCCGCCTTGTCGGCGATGGCGTAGGCGGCCTGTTCGGCGGTGTCCGTGTCGGTGGCGTCCTTCTTCGCCGCCGCGGCCTGTGCCTTCAGCAGGTCGAGCTGCTTCTTCGCGGCGGCCTGGGCGTCGGTGACGCCCTTCTTGGCCGTGTTGAACTGGGCCGTCTTCGGGTATTCGAGGCTGTCCGTGCCCTTGTGGCCGGACGGCACGATGTCGAACTTCTGCACACCCGCGGTGCTGCACGTGAGCAGCCGGCTGTTCTGGCCCTTGGTGTACGCCTTCAGGTCCAGGCACTTGCCGGAGCCCGCGTTGACCAGGCTCGTGGTGGCGTGCGAGGTGTACGTCCAGTTCTGGGCCGGGCTCTGGTTGCAGGTCCAGATCTGGATGGCGGTGCCGTCGGCCGTACCGGCGCTCTTGACGTCCAGGCACTTGCCGGAGGCGACGTTCGCGAGCGCGCCGTCGCGGATCTGCCACTGCTGGGCCGCGGAGCCGTTGCAGGTGTAGAGCTGCACCGGTGTGCCGTTGTCCTTCTTGCCGCCCTCCACGTCGAGGCAGTTGGCGGAGGAGCCGTGGGCGTGCAGCACCAGCGGGCTGTCACCGATCCAGCCGGGGCCGCCCGCGGACCAGTAGTCCTGCCAGCGGGTGAGGTGGTCGGCGTACCAGGACTGGCCGAGCATCTCGCCCAGCGCCTTGGCACCGGCGGCGAGCGCCTTGGTGGCGTCGCTGTTGGCGGTCAGGATCTGGTTGCGCTGGACGGCCTGGGCGGCGATCTCCTGCTGCCACTCGGCGGAGGCGTCGGCGACCTCCTTGCCCAGCACCTTGTCCGGGTCGACGGGGGTGCGCCAGCCGCAGGCCGCGAAGCGGGTCTTCAGGTCCTCGACCGCGATGCGGTACTCCAGGCTGCCGGGCTCGGGCGCGGTGCGCGCGAATCCGCCGGAGGACAGGAAGAGCCGGGCGTTGTCCGCGCCGGTCGGCTCCATGTCCCAGTTGACCAGGTCGTCCCAGGCGGCGTGCTCGGCCGTGGCCTGCTGCCAGTCCTGGCCGGGGAGCGTCGGGTCGGGGTCCTTGCCGTAGAGCGGGGTGCCGAGGTCCTTGACCGCCTTGACGGTCCCGGCGTCGGCCTGGGGCGTGGGGTCCTCGTAGAAGCCGTCCTCGTCCTTCCAGAACTGGGCCGCGGTCCACTGGCCAAGACCGGTCTGGTCGAAGAAGTCCTTGCGGTTGTCGCCGGGCAGGCCGGGCGGGTCCTCGAAGTCGGCGACCGACTTGAAGCCGCCGGGCGTGGGCAGGCCGGAGATCTTCCAGTCCTTGACCCGGTCGTAGAGGGCCGAGCCCTCCTTGTCGGCGGCGCTGCGGTCCGCCTCGTACGCCTCGGACAGCGGGGTCTTGTTCCAGTACTCCTGGTTCGCCGCGGTGTGCAGCTGCTCGGGGGTCTGGTTCAGCGCGTTCTGGGCGACGCCGTACATCCCGGGGCCGCCCAGGCGCAGCACACCGGCCATCAGGCACTGGTCCTGGCGCAGCCGCTCGGCCGCGGCGGCGTCGAAGCCGTCGTAGCTGTCGGCCACCGGGACCGCGTCCTCGGCCCACCGGCCGATCAGATCGGACCGCGCGGCGAGCGGGGTCAGGACGGCGAGGGTGAGAAGGGCGGGTACGAGACGCGCGGACCGCCCTGGTCCGCGCCGGCCGCGCCGCACGGGCGGTCTCGGGCCTGTTCTGGACTTCAAAGTGCATCCCTGCTTCGTGAACGGGCAGGCGGGAGCCCGTCCGGAGAGTCCGAAGGCGCGGGACGCGAGCAGACACTTGCCGGCGATTCCCCCGACCGCAGGCCGATGCGCCCACCGCCGGAAGGGTCAGTTCCGGCCGGGCGCGCCGGCAACTCTAGGCAGGTCACAGGCGTACATGACAAGAACCGGATCACCCGGTGGCCGAAAACGCCCCCCTCACCGAAACAAGGAGATGCCCCGCAGGACCCGTGCAGCACTTGTGAAACCAGCGGTTTCCGGACACCCGGACCCGGCCCAGATTGGCCGAATCACGCCAGCACACCCGGGAACCATCCCGCCCCCTGAACCGTCCCCGCCCGCAGGTGCGCGCACGGCACACGACAAAGGCCCCACCGCTCGAAAGCGGCAGGGCCTTTGTCTCACATGGGGTACCCGCGGACGGGTGAGTGGAGATGGCGGGAATCGAACCCGCGTCCAACGGTGCGGAACCAGGGCTTCTCCGTGTGCAGTCCGCTACGATTTTCTCGGCCCCGGAGATCACGCGGACAAGTCTCCGACGGGCTCAGTCACTGTTTGGTTTCCCTCTTCACCCCGTGACCGGGATCAAGGTTTAGTCCCCTAGCTGATGCCAGGATCCGGGTCGGGAACAGCCCCGGGCTGACACTCCCTGTATAGGAGGCTCGCGATCGCTACCTGAGATCAGGCAGCGAGGGCGAAGGCCTGCTGGGAGGAATCGCGCTTGGTATTGGCGATTATTTTTTTCGGCCTGTGGTTTACGAGATCATGGCCGCTTCCTCGACACGCTTCCCCTGCTTCGACAGCCGCTGTCGAAACCGATCATCCCCATGTTGATTTTTCAATCCCTCCGAAGAGGCCCTCAGAGGCCCTCCGCAGAGGCGGTGCGCACCGGCTGTGCGGTGCAGTTGCCATCGTACGTGACCAACGCGGCTCCTTGCCAGCTTATTCCCGCTGCCCCGGCGCCCCGCCCGGTCCCGTCGCGCGTCACGCCTGCTGCTTGCGGCGCACCGCCGACATCACCCGCTCCGCGTCGCGGCGGTCCTGCTTCTCGCGCAGCGTCTGCCGCTTGTCGTACTCCTTCTTGCCCTTCGCCAGCGCGATCTCGATCTTGGCCCGGCCGTCCTTGAAGTACAGGGCGAGCGGCACGATCGTGTGCCCCGTCTCCTGGGACTTCGACTCCAGCTTGTCGATCTCCTCGCGGTGCAGCAGCAGCTTCCGCTTGCGCCGGGCGCTGTGATTGGTCCAGGTGCCCTGCGTGTACTCCGGCACATGCACGTTGTGCAGCCACGCCTCGTGGTCGTCCAACTGCACGAACCCGTCGACCAGCGAGGCCCGCCCCTGACGCAGCGACTTCACCTCGGTACCCGTCAGCACCAGACCGGCCTCGTAGGTGTCGAGGATGAGGTAGTCGTGCCGCGCCTTCTTGTTCTGCGCGATCAGCTTGCGCCCTTTTTCCTTAGCCATAGTGCCTGCCATTTTGGCACTAGACGGGGGGTGGGCGGGAAGTCCATTTCCGGGGGGGGCGGACCCGGCACCGGGGCCGGGGACGGCTCAGGTCCGCGCCTCAGACGCTCGAAGGCAGCGACCGCTGCTCCTCAGCGGACGGGACGGATCATCACCGTGAGCCGCGGGGAGGCCGGTGACGGCTGGCTGTGGCCGATGTCCTCGTATCCCCACGACCGGTAGAGCGCGTGGACCTTGCCGTCGCCGGCTGCCTCGTTGACCATCAGCGTCACGTACCGCTCGTCGGGGCCGGCGAGCAGCAGAGCGTCGTGGATGCGCCGGGCCGTTCCGGTCTTGCGCCAGTTCGGCCGGACGCCGATCTCCTTGACGGCCAGGACCGGGTGTTCGGTGTATTCGTCGGCCGGCGCCGGGCTGGTGCGCTGCCAGTAGCGGTCGCCGTGCTCGATCCGGTTGCCGTAGGCGTATCCGACCGGGTGCTCGTCGGCGTACGCGAGCACGGCCACGAAGCCCGGCTCGGTGCCGTGCCGGTCGAAGCGCTCGCCGAAGGGGGTGACGGCGTAGGACGGCAGGTGAGCAGTGGTACGTGTCGCGGCGGCGGTGACATCAAGGGGGGGGGGAGGCGCGCGCGGTATGACGGTGGGCTCCGTGATCACGTGGCCGTCCTCCAGGTGGCGGTGTGCTCGGTCCAGTCCTGGACGACGGCGTCGCCGGGCGCGGTGGCGCGCAGTGCGGCGCCGAACTCTTGGAGCATCCGGGCGACCCGAGCGTGTCGGGTGGCGACGACGGCGGGGACTTTCATCGCGGTGGACGCGGCGGCGTCGGCTTCCCCCTGCCCGAGCTGGGCGTGTGCGAGCCGGGCCGTGTTGATGGCACGGTCGCGTCGCATCTGGGGACGCAGCAGGGCCAGGCTCCGGTGGGCGTGCGCTTCCGCCTGTTCGAAGTTGCCGAGGCGGAGATGTGCGGACAGGGCCAGCGTTTCCAGCTCGGCTCCGTTGCGTACAGCGCCCATCCACATGGGGCGCACGGCGTCCGGGTCGGCGCGTTCGAGCGCGTCCTCGGCGGATCCTAGGGCGCGGTGAACGGCTGCGGTGTCGCCGGTGAGACCGAGGGTGGCGGCATGCCGGGCATGTCCGAGGCAGCTGAACAAGGGATCACGCCGCGTGATGTGCAGGTTGCGGGCGACGTCGTTCGCCGCGAGGGCGTCGGCGGTCCGGCCCAGGTGCCGGTACATGCTGCCCGCGTGACTCCAGACACGGAACTTGATCGCCTGATCACCGGACATCTCGGCGAGGGCCTGAGCCTCACGCATGTGTGCCTTGGCAGCGTCGTAGCGACAGCCGTCGATGGCAGCCCACATCGCTGACGAACGGAACGCGGCAGCAGAGGCGTACAGGCTGCTGCGCACACGCTGGGCGGCGCTGCCGGCGTTCTGGAGGTTCAGTGCCTCGTCCGCGAGCGCGGTGGCCCGCCGCTCGATGTCGGGCTGTCCTCCCCAGCGGATGTCGCTGGCGATGATCTCGGTGAATCGCTGCTCCAGACGGTCGACGTCGCTCATGCCGATACGTCGGGGGGCAGTGCCGGGAACTGCTGCGGTGGCGGCCACGGCAATTCCGCCGATCAGGGTGCGCCGCTTCATGTCGTCCTCCTGCTGAGGAGTGGGGATGGCCTGAGCCCGACCCCGAGGCACGAACCCTAATTCCGTCGCGGACATCCCTGTCACGGCCTCAAGAGCCTTGCGGGTGAACTCATTCGGCCACCGGACCCGGCCAGACTTCCAGGCGCGGACCGACGAACCGTCATAGCTGCCCGTGCGTCCGGTCAGCCGCTCGACAGCTCTGTTGGCCGCTTCAGCCAGGCTGTTGGCGCTGTGCCCGTGCTCCTTCATCCACGTCTCAAGAGCTTCGTTGCGCGCGGCACCCATGCGCGCACCGTAGCGCCGCATACGCGTCTCGACAGGAAAACCGCGAGTCAAATCCCCCTGGGGGGCGACGCCCGGTTCCCCACTCATCGCCCTAACCGGACCACTGGCGAGCGGAGTTGTCTGGTCACGGACGGCCCGCACAGTACAGGCCGTCGGCTAGTGGCCCGGCCCGCCTCCGTGCGTAGCGGAGGAAGGCGAGCAGGGCATCCCACTCTCCGAAGAGGCCAGGCGTGAGATGACCAGAACGAGCATGGTCCCCGGCGTGTCCGGCGATCGGAACGAGCCTGTGCCCGGCACGGACGGCGCGGCCGGGCACAGGTCGACGGGTACGAAACGGCCGCGGCCGCCATGGCACCCGGTCGCTTCGGCCACCGGACACCCGTCCTACAGCGGAGTCTTCCCACGGGACGAGCGGGCCGCCGGGGAGGCGCGGGTGATGGTGGCGACCGTGCTGGCCGTGTGGCATCTGCCCCGGCTCGTGGCCGACGCCGAACTGGTCGCCTCGGAGCTGGTGACCAATGCCGTCCGGCATGCGCGTGGCCCGGACGTGGGGATGACGGTGACCCGTACGGGACACGCGAAGGTGTGTGTGGCGGTCGCGGACGGGAGCCCGCTGCTGCCGCGACCGGGGAGCGGGGACCTCATGGCCGAGACGGGCCGGGGGCTGTGTCTGGTCGACGGCCTGTCCCGGGACTGGGGCGTCACGCCCTGCGGCCGCGGCAAGAGCGTGTGGGCCGAGGTGGGAACGGGATGACCGGCACCGAGCGCCGCCCCGCTCCGACCGGTGTCCCCTCGGTCCTGCCCCCCGTCCCCGCCGGAATCACCCCCTACATCGCGGGCTACAGCCGCGAGACACCGCTGCCGCTCGCCCTGGTCGCGGATCCGGTCCGCGGTCGGCTGGCCTACGCGGACGAGACGCCGTACGACCGGGACAGCTGGGGAACGCTGTGGACGCGGACGGCGATGCCGCCGAGGGACCGGCGCGGGAGTCCGCGGCTCCAGGTCGTCCATCCGTACCGGCAGCGCCGCGCGATGCTCGATCTGTGGTGCCGGATCTGCAAGCGGCCGGTGGATCCCGGATACACCGGCCCCTACCTCTTCCTCCGCAGGGCCGGGGGCGGTCCCGTCTGCGAGGGGGAGCACACCGGCAGCCCGCCCCTTCATCTGCCCTGCGCCGCCGTCGCCGTCCAGGTCTGCCCGGACCTGCGGGACTGCTGGACAGCGGCGTGGGCGCGGCACGCCCCCTACTGGGGTGTCACGGGTGACGTCCACGATCCGCGGACGCTGGCGCCGCGCGCGGTGGGGGTGGAGATCCAGGCCGAGTCCTCGGCCGTCCGCTGGACGGTCGCCCACCGCATGCTCGTCGAACTCCAGCACGTCACCCCTCTCCCCCGGGCGGCCCTGGAGAGGGAGTGGGCTGGTCTTGGCCGGAACCGGCTGGCGCACGAGTTCCGGGGGATAGCGGCGCTGACCGGCGCCGTATGAGGCCCGCGGCCGACCGGGACCATCGGCACCGGGCGGTCGTCCGACGCTACGGCAGTCGCCCGACGCTACGAAGGGTCTCCCAGCCCCGTCAGGACCGTGCGGGCGCGGGACAGCGGGTCTGTGCCCGCGTCCAGGTCGGGGGTGATGCCGTGGCCGTCGACGCTGCGGCCGGCGGGGGTGCGGTAGTGGCCGACGGTGAGTTCGGCGACGGAGCCGTCGGGCAGCCGGGTCGGCATCTGGACGGAGCCCTTGCCGAAGGTGCGGGAGCCGACGACGAGGGCGCGGCCCCGGTCCTTGAGGGCGCCGGTGAGCAGTTCGGCCGCGCTCATCGTGCCGCCGTCGACCAGGGCGACCAGCGGCCGGGTGGTGTCGCCGCCGGGCTCGGCGTGCAGGGCGCGCTGGCTGCCGTCGACGTCGTAGGTGGCGACCAGGCCCCCGTCGAGGAAGGCGGAGGCGGTGGTGACCGCCTCGGTGACCAGGCCGCCGGAGTTGCCCCGCAGGTCCAGGACGATCCCGGAGCGGGCCGGGGCGCCGCGCACGGCCGTGCGGACCTTGTCCCCGGCGCCCTTGGTGAAGGCGGTGATCCTGATGACGGTCGTACCGTCGGACAGGCGCCGCACCGAGACGGAGTCGGTGGACAGGCGGGCCCGGCGCAGCGTCCGCGTCCAGGTGCGCGAGCCGCGCTGGAGGCCCAGGGTGACGGAGGTGCCGGCGGGCGCGTCGTCGGCGTCGCCGCGCAGCAGGGAGACCACGTCGGTGACGGGCCGGCCGTCCACCGTCTCGCCGTCCACGCTGCGCAGCCGGTCGCCCGCGCGGATCCCCGCGTCGGCGGCCGGTGAGCCGGTCTGCACCTCGGTGACGTCGATCCGGCCGTCCCGCGCGCGCCGCGCCCACAGCCCGACGCCGGTGTAGCGGCCGTCCAGGGCGTCCTGGAACTCCTCGTAGTCGCCCGGGGAGTAGACGGCGCCCCAGCGGTCGCCGCTGCGGCTGACGGCGTGTTCGGCGGCCTCCACCGGCGACTTGCCCGCGGCCATGGCCTCGGCGGCGGCCCGCGCGACCTGTTCGGACGGGCTCACGGGGGACGACGACCGGTGCGCGGAGGCGGCGGCGGAGTCGGGGTCCGAGGAGTCGGAGGACGAGCCGGGGGCGGAGCCGGGGGCGGAGCCGGGGGCGGGCGGGCCGACGGGGGCGGACGGGACCGGGACCGCGCGGTGCGCGGACGCCGCGGACCCGCGCTCGTGTCCGGGCAGCGAACCGGTCGCCGCGCCCGCCACGAGCACGCCCACGAAGACCAGCGTCAGACCGGCCCCGGAGCGGCTGCGGCGGGGCTGACAGAAGGGGTCACGGCCTGACATGGCGGTGAGTCTAGGACAACGCGCAGGGCCGCACGCGCGCTTGGCGGTGCGGCCCTGCCGACATGTGTCACACCATCAGATGGACGAGCGTCACACCTTCAGATACTTGCGCAGCGCGAGGAAACCGGCGAGCGCGGGGATCAGGAAGCTCGCGGCGAGGATGAGCGGCAGCTTGGTGAGCACCGCGTCCCAGCCCACGAAGTTGATCAGCTGGAGCTTCGAGGACAGCGCCACTCCGTTGTCGATCACGAAGTACTGCACGGTCACCAGGAAGGAGGAGGCCAGCAGTCCGCCGATCAGTCCGGAGACGGCGGCCTCCATGATGAACGGCGCCTGGATGTAGAAGCCGGAGGCGCCGACCAGGCGCATGATCCCGGTCTCCCGGCGGCGGCTGAACGCGGAGACCCGCACGGTGTTGACGATCAGCAGCGTCGCCACCGTGAGCATCACCGCCATCACGCCGCGGGCCGCCCAGTTCAGATAGCCGAGCAGGGTGAAGAGGTTGTCCAGGATGCTCTTCTGGTCCTGCACGGTCTGCACGCCGTCACGGCCGTTGAAGGCGCTGGCGATGACCTGGTACTGCTCCGGGTTCTTCAGCTTGATCCGGTACGACTCCTGCATCTGGTCCGGGGTGATCGAGGAGGCCAGCGGCGAGTTGCCGAACTGCTCCTTGTAGTGCTTGTACGCCTCGTCCTGGGATTCGTACGTGACCTTCTCCACCACCGACATCTTCTGGAGGTCGGCGAGGATCGCCTTCTTCTGGTCCTCGGTGACCGCGCCCTTGGCGCAGTTCGCGTCGGACTCGGCGTTGCTCTTGTTGCAGAGGAAGATCGACACGTTGACTTTGTCGTACCAGTAGCCCTTCATCTTGGTCACCTGGTCGCTCAGCAGGAGGGATCCTCCGAACAGGGCCAGGGACAGGGCCACGGAGACGATGACGGCGAACGTCATCGTCAGGTTGCGGCGGAGACCGACACCGATCTCCGACAGGACGAACTGGGCGCGCATGGCGTCTGGTCAAGCCTTTCCGTCGTGGACTTCTCAGTGCTGGTAGCCGTAGACGCCGCGCGCCTGGTCGCGGACGAGGCGGCCCTTCTCCAGCTCGATGACGCGCTTGCGCATCTGGTCCACGATGTTCTGGTCGTGGGTCGCCATCACCACGGTGGTGCCCGTCCGGTTGATGCGGTCGAGCAGCTTCATGATGCCTACGGAGGTCTGCGGGTCGAGGTTGCCGGTGGGCTCGTCGGCGATCAGCAGCTTGGGCCGGTTGACGAACGCCCGCGCGATGGCGACGCGCTGCTGCTCACCACCGGACAACTCGCCCGGCCTGCGGTCCTCCTTGCCGCCGAGTCCGACGAGGTCCAGCACCTGCGGCACGGACTTGCGGATCTCGCCCTTCGACTTGCCGATGACCTCCTGCGCGAAGGCCACGTTCTCCGCGACCGTCTTGTTCGGCAGCAGGCGGAAGTCCTGGAAGACGGTGCCCAGCTGGCGGCGCATCTGCGGCACCTTCCAGTTGGACAGCCGCGCGAGGTCCTTGCCCAGGACGTGCACCTGGCCGTGGCTGCACCGCTCCTCGCGGAGGATCAGCCGCAGGAAGGTGGACTTTCCGGAGCCGGAGGACCCCACGAGGAAGACGAACTCGCCCTTCTCGACCTCCAGGGAGACATCCCTGAGGGCGGCGTGGGTCTGCTTGGGGTAGACCTTGGAGACACTGTCGAATCGGATCACGGATGCACCACGGGTCGCCGGGGGTAGATGAGCGTGACCATACGCGAGTCGGGTGTGGGTGCGCAGTCACCGGTCGGGGTTGGGGACAGTTGTGCGTTTTGTCGTGCCCGCGGCCCGGATCCGGGAGGACCCCGCGCTGAAATCCGGGGAACCTGGCATGGTGGAGAAGGGAACGTTCGCGTGCCCGCGGGCGTTGTCCGGGTGTAACCGGTGCAAGGAGGGCGAGCGCATGACGTACGACCGGCTGGTGTGCGCGAACTGCGCGGCGCCCGTGAGTGAGGGCCGCTGCCCGGTGTGCCGCGCGAACCGCGAGCGGCTCCAGCAGGAGAACAACTTCCTCGCGGGGCTGAACCCGATGGCGCTGATCGCGCTGCTGGCGGTGCTGATCGCCGGGGTGGCGCTGCTGGCGCAGCAGACCGCTTAGCGGCGGCGTATAGCCGCGGTCGGCGGGCCCCGCCGGGAGCGGGTGGACAGGACAGGGCTGAGGGGCCCGGAGCGGTGCGCTCCGGGCCCCTCAGCACGTGTCGCTCACGCCCCGTGAGGCCGTGGGCACACTCAGGCGGTGGCGCCGCCGCGGCCCGCCATCATGCGCGGCAGGATCCGGAAGCCGATACCGCCGGCGATCATCGTCGCCGCACCGATCAGCAGGAACGCGGTCTGGCCTGCACCGGTCTCCGCCAGCTGCTTGCCGCTGCCCTGGGGCGCGGTGTTCGCCGGGGTACCGGCCGGCGTGTCCGTGCCGGTGTCGGTCAGGGCCGAGGAGCCCTGCTCCTGCGGGGCGGGGCCGCCGTTGCCGCCGCTGCTGCCGTCGGGGGTGGTGCCGCCGGTGGTGTCACCGCCGCCGTTCCCGCCGGTGTTCCCGCCGTTGCCGCCGGTGTTCCCGCCGTTGCCGTTCCCGCCATTGTTGCCGGAACCGCCGCCGTTGCCGCCGTTGCCGCCCCCACTGTTGCCGGAGCCGCCGTTGCCGTTGCCGCCGTTGTCGCCGCCCTGGGACGTACCCGTGGAGGTGCCCTCGGAGCTGCCGGTGGACGTGCCCTCCGAGGTGCCCGTGGAGGTGCCCTCGGACGTACCGGTGGAGGTGCCCTCCGAGGTACCGGTGGACGTGCCCTCCGACGTACCGGTGGACGTGCCTTCCGACGTGCCCGTGGAGGTGCCCTCGGACGTACCGGTGGAGGTGCCCTCCGAGGTGCCCGTGGACGTACCCTCCGAGGTGCCCTCCGACGACCCGGTGGAGGTGCCCTCCGAGCCCGTCGAGGTGCCCTCCGACTGGCCCTCGCTCACACCCAGCGAGGTGCCCTCGTTGGTGCCGCCCTGGTCGGTGCCTTCGCTGGTGCCCTCGTCGTCACCGCCGACGGCGACGCCGAGGCTGACCGGACCGACCTGCACGTTCGCGTCCAGCGCGGAAGCCGCGCCCGCGGCGGTCAGCGAGGCACCCGCGGCGATCACCGCGCCGGCGGCTATGCGCGCGACCCGGACCCGCGTCTTCTTCGTCATATGTTCGCTACCCCCAGTAGCCGATCGTCAATGAGGCCGCGCCGGGGGCAGTGATCGACGGAGGTGCTGAACGATGAAGCCCCCCGGTTCACATGCGCCCCGTACCTACGCATGCCGCGCCTCACCCTTCCCATATTTCAAAGCAACGTCAAGGCCGTTGCGACCGCGATGTCCGGGTAAGCGCTCTTTGCCGGAGGAAGAGCGATGTGAGTGTGACGCAAAACCCAGACATCGGGCACAGAAAAGGCAACTGCCGCCACGAGGGCAGCAGTTGCCTTGTCGACAAAGCGTCCGATCGCTACTTGCTCTGCTGTTCCTGCTGCTTGCGCCAGCGAATCCCGGCCTCCAGGAACCCGTCGATCTCGCCGTTGAACACGGCCTCCGGGTTGCCGACCTCGAACTCGGTGCGCAGGTCCTTGACCATCTGGTACGGGTGCAGGACGTACGAACGCATCTGGTTGCCCCAGGAGTTGCCGCCGTCGCCCTTGAGCGCGTCCATCTTGGCCTGCTCCTCCTGGCGGCGCCGCTCCAGCAGCTTGGCCTGGAGGACGTTCATCGCCGTGGCCTTGTTCTGGATCTGCGAGCGCTCGTTCTGGCAGGAGACCACGATGCCGGTGGGCAGGTGGGTGAGGCGGACGGCGGAGTCGGTGGTGTTCACGCCCTGGCCGCCGGGGCCGGAGGAGCGGTAGACGTCCACGCGCAGCTCGGACTCGTCGATCTCGACGTGGTCGGTCTGCTCCACCACGGGGAGGATCTCGACGCCCGCGAAGGAGGTCTGCCGACGGCCCTGGTTGTCGTAGGGCGAGATGCGCACCAGGCGGTGCGTGCCCTGCTCCACCGAGAGGGTGCCGTAGGCGTAGGGCACCTGCACGGCGAAGGTGGTCGACTTGATGCCGGCCTCTTCGGCGTACGACGTCTCGTAGATCTCGGTCTTGTAGCCGTGCTGCTCGGCCCAGCGCAGGTACATGCGCTGGAGCTTCTCGGCGAAGTCGGCGGCGTCCACGCCACCGGCCTCGGCCCGGATGTTGACCAGGGCCTCACGGGCGTCGTACTCGCCGGACAGGAGGGTGCGGACCTCCATCTCGTCCAGCGCCTTGCGCACGGAGGCCAGCTCGGACTCGGCCTCGGCGCGGGTGTCCGGGTCGTCCTCCTCCTCGGCCATCTCGAACAGCACAGCGAGATCGTCGATCCGTCCGCGCAGCCCCTCCGCCTTCCTGACCTCGGCCTGGAGGTGGGAGAGCTTGCTGGTGATCTTCTGCGCCTCGTCCGGGTTGTCCCACAGGGAGGGCACTGCCGCCTGCTCCTCGAGCACGGCGATGTCTGCCCTCATCCTGTCGAGGTCCAGAACGGCCTCGATCGACTCCATGGTCGAGGAGAGGGACTTGAGCTCTTCGGATACGTCGACGACTGCCACGCCTCCAGCGTAACGGCTCCGCCGGGCGGCCAGCGCCGGGCCGGGGCGGGGGTGCCCGCGGGGGCGGGCCGCGGAGGGCGGCGGGGCCGCGGGGCCGGGGCGCCTCGGGCGGCGGGGGCCCGCGGGGTCAGGGCGCGGCGGGCGCCGAGTGCTCCGTGTCCCGGGCCGGGCCGTCCGCGCCGTCGCCCGAGGACGCCCACCAGGCGCCCGCGCCCACCGCGCCCGCCAGCACCAGACCGGCCACGCTGAGCGTGATCCGGCGGCGCCGGGCGGCCGTGCGGTGGCGGGCCGAACCGGGGCGGGGCGCGCCCGGCGCCCGGGGCGCGCGGGCGGTGCCGCGGGCGCCGCCGGCCAGCTCGTCCGGCGCGGGCACCCGCATCGAGGTGTGGGTGTCGCGGTTGGAGTCCGGCTGCGCGCCGGGCACCAGCGGGACCGCGCCCCGGCGGCGGGCCCGGTCCCCGGCCGGTGCCGCCGTCTCCTCGGGCGCCTCGTCCGCACCGTCCCCGGCGGCGTCGGCGTCCGGTTCGTCCACCTCCAGGGGCGGCATGCCCGCGAGCAGCGGCAGCAGCTCGCGCAGCCGGGCCGCCAGCTCGGAGGCGCGCAGCCGGGAGGCGGGCCCCTTCGCCAGGCACTGCACGATGAGCTGCCACAGCTCGTCGGGGATGCCGGGCAGCGGGACCACGGTCTCGGTGACATGGCGGCGCAGCACCGCGCCGGGGTGGCCGCCGCCGAACGGGGTGAAGCCGGCCAGCAGCTCGTAGAGGACCGTGGCCAGGGCGTAGATGTCCACCGCCGCGCGCGGGGGCAGCCCCTCCACGATCTCCGGGGCCAGGTAGTCCGGCGTGCCGATGATCCTGGTGGCGCGGGTGCGCTTGGGCGAGTCGATGAGCTTGGCCACACCGAAGTCCGTCAGCAGCGCCGGGTGGGCGCCGCCGGGACCGAGCGGGCCCTGCATGTCCAGCAGGACGTTCTCCGGCTTGACGTCCCGGTGCACGACCCCGGCGGCGTGCGCGGCGGCCAGCCCGTCGGCGACGTCGGCCACGATCGCCACCGCCGCCTCGGGCGCCAGCCGCCGCTCGCGCTCCAGCCGGGTGCGCAGGTCGGTGCCGCGGACCAGGTCCATCACCAGGGCCAGGTCGTTGCCGTCGACCACCAGGTCGCGCACACAGACCACGTTCGGGTGTTCGAGGCCCAGCAGGGCCGTGCGCTCCTGCACGAAGCGGCCCACCAGCTCCTGGTCGGACGCGAGGTCCTCGCGCAGGAGCTTCACGGCGACGGGCCCGTCCGGTCCCTCGCCCAGCCACACCGTCCCGGCGCTGCCCCGCCCCAGGATCTGGTGCGCGGTGTACCGGCTGCCGATCTTCCGTGCCAAGACTGCTCCTACAGACGCGTGTTGCCGACAAAACTACGCGTCCGGCGGGGCGACCTTCACCGCGGCGGCCGAAATCACCCGCCGGGTGTCGACAAATCCATGAACTCGCGTCGACGGCGGCCGCCGGGCGCCGAGCACCGGTCAGCTGCCGCCGAGGTCCTTGACCCAGCCGGTCGCCGTGTCGAACCAGTCGCCCAGCTGCGCCCAGTAGCCCTTGCCGGTCCCGATCCAGCTCTGGAGGGGGCTCAGCTCCCACACCAGCCAGCCCGCGACGAACAGGATGACGACCGTGAACAGGCAGCCCTTCAGGCAGCCGAGCCCGGGGATCTTCATCGGGTTCGCGCCACGGCGGCGCGGCTCCCTCGGCTCCCGCGCGGGCCGCTGCGGCTCGGGGGCGGGCGGCGCGTACCGCTGGGGCTCGCGGGGCTGGTGCTGCGGGGCCGGGGCGTACTGCTGCGGCTGCGGGGTCGCGTACCGGGGCTGCTGCTGCCCCTGCGGATATCCCTGGCCGGGCTGCTGCGGATAGCCGTAGCCGGGCTGCTGCGACTGCGGCGGGCCCTGGGGGCGCTGCCGCTGCGGCGGCTGCTGCTGCGGCCGGGCGACCTGCCGCTGGGGGCGGCGGCGCAGCGGGTCCTCGGTCGGGTCGAGGTACTGGACCTGCGTCTGGTCGTTGCGGTCGCGGGCCGCGCGCAGCTGGGACTGCCAGGGGTGCGGTTCCTCCGGCTGCTGGCCCTGCTGGCCGGGCTGGCCGTACTGGCCCTGCTGACCGTGTTGTCCCTGCTGGCCCGGCGGCACGGGCGGCATCACGCGGGTGGGGCCCGCCGCGCCCTGCGGCATCACCGTGGTCGGGTCGGCCGCGCCGGGCACGCCGTCCGGGCCCTGCGGGCCGCCGGTGTGCGGCAGGACGCTGGTCGCGCCGTTCGGGTCGTACGCCGGTGGTGCGCCCGCCGCGCCCTGCGGCAGCACCGTCGTGGGGTCGGCGGCGCCGGGCACACCGTCCGGCGCGGGCACGGTGGCGGGCGCGGGATCGGGGGCGAGGAGCGCGCCGACGCCGTCGGCGGCGGCGATCTGCGCGGCGTTCGCGTGCACGCCGACGCCCTCGGCGACCACGCGCAGGGCGCGCGCCAGGCTCTCCGCGCTCGGCCGCTCGTCCGGGTTCTTGCGCAGGCAGCGCTCGATGACCGTCCACAGCGGGTCGGGCACGGTGGAGGGGCGGCGCGGCTCGGCGCTCAGGTGCTGGTGCAGGACCTCGAGGGCGGAGCCGCCGGAGAACGGCGGGCGCCCGGTGATCAGCTCGTACAGCAGGATGCCGGCGCCGTAGATGTCCACGGCGGAGGTCTGCGGGCGGCCCTCGGCGGACTCGGGCGCGACGTACGCGGGCGTGCCGACGAACTCGTGGGTGCGGGTCAGTCCGGGCGAGTCGGCCAGCCGGGCGATGCCGAAGTCGGTCAGCATCGGGTACATACGGCCGTCGTCCTGCTTGAGCAGCACGTTGGCCGGTTTCAGGTCCCGGTGGACCACGCCGTCGGCGTGGCTCGCGGCGAGCGCGTCGGCGATCTGGGCGGTGAGCAGCGCGGCGGCGACCGGGGTGAGCGGGCCGTTCTCGCGCAGGTAGCGGTGCAGGTCCGGGCCGTCGACGAGGTCCATGACGAGCGCCAGCAGATCGCCCTCGACGACCAGATCGCGCACCCGCACGATGTTCGGGTGGGTGAGCCGGAGCAGTACCGAGCGCTCTCTGAGGAAGCGCATCACGATGTCGGCGTCGCTCGCCAGCTCTTCCTTGAGGACCTTGATCGCGACGGTCTCGCCGGGCTGGCCGGGCACGGCCGCCTCGGCTCCCGCCCTCTGGTGCTGGCGGGCTCGCCAGACGGTCCCGGTGGCGCCGCGTCCGAGCGGTTCCTCCAGGAGGTACTTGCTGCCTACCGGCCGCACGTCATGCGCTCCCTGTCGCTTGCCTACGTCGCTTGCCTACGTTCCGACACACTGTAGTGCCGTCCTGCCCGGCACCGGCCTGTCGGAGATCCCGGTGCCCGACTCCGCCGCGGTGCCGTCCGGTGCGTCGTTCGGTGCGCCGTCCGACGTCGCCGTCCGATGTCGTCGTTCGAAGGCAAGACGTCCGATCGGGACCCTCAGGTTGCCGGAATGCGGACGTGACCGATCTCAAACGGTCGGCCGCGGGGCATCGGCCAGGCACTTTTGGGGGCAGAGCCGACCATTCAAGATCACTTCGCGGTGGGCGGCGGGCGCGGTGTCAGTGGCAGGTGCGAGGATGCCCCCAGTACTGGCCGACGTGCCCGTGCGGCGGTGGGGGGAATGTCCGCGGTTGGGGGGCCGCGGAGCGGCATCGTCCCTCCCCCGTTCGCGGGCGCCCGCGCAGAAGGGACCGCTGACGGCGATGCAGATCCGGCTGACCGTCGTAGACCCGCTGGGCCCGCCCTCCCCCATGGCCCCAGGGCGCGCCGCGAGCCGAGACGTGCTGGTCACGGCCCCCGCGGGCACAGCCCTCGCCGCGGTGGCGTCCGCCCTGGCCGCCGCCGTCGCCGGGGACGGCGGCGCGGCGGACGGGCGCGGCGCCCGGGAGCCGGGAGCCGGACCGGTGGTGCTGTACGCGGGCGCGGACCGGCTGGACGCCCAGCGCTGCACGCTCGGCGAGCCCCCGCTGCTGGACGGCGCGGTGCTGTCCGTGGGCGCCCCCGCCCAGCCCGAACCGCACCCCGAGCTGGACGAGGCACCGGCCCGGCTGCATGTGGTCGCCGGTCCGGACGCGGGCGGTGTCCATCTGCTGCACGGCGGTCAGATCACGGTCGGCCGCTCCGCCGACGCGGACGTCCCGCTCGACGACCCCGACGTGTCCCGCGCGCACTGCGCGGTCACCCTCGCCCCCGACGGCCGGGTCTCGGTCGCCGACCTCGGTTCCACCAACGGCACCGTGCTGGACGGCCGGCCCGTGGACCCGCGCCCGGTCCGCTTCGTCCCGGGCGCGCTGCTGCGCGTCGGCGAGTCGGTCCTGCGGCTGACGCCGTCCGCAGGCCCCGCCGACCGCCTGGAGACGGCCCCGGACGGCGAGGGCCACGCGCGCGTGGCGCCCGCCCGGACCGGGGACGGCGCCGCAGACCGCCCGGAGGCCGGTGGGCCCGCGGGCGCGATGACCACCTCCGGCACCGGCGCCGCCGCCTGGGCCGCCCCCGCGCCCACCCCCTTCGACCCCACCGTGGTGCCCGCGCAGGGCGGCGCGCCGCGGATCGAGAGCCGCGGCGGGGACACCCACGCGGGACGCTTCGGAGCCACCGCGCCCCCGGGCACCCACCCGGAGTACGGCGATCGGGCGGAGTACGGCGATCAGGCGGACCGGACCGGCGATCCGGACGGCGGCCTCCCGGACAGCGGCCTCGGCGGGAGCGGCCGCAAGGGCACGCCCCTCCGGGGGACCGACGTGCCCCAGGGGCTGCGCAGGCGCGGCGGGCTGGGCGCCTGGGCGCGGCGGCTGACCGGCGGGCGCGGCGAACCGGCGGCGGCCCGCGACGAGACGTACCCGGCACACGAGGCGTACCCGGCGTACGACGACGGAGTGGCCGACGCGCCCGGCCCGGCCGTGCCCGAGACGGGGACGGCCGCCCGGCTGCCGGAGACCTGGCCGGACCCGGCGGCGCTGCTGCTGACCGCGCTGGGCCCCGGCCCCCGGCTGTGGGAGCGCGGCCCCGGCCACCCGGAGGCGCTCACGGTGCGCCTCGGCACGGCCGACCGGCCGGCCCCCGACGGCTCGGGGCGGCTGCTGCCCGCGGTGCCGGTGACCGCGGACCTGCGCGAGGTGGGGGCGCTGGGCCTGACCGGGCCGCGTGCCCGCCTGTCCGGGCTGGCCCGCGCGGTGCTGGCCCAGCTCGCCGCGCTGCACTCCCCCGGCACGCTGGAGATCGTGCTGCTCAGCACGGACCGGGCCCGCCCGCCGCAGGAGCGCGCGGCGGAGTGGTCCTGGCTCGGCTGGCTCCCCCAGGTGCGCCCCGGCCACGGCCAGGACTGCCGGCTCCTGCTGGCCTACGACCGCGAGCAGGCGGCGGCCCGCACCGGCGAGCTCCTCCGCCGCCTGGAGGACCACCTGACGGACACCCGGACCCCGGACCGGGCGGCGGACGGAACCCCGGACCCCGCCATCCACCCGGCCACCACCACGGCCGCCCACCCGGCCACCGCCACGGCCGCCTACCCGGCGGACCACCCGGCAGACCGCCCGGCCACCGGCCAGGCACCGCCCGCCGACGGAGCCGCGCCCCCCGCGCCGTACCCCCCGGAGGCCGCCCCCGCCGCCGTCCCGCCCGCCCGCCGTCCCTCCTGGGCGCGGGACGAGGAGGCATCCGGTGCAGGCGCCGGTCACACCGGGCCGTACACGGTGGTCGTCGTGGACGGCGACCCCGGCGGCGCCACGGTGCGCGACGCGCTGGTCCGGCTGGCGCAGGAGGGCCCCCGGGCCGGGATCCACGTGGTCTGCCTCGCGGAGGCGGAGGCCGCCTCGCCCACCTCGCCGGTGACGGAGACGTACGAGGCGGCGTGCGCGGTGTCGCCGGTGTTCCGGGAGTGCGGAGCCGTCGCCCTGCTCAGCGGTGACGTGGCGACGGCGCTGCACCTGATGCGGGTGGCGCGCGCGGACGGCCGGGCGCGCGGGCCGGTGGCCCCGGGCACCGTGGCCGTCGTCGACGCCGTCTCCCCGGCCTGGGCCGAGCGGTTCGCGCGGGCGCTGGCGCCGCTGCGGCCGGTGGACGGGCCGGAGGGAGCGGAGGGGAACCGGCCCGCGCGGGTGTCGGCCCCGCTGCCGCTGTCGGCCCGCCTGCTGGACGAGCTGGGGCTGGCCCGTGCCACCCCGGCGTCCCTCCAGGCCCGCTGGGCGGACGCCGCCGACGACAGCGGGGCCGTGGGCGGCCGGGCCTGCGCGATACTCGGGGCCGGTCCGCGCGGGCCGGTCTGCGCCGACCTGGTGGCCGACGGGCCGCATCTGCTCGTCGAGGGACCGGCGGGCAGCGGCCGTACGGAGCTGCTGCGCTCGGTCGTGGCCTCGCTGGCCGCCGCCGAGCGCCCCGACCGGCTCGGCGTGGTGCTGGTGGACGGCCGCGACGGCACCGGCACCGGCGGACCCGCCGAGGGCCTGCGGGTGTGCACGGACGTCCCGCATGTGACCACCCACCTCACGGCCAACGACCCGGTGCGCATGCGGGAGTTCGCGCAGTCGCTGAGCGCCGAGCTGAAGCGGCGGGCGGAGCTGCTGGGGATATCCGACTTCGCCGCCTGGCACGGGCGGCGGACGGGAAGCGGCCGGGTCGTCGCCCAGCGCACCGCGCCCCCGGGCACCCCGGCGGGCGCCGGGGCGGGAGCGGCCGATCTCGACTCCCCGCCCAGCTCCACCCTGCGGCTGCGGCCCGCCGCGGCGCGGGCGCGGGCCGAGGCGGCGCCGCCGCTGCCCCGGCTGGTGGTGGTCGTCGACGATCTGGACGCCCTGGTCTCCCCGGCGCTCGGTTCGCCCGGCCGCCCCGCGGCCGGTTCGGTGGTCCGCGCGCTGGAGGCGGTGGCCCGGGAGGGCGAGCGGCTGGGCGTGCACCTGGTGGCGGCCACCGCGCCGGGCGGCCGGACGGAGCGGACCGAACCGGTCCGCCGCGCCACGCTGCGCGTCCTGCTGGAGCCGCCGGTGTCCGGCCGCGGGAGCGCCCCGGCGGGCGCGCCCGGCCCGGAGGCCGCGGGCAGCCCGGCGCCGGGGCGGGGGCGGCTGACCAGCGCCGACGGGCGGGCGACGCCCTTCCAGGGCGGCCGGGTGACGGGCCGTATCCCGCGCACCGCGACCCAGCGCCCCACGGTGGTGCCGCTGGACTGGCACCGGATGGGCGATCCGCCCACCCGCCGCTCGGTGCGGGAACTGGGCAACGGCCCGACCGATCTGGCCCTGCTGGCGAGCGCGCTGGAGCGGGCGGCGCGGGAGGTGTCGGCGGCCCGGGTGCCGTCCCTGATCTGAGGGAATCGCGAGCGCCGCTCCGGTGCGGCTCGTCGCCCCGGCGAGCCGCGTGCGATCCCCTCTCGAACCGTCCTGACGCGCCGTCACGACCTGGTCACGATCGGGCCGTTGACGTCGCGGGCGCTCTTGCCGACCCGCGGGCCCCGGCGTAGGACAGTGCACCACGGGACAGTGCTCGGACGTTCGACGAGGACGAAGAACGGGGCAGTGATGCGCAGCACGAGCGGCACCATCCGGACCGTACGGTCCGCCAGGTCCATCACCCGAAACACCCGAACCAGCCGCACCAGCCAAGCCACCCGAACCGGCCGCACCAGCCGCACCACCCGCTCCTCCGCCAGACTCGCGGCGGTCGCCGTCGCCGGGGCGCTGGCGCTCTCCCTGACCGCGTGCGGCGGTTCGGACGACGACAAGAAGGCCGACGCGAGCCCCGGCAGCGGTGCGTCCGGCGGGGACGGCGGGAGCGGCGCCACCGTCACCCTGCCCCGGCTGGACGGCGCCTCCCTGGAGGTGGCCGCCGTCTGGACCGGCGCCGAGCAGGCCAACTTCAAGAAGGTCCTCGCGGAGTTCACCCGGCGCACCGGCGCCAAGGTCACCTTCGTCCCCGCGCAGGACCCGATCATCAACTTCCTCGGTTCGAAGATCGCCGGTGGCCAGCCGCCGGACGTGGCGCTGCTCCCGCAGCCGGGCGCCGTCCGGCAGGCCGTGGAGAAGAAGTGGGCCAAACCGCTCGGCGCCGAGGCCCAGGCGCAGCTCGCCAAGAACTACTCGCAGGGCTGGCAGGACATCGGCAAGGTCGACGGCAAGCAGTACGCCGCCTACTACAAGGCCGCCAACAAGTCGCTGATCTGGTACAACGCCAAGGTCTTCGAGAACGCGGGGGCGGGCGAGCCCAAGACCTGGAAGGACCTGCTGGCCACCGCGCAGACGGTCTACGACTCCGGGGTGACGCCGTTCTCCGTGGGCGGCGCCGACGGGTGGACCCTCACCGACTGGTTCGAGAACGTCTATCTGTCCCAGGCGGGCCCCGAGAAGTACGACCAGCTCGCCCAGCACAGGATCAAGTGGACGGACCCGTCCGTCGGGCAGGCCCTCACCACGCTCGCGCAGATCTGGTCCAAGAAGGACTATGTCGCGGGCGGGCAGAGCGGCGCGCTCCAGGTGGAGTTCCCGGCGTCGGTCACCCAGACCTTCACCGGCGGCGACCAGCCGAAGGCCGCCATGGTCTACGAGGGCGACTTCGCGCAGGTCAACATCGGCGAGACCAAGGCGAAGGTGGGCACGGACGCCAAGGTGTTCCCGTTCCCGGCCGTGGGCGCGAGCGCGCCGGTGGTCTCCGGCGGCGACGCGGCGGTGGTCTTCAAGGACTCCAAGGCGGCGCAGGCCCTGGTCACCTTCCTGGCCTCGTCGGACGCGGCGATCATCCAGGCGAAGCTCGGCGGCTATCTCTCGCCGAACAAGAACGTGCCGGAGTCGGCGTACCCGAACGACGTGCAGCGCAAGATCGCCAAGGCGCTGGTCGCGTCCGGCGACGACTTCCGCTTCGACATGTCCGACCAGGCCCCGCAGGCGTTCGGCGGCACGCCCGGCAAGGGCGAGTGGAAGGACCTCCAGGACTTCCTGAAGAACCCGTCGGACGTCGCGGGCACCCAGGCGAAGCTGGAGAAGGACGCGGCGGCGGCGTACGGCGGCGGGAGCTGATCCGGCGATGACGCCGGCCGCCGCCGAGGGGGTCGCCGGGAGCACCGCGCCCCCCTCCGCCCCTCCGCCGAAGCGCAAGAGCGTGACCGGCACCCGCAGGACCGTGGCGGTGCTGTTCCTGCTGCCCGCCCTGGTACTGCTCGGCGCGCTCGTGGTCTACCCGATCGGGTACTCGCTCGTCCGCAGCTTCTACGACTCCTCGGGCGACTCCTTCGCCGGGTTCGACAACTACAGGGCCCTGTTCACCGACGACGGCATCCGCACCGCGCTGAAGAACAACATCATCTGGTTGGTGGCCGCCCCGGCGGTGGCCACCGCGCTCGGGCTGGTCTTCGCGGTGCTGACCGAACGGGTGCGCTGGGGCACGGCGTTCAAGCTGGTCGTCTTCATGCCGATGGCCATCTCGATGCTCGCGGCCGGGATCATCTTCCGGCTGGTGTACGACCAGGACCCGGACAAGGGCGTCGCCAACGCGGTGTGGGTCGGCGTCCACGACACGTTCGCGCGGTCCTCGGCGTTCCCGAAGGCCCACCCGGGCCGCGACTCGCCGCTCAGGCCCGACCACGGCGGCTTCCTCACCGCGCGGCCGGTGCACACCGGACGGCCGGTGGCGCTGCCGCTGGTCGGGGTCGCCCCCGACCAGATGCCGGACGGCGCGAATCGGGCCGCCGAGGCGACGGCCGACCCGGGGAAGATCACCGGCACCGCCTGGCAGGACTTCACCCGCGGCAAGGGTGTCGGCCGGCCCGGCGCGGTCGACCCGTCCGAACTGGGCTACGACGGCATGCGGATCGAGGCGGTCAAGGACGGTGCGGTGGTGGCCCGCACGAAGGCCGCCGCCGACGGCACCTTCACGCTGCCCGCGTCCGCCGACGGCGCCCTGCTGCGGCTGCCCGCCGACAACTTCAAGGCCCCGTACAACGGCGTGGACTGGCTGGGCCCGTCGCTGGTCACCCCGGCCATCATCGGCGCGTACGTGTGGATGTGGGCCGGGTTCGCCATGGTGCTGATCGCGGCGGGGCTCGCGGGCGTGCCGCGGGAGCTGCTGGAGGCCGCCCGGGTGGACGGGGCCAACGAGTGGCAGGTGTTCCGCCGGATCACCGTGCCGCTGCTGGCGCCGGTGCTCGCGGTCGTCGCGGTCACTCTGATGATCAACGTACTGAAGATCTTCGACCTGGTCTTCATCATCGCGCCCGGCTCCTCGCAGGACGACGCCAACGTGCTGGCCCTGGAGCTGTACCGCAAGGGCTTCTCCGAGGGCCGCCCCGGCGTGGCCAGTGCGATCTCGGTGTTCCTGCTGCTCCTGGTGATCCCGGTGATGGTGTTCAACATGCGGCGGCTGCGGCGGGAGGTGCGGCGATGAGGGCGCCCCATGCGTTCTGCCGGGGGTCCGGGGGTCGTCCCCCGGAAGGACACAGCAACATGCGGCGGCTGCGGCGGGAGGTGCGGCGATGACGGCCGAGGCGGTCACCGAGGCGCGGGCGGTGCCCGTGCCGCCCGCGCGGGCCCGCCGCCCGCTCGGCTCCCGGCTCGCGGAGATCGCGGGCGGGAGCGTGGTGCGGGTGGTCCTGATCCTGGTGGGCCTGTTCTGGCTGGTCCCCACGATCGGGCTGCTGCTGTCCTCGCTGCGCTCCCCCGAGGACATGAGCGCGAGCGGCTGGTGGACCGTGTTCACCCGGCCCTCCCAGCTGACCTTCGGCAGCTACCGGAAGCTGCTGGAGAACGGCGACATCACCCATTCCCTGCTCAACACCGCCCTGATCACCGTCCCGGCGACGGTCCTGGTGGTCGTGGTCGGCTCGCTGGCCGGTTACGCGTTCGCCTGGATGGAGTTCCCGGGCCGCGACTGGTGGTTCCTGGCCGTGGTGGGCCTGCTGGTCGTGCCGGTGCAGGTGGCGCTCATCCCGATCGCCGAACTCTTCGGGAAGATCGGCCTGTTCGGGACCATCTTCGGGGTGATCCTGTTCCACACCGGCTTCGGACTGCCGTTCGCGGTGTTCCTGCTGCGGAACTTCTTCGCGGAGATCCCGCGCGAACTGCTGGAGGCGGCCCGCCTCGACGGCGCCGGTGAACTGCGCCTGTTCGCCCGGGTCGTGCTGCCGCTGGGCGGTCCGGCCATCGCGAGCCTCGGCATCTTCCAGTTCCTGTGGGTGTGGAACGACATGCTGGTCGCGCTGGTGTTCACCAAGTCCGGCACCCAGCCGATCACGGTGGCCCTCCAGACCCAGGTGCGCCAGTTCGGCAACAACGTCGACGTGCTGGCGCCGGGCGCGTTCATCTCGATGGTGATTCCGCTGGCCGTGTTCTTCGCCTTCCAGCGGCAGTTCGTGTCCGGCGTGATGGCGGGCGCGGTCAAGTAGCCGCGTGGGCGGCCGCGTACGGCGCAAGGGGGCGGACCGACGCCGGTCCGCCCCCTTGCGTTCACCCACGGTCCCCCGTATGCCGTAGCGAACCGTAACCAATTCACTCCATCGGCCGTTTCCGGGCACGGCAGCACCGACCGCCCGCGCGACCCTTGGATGTCCCGTTGCCCAGGTTCAGTGTCATCGTCCCCGCGTACCGGGTCCAGGCGTATCTGCACGCGTGCCTGGAGTCCGTGCTCTCCCAGTCCTTCATGGACCTCGAACTGATCGCCGTGGACGACTGCTCACCGGACGCCTGCGGGGAGATCATCGACGAGTTCGCCGCCCGCGACCCGCGCGTGCGCGCGATCCACCTGGAGGAGAACCAGGGCCTGGGCGCCGCCCGCAACGCGGGCATGGCCCGCGCCACCGGCGAGTACCTGCTCTTCCTGGACAGCGACGACACCCTCACCCCCGAGGCGCTGTGGGCGATCGCCGCCCGGCTCAAGGAGACCGGTGAACCCGACGTCCTGGTCTACGGCTTCGCCCGCACCGACTGGACCGGCCGGCCCGAGCCCGACCCGGCCGGCGGCCTGCTGTGCCAGGAGGGCCCGGCGCCCTTCCGGCTGGCCGACCGCCCCGACCTGCTGCGGGTGCTGATGGTGGCCTGGAACAAGGCGTACCGCCGCGACTTCGTGCGCCGCGAGGAACTCGCCTTCCCGGACGGCTACTACGAGGACACGCCCTGGACGTACCCGGCGCTGCTGGCGGCCGGGTCGATCGCGACCCTGGACCGGGTCTGCGTGCACTACCGGCAGCGGCGCCGGGGCAGCATCCTGGGCACCACGAGCCGCCGCCACTTCGATGTGTTCGCGCAGTACGACCGGGTCTTCGCCTTCCTGGACCGGCGTCCCGGACTGGCCGCCTGGCGGCCGGTGCTGTTCCGGCGCATGGTCGACCACCTCACGACGGTGTTCACCCGCCCCGGCCGGCTGCCGCGCGGCAGCCGCGCCGAGTTCCTGCGCCTGGCCCGGACGTACTACCGCCGCCACCGCTGCCCGGGGGCCCGCCTCGCCCCGCGGACCCGGCTGCGGCACGCCCTGGTCCGGCTCGGCCTGCACCGCGTCTTCCGCGGGCTGCGGCTGGCGATGACGCTGCGCCGCCGGGTGGCCCGAGGCGGTCTGCGCTGCCTGCGGGCGCTGCGCGCCGCCCTGCTCCAGGCGCACTACCGGATCCAGCTGTGCCTGCCGGTGCGCGCCGACCGGGCGGTGTTCGCCGCGTACTGGGGGCGCGGGCACGGGTGCAGCCCGGGGGCGCTGGAGGCGGCGTTCCGCGCGCTGGCGCCGCACATCCGCACCGCGTGGATCGCCCGGCCCGGCCACCACGGCCGCACCCCGCCCGGCACCCGTCGGCTCACCCCGGGCACGGCCGCGTACTGGACGGCGCTGGCCCGCTCCAAGTACCTGGTCAACAACGTCAACTTCGACCGCCGTCTGGTCAAGCGGCGCGGCCAGGTGTTCGTGCAGACCCAGCACGGCACCCCGCTCAAGCACATGGGCCTGGACCTCCAGGAGCACCCGGCGGCGGCCCGCGGCATGGACTTCGCCGAGCTGCTGCGCGGCGTCGACAAGTGGGACTACGTCGTCTCCGGCAACCGGCACACCACGCTGACCTGGGAGCGCGTCTACCCCGGCCGGTACACCACGCTGGAGTACGGCTGCCCGCGCGACGACATCTTCCAGCGGGCGACCTCGGCGGACGTGGCGGCGCTGCGCGCGTCCCTGGGCATCCCGGACGACGTGGTGGCGCTGCTGTACGCGCCGACCCACCGCGACTACCGCCGCACCCAGCGGCCCGCGCTGGACCTGGAGCGCTTCGCGCACCGGCTGGGCCCCCGCTTCGTCGTCCTGGCCCGCGCCCACTACCTGGCCGAGGCCCCGCTCACCGGCGGCCCGGCCCCGTCCGCGCACCGGGCCCCGGCGGCGGGCGGCCGAGTCGTCGACGTCAGCGGGCACCCGAGCGTCGAGGAGCTGTGCCTGGCCTCCGACGCTCTGCTCACGGACTACTCGTCGATCATGTTCGACTACGCCGTGCTCGACCGCCCGATCGTGCTGCTGACCGACGACTGGGCGGCGTACGAGGCGGCCCGCGGCACCTACTTCGACGTGCGCGCCGAGCCGCCCGGCGCGGTCGCCCGCACCGCCGACGAACTCGTCGACATCCTCACCGGCGGCCACTGGCACGGCTCCCGCTCCGCGCGGCTGCGGGCCGCCTTCCGGGAGCGGTTCTGCCCGCTGGACGACGGGCGCGCCGCCGAGCGGGTGGTGCGCCATGTGGTGCTCGGGCAGCGGGACGAGGCGGCGGGGCTGCCGCCCGTCGTGCCGCTCGCCGAGCGCCGTCCGGTGCCGTCGCGGGCCGCGGCCGTCCGGGCCAGGTCCCGGCTGGCCACCGTGCCCCCGCCCGCGGGCCCCCAGACCGTCCACGAGAGCCACTGAGCCGTCCCCCGCGAGCCACTGGAGAGAGAGCAGGATGCCCCGCTTCAGCATCATCGTCCCGTCCCACGGCGTGGCGGGCAGGCTGTCCCTGGCGCTGGACTCCGTCCTCGCCCAGTCCTACGGCGACTTCGAGCTGATCCCGGTCTGCGACGGGCCCGGTGCCCCGGCCGCGGGCGTGGCCGCCGACCACGCCCGCCGGGACTCGCGGGTGCGGCCCGTGCACTCGCCGCCGTCCGCCGGTCTGGGCGGCGCGCGCAACGCGGGCACGGCTGCGGCGACCGGCGCCTATCTGCTGTTCCTCGACGGCGACGACGTGCTCGCGCCGGGTGCGCTGACCGCGCTGGCCGGGCGGCTGGCCGAGACCGGCGATGTCGACGTGCTGTACTGCGCGCACGAGCGGACGCCCTGGTGGGAGGGGACGGCCGAGCGGGTGCCCCCGGCCGGGGACACCGGCGGATCGCTGCCCGACGGCGTCTTCGCGCCCGCCGACGCCCCCCGGCTGACCGGTGCGGGGCTGCCCGCGTGGAGCGCCGTCCACCGCCGGGCCTTCGTGAGCGCCCACGGCCTCGTCTTCTCCTGCGGCCACCACACCGACCTCGGCTGGGGCGTGCGCGCGGTGCTCGCCGCCGAGCGGGTCGCGGTGCTGCGCGAGAGCGTCGTACGGCATCTGCTGCGCCGCCGGGGCAGCAGGCTCGGACTCCCGGGCGAGCACCACTTCGACCTCCTCGACCAGTCGGAGCGGGTGCTCGTCCGGGCCACGGAGGCGGGCCTGCCCGCCGAGCGGTACGCGCCGCTGTTCGCGCACGTCATGGAGCTGGTCGTGGAGACGGCCCGGCATCCGGAGCGGCTGCCCGCCGGGCGCCGCCGGGCGTTTTCGCGCGCCGCCCGCGCGCTGTACCGCGCGCACCGCCCGGCCGGGTTCCGGCCGCCCGCGGGCGCCGCGGGCGCGGCGCACCGGCTGCTCGCCACCGGCGCGTACCCGGCGCTGCGCGCGCTGGGCGCCGCCGCCGGGCCCGCCGCACGGTCCGCGCGGGCGGGCCGTACGGCCGCCGCTGCCCTGCGCCGGGTGCGCGCCCGCCTCGGCTACCGCTGGCACCTGCACCGGCCGCTCGACGAGCGCCTCGTCGTGTACTGCGCCTACTGGGGGCGCGGCTACGCCTGCAATCCGGCCGCGCTGCACGCCAGGGCCCGCGAACTCGCCCCGCAGCTGCGGGGGGTGTTCCTGGTCGAGGCGGGCCAGGAGCACACCCTGCCCGAGGGCGTCGACCACGCGGTGATCGGCAGCCCGCGGTACTGGAAGGTGCTGGCCCGCGCCAAGTACCTGGTGAACAACGCCAACTTCGCGGACGCCGTCGTCAAGCGGCCCGGCAGCGTGCACCTCCAGACCCAGCACGGCACCCCGCTGAAGACGATGGGCTGCGACCAGTCGGTGTACCCGGTGGTCGCGGCGCAGTCGGGCAGCTTCACCCGGCTGCTGCGCCGGGTGGACCGCTGGGACCACAACCTGTCCGCCAACCGGCACTCCACCGAGGTGTGGGAGCGGGCCTTCCCGGGCGCGTACGAGACGCTGGAGTACGGCTATCCGCGCAACGACCTGCTGCTGACGGCCGGTGCGCGGGAGGTGGCCGCGATCCGGCGCGCGCTGGGCGTGCCCGAGGGCGCGACGGCCGTGCTGTACGCCCCCACCCACCGCGACCACCGCACCGGCTTCGCACCGGGCCTGGACCTGGAGGAGTTCTGCGCGGCGGCGGGTGACGACGTCGTCGTCCTGCTGCGCGCCCACTACTTCTACGACCGGGGCGGGCGCGCGGGCAGCGGCCGGGTCATCGACGTGACCGGGCACCGCTCCACGGAGGAGGTGTGCCTGGCCGCCGACGCGCTGGTCACCGACTACTCGTCGATCATGTTCGACTACGCCGTCCTGGACCGCCCGGTCGTCGTGTACGCCGACGACTGGGAGGTGTACCGCGAGACGCGGGGCGTCTGCTTCGACCTGCTGGAGACCCCGCCGGGACCGGTGGCGCGCACCCCCGGCGAGCTGGCCGGCCTCTTTCGCGACGGCGCGTTCGCCGGGCCCCGGTCGACGGCGCTGCGGGCGGCGTTCCGGGAGCGGTTCTGCGCCTTCGACGACGGGCGGGCCGCCGAGCGGGTGGTGCGCCGGGTGTTCCTCGGCGAGCCGGAGAAGGCGCTGCCGCCCGTGGTCCCGCTCGCCGCGCGCACCCCGGCCCCGGCCGCCGTGCCCTTCCCGAGGTCCGCCGCCCCGTTCGTGAGGAGCTGACGACAGCAGTGCCCCGCTTCAGCATCATCGTCCCCTGCTTCCAGGTGCAGGGCTTCCTGCGCGAGTGCCTCGACTCGGTCCTCGGGCAGTCCTTCCGGGACGTCGAGGTGATCGCCGTCGACGACTGCTCCCCGGACGGCTCCGGCGCGATCCTCGACGAGTACGCGGCGCGCGACGCGCGCGTGCGCGTGCTGCACCTGCCGGAGAACGCCGGTCTGGGCCGCGCCCGCAACGCGGGGGCGGAGCGGGCCACCGGCGACTTCCTCTTCTTCCTCGACAGCGACGACACGCTCACCCCGGGCGCGCTGCGCGCCATGGCGGACCGGCTGGCCGAGACCGACGACCCGGACGTGCTGGTCTTCGACTACGCGCGCACCTACTGGTGGGGCGGCACGCGCCGCAACGCCCTGGCACGGGTGCTGGCCGAGGCGGGCGGCGCGGGGACCTTCACCGCGGCCGAGCGCCCGGAGATCCTCGATCTGCTGATGGTGGTGTGGAACAAGCTGTACCGGCGCGACTTCGTCGGCAAGCACGGCTTCGCCTTCCCACCGGGCTACTACGAGGACACGCCCTGGACCTTCCCGGTGCTGCTCACCGCGGACCGGATCGCCGTGCTGGACCGGATCTGCCTGAACTACCGCCAGCGCCGCCAGGGCAGCATCCTGTCCACCACCAGCCGCAAGCACTTCGACATCCACGACCAGTACGAGCGGGTGTTCGCGTATCTGGACGAGCGGCCCGACCTCGCGTCCTGGCGGCCGTACCTGCACCGCAAGGCGGGCGAGCACTGCCTCGACATCCTGGCCAAGCCGGACCGGGTGCCCCCGGCCGACAAGCCGGAGTTCTTCCGCCGCACGGCCGAGCTGTTCGCCGCGCACCGGCCCGCCGGGGCGCCCGTGCCCGACGGACTGCGGGTCCTGGAGGGCGGCTACGCGGCGTACGCGCTGCGGCGGCAGGCCGCGCGGGCGCGGCGGGAGGCGGGCCGTCGGGCGCGGCAGGTCCGCCGGGCCGCGGCGCGCCGGGCCAAGGACGGCTGGGGCGCGCTGCACGCCCGCCGGCCGCCGGCCGAGGACCTGGTCCTGTACTCGGCCTTCTCGCACCGCGGGGTGCTCGGCGACCCGGCCGCCGTGTACCGCAGGGCCCGGGAGATCGCCCCGCAGCTGCGCGGGGTGTGGGTGGTGCGCGACCCCGAGCGGGCCCGGCTCGCCGGGCTGCTGCCGCCCGGCACCGAGTACGTCGTGCCCGGCGGCCCGCGCTTTCGGCAGCTCGCCGCGCGCGCCGCGTACTTCGTCAACAACGTCAACTGGCCCGACGTCCCCGGCAAGCGGCCCGGCAGTGTGCACATCCAGACGCACCAGGGGACGCCGCTGAAGTACATGGGGGCCGATCTGCTGGACAAGCCCGGCGCCCGGCTCGGCGTGGACGTCCCCGGCATGCTGCGCCGGGCCGACCGCTGGGACCACAGCCTGGTCGCCAACCGCCACTCCGAGCTGGTGTGGGAGCGCGCCTACCCGTGCCGCTTCGGCTCCGCGCGCACCGGCAGCCCGCGCAACGACGTCCTGGTGGGCGCGGCGCCGGACGCCGGGGCGGCGGTGCGCGCCCGGCTCGGCGTCCCGGCGGACCACACCGTGGTGCTGTACGCGCCGACGCGCCGCGAGTACCGGCGCGGCGGGCACGTCGAGCGGTTCGATCCCGCCCGGCTCGCCGCCGACCTGGGCGAGGGGCACACCCTCGTGGTCCGGCTGCACCCGTCGCTCGCGGCCGGTCCGGCGCGCGGCCTCGGCCTGGCCGAGCTGCACCGGCGCGGGGTGCTGGTGGACGCGACGGACGAGCCGTACGCGGAGGACGTGCTGCTCGCCGCCGATGTGCTCGTCACCGACTACTCCGCCCTGATGTTCGACTACGCCAACCTGGACCGGCCGATCGTGGTGCACGCCGACGACTTCGACGCGTACACGGCGAGCCGGGGCGTGTACTTCGACGTACGGGCCGAGCCGCCGGGCCATGTGGCGCGCTCCTACCGCGAGCTGGCGTGGCTGCTGGCGTCGGGGACCTGGCGGGACGCGGAGTCGGCGCGGCTGCGGGCGGCGTTCCGGGCGCGGTTCTGCGAGTTCGACGACGGCTGGGCGGCGGAGCGGGTGGTGCGCACGCTGCTGCTGGGCGAGCGGGACTGGACGCCGCCCGCGCCCGCCCCGGCCGCCGCGCGGACGGCGCCGGGCGGCGGCGCCCAGGTGCCCGCGCAGGCGTCCGGGCACGACCGGCTCGCACCGTCCTGAGCGTGCGCGCGGGTCACTCGATGACGAGGTCGACCGGGATGTTGCCGCGGGTGGCGTTGGAGTAGGGGCACACCTGGTGGGCCTGCTCGACCAGCTCGCGCCCGGTGGCCTCGTCCACGGTGTCGGGCAGCTCGATGCGCAGGGTGACGGCGAGCGCGAAGCCCTCGCCCTTCTTGCCGAAGGCGACCTCGCCGGTGACCGCGGCGTCGCTCAGGTCCACCTTGGCCCGGCGGCCGACGACGGCGAGGGCACCGGCGAAGCAGGCCGCGTATCCGGCGGCGAACATCTGCTCCGGGTTGGTGCCCTGTCCGTCGCCGCCCAGCTCCACGGGCGCGGCGAGCTGCACGTCCAGCTTGCCGTCGGAGCTGTAGGCGCGGCCCTCGCGGCCGTGGGTGGCGGTGGCGACGGCGGTGTAGAGCGTTTCCATGGCGATCCAGCCCTCTCGGAAGACATCGGTGCGCGGTTCCGCGGTTCCTGCGATTGCTGCGGTTTCGGTTTCTGCGGTTTCTGCGCCACGAGTAGAGCACACAATCAAGTTGTGCACAACTGAATGATGCGCGAGGTACCTCGGGTACCCTGAGGCACATGACGACCGAGGTACCGCGGACCCCCGCCCCCGACGAGGAGTGGCTGCGCCTGGACCACCAGATCTGCTTCGCGCTGCACGCCGCCTCGCGCGCCTTCACCGGCGTCTACCGCTCGCTCCTGAAGGACCTGGGCCTGACCTATCCGCAGTACCTGGTGATGCTGGTGCTGTGGGAGCGCGACGAGATTCCCGTCAAACAGCTCGGCGAGCGGCTGCGCCTCGACTCCGGGACCCTCTCCCCGCTGCTCAAGCGGCTGGAGGCGGCCGGTCTGGTGACCCGGGAGCGCAGCGCGCACGACGAGCGCTCGGTCCGGGTCCGGCTCACCGCCGAGGGCACGGCGCTGCGCGGGCGCGCGGCGCTCGTACCGCCCCGGATCATGGCGGCCACCGGCCTCGGCCCGGACGAGATCGAGGACCTGCACGTCCGCCTCGCCCGGCTCACCGACGCCCTGGACTCGGCGGTGCCGGGCCTGTCCGGGCCCGCGGCCGACGCGACGGACCCGGAGGGCACCGCGCACTGCGGCTGAGCCGCTGCCCCCGGCGGACGGGCGCGGCCGCCACACTCCCGACTCCCCCGGGCCCGGAACACCCGCTTGACCACATCTACCGCCTTCTTACCCGTCTGCGGCCGTGTATCGGCACGGACAGGGCATGGGCGCGGTCTACGATCCGCGGTGATGAGTGCCTTCCGGAGCGTGCCGCGGCCGTCGGCCCGCGCCTCGACGCGACACCGCCTCCTCGCCCTGACGGCCGCCTGGCTCCTCACCCGCGCGGCGACGCTGACACTGCTCGCCCACGACACGCTGCCCCCGCTGGGCGGCGGCGCCGTGGCGCGCGAGGTGTGGAAGCTGTACCACCACTGGTACCTGGTGCTGGCGCACGGCGCCTTCCCCGCGCACGACCCGCTCTGGCAGTACCCGCCGGGCGCCGCACCGGTCCTGCTCTCCCCCGCGCTGCTGCCGTGGCTGACGTACTTCCAGGCGTTCGTGGCGCTCGCCCTGGCCGCGGACGCGGTGATCGCGGCGGCCCTGGCCCGCGCGGGCACCCGGCCGGGCGGCAGCCTGCGCGGCGCCTGCTGCTGGACGCTGGGCCTGCCGCTGCTGCTGCACGTCCCGCTCGCCCGCTACGACCTCCAGGTCACCGCCTTCGCCGTGCTCGCCCTGCTGGCCCTGCGCCGCTCCCCGCGCGCCTGCGGGGCGCTGGCCGCGCTGGGCGCGCTGATGAAGGTGTGGCCCGCGCTGGTGCTGCTGGGCACCCCGCGGGGCCGTACGACCCGCTCGGCGTGGACCTGGGCGGCCGGGACCGGCGCGCTCGCCGCGCTGGTGCTCGCCGCGGTGTTCCGCAATCCGCTGGCCTTCCTGCACGGGCAGGGCGGGCGCGGGGTGCAGATCGAGTCGTTCGGCGGCACCCTGCTCGCCCTGGCGACCCACGCGGGCTGGCCGGGCGTCGTCCGCTACCGCTACGGCTCGCTGGAGTTCACCGGGCCGTACGTCAGCACCGTGGCCCATGTCTTCCTGGCGCTGTCCGCCGCGGCCCTCGCGACGCTGCTGCTCTGGCGTCTGCGCGCCCGGCGCCAGGCCCCGGACACCCCCTGCGACGCCGCGCTGAGCGCCACCCTGCTGTTCACCGTGACCAGCCGGGTGATCAGCCCGCAGTACATGATCTGGCTGCTCGGACTCGCCGCGGTGTGTCTCACCTCACGGCACACGACCCAGCGCCCCGTCGCCGCCCTGCTCGCCCCGGCCTGCCTGGTCAGCGCGGTCGCCTATCCCACGCTCTACGGCCAGGTGGCCGCCTCCACCTGGGCCGGATGCGCGCTGATGCTGGCCCGCAACGGCCTGCTGGCGGCGGCCACGGTAGTCTCGTTCGTCCGGCTGTGGCGCTCGACGAAGGCGGAGGTACCCCGCAGACAACCCGAGCAGGACCCGCACCGTCTTCCGCAGGGGACCCTGAGTCCCTCTTAACGGGGGACAACCGACCGCACCTACGATCGCGCCCGTGGACTCCATGCACCCGCATTCCCGCCAGAACCCGCCCGTCAGCATCGTCGTCATCGGTTACAACGACGTCGCCCGCATAGCGCAGGCGGTGCGTTCCGCACTCGCGCAGGGGCCCGCGGTCCGCGAGGTCATCGCCGTCGACGACTGCTCGACGGACGGCACCCACGAACTCCTCCTCGGCCTCGCCGCCGAGGAGCCCAGAGTGCGGGTGATCAGGCGCAGGACCAACAGCGGCGGCTGCGGCAGCCCACGCAACACCGGCATCGACGCGGCGACCTCCCCGTACCTGATGTTCCTCGACAGCGACGACGTCCTGCCGCCCGGCGCGACGCATGCGCTGCTCACCGCCGCCGAGGCGGAGGACGCCCAGGTCGCGGCCGGTCTGTGCGTACGCCGCGAGCTGCCCTCCGGGCACGACGTGCCCTGGCAGAGCGCGCTGTACGCGCACAGCGCGGTCCTCGGCCACCCCGCGCAGCTGCCCGCGCTCGTGCACGACACGCTGTGCGTCAACAAGCTGTACCGCACCGACTTCCTGCGCGAACACGCCATCCGTTTCCCCGAGGGCCGCTTCCCCTACGAGGACTTCGTCTTCACCGCGCGGATGCTGGCCGCCGCGCCGCGCATGGCCCTCGTCCCGGACCGGGTCTACCTCTGGCACGTGCGCCGCTCCGCCGAACGGCTGTCGATCTCCCTGGACCGGGCCCGCATCGAGAACTGGCGTGCCCGTACCGAGGCGAGCGAGCAGGCGTACGACATCCTGCTGAACGCCGGGCAGAAGGAGCTGGCGCGGGCGGCCCGCGCCAAGTTCCTCGACCATGAGCTGCGCATGTACGCGCGCGAGCTGAGCCTGCGCGATCCCGAGTACCGCCGCGCCTGGTGGACGCACACCCGCGCCTACCTGCGCGGCTACGACGCCGCCGACTGGGCGTCCGAGCCGACCGCGCCCGGCCGGCTGCTGGCCCGGGTGATCCTGGCCTCCCCCGAGCCGCGCGACCTGCCCCGGCTCAAGGAGCTGGCCGCCCGCCCCGCCCGGCTGTGCCCGCCCTACGCGCGCGGCGAGGGCGGCGTCCCCGTCTGGTCCCGGGACCTGCCCCAGGTCACCCTGGAGCCGTATCTGACCCGGGACGCGCACCGGCTGCCGCTCGCGGTGGACGCGGCGCTGCGCCCGAGCACGCGCACCACCGTCCTGCGGCTGCGCCTGCACGAGATGTACGGCAGGGTCGCGGCCACCGGCCCCCGCACGCTGGAGGCCGAGTGGCGCCACCGCGAGGCGGGCCACGCGGCCCAGCGCGCCACGGTCCCGCTCCGGCCCACCGGTGACACCTGGCGGGCCGAGACGGTCGTGGACCTGGCGGCCCTGGGCGCCGGGACCTGGGACCTGCACCTGCGGGTGCACTTCGCCGACGGCACCAGCCGCGCGGTGACCGGACACGCCTGGGCGGGCACCGGCATGCTCCGCCGCAGCGTCGTGCCGAGCCTGCGGTTCGGCGCCCTGCTGGTCCAGCCCTACGCCACGCACTCCGGCGCGCTGGCCCTGCGCCTGGCCACCGGCTGGCGCGGAGCCACGTCCGTGCTGCGCGGCAGACTCCGCCGACTGCTCCGCCGGGGCACCGGATAACGCCCCGGCCGTCCCACCGCACCACCGCACCACCCGGGCCAACTGACGAGGAGACGCCCACCATGACCTGGCTGATCACCGGAGGCGCCGGCTACATCGGCGCCCATGTCGTCCGCGCGATGACCGAGGCGGGCGAGCAGACCGTGGTCTACGACGACCTCTCCACGGGGCTCGGCGACCGTATCCCGGACGGCGTCCCGCTCGTCGTCGGCTCCACCCTGGACGGCGAGCGGCTGGCGCGGACCCTGGCCGAGCACCGGATCACCGGCGTCGTCCACCTGGCGGCCAAGAAGCAGGTCGGCGAGTCCGTGGAGCTGCCCCTGCACTACTACCGGGAGAACGTGGAGGGCCTGCGCGTCCTGCTGGAGGCCGTGACGGCGGCCTCGGTGGACGCCTTCGTCCTCTCCTCCTCCGCGGCCGTCTACGGCATGCCGGACGTGGACCTGGTCACCGAGGAGACTCCGTGCGCGCCCCTGTCGCCGTACGGGGAGACCAAGCTGGCCGGCGAGTGGCTGGTGCGCGCGACGGGCCGGGCGACCGGGCTGGCCACGGCCTCCCTGCGCTATTTCAACGTGGCGGGCGCGGCCTGTCCCGAGCTGGCGGACACCGGCGTCTACAACCTCGTGCCCATGGTCCTCGAAAGGCTGACGGAGGGCGAGGCGCCGCGGATCTTCGGCGACGACTACCCCACTCCCGACGGCACCTGCGTGCGCGACTACATCCATGTGGTGGACCTCGCCGAGGCGCATGTCGCCACGGCCCGCGCGCTGCGCGCCGCCCCCGGCCGCGACCTGACCCTGAACATCGGACGCGGCGAGGGCGTCTCGGTGCGCGAGATGATCGACACGATCGGCGCCGTGACCGGCCGCCACCGCGCCCCGGCGGTCACCCCGCGCCGCCCCGGCGACCCGGCCCGCGTCGTCGCCTCCGCCGACCGCGCCGCCGCCGCGCTCGGCTGGAAGGCCCGCCATGACGTCCAGGACATGATCACCTCCGCCTGGGCGGGCTGGGTCCACCACCACCCCGGGGCGGCCCGCGTCTGAGAGCAGCGGCGACGGCCCGCCCGGACCCCGCGGGGCGGACGCCGGTCACAGGGGCTCCCCGGCGGCCGCACCGGCCGCCGGGGAGCCCTTTGCCTTCCGTGAGGCCGCCTTCCGCGAGGCCGCCGCACATGCCGCTGCCCGGCCGGGCCCGGTGGGCGGCCCGCCCCGCCTCACAGCGCCTTGAGCGCCGCCGCGGTGCCGCGTGCCAGCGCGGCCAGATAGCCCTTGGGGAGCTTGGGGGCACGGATGACGACCGCGCGCCAGTACAACGGCCCGGAGATCAGGTCGAGGGCCAGGTCGCGGTCGAGACCGGCACGGATCTCGCCGCGCTCCGCCGCCGCCGCGAGGATGCTGCTGGCGACGCCCTCCTGACCGTCGCGCAGGGCCTTCTGCACGGCCTCGGCGAGATCGGGGTTGCGGGCCGCCTCCGCCTGGAGGTCGGGCAGGATCTGCGAGGCCACCGGATGGCGCAGGGCGCGGGAGGTCACCTCGTAGAGCAGGCGCAGGTCCGTCTCCAGGGATCCGGTGTCGGGAGCGGGCAGGCCCTGGACGGCGAGCGCCGAGACGACGTCGAGCACCAGGTGCAGCTTGGAGCGCCAGCGGCGGTACACGGCGGTCTTGCCGACGCCCGCGCGCCGGGCGATGCCCTCGATGGACATGCGCGCGTAGCCGACGGCCGCCAGTTCGCCGAAGACGGCCGCCCGGATCGCCTCCGTGACGTCCTCCCGCAGGACGGCCGCCCCGGCGGGCGTGCGGCGGCGCGGGCGCGTCTCGGGTTCGCCGGGGTTCGTCGTCATGGCCTCCAGCATAGGGCGTGACGACGAAACGGTTGCGTTGCGACGTCACTTGGGCCTACGCTCACGTTGCGACGATACGGTCCCGTTCCGACGTAAGAGAACGTGAAGAGAACCGTAAGGAAACGGGCGGCGGACAAGCGTCCCGCCCCCGCACCCCCTCCCCCCGACCGAAAGCAGCGGATGTGAGCCAGGTCCTCCACACACCGCCCCCCGCCCCGGCCGCCGCCGAGGACGATCCGGCGGCGCTCGCCGCCCATCACGGCCTGTCCGTCAGCGGCGCCCGCCCCACCCTGTCGGCGTATCTGCGCGAGCTGTGGGCACGGCGGCACTTCATCACGGCGTTCGCCACCGCCAAGCTCACCGCCCAGTACAGCCAGGCGAAGCTCGGCCAGGTCTGGCAGGTCGCCACCCCCCTGCTGAACGCGGCGGTCTACTACTTCATCTTCGGCGTCCTGCTCGGCACCAGCCGGGGCGTGTCCGACTACATCCCGTTCCTGGTCACCGGCGTGTTCATCTGGACGTTCACGCAGAGTTCGATCATGGCGGGCACCCGGGCGATCTCCGGCAACCTCGGCCTGGTGCGGGCCCTGCACTTCCCGCGCGCCGCGCTGCCCATCTCCTTCGCGCTCCAGCAGCTCCAGCAGCTGCTGTTCTCGATGGCCGCGCTCGTGGTGATCCTGCTCTGCTTCGGTGTGATGCCCGCCGCCTCCTGGGCGCTGGCCGTCCCGGTGCTGGTGCTCCAGTTCGTCTTCAACGCGGGCGTGTCGATGGTCGTGGCCCGGATGGGCGCCAAGACCCCGGACATCGCCCAGCTGATGCCGTTCCTGCTGCGCACCTGGATGTACGTCTCCGGGGTCATGTGGAGCATCGACGCGACCCTCAAGCACAGCAGCATGCCGCATGTCGTCAAGACGCTGCTGGAGATCAACCCGGCCGCCGTCTACATCGACCTGATGCGCTTCGCGCTCATCGACAGCTTCAAGGCCCACCAGCTCCCGCACCACGTGTGGGCGTACGCGCTGGGCTGGGCGCTGCTCGCCGGCGTCGGCGGCTTCGTCTACTTCTGGAAGGCCGAGGAGAGGTACGGACGTGGCTGAGCACAGCAGCGGCAACATCCCCACCGTCATCGCCGACCGGGTCGACATCGTCTACCGGGTGCACGGCACGGGCGCCGGACGCGGCACCGCGACCGCCGCGCTCAACCGCATCCTGCGGCCCGGGAAGGCGGAGAAGGCGGCGGGCGTGCGCCGGGTGCACGCGGTGAAGAAGGTGTCGTTCATCGCCTACAAGGGCGAGGCGATCGGCCTCATCGGCACCAACGGCTCCGGCAAGTCCACCCTGCTCAAGGCGGTCGCCGGGCTGCTCCCGGTGGAGAGCGGCAAGATCTACACCGACGGCCAGCCCTCCCTGCTCGGGGTGAACGCGGCCCTGATGAACGACCTGACCGGCGAGCGCAACGTCCATCTCGGCGGCCTCGCCATGGGCATGTCCCGCGAGCAGATCAGGGAGCGCTACCAGGAGATCGTCGACTTCTCCGGCATCAACGAGAAGGGCGACTTCATCACGCTGCCCATGCGCACCTACTCCTCCGGCATGGCCGCCCGGCTGCGCTTCTCCATCGCCGCCGCCAAGGACCACGACGTGCTGCTCATCGACGAGGCGCTGGCCACCGGCGACCGCAAGTTCCAGATGCGCTCCGAGGAACGCATCCGCGAACTGCGCAAGCACGCGGGCACGGTCTTCCTGGTCAGCCACAACAACAACTCGATCCGCGACACCTGCGAGCGCGTCCTGTGGCTCGAACGCGGCGAGCTGCGCATGGACGGCCCCACGGACGAGGTCCTGAAGGCGTACGAGACCTTCACCCGGAAGTAGCCGGCCGCCGCTCGGGCCTACCGCGTCACCGCGTACAGCACCTGCCCGCCCGGTCCGCCGGCCACCGGGCGCAGGCCGGGATCCCGCTGCGGGCGGCGGCCGTCGAGGACCCAGCGCACGCGGTACGTCCGCAGGATGTCCCGGCGGGCGCCGCGCGGTGTGCCGCGCGCGAAGTAGCGCGCGGCGGCCCGCTCCCGCCGGGCCGCGTCCGGCAGGAAGAACTCCGGGTAGCCGGGCGCCACGGTGTAGGCGCCGTAGGCGGGCACCAGCCGGGACGGGAAGTCACGGGCCATCACCACATCGCCGTACCGCACATGCGGGGTGATCCAGTGGTATCCGGTCCAGGGCGGCGTGTAGCGCGCGGCGAGCACGGGGGGCAGCGCGTCCCGCCCCACGACGTACCCGGCCACCCCCGCCTGCGTCCAGGCGCCCACGGCGAGCGCGGCGGCCAGCGCCCAGGCCCAGCGCAGGCGCACCGTACGCCGGCCGCCGCCGAACACCTCCAGGGCGATGGCGAGCTGCGCCGGGACCAGCGCGGCGGGCAGTGCCCGGCCCCAGGAGTAGTGGCCGCTGACGAAGCCCGCCGCGCACACCAGCGCGCCCAGCGCGCAGAAGACCACCAGCGGGTCCCGCCGGTCGCGCCGGTACCGCAGCACCAGCGCCGCCACCCCGAGCAGCGCCAGCCAGTACCGGCCGGCGAAGTCCGTGTAGAGGGCGCGGTGCACGCTCGCCAGCCCGTCACCGGCCGAGAACAGCGCGAAGAAGTCGTAGTACGGCCACAGCCACAGCACCAGCAGGCCCAGCCCGGCCGCCGCGGCGATCCGCGGCCACCACGCGCGCGGCGGCCGGGCGGCGACGACCGTGGCCAGCGCGCCCAGTGTGGCGACCACTCCGGTGAACTGGTGGCAGAGCAGGATCACCGCCCACAGCACGCCGGTGCCCAGCCACACCTCCCAGCCGGCCGGCGCGCGCAGCGTCCGGCTGAGCCACGCCCACAGGTGGAAGGAGAGCCCGAGGGCGAACACGCTGGGGTAGGAGACCGTCAGCGCCAGCGAGTTCAGGGAGAGGAAGCCGCTCCAGTTGATGAGCACGGTGCCCCAGAGCAGCACCAGGCTCAGCGCGGCCAGGGCGGGCGCGGCCGGATGCGGGCTCAGGGTCCGTACGTACCGGCGTACGCCGGTGACCAGGAGCGCGAGTCCGGCGAGCGCGGCCAGCCGCAGCACGATGAAGACCGACCAGCCGCCGGCCCGCGCGACACAGCCGAGCAGCAGCATCCACGGCGAGTAGTAGGGGCTCGGGGTGTCGGCGGCGACGAGCGGGTTGCCGGGGTGCAGCAGGCCGTGCCGCAGGCGTTCGACGGTGGCCGCGTGCATGCCGAGGTCACCGGCCCAGGGCAGCCGGACGATCACCAGGAGCAGCAGGACGAGGAGCAGCGCGACAGCGGCCCGGGGCGCGGCGGAACGTTTCACGCGGACGACCGGCGGCAGGGACGCCGCTCGTCCGGCGGAACGCGCCTCAGGCGGCGCGGCGCGCATCGCGGGCAAGGACCGGGGCGCGGTGGGCGGCGGAGGCGGTGTACCGGGCGCGTTTCACCATCACGCGCGCAACTTTAACCGAATGATCCCGATTAGCCGGAAAGGGTACCGGGCGCCGTACGGCGTTTCCCGGCCCGGCGGAACGAGGCCCCCGGAGGGGCCGGAGAGGCCCGGACGACGCGAGGGCGCCCCGGGCCGTGCGGCCCGGGGCGCCCTCGTACAACGGCGGTGTGCGCTACGAGTGGGTGCGCAGCAGGGTCCGCATCGTCCGCATGGCCACCGAGAGGTTGGCCAGGTCGAACGCGTCCGAACCGCGGATCTCCTCCAGGGTGGTGCGGGCCCGGGAGAGGATCGCCGCGTTCTTCTCGTCCCACACCTCGAAGCGCTGCCCCGGCGTGGCGGCGCCGTCGCCCACGGCGAGGACGTCGGCCGTCAGCGCCGCGTGCGCCGCGTACAGGTCCTCGCGGATCGCCGCGCGGGCCATGGACTGCCAGCGGTCCTCCCGCGGCAGCTCGATGATGCGGTCCATCAGCTGGGTGATGGCGAGCCGGTCGGCCAGGTCGTAGTACACCTCGGCGACGTCCATCGGGTCCCGGCCCATGCGGTCGGCCACCGAGACGATGTCGAGCGCCGGGAAGGCGGAGGAGAACCCGGCCACCCGCGCGGCCAGTTCGTCCGGCACACCGGCCGCGGACAGCTCGTCGTAGACCTGCTGGTACCACTCCTGGTCCGCGCCCTTGAGCAGCTTGGGCAGCTGCGCCCACACCTGCTCGACCCGGTCGGCGAAGAACTCCACCGTCTCGCCGAGCTGGAGCGGCTGCGGCCGGTTGTTCAGCAGCCAGCGGGTGCCGCGCTCGACCAGGCGGCGCGAGTGCAGCCGGATACGGGTCTGGACGTCGGCCTCGACCTGGTTGTCCAGCGCCTCGACCGCGTCCCACACCGGTGCCGAGCGGAAGATCGCGCGGGCCACGGTCTGCGCCCGGACGATCTCCTCCAGCGACGCCCCGGTCTCCTCGCGCAGCCGGTGCAGATACGTCGTACCACCGGTGTTGACCGTGTCGTTGACCAGGACGGTCGTGGTGATCTCGCGGTTCAGCGGGTGGTGGTCGATCTGCTCCTCGAACCGCTCGCGCAGCTGGGTCGGGAAGTAGGTGTGCAGCAGCCCGCGCAGATACGGGTCGTCGGGCAGCGAGGTGTGCAGCAGCTCCTCGGCGACGGTGATCTTCGTGTACGCCAGCAGGACGGCCGTCTCCGGACCGGTCAGGCCGTGTCCGGCGGCCAGCCGCTCGCGGATCTGGCGGTCGGTGGGCAGGAACTCCAGCGCCCGGTCCAGATGGCCCTCGCGCACCAGGTGCTTCATGAAGCGCTGCTGGGCGTGGACCATGTCCTTGGACTGGGCGAGGGCGTTGGCGATCGCCGTGTTCTGCGCGTAGTTGTTGCGCAGCACCAGCGCGCCGACCTCGTCGGTCATCTCCGCCAGCAGCTTGTTGCGCTGCTTGACGGTCATGTCGCCGTCGGTGACCAGCCCGTTGAGCAGGACCTTGATGTTCACCTCGTGGTCGGAGGTGTCCACGCCCGCGCTGTTGTCGATGGCGTCGGTGTTGACCCGGCCGCCGGTCTGCGCGAACTCGATCCGGCCGAGCTGGGTGCAGCCCAGGTTGCCGCCCTCGCCGACGACCCGGACCCGCAGGTCGCGGCCGTCGACCCGGATGGCGTCGTTGGCCTTGTCGCCGACGTCCGTGTTGGACTCGGTGGACGCCTTGACGTACGTGCCGATGCCGCCGTTCCACAGCAGGTCCACCGGGGCCGTGAGGATGGCCCGCATCAGGTCGGCCGGGGTCATCTTGGTGACGCCGTCCTCGATGCCCAGCGCCTCGCGGATGTGCGCGTTGACCGGGACGGACTTCAGCGTGCGCGGGAAGATCCCGCCGCCGGCCGACAGCAGCGCGGTGTCGTAGTCGGCCCAGCTGGAGCGCGGCAGGTCGAACAGGCGGCGCCGCTCGGCGTAGCCGGTGGCCGCGTCCGGGTTCGGGTCGATGAAGATGTGCCGGTGGTCGAAGGCGGCGACCAGGCGGATGTGCTCGCTGAGCAGCATGCCGTTGCCGAACACGTCGCCGGACATGTCGCCGATGCCGACGACCGTGAAGTCCTGCGACTGGGTGTCGACGTCCAGCTCGCGGAAGTGCCGCTTGACCGACTCCCAGGCACCGCGGGCGGTGATGCCCATGCCCTTGTGGTCGTAGCCCGCGGAGCCGCCGGAGGCGAAGGCGTCGCCGAGCCAGAAGTCGTAGGACTCGGCGACCTCGTTGGCGATGTCCGAGAACGTCGCCGTGCCCTTGTCGGCCGCGACCACCAGGTAGGTGTCGTCGCCGTCGTGGCGGACCACGTCCCGCGGGGGCACGACCTCGCCCGCCACCATGTTGTCGGTGATGTCGAGCAGCGCCGAGATGAACGTCCGGTAGCTGGCGATGCCCTCGGCCAGCCAGGCGTCCCGGTCCACGGACGGGTCCGGGAGTTGCTTGGCGACGAAGCCGCCCTTGGCGCCGACCGGCACGATCACGGTGTTCTTCACCATCTGCGCCTTGACCAGGCCCAGGATCTCGGTGCGGAAGTCCTCGCGCCGGTCGGACCAGCGCAGACCGCCGCGGGCGACCTTGCCGAAGCGCAGGTGCACGCCCTCCACCCGCGGCGAGTACACCCAGATCTCGTACGCCGGGCGCGGCGCGGGCAGGTCCGGGATGGCCTGCGGGTCGAACTTCATGGAGACGTAGTCGTGCGGGCGGCCGGCCGCGCTCTCCTGGAAGAAGTTGGTGCGCAGGGTCGCCTTGATGACGGTGAGGAAGGAGCGCAGGATGCGGTCCTCGTCGAGGGAGGCCACCTGGTCCAGGGCCGCGTCCAGCTCTTCGAGCAGGGCGTCGACCAGCTCGTGGCCCGCGCGCTGCCGCTCGGGCGCCATCCGCGCCTCGAACAGGGAGACCAGCAGCCGGGTGGTGTGGACGTTGTTGCGGAGGGTGTCCTCCATGTAGTCCTGGCTGAAGGTGGAGCCCGCCTGGCGCAGGTACTTCGCGTAGGCGCGCAGCACCATGGCCTGGCGCCAGCCCAGTCCGGCGCTCAGCACCAGCGCGTTGAACCCGTCGTTCTCCGCCTTGCCGGTCCAGGCGGCGGCGAAGGCGTCCTGGAAGCGCTCGCGGGCGTCGTCGGCGAGGTAGTCGCCGCCGCCCGCGGGCGCCTTGGGCATGCGCAGACCGAAGTCGTAGATCCAGGCCGTCGTGCGGTCCGCGCAGCGCAGCTCGTAGGGCCGCTCGTCGGTGACCTCCACGCCGAGCCGGCTGAGCACCGGCAGCACCTGCGAGAGGGAGACCGAGCCGCCCTTCTGGTAGATCTTGAAACGGCGCTCCTCGGGGGCGGCGCCGACCGGCTCGTACAGGCTGAGCGCGAACGTCTTGTCGTCGTCGAGCTGCTCCAGGTTGACCAGGTCGGCGACGGCGGCGCGCGGGCTGTGGTCGGCCTTGTAGCCCTCGGGGAAGGCGGCGGCGTAGTGGCGCAGCAGCTCGGCGGCGCGCTCCTCGCCCAGCTCGGCGGTGAGCGCCTCGGCGAAGGCGTCGGCCCAGGAGCGGGCGGCCTCCACCAGCCGGGCCTCGATGCGCTCCTTGTCGACGTCGGACAGCTCGGGCAGCTCGGTGCCCTGCGGGACGCGGACCACGAAGTGCAGCCGGGACAGGATCGATTCGGTGTTCCAGGCCGTGAAGTCGACGCTGGTGCCGCCCAGCTCCTCCTTCAGGATGTCGATGATCCGCAGGCGCACGCCGGTGGTGTAGCGGTCGCGCGGGAGGTAGACCAGCGCCGAGTAGTAGCGGCCGTACTCGTCCTGGCGCAGGTACAGCCGGAGCCGGCGGCGCTCCTGGAGGTAGAGCACGGAGGTGGCGATCGCCTGGAGCTCGGCGACCGGCGTCTGGAACAGCTCGTCGCGCGGGTAGGTCTCCAGGATCTGGGTGAGGTCGCGCCCGTCGTGGCTGTTGGGCGAGAAGCCGGCGAGGTCGAGGACCTCCTCCACCTTGCGGCGGATCACCGGCACCCGGCGCACCGACTCGGTGTACGCGGCGGACGAGAACAGGCCCAGGAAGCGGCGCTCCCCGATCACCTCGCCGTTCGCGTCGAACTTCTTGACGCCGATGTAGTCCAGGTAGGACGGCCGGTGGACGGTGGCCCGGCTGTTGGCCTTGGTCAGCACGAGCAGCTTGTGCTCGCGGGCCTTGGCGCGGGCGTCGGCGGGCAGCCGCTCGAAGGACGGGCTGACCGGGTGGCTGTCCTCGCCCGCGTGCGGCGGGTCCGATCGCAGTATGCCCAGACCGGTGCCGGGCACCGCGGCCAGGGAGTCGTCGCCGTGCAGCTCGTACTCGCGGTAGCCGAGGAAGGTGAAGTGGTCGGCGGAGAGCCAGCGCAGCAGCTCGCGGGCCTCCTCGACCTGCTGTCCGGGCAGGTCGGCGGGGACCGGCTCGTCGGGCAGGCCCTCGGCGATGCGGATGGCCGCGTCGCGCATCTTCTCCCAGTCCTCGACGGCCTCGCGGACGTCGGACAGGACGCGCAGCAGATCGGCGGTGATCTGCTTGAGGTCGGACCGGTCGGTCTCGCGGTCGATCTCGACGTGGATCCAGGACTCGATGTGCGCGTCGTGCGGCAGCGGCTCACCGGCAGGCGCGGCGGGCAGTACCTCCAGCAGCCTGCCGGTCACGTCGCGGCGGACGACGACCTGCGGGTGGACGACGACGTGGATGCCGCGGCCCTGGCGGGTCAGCTCGTTGGTGACCGAGTCGACGAGGAAGGGCATGTCGTCGGTGACGACCTCGACCACGGAGTGGCTGCACGTCCAGCCGTTCTCCTCGACGGTCGGGGTGTGCACCCGGACGTTGGCCGTCCCCTGCGGGCGGTTCTCGGCCAGCCGGTAGTGCGAGAAAGCGGCTCCGAAGACGTCGACCGGGTCGCGGTCCGCGAGGTCCTCGGGTGCGGTGTGCAGGTAGTAGCGCTGGAGGAAGGCGAGCACACAGTCCCGGTCCGGGGTGCCCTCGCCCGTCATCCCGGCCGGGAGGTGCCCCCCGGCCGGACTGTTCTCAGCTACCCGAACGGCCCTTTCGAGCAACTCGGCCTTGGCTTCGTCCAGCTTGGTCTGCATTGTCCTCTGGCTCCTGTCGCGCGCCGTTGCGTGACGTTGAAGGAAGTACGGTCTCGGCCCTTCCGGCGTGACGTCGCGGTCCGGGGTGTCCGGACCTTTCCGACGCTATGCCGAGAGGTGAGAAGAGCGGGGGGTTATCGGCCAACTTCGACGCGTCCGTGGAGTGTGACGCTGCTCTCGCCCGCGCCGCGGCCGGGCATCGGCCCGGCGTCCTGGAGGCGCGGGGGTACACGAAGGCCCCGGCCGACCCGCGAGGACCAGCGACCGCCGCCCGGTCACGGATGTGGTCCGTGCACTCCGGGCGCAGAGCGGAGGCGAGCGCGCCCCCGCGAACTATCGCGCTGATCACGCCACCAGGCTATCGCTCTTCACGGGTGCCCCGTCATGAGCCGTATGTGTACAAAACCGGGGGTGGAACTTTGACGTTCTGCACAGGGACAGACGGGACGGGAGGTGCGTGCCGCCGCCGCCCGGCGCCCGGTCACCTTCCGGCGCCGCCGGGCGCCCTCAGGCGGCGAGGCGCTGCGCCTCGGCGACCGCCTCCCGGAGGGTGTCCACCACCGGGACGCCGACGCCCTCCAGACTGGCCCGGCTGTGCGACCCGCCCGTGTACAGCACCGCCCGCGCCCCCGCGTGCCGCGCGGCCAGCGCGTCGTCGGCCGCGTCGCCGATCACCACCGTGCGCGCCGGGTCGACGTCCTCGGCGAGCGCGCCCAGGTGCCGCACCATGTGCTCGGCCTTGCTGCCGCCGGAGGGTCCGGTCCGGCCCGCCACGCGTATGAAGTGCGTCTCTATCCCGAAGCCCCGCACCAGCGGGACCAGGTCCTCGTGCCCGTACATGCTGAGGATCGACTGGCTGTGCCCGGCCGACGCCCAGCCCGTGAGCAGCTCCACCGCGCCGTCGGCCAGCCGGCAGCGGGCCCGGTGCTCGGTGTAGTGCCGGTGGAAGGTGTCGTCCATGACCTGCCACTCGGCGTCCGTGGGCAGCCGCCCCATCAGCCGCTCGTAGAACTTCGGCACCGGCACGCAGTACAGCGCCCGGTAGCGCTCCAGCGTGATCGGCTCCAGGCCCAGCTCGGCGAAGGCCGCGTTCGTCGCCCCGATGATCGCGTCGTTGTCGTGGAACAGCGTGCCGTTCCAGTCCCAGACGATGTGCGCTCCCGACTGCATCCCCATACCGAAGAACGTACCCGCCGCCACTGACAACGGGCACGGGGCGGGGGCAACGGGCACGGGGCGGGGGCGGGGCGGACCATCTGGTCCGGGCGGTCCGCCCGGCTCAGATCAGGTTCGGGATCTCCTGCGTGGCGTACCAGAGCAGCTCGTGGTCCTCGGCGCCGTCGACGACGAACTGCGCGTCGTCGTCGCCGGTGTCCGCCGCGCCCAGGGCCCCGGCCGCCGCGGTCACGTCCGCCACCGCGTCGTCCGCGTCGACGTGCACCGCCGCCGCCTTGGCCAGCGGTACGGTCCCGGTCACCGTGACCTCGCCGAGCGCGGCGGGGTCCAGGCCCCGGTCGGGGTCGGCGCTCGCCGCGCGGTCGGGGACGTCCACGGCCACCACGACCCGGCGGCGCGGCGCCTGCGGGTCCAGGGCCAGCAGCCGCAGCGAGGCCAGTGCCGCCCGGTTCAGCGCGGCGTACTCCAGCTCCTCCAGGTCGTCGGAGACGTACCACTCGCGCAGCGCGGGGGTCACGGCGTAGGCGACGAGCGGTTCCGGTCCCAGCTCCCCGGCCGTGTGGGCCGCGGCGAGCCCGGGGAGGGTCAGGGGGACGTAGACGCGCATGGCCGGCCGCTCTCTCGGTGGGATGAAGGTCCGCAGGGCGCCGGGAGCCGGTGGGAGGGCCACCCGGACGGCCTTCAGGATACGTGCGGAGGCCCCCTTTCGTGTCCCCGGCCGCACCCTCCGGGGCGTCCACCGCGCGCCCCGCGCTTCACCCGGTGCACCCCTGTTCCGCCGCGCCGTTACGGGGGCCCGTCCGCCCAAGTTCACCCGGACAGGTGAAACCGGCACACCGTCGACCCGCGCGGAACCTTCCTTGCTCCCCCGCGACGGGTCCCGTACAAGGTCCCCAGCAGGAAGTTACTGCTCGGTACTGCGGGCTCGCACCGACCGGCGGCCCGCGTTCCACGGCGCACAGCCAGAGCACACCGAGAACGGGGACGCATGAACAAGGTCATGACCAGGGCGCAGCGCCGCCCCGGCACCCGCCCGCCCGGCCGCCGCGACGCCCGCCGCCCCGGCGGCACCCCGCCGCGCACACCGGGCGGCAGCCCGGCACGCACCGCGAGCGACGGCCGCCCGCCGGGTTCCCCCCGGGGCACCGGCCCCGCCCGCACCGGCCCCACCGACAACCGCCCGCCCACCGCACCGGCCACGCGCCGGACCGCCCCGCACCACAGCACCGCCGACGCCCGTCCACCGGCCGCATCCGGGCGCGCCGGGCTTCCCGGGGACAGCGGGGGCGTCCCGGAACGGGAGCGCGCCGCCGCGTCGGCTCTCGCGGCCGCTCCCGCCACCACCGACCTCTTCGCCGACCGGCTCCTGGCCGTACTGAGCGGCCTGCGCCCCGTCCACTGGATGCTCCGGCACACCGCCGGCCAGGCCTACGACGAACTCGTCCGCCTCGCCGCACACGGCCCCCTGCGGGCCCGCGGCGCCCATCCCGTCGTCCGCGACATCGGCTACTTCGAGCCCCGGCCCGGCGCCCTGGAGGTCTTCGCCCGCATCGGCGCCGGTCCCCAACTGCGCGCCCTGGCCTTCCGCCTCGAACGCGGCCGGGACCGCCGCTGGCGCTGCACCGCCGTGGAACTGGCCCTCCCCCGCGGCCCACGCCCACGCCCACGGGAGGAGTGACAGAGCCCGAGAAGCGGGGGCGGCCCGGAACGGCAGCGGGCCGGAGGCCCCGACGGGGCGCAGCAGGGGCACAACAGGGGCACAGCAGGGCCGGATGAGCCCACCAAGTCCCTGAGACGGCCCGGAAAGCCCGAGGATGCCCCGAGTCCTCCCCGAGCCCCCGAGCCCCTCCGGGGTCCCCCGGCACAGCCCACAGCCGCTCACAGGCCCGCCTGAGGCCCCGCCCACCGGCACACCGCCGGGCGGGCGGGAGGCGGGCAGGCGGACCAGCCCGCCGCCGAGCTCCGTGGGGCGGGCCGGGCGTCGGCCAGGCATCCCACCGGGCCCCGTGCCCGCGTGCGCCCCGCCGGGCGCACGCCGAAGGGCCGGGCACCGAACCGTGCCCGGCCCTTCGGTCGGATGCCGCTCCCCGGAGACAGGGAGCCGCTGTCACTTCTTGCGGCGACGGCCGCCCTTCGCCTGCTTGCGGCGCTCCGCGCGCGTGAGACCGTCCGACTCGGAGCGGACCGGCTCGTCGTCGCTGGCGAACTCGCCCTCGACGACACCGCCCTCCCCGTCCACGGTCGGCGCGGAGAAGTGGAGGTCACGCCGCTGCGGCGCGTCCAGCCCCTTCGCGCGGATCTCCGGGCGGGCGCCCGCCTGCGCGGGCACCGCGTCCTGCGGCGCCTTCTCCAGGGACGGCGCCGCCTCCTCGACGGGGACCTCCTCGACCTGCTGCTCGACCTGGACCTCCAGGTTGAACAGGTAGCCGACGGACTCCTCCTTGATGCCGTCCATCATCGCGGAGAACATGTCGAAGCCCTCGCGCTGGTACTCGACCAGCGGGTCCTTCTGCGCCATCGCGCGCAGGCCGATGCCCTCCTGGAGGTAGTCCATCTCGTAGAGGTGCTCGCGCCACTTGCGGTCCAGGACCGACAGGACCACGCGGCGCTCCAGCTCACGCATGATCTCGGAGCCGAGCTGCGTCTCGCGCGTCTCGTACTGCTCGTGGATGTCGTCCTTGATGGAGTCGCCGATGAACTCGGCCGTCAGGCCCGCACGGTCACCGGCCGCCTCCTCCAGCTCCTCGACGGTGATCTTCACCGGGTAGAGCTGCTTGAACGCGCCCCACAGCCGGTCCAGGTCCCAGTCCTCCGGGAAGCCCTCGGCGGTCTCCGCCTGCACATAGGCGTCGATGGTGTCGTCCATGAAGTGCTGCACCTGCTCGTGCAGGTCCTCGCCCTCCAGGACGCGGCGGCGCTCGCCGTAGATGACCTCGCGCTGCCGGTTGAGGACCTCGTCGTACTTCAGGACGTTCTTACGGGTCTCGAAGTTCTGCTGCTCGACCTGCGACTGGGCGGAGGCGATCGCGCGGGTGACCATCTTGTTCTCGATGGGCACGTCGTCGGGGACGTTCGCCATGGACATCACGCGCTCGACCATCTGCGCCTTGAACAGACGCATCAGGTCGTCGCCCAGGGAGAGGTAGAAGCGGGACTCGCCCGGGTCGCCCTGACGGCCGGAACGACCGCGCAGCTGGTTGTCGATACGGCGCGACTCGTGCCGCTCGGTGCCCAGCACATAGAGGCCGCCGAGCTTCTCGACCTCTTCCTTCTCCGCCTTGACGGCCTGCTCGGCCTTCTCCAGGGCGGCGGGCAGCGCCGCGGCCCACTCCTCGATGTGCTCCTCGGGGTCGAGGCCGCGCTGGCGCAGCTCCGCCTCGGCGAGGTCCTCGGGGTTGCCGCCGAGCTTGATGTCCGTACCGCGGCCGGCCATGTTGGTGGCCACGGTGACGGCACCCTTGCGGCCGGCCTGGGCGACGATGGACGCCTCCCGCTCGTGGTGCTTGGCGTTGAGCACCTCGTGCTGCACGCCGCGCTTGCTGAGCTGCTGCGAGAGGTACTCGGACTTCTCGACCGAGGTGGTGCCGACCAGGATCGGCTGGCCCTTCTCGTGCTTCTCCGCGATGTCGTCGACGACCGCCTCGAACTTGGCGACCTCGGTGCGGTAGATCAGGTCGGACTGGTCCTTGCGGACCATCGGCCGGTTGGTCGGGATCGGGACCACGCCGAGCTTGTAGATCTGGTGGAACTCGGCGGCCTCGGTCATCGCCGTACCGGTCATGCCGGAGAGCTTGTTGTAGAGGCGGAAGAAGTTCTGCAGGGTGATCGTGGCGAGGGTCTGGTTCTCGTCCTTGATGTCCACCCCTTCCTTCGCCTCGATCGCCTGGTGCATGCCCTCGTTGTAGCGGCGGCCGGCGAGGATACGGCCGGTGTGCTCGTCGACGATCATGACCTCGCCGTCGATGACGACGTAGTCCTTGTCCTTCTTGAACAGTTCCTTCGCCTTGATGGCGTTGTTCAGATAACCGACGAGCGGGGTGTTCACCGACTCGTAGAGGTTGTCGATGCCCAGCCAGTCCTCGACCTTGGAGACGCCGGACTCGTGGATGGCGACGGTGCGCTTCTTCTCGTCGACGTCGTAGTCGCCGGTCTCCTCGACGCCCTTGAGCGGGTTGCCCGCCTCGCCCTTCTTCAGGCGCGTGACGAGCTTGGCGAAGTCGCCGTACCACTTGGTGGCCTGGTCGGCCGGGCCGGAGATGATCAGCGGCGTACGGGCCTCGTCGACGAGGATGGAGTCGACCTCGTCGACGATGGCGAAGTTGTGGCCGCGCTGGACCAGTTCGTCCTTCGCCCAGGCCATGTTGTCGCGCAGGTAGTCGAAGCCGAACTCGTTGTTCGTGCCGTAGGTGATGTCGCAGCCGTACTGCTCGCGGCGCTGGGCCGGCGTCATGTTGGCGAGGATGCAGCCCACGTCCAGGCCGAGGAACTTGTGGACGCGGCCCATCATCTCGGAGTCGCGCTCGGCCAGGTAGTCGTTGACCGTGACGATGTGGACGCCGTCGCCGGACAGGGCGTTCAGATAGGCGGGCAGGGTGCCGACGAGCGTCTTGCCCTCACCCGTCTTCATCTCGGCGACATACCCCATGTGCAGGGCGGCGCCGCCCATCAGCTGCACGTCGTAGTGCCGCTGGCCCAGGACGCGCTTGGCCGCCTCGCGTACGGTGGCGAACGCCTCGGGCAGCAGGTCCTCCAGGCTCTCGCCGTCGGCGTACCGCTGCTTGTACTCATCGGTGAGGGCCCGCAGCTCGGCGTCGGAGAGGTCGACGAAGTCCTCTTCGATGGAGTTGACCTGGCCCGCGATGCGGTGCAGCTTGCGCAGGATCTTGCCTTCGCCTGCACGCATGATCTTCGAGAGGACGGACACGGGGGTTGGTCTCCTTGCCGGTCGGGCCTGGGACGGTCGGTTTCCATTGGCTTGGCTGAGCAACGGCCATCGTATGCGAGGACCCGGCCCAGCCGGGAGGGCCTGCCGCGAGGGCACTCCTCCACTGTGCCCCGCGCCGCCTCCACAGGGAACAACGGACGGGAGCCGCGGATGGTGCCGCGCCCGCCCCGGGATGTGCGCGAACCGTGACCGCCCGATCACCGCGCGGGAAACACGATGGCGCCCCCCGCGGCCCGCGAGCAGAATCGGCCGATGGAACCCGTCATCCTGACCACCGCCCGTCTCGTCCTGCGCACCGTCGGGTCCAAGGACACCGACGCGGTGTACGCCGCGGCGCTCGACCCGGACATCCAGCGCTGGACCACGGTCCCCTCCCCCTATCAGTACGAGGACGCGCGCGGCTTCACCGAGCGGATCGCGCCCGACGGCTGGGCGGACGACTCGATGTTCACCTTCGGGCTCTTCCTGCCCGCGCCCGGCGACAGCCTGGTGGGCATGCTCGGCATCACCCGGCGCGCCCCGGGCACGGCCGAGGTCGGCTTCTGGGGCACCAGGGAGCACCGCGGCAACGGCTATGTCTCCGAGGCGGTCCGCGCCACCGCCCGCTGGGCCTTCGCGCACCTGGCCGTGGACCGCCTGGAGTGGCGCGCCGAGGTCGGCAACACCGCCTCCCGCGCGGTCGCCGAGCGGACCGGTTTCACCGTCGAGGGCACCCTGCGCGCGGCGCTCGACAACAAGGGCGTACGGCGGGACTGCTGGGTGGGCTCCCTGCTCCCCTCCGACCTGGGGCTGCCCGCGACGGCTCCCTATGTGCCCGCCCCTGCCCGGTCCTCCGGCGGATGACGCCCAGGCCGGGGCGGGCTGTCAGTGGCAGGCCCTATCGTGCGGTCCATGACGAGCGTCCCGCGCCCCATCGCCGATCTGTCGGCCGACGAAGCCCGCCGTATCGCCCTGCGCGCCCAGGGCCTCCTCGGCGCCCCCGACCGGAGGTCCGGTGTGCGGGGCGTGCTGCGCCATCTCGGCGCGGTCCAGCTGGACACCATCTCGGTGCTCGCCCGTTCCCACGAGCTGATCCCCTACGCCCGGCTCGGCGCGGTGGGCCGCACCACCGTGGAGCAGGCCTACTGGACCGGCACCCACGCCTTCGAGTACTGGTCGCACGCCGCGTGCGTCCTGCCCATCGAGGAGTGGCCGCACTTCGCCTTCCGCCGCCGCGCCTACCGGGGCCGCCCGCACTGGAACCACCGGCTGCCCGGCGGCACCTACGACCAGGTGATCAAGCAGCTGACCACCGAAGGCCCGCTGACGGCGACCGAGTTGGGCGGCGCCAAGCGGACCAGCGACTGGTGGGACTGGTCGGGGACCAAGGTCGCCGTCGAGCGCGCCCTGATGTACGGGGAGGTGGTCTGCGTCGAGCGCCGCGGCTGGAAGCGGGTGTACGACCTGGCCGAGCGCGCCGTCCCCGCCGACCTGCTCCACGACGAGCTGGACGACACCGAGTGCCTGCGCCGCCTGGTCGGGCTGGCCGGCCGGTCCCTGGGCGTGGGCACGCGCGCGGACATCGCCGACTACCACCGGCTCAAGGGCGACCAGGTCGACGCGGTGATCGCGGACTCGGGTCTGGTCCCGGTCACGGTCGAGGGCTGGGGCAGGGCCGCCTGGGCGGACCCGGAGGCCCTGGCGACCCCGCCGCGCGGCCGGCACCGCACCACTCTGCTGTCCCCGTTCGACTCGCTGATCTGGGACCGGGCGCGCACCGAGCGGATCTTCGGCTTCACCCACCGCCTGGAGGCGTACGTCCCCAAGCCCAAGCGGGTGCACGGCTACTTCGCGATGCCGGTGCTGGCGGGCGGCCGGCTGGTCGGGCGTGTCGACCCGGCCCGCGAGGGCCGCACGCTGGTGGCCAGGCAGGTCACCCTGGACGGCCCCAAGGCGGTCCCCGCGGTGGCCCAGGCGCTGGTCGAGGCGGCGGGCTGGGTGGGCATCACGGACGTGCGCGTGGAGCGGGTGGACGCCCCGGAGCTGCGCGAACCCCTCACCCAGGAGGTGAGCCGGGCGCTGGCCGCGGCCCTGCGCTGACCGCTCGCACGGAGAGAGGCGGCCGACAGCGGTGCCGAACGGGGCGGCAGGCGGCGGGCGGGAGGGACGACCGGGGCGGGGAGACACGGGGCTGGGAGAGGAAGCGCGGCGGCTCAGCGGATCTCCAGGATCTTCTCCCGCATCGCGTACACCACCGCTTCCATCCGGGAGTGCAGCTGGAGCTTCTCCAGGATGTTGCGGACGTGGTTCTTCACGGTGTTCTCGGAGATGAACAACTCCTTGGCGATGTCCCGGTTGTTCATTCCCGTCGCCACCAGCTTGAGGACCTCGAGCTCCCGGTCGGTCAGCCGGGGGGCGGGCACGAGACGGCGCTCGTCGGTGCGCTGGATCATCGACTTGAACTCGGTGAGCAGCTTGGACGCCATGGACGGGCTGATCTGCGACTGCCCGTCGGCCACCGCGCGGATCGCGGTGGACACCTCGTCCGTGGAGATCTCCTTGAGGAGATATCCGGTCGCGCCCGCCTTGATCGCGTCGTAGAGGTCGGCCTCCTCGTCGCTGATCGTCAGCATGATGATCTTCGCGCTGGGGGCGACCTCCTTGATGGAGGTGCACGCCTCGATCCCGCCGCGCCGGGGCATCCGCACGTCCATCAGGACGATGTCGGGCAGCAGGTCGGCGGCCTTGTCCACGGCCTCCGCGCCGTCGCCCGCCTCGCCGACGACCTGGATGTCCTCCTCGGCGGCGAGCACGATCTCCAGGCCGCGGCGGAAGAGGGCGTGGTCGTCGACCACCAGGACCCTGATCGGCTCCGCACGGGACGGGCCCGTGTCCGGACCCATGCCGACGGCGCCGCGGTCGGCGTCCTCGTCCCGCATCGGTCCGAAGCTGTCCGTCATCGTTGTTCCTCCCCCTGAGGCTGTGGCCCGGTGTGGGGTGCCGTGGCTGGCCAACCCGAGGCAACGGCCCAGCCGTTGGGCCGTTGCGGCCATGATTCCATGCTCGGCGCCCCCCGCGGTGACCGAGCGAGGCGCGAGGGGGTCGCACGTCGGTGCCCCCGGGGGCGCACACGCGCACTCCGGGGGCACCGGCCCGGCTGTGTCCGCCGGAGCGGGACGGGGCGGGTGGTCAGCCGCCCAGCATGCCGCCCGCCTCGGGCGAGTTCTCCACCGCCACCATCGTGTCGGTCCTGAGGTGGATCACGCCGTAGTCGTAGGCGTGCCGCCGGTAGACCACGCTCGGTTCCTTGGTCTCCGAGTCGACGAACAGGTAGAAGTCGTGCCCGACCAGCTCCATCTCGTAAAGAGCCTGGTCGAGGGTCATCGGAGCGGCGAGGTGGGTCTTCTCGCGGACCACGAGCGGGCCGTCGCCCTGCACCTCCAGCGAGCCCACCCTCTTCGTCGGCACGTGGTCAGCGGCCTCCTCGGCGGCGGTCTGCCCGCTGCCGTTGAGCGCGGCCACACCCGGCACGCGGTCGGGGACCTCGGACGCCGGGATCCGCCGCGCACCGCGCCGGGAGAAACGCTTGTCGTGCTGCTTGCGCAGCAGCGCGTGCAGCTTCTCCGCCGCGAGGTCGAGTGCCGCGTACGGGTCGCTGGCCGCCGCCTCCGCCCTGACCACCGGACCGCGGGAGCGGAGCGTGATCTCCACTCGGTCGCAACGGTCGGCCTGCCGGGGGTTGGGCTCCTTGGACACCTCGACGTCGAGGCTGATCACCTTGCCGTCGAGCTTCTGGATCTTCTCCAGGTTCAGCTTCTCGGCCACGTGCTTGCGGAACCGGTCGGGCACCTCTGTCTTGCGGCCCTTGACGACGATGTCCACGCAGAACTCCGTTCCCGGATCGCTCCGCTTCGACGGCGGAGCATCTCCCTTTCGCACCCGGTTCCGGTCAGGTCCGGAACCTCGGACTCGGTGACGTCCACCTCCCCTTCCCCGCGTGCGAGATCTCCACCCTGCCGATACGGGGAGATTGCGAAAAAGCGCAAACTCGCGGCACGGCATTCGGATATGACGGGAACGGCCTGCGCCTTTCCCTCACACCCCGAACATATCTCGCCGGGTGGGATGGCGTCACCCTCTACCGCGGTGTACCTCCATCCAGGTGAATTGACCCTGTCATTACCTGCAACGATGCGTCTCCGCTGTCAGTTCCTTCTATTTCGAAGGAATCCGGTGGAGCGGCGACGACGGCCGCGCAGATCACGTCACCGCTTGCGCCGGCATCCGCCAATTCGGATGTGCCGTACAACGGGTTCCCCTCCTTCCGCCGTGTTACCGGCTTCCGTTCCTCCATCCCTTCCCGGACCCGCGCCGTGTACACGGCCGACCTCACCGCGCGCGCCGCCTCCGTCAGCGAGGCACCCGTCGTCATCAGGTCGTCGACCAGCACGACGGGCCCTTCCAGGAGCAGCGGGCCGCCGCCCGGGACCGTCCGCAGCGCACCGGCGAGGTTCGCCTGCCGCTGCCGGGAGCCGAGCGCCGACTGGTCGGCCACGGCGCGCCGCTGCCGCAGCACGGTGAGCGTCCGGGCCGGCAGTCCCGAACGGCGCAGCTCACCGGCGGCCGCCAGCGCGATCCGCCGCACCGGATCGTGCCCCCGGGCCCGCACGGCGCCCCGCGCGGAGGGCACCGGCACCAGCAGCACCGGTCTGGTGCCGCCCCGGACCGGGTCCCGGGTCCCGGCCGCGCGCAGCCCGGACCGCACGGCGCCCGCCAGCGCCGCGCCCAGTGGTCCGGCCAGGGCCAGCGCTCCCCTTTCCTTGTGGGCGAGGAGAGCCGCCCTGACCTCGTCCGCGTACGGAGCGGCCGCGTGCACGGGCGGCAGACCGCGCGGCGCCGGGTCCGGCCGCACCCGGCCCGGCGCGGCCCGGCCGAGAGCCGCACGGCACCGGGGGCAGAGCACCGTGCGCGGCCTGCCGCAGCCTCCGCACTCGGTCGGCAGTACCAGGTCGGTGAGGTCCCGCCACCACCTGCGCATACATCCACTGTGCCGAGGCGGCGCCGCGTCGGCCACCCCTGTGGACAACGGGGCGCGACGCCCTGTGGACAACCCCTACGACGCCGGGCAGGGCTTCACCCGCACGAGTGAAGGCCCCGGCCCAAGAAGGGACCGGGACCGGGGTCGGGGCCCGGGGCCCGGAGGCCGGAGGCCGGAGGAAAGCCGTACTCACCTCGAAGCCGAGACTCACCCGGGATAGACGGGCTCCGCCCCCTCCTTGACCACCTTCTGCCACTGCGCCACGGACGACATCCGCACCAGCCCGTCCGCTTCCGAGTAGGCCACCAGCGGCAGCCGCTCGTCCTCGGACGCGGCGATGGAGCGCACCCCGGTGAGCGCGGCGGGCGCGGGGACGTCCGGCGTGGAGCCGTCGACCTGCACGTACCGCATGGTCTGCACACCGCCCTGCTCGCGTCCGGCGACCACGAGGCGGCTGTCGCCCGCCCAGGACATGGCGGTGACATCCTCCATGTCGGGGGCCGCCGACCGCAGTTCGAGCACCGCGACCGCGGACCGCCCATCGGCCTTGGCATCCCGTTCGATCCGCCCGATGAGCAGGGACTTGGTGTGGTCCTTGTGCTCCACGAGCAGGGCGATGCGCACACCGTCGGCGGCGACCCGCACCGCGTCGATGCGTCCGTCGAGACCGGGGACGGCCACCCCGACCGGCTGGCCGGTGCCCTGCTCCAGCACCATCAGCCGCGGCCGGGCCGGATCGCGGTCGGCCACCCACAGGTCGCCGCGCGCGTCCCAGCTCGGCGGTGTCAGCCGGTCGTTCTCCGTCTTGCCGTTGCTCCGCAGCACCGGCGTACCGAGCGCGCCGCCCTGCTCCAGCGGCCCGACGAACAGTTCCCTGCGGTCGTTGCTGACCCCGGCGGCGCTGCGCTCGTCCCATGCCACCGCCGCCGAGCCGAGCCGCTGGACGCCCTCGCCCAGGGCGCCCGGCACCGGTTCGACGGTCGTCCCGGAGCTGGCGCCGGGGATCCGCACCAGCCGGCGCTTGTCGTCGAGGAAGTACAGGTACTCGGGCCGCTTCACCGGCCCGCGGGTGGCCACGGTGCGGGCCCGGTCCGCGCCGAGCGTGCACAGCGTGCTCCCGTCGGCGCGCTGCAACGCCACCGTCTCCACGGTCGGCGTGAGGTTCTGCACCGTGTACAGCACCTGCGCGGCCATCTCCCAGCAGCGTTCGCCGCCGACGCCGGACGCCTTGGCGTTCAGCGGCACGGTCAGCCGGTTCTGGTCGTCGGGCGCCAGCCCGGTGACGTCCTTGCGCAGCGCCGTCCCGGTCGGGAAGCTCGACCTGACCACCCGGTCCAGCCAGCGGGTCGGGCCGGTGAGCACCGAGCGGACCACCTGGGTCATGGCGTCGACGCGCTGCCGTACGTACACGGGATCGGCGACGGCCGTGGCCGGTCTCCCGACGCCGCCCGGCGTGTTCGAGGCGAAGTAGTACTTGTTGACGGGCATGTAGTTGCGCTGGAAGTCCGAGCGGCCCATGAGGACCCCCTGCGGCGGCGTGTCGATGCGCCACTGCCCGGACTTCCTGTCGCGCGTCAGGTGCACCGCCTGGCTGTAGCGGCCGTCCAGCGGTGCGTACGACTGCTGCTCGTCCACCCGGGCGACCTTGCTGCCGGTGAGCGTGAACGCGTAGTCGCCGGTGTCCTCGTGCGCCGTGGCCCGGTCGACCTCGATGTCCCATCCGTCGGCGAGCACGGTCGTGGACGTCTCGGGCCGCCACTGCCGCGCGGCCGTCGTCGTCAGATACTGCCGGGCCGTCGCGTACTGCGGGTCGTCGCTGGTCAGCGCCTCAAGGAAGCCCTGCACGATCTCGGACGGCGGTGCGTTGTCCCTGGGAGGCATGGCGAACACCCGTACCTCGGTGTCCTGGCGCGGCGTGGACTCCACGTCCCGCAGGTCGCCGTTGTCGGGCATCGAGGCGCACCCCGCGAGCAGGACAACCCCCCAGGCGGCGCACACCAGCGCACGCATCCGCCGACGCCGCGCGCCCCCCTCGCGGTCAGCGCCCACGAAATGCCTCCCCTTGCTCCTTCGCGGCCCCGGGCCCGGCGCCCTCCGGGCTCGCGGCCCCGCCCGCACGTTCCTCGGCCGGCCGCTCCACGGCGGACGTCCCCGCCTCCGGCGCCGACGCGGTGGTGTCCTGCCGCCGTGTGCCCGAGGCGGGCCGCGGCACCACGCGCGCGCCGTTGCCCGGCAGCGCGGTCGGATCGGCGGTGGGGGCCGCCACGGGCGACCGGGCCGCTATCGGGTCCCGGCTCTGTCCCGCGCAGCGCTCCGCGGTCGGCTGGGCGGGCACGGTGGCCCGCTTCGCGGCGCGGCCCGCACCGGCCGCGTCGCGGCCGCTGTTGCGCCGCGAGTCCTTGGGCTCCAGCGGTATCGGCGAACCTCGCAGCGGCTCGTCGGCCGTCCTGGGCAGCGTCAGCCGGAACTGCGAACCGCCGCCCGGCTCGCCCCACGCCTGGAGCCAGCCGCCGTGCAGCCGGGCGTCCTCCAGGGCGATCGACAGCCCCAGACCCGTACCGCCGGTGGTACGCGCGCGTGCCGGGTCGGCCCGCCAGAAGCGGCTGAAGACGCGGGTCGCCTCACCCGGCTTGAGCCCGACGCCGTAGTCGCGCACCGCGACGGCGACCGCGCCGCCCGCGGTGCCCAGCCGGACGACGACGTCCCGCCCCTCGCCGTGCTCGACGGCGTTGACGACCAGATTGCGCAGGACGCGCTCCACCCGCCGGGCGTCGACCTCGGCGACGACGGGCTGCTGGTCGCCGGTGACGCGTATGCAGGTGCCCTTGCGGTCCGCGAGCGGCTCGGCGCCGCTGACCACGCGCCGCACGACCTCGCGCAGGTCGACCGGTTCCGCCTCCAGGGCCGCGGCGCCCGCGTCGAAGCGGCTGATCTCCAGCAGGTCGGCGAGCAGCGACTCGAACCGGTCCACCTGGTCGAGCAGCAGTTCCGCCGACCGCGCCGTGACCGGGTCGAAGTCCTCGCGCGCCTCATGGATGACGTCGGCGGCCATCCGTACGGTCGTCAGCGGTGTCCGCAGTTCGTGCGAGACGTCGGAGACGAACCGGCGCTGCATCCGGGACAGGTCCTCCAGCTGGTTGATCTTCAGCTGGAGGTTCTGCGCCATCTTGTTGAACGCCTCACCCAGACGGGCGATGTCGTCCTCGCCGGTGACCTTCATCCGCTCCTGGAGCCGCCCGGCCGACAGCCGCTCGGCGATCCCGGCGGCCATGCGCACCGGCGTCACCACCTGGCGCACCACGAGCCAAGCGATCGCGCCGAGCAAGACGACGACGAAGAGCCCGGCCGTGGCCAGCGTCCCCTTGACCAGGCCGAGCGACTTCTCCTCCTGGGTGAGCGGGAAGAGGTAGTACAGCTGGTACGGGTCGCCGTTGGGGTCGTTGACCTGCTTGCCGATGACCAGGGCGGGCTGGGGCACCTTGTCGGCGTCCTTGTAGACGATGCGCGTGTAGCTCTGTGCGGCGGTCATGCTGCCGTTGATCCGGGCACGCAGGTCCTCCGGGACGCTCACGGTCGGATCCACCTGGCCGGAGGCGCGCGGACCGCGCCCGCCGACGCTCTCCTCGCCCGCGGGCAGCGTCACCACGTCGAAGGCGCCCTGGCCGCCGCTGGAGAGCGAGGAGACCAGTTCGCTCATCCAGGAGATGACGTTCTGCGAGGCGTGCCCGTCAGCGGGCGTGCCGGCGGCATCGTCCCCGGCGCCGCTCGCGGCCTCGTCGGCCCGCTGCTTGGCGACCGCGAACCCGCCCGTCGCCTGGCTCTGCGACGCCTTGACCTTGGCGTCGAGCAGACCGTTACGGACCTGGCCGATGACGACGAAGCCCAGCAGCAGCACGACACCCAGCGACATCAGCAGGGTGGTGGCGACGACCTTGAGCTGGATGTTGCGCCGCCACAGGCGCATGACGGGCAGCAGCGGCCTGCGCACCCAGCGCATCAGCAGCCGCAGCACCGGGCTGCCCTGCACACCGCCGTGCAGCAGCCCGCCCTCCAGGAGGCGTCGCCAGCGGGAACCCGCGCCCTTCCGGCCGACAGGCCGCTCCGCGCGGGTCCCGGTCCGTCCGGGCGCCGAAGCGGCACTGTCCCCGGACATCTCAGCTCGGTCCGGCCTTGTAGCCGACACCACGGACGGTCACCACGATCTCCGGCTTCTCCGGGTCCTTCTCGACCTTGGAACGCAGCCGCTGGACATGCACGTTCACCAGGCGGGTGTCCGCCGCGTGGCGGTAGCCCCACACCTGCTCCAGGAGCACCTCGCGGGTGAACACCTGCCACGGCTTGCGGGCGAGCGCGACCAGCAGGTCGAACTCCAGCGGGGTCAGCGCGATCGACTGCCCGTCCCGCTTCACGGAGTGCCCGGCCACATCGATGACCAGGTCACCGATGGCGAGCTGCTCGGGAGCGGGCTCCTCCGAGCGCCGCAGCCGCGCCCGGATCCGGGCGACCAGCTCCTTCGGCTTGAACGGCTTGACGATGTAGTCGTCGGCCCCGGACTCCAGGCCCACGACGACATCGACGGTGTCGCTCTTGGCGGTCAGCATCACGATCGGCACGCCGGACTCGGCCCTGATCAGGCGGCAGACCTCGATGCCGTCCCGGCCGGGCAGCATCAGGTCGAGCAGCACCAGATCGGGCTTGGCCTCCCGGAAAGCGGCCAGCGCCTTGTCGCCGTCAGCCACGAACGACGGCTCGAAACCCTCACCACGCAGCACGATCCCGAGCATCTCGGCCAGTGCGGTGTCGTCGTCGACGACAAGGACTCGTCCCTTCATAAACGACATCATCCCATTCTCGTAACGGTGGCGAAGATCCAGGTGAGACAGCTCACTGGCCTGTGACGATAGTCGTACGGAGCCGTCACTGTCTGCCCGCGTCCCGGGAACGGGCACCGCACGAGCCCCGGCCGGTGCCCTTCTCCGCCCCGCCGCCTACCCTCTCCCGTGTTCCTCCGCCGCCCGCCGCGAACGCGCGCACAGCTCGGCCAGTCCCTCGGCCGTCACCGGCGACAGGGCGCCCTGTTCGGTGACGATCGCGGTCACCAGCTCCGGCGGGGTCACGTCGAACGCCGGGTTGTACGCCTGCGTACCGAGCGGCGCGACCGGGATGCCGCCCCCGGCGCCCGTCCCCGGGGCCTGCGGTGCCGCCAGCTCCGTCACCTCGTGCCCCGGACGCTGCTCCACCTCGATGGACGGCCCGTCCGGAGTCCGCTCGTCCACCGTCGTCACCGGGGCGACCACGATGAACGGCACGTGGTGGTAGCGGGCGAGCACCGCCAGCGGATAGCTGCCCACCTTGTTGGCCACCGAGCCGTCCGCCGCGATGCGGTCCGCGCCGATCAGCACCGCGTCCACCTCACCGGCGGCGAACAGCGAACCGGCCGCGTTGTCGGCGAGCAGCGTGTACGCCAGACCGTTGCGCGCCGCCTCGTACGCCGTCAGACGCGCCCCCTGGAGCAGCGGCCGGGTCTCGTCCACCCACAGCCGGCGCAGCCGGCCCGCCCGGTGCGCCGCCAGCGCCACCGCGAACGCCGTGCCCTCCCCGCCCGACACCAGCGCCCCGGTGTTGCAGTGCGTGAGGATCCGGTGCCCACCGGCCGGCAGCAGCTCGTCCAGCAGCGCGAGCCCGTGCTCGGCCATGCGCGCGCTGGCCCGCGCGTCCTCCCGGTGCAGCTGCCGCGCCGCGGCCAGCGCCGCCGGAGCGGCCAGCAGCGGATCACCGGTCTCGGCCAGCGCGGTGTGATAGGCCGACCGCGCCCGGTGCACGCCCACCGAGAGGTTCACCGCGGTCGGCCGCGCTCCCGCGAGCGCGTCGGCGGCGTCGTCCACGTCGAAGCCGCGCGCGGCGGCGAGCGCGACGCCGTACGCCCCGGCGATGCCCAGCAGCGGCGCCCCGCGCACGGCGAGCGACCGGATCGCCTCCACCAGCGCGGGCGCGTCCGTGCACACCAGCTCGACCTCCTGGGCGGGCAGCCTCGTCTGGTCGAGGAGGACCAGGACGGGGCCCTCGGGCGGCTCCTCCCAGCGAAGGGCGGGAATCCCCGGCGGCCGGTTGTCCTCGCGAGCCTGCGCGTACTGATCAGCCATGCCGTCAGTGTTCCCCGTATCCCGCGGACAATGGAAGGCGTACAGCGGCCACCGCGGCAGATCACCCTGACACCGCCCCATGGCACGATGGCACCCCACCTGCCGCCGCGACCGCGGACGGGCACCGTGAAGGAGCGACGATGAACGACACTCCGGGCTGGGCCTCGCCCGGATCCGCCCCGTCCGACGGGCAGGAACCCGGCGCGTCCGGCCCTGCCGACCCCGCCGGCCGCCCCGACCCGTCCGCGCCGGCCCAGCCCGAGCGGCCCGCGGACCAGCCCGGAGCGCAGCCGCAGAACCCCGGCCCCAGGTGGTCCAAGGAGCAGCCTCCGGCCGGCCAGTGGTCCGCGCCCACCGGGGGTCCCGCGGCCCCGGCACCCGGCCAGACCCCGCCCCCGCCGCCCTCCGGCTGGGGCGCCCCGCCGCCCGCGGGCGGCGGCTACGGATACGGCGGGTACGGCGCCCCCGGAGGCCCCGGCGGGTACGGCGGCCCAGGTGGCTACGGACCCGGCGGCCACGGACCCGGTCCCGGCGGATACGGCGCCTGGGGCGCCGGCTGGGGCGGGCCGCCGCCCGCGGCCAAGCCCGGTGTGATCCCGCTGCGCCCGCTCGGCCTGGGCGAGATCCTCGACGGCGCCGTGTCCACGATGCGCGCCCACTGGCGGGCCGTGCTCGGCATCGCGCTGGCCATCGCGGTCGTCACCGAGATCGTCGTCATCCTGGTGCAGCGTCTGGCGCTGAACGGCGTCATCGACAACGACGCGCTCAAGGACCCGAACGCCACGCCCCGCGAAGTGCTCCGGGCCACGGGCGACAGCCTCCTCGGCTCCGGCATCATCTTCCTGGTCGGCGTCGTCGGCATCGTCCTCGCCACCGGCCTGCTCACCACGGTCACCAGCCGCGCGGTGCTCGGCAGGTCCGTCACCCTGCGCGAGGCCTGGCGCGACGCCGCTCCCCAACTGCCCAGGCTGCTCGGTCTGCTCCTCGTGCTGCTGGTCATCTGCCTCGGCGTCTTCGCCGTGGGCATGGTGCCCGGCCTCATCGTCGCCGCGACCGGGTCCCCCGTCGGAGGCACCGCGATCGCCGTCCTCGGCGCACTGGGCGCCGGTGTGGTCGCCATCTGGCTCGCGGTCCGCTTCTCCCTCTCCCCGGCCGCGCTGATGCTGGAGAAGCAGGGCATCAAGAAGGCGATGAGCCGCTCCGTCAAGCTGGTCAACGGCTCCTGGTGGCGGATCTTCGGCATCCAGCTCCTGACCGCGCTGATCGTCGGCATCATCTCGGCGATCATCGTCATCCCCTTCAGCCTGATCGCCTCCGCCTTCAGCGACGGCGGGTTCTCCGGCCTCCTGGACGGCAGCACCCAGCTCAGCTGGACGTACCTGGTCATCACCGGCATCGGCTCGGTGATCGGCTCCATGATCAAACTTCCGATCACGGCCGGTGTCACCGTGCTCCTCTACGTCGACCAGCGCATCCGCCGCGAAGCCCTCGACCTGGAACTGGCCCGCGCCGCAGGCGTCCAGGGCCACGGCACCGACGCACCCGCCTCCGGAAGCTGATGCCGTGAGCCTGCCGGGGGGAGTTCTCACAGCGCCGCCCGCGCCCGCGCGCGCGGCGGACCACGCCGACGGGATCCTGCGGTCCCTGCCGCGCATCGGGCACACGCTCGCCCTGGCCCAGCCGGACCCCGGCGGCACACCACCGGTGACCCTCCCGCGCGACCCCGCGCGGGAGGCCGCCCGCCGCGAACTGTCCAAGCGCGTGTACCACGAGAACGACCCCGGCCTGTTCCAACGCGCGCTCGACCACTTCTGGGACTGGGTCGGCAGACTCTTCGACTCCGCCTCGACGGCCACCCCCGGCGGCACGGCCGGACTCGTCGTGATCGTCCTGGCCGTCCTCGCCGTACTGGGCGCCCTGTGGTGGCGCCTGGGCACACCGCACCGCGAACCCGCCTCCGCCCCCGCCCTGTTCGACGACCGTCCCCGCAGCGCCGCCGAACACCGCGCCGCCGCCGAGGCACACGCCGCCCAGGGCCACTGGAACCCCGCCGTCCAGGAACGCATGCGCGCCCTCGTCCGCTCCCTGGAGGAACGCGCCCTCCTCGACACCCGCCCCGGCCGCACCGCCGACGAGGCCGCGGCCGAAGCGGGCCGCACCCTGCCCGCCCACGCCGACCGGCTGCACACCGCCGCCCGCGACTTCGACGGCGTCACATACGGCGGCCGCCGCGCCACCGAGCAGACGTACCGCCACATCGCCGCACTCGACCGCGACCTGGAGCACACCCGGCCCCAGCTGACCGCGAGCACGACGAGCACGACCGGCACCACCCACCGGGGAGCCGCCGGATGACCACCGAGGCAACCACCACGGCCCCGCCCCCGGCCACCTCGACCTCGCCCACCGCCCGGCAGACCTGGACCCGCGCGCGCGGCATCCTGCTCGCACTGCTGATCCTGCTCGCCGCGGGCCTCGTCCTGGCCGCACTGCGCTCCGGGGACCGGCACGGCCGCCTCGACCCGCGCTCCGCCGACCCGCACGGCAGCCGCGCCGTCGCCGCTCTCCTCGCCGACCGGCACGTCAGCAGCCGCGTCGTCACCGGCCTCGACGAGGCACGCGCCGCGGCCGGACCCGACACCACCCTGCTCGTCGCCGTCCCCGACCTGCTGACGCGCGACCAGCAGTCCCGGCTGCGCGCCGCCACCGCCGGCACCGGCGGACGCACCGTCCTCGTCGCCCCCGGCACTCCCTCCCTCGACCGCCTGGCCCCCGGCGTCACCGTCGACACCGCGCCCGGCTTCGACACCGTGCTCGCACCCGGCTGCGCCCTGCCCGCCGCCCGCCGCGCCGGACCCGCCGAACTCGGCGACGGCATCCGCTACTCGACCACCGTGCGCGCCGACTCCTGCTACCCGAGCGACGGCCTGCCCACCCTGCTGCGCATCCCGCAGGCCGCGCGCGGCGACACCGTCGTCCTCGGCGCGCCCGCCATCCTCTTCAACAACCGCCTCGACCAGCAGGGCAACGCCTCGCTCGCCCTCCAACTCCTCGGCTCGCGCCCCCATCTCGTCTGGTACCTCCCCTCGCTCGACGACGCCTCCGCCCCCGACAGCGGCGAGCGCGGCTTCTTCGACCTGCTGCCCTCCGGCTGGCTCTGGGGCACCCTCCAGCTCTTCATCGCCGCCGCACTGGCGGCCCTGTGGCGGGCACGCCGCTTCGGCCCCCTCGTGCCCGAGAAACTCCCCGTCGCGATCCGCGCCTCCGAAACCACCGAGGGCCGCGCCCGCCTCTACCGCAAGGTGAACGCCCGCGACCGCGCCGCCACCGCTCTTCGCTCCGCCACCCGCACCCGCCTCGCTCCCCTCGTCGGCATCCCCACCACCCAGGCGCACACACCCGAGGCACTCCTCCCCGCCCTGTCCGCCCGCCTGGACGGCGGCGCACAGCCCTTGCACGACCTGCTCTTCGGCCCGCCGCCCGGCGACGACGCGGCCCTCGTCTCCCTCGCCGACCGACTCGACGCCCTCGAAAGAGAGGTACGCCGTCCATGATGGACCCGACCACTGACAACGCCGGGCACACCGGGGACGCGACCGCCGCCCGGTCCTCCCTGGAGGCCCTGCGCGCCGAGATCGCCAAGGCCGTGGTCGGCCAGGACCCCGCCGTGACCGGTCTCGTCGTCGCCCTGCTCTGCCGCGGCCACGTCCTGCTCGAAGGCGTCCCCGGAGTCGCCAAGACCCTCCTCGTGCGCACCCTCGCCGCCGCACTCGAACTCGACACCAAACGCGTCCAGTTCACCCCCGACCTGATGCCCAGCGACGTCACCGGCTCCCTCGTCTACGACGCCCGCACCACCCGGTTCTCCTTCCAGCCCGGCCCGGTCTTCACGAACCTCCTCCTCGCCGACGAGATCAACCGCACCCCGCCGAAGACCCAGTCCTCGCTGCTGGAGGCCATGGAGGAACGCCAGGTCACCGTCGACGGCACACCGCGCCCGCTCCCCGCCCCCTTCCTGGTCATCGCCACCCAGAACCCGGTCGAGTACGAGGGCACCTACCCGCTGCCCGAGGCCCAGCTGGACCGCTTCCTGCTCAAGCTGACCATCCCCCTGCCCTCCCGGGACGACGAGATCGACGTCCTCACCCGGCACGCCGCCGGATTCGACCCGCGCGACCTGCACACCGCCGGCGTACGCCCCGTGGCGGGCCCCGCCGACCTGCAAGCCGCCCGCACCGCGATCGCCGCGACCACCGTCTCCCCCGAGATCGCCGCCTACGTCGTCGACATCTGCCGCGCCACCCGCGCGTCCCCGTCCCTCTCCCTGGGCGTCTCCCCGCGCGGCGCCACCGCCCTGCTGTCCACCGCACGCGCCTGGGCCTGGCTGACCGGCCGCGACTACGTCATCCCCGACGACGTCAAAGCCCTCGCCCTGCCCACCCTGCGCCACCGCGTACAGCTGCGCCCGGAAGCGGAGATGGAAGGCGTCACCGCCGACTCGGTGATCACCGCGGTCCTCACCCACGTCCCGGTCCCCCGCTGATGGCCCTCACCGGACGCGCCGCACTCCTCGCGGCCCTCGGTTCCGTCCCCGTCGGCCTCTTGGACGCCGGCTGGACCGGCGTCCTCGCCGTCAACGCGCCCCTCGCCGTCGCCTGCGCCTGCGACTACGCCCTGGCCGCGCCCGTACGCCGCCTCGGCCTGAGCCGCTCCGGCGACACCTCCGTACGCCTGGGCGACACCGCCGATGTCACGCTCACCGTCACCAACCCGTCCGGCCGCCCCCTCCGGGCCCGGATCCGCGACGCCTGGCCGCCCAGCAGCTGGCAGCCCGGCACGGAGACCGACGCCTCACGCCACCGCCTGACCGTCCCCGCCGGTGAACGCCGCCGGCTGACGACGCGGCTGCGCCCCACCCGCCGCGGCGACCGCCGGGCCGACCGTGTCACCGTCCGCTCCTACGGCCCGCTCGGCCTCTTCTCCCGCCAGGGCACCCACCAGGTGCCCTGGACGGTACGGGTCCTGCCCCCGTTCACCAGCCGCAAGCACCTGCCGTCCAAACTGGCCCGGCTCCGCGAACTCGACGGCCGTACCAGCGTCCTCACCCGCGGAGAGGGCACCGAGTTCGACAGCCTGCGCGACTACGTGCCCGGGGACGACACCCGGTCCATCGACTGGCGTGCCACCGCCCGCCAGTCCGCGGTCGCCGTCCGCACCTGGCGCCCCGAACGCGACCGCCACATCCTGCTCGTCCTCGACACGGGCCGCACCTCGGCCGGCCGGGTCGCTGACGCGCCCCGCCTGGACGCCGCCATGGACGCCGCCCTGCTCCTGGCCGCCCTCGCCTCCCGGGCCGGGGACCGCGTGGACCTCCTCGCCTACGACCGCCGGGTACGGGCCCTCGTCCAGGGCCGCGCCGCGGGAATGCTCCTCCCGTCCCTGGTCAACGCCATGGCGACGCTGGAAGCCGAACTCATCGAGACGGACGCCCGGGGCCTCGCGGCGACCGCACTGCGCACGGCGCCCCGCCGCTCCCTGCTCGTCCTGCTCACCAGCCTGGACCCGGCCCCCGTGGAAGAGGGCCTGCTCCCGGTCCTCCCCCAGCTCACACAACGGCACACCGTACTGGTCGCCTCGGTCGCGGACCCGTACGTGGCCCGCATGGCCGCCGCCCGGGGCAGCACGGACGCGGTGTACGAAGCCGCTGCGGCGGCCCAGGCCCAGGGCGAACGCCAGCGCACCGCGGAACAACTGCGCCGTCAGGGAGTCACCGTCGTCGACGCGACTCCGGACAACCTGGCTCCCGCACTCGCGGACGCCTACCTGGCATTGAAAGCAGCGGGCCGGCTGTGAAACACGGACCCTTTCCGCCCCAGAAACGGAAAGGGGACGGAAAGAACACCCTGAAAAGCCCCTGAACGCAGAAAAACCCCGCACCGTGAGGTGCGGGGTTTTCCCTAAAATTTGTTCGGCGGTGTCCTACTCTCCCACAGGGTCCCCCCTGCAGTACCATCGGCGCTGTGAGGCTTAGCTTCCGGGTTCGGAATGTAACCGGGCGT
>NZ_JBSFSI010000011.1:0-277329 GCF_053589675.1 Streptomyces sp. NPDC003284
CAGCTACCCCCCCTAGTTGGTTAAAAGGGGGGGGCCCCCGGGGGGGGGGCGTGAACCCCCCCCGCGGGGGGGGGGGGGGGCCCGGGGGGGCGGGGGCCCCCCCCCCACGGCGCGTCAGGTCACATCCGACAACCCCTCCGGGAGGGGTTCGGTGTGCAGCACCCCCAGCCGCTGGGTCGCGCGGGTCAGGGCCACGTACAGGTCGCTGGTGCCGTAGCGGCCCGGCTCGACGACCAGGACCGAGTCGAACTCCAGGCCCTTGGCCTGGCGCGGGTCGAGGAGGACGACCGTGCGGGTCAGGTCGGGCTCCGCGCCCGCGGTGACGCCGTCCAGCCGGGCGACCAGGCGGCGGTGCAGGTCGCGCGGGGCGATCACGGCGAGCCGTCCCTCGTCCGGGGTGAGTTCGGCGACGGCCTTCGCCACCGCGCCGGGCAGGTCGCCGGTGGCGCGCACCCAGGGGCGTACGCCGGTGGAGCGCACCGAGCTGGGCGGGGTGAACTCGGGGTTCTCGGCGCGTACCACGGCCGCCGCGAGGTCCATGATCTCGGCGGGCGTACGGTAGTTGACGCCGAGCCGGGTGTGTTCCCAGCGGTCCTCGACATAGGGCCGCAGGATGTCCGCCCAGGAGCCGACACCGGCCGCCTCCGCGGTCTGCGCGGGGTCGCCGACGAGGGTCATCGAGCGGGTCGGGCTGCGCCGCATCAGCAGCCGCCAGGCCATCGGGGACAGCTCCTGCGCCTCGTCGACGATGATGTGCCCGAACGCCCAGGTGCGGTCGGCCGCCGCGCGCTCGGCGGCGCTGCGGTGGTCGTCCTCCTCGTGGCGCTCGGCGAACCGCTCGGCGTCGATGATGTCGTGCGCGGACAGGACCTCGGAGTCCTCCTCGTCCTTGTCGTCGAACTCGTAGGTCCGCGAGGCGTAGGAGACGTCCAGCACGCCCTGCGCGTACGCCACCTGGTTCTCGCGTTCGCGTTCGGCGCGGGCGCGGGCCACCCGGTCGTCCTCGCCGAGCAGTTCGGCGGCCTCGTCGAGCAGCGGTACGTCCGCGACGGTCCAGGCGCGGGTGACCGGGCGGCGGATCGCGGCGGCGTCCTCGTCGCGGACGTAGCCCTCCGGCGCGGCGAGGAAGTCCGCGACCAGGCGGCGCGGGGTGAGCCGGGGCCACAGCCGGTCGATGGCCGACCAGACCTCCGGGTTCTCGGCGAGTTCGTCGCGGATCTGGGTGATGTCGCTGGCGTCGAGCAGGTTGGAGCCGTCGTAGGGGTCGGTGCCGATGCGCTCGGCGACCATGTCGGTGAGCGTGTTGAGGATGTGGCCCTCGAAGTGCTCGCGCGCCGCGTTGTGCGGCAGCTTCGCGGCGCGGGTGCGCTCGCGGGCCACCCGCACCAGGCCGTCGTCGAGCATCAGGACCTCGCGGTCGTGCTCGATGGCAAGCACCGGGTCGGGCAGCGCCTGCCGGTCGCGTACGACGGCGGCGAGCACACCGGCCATGTCGGCGCGGCCCTTGACGGCCGCCGCCTCGGGCGTGTCGGTCGCCGTCGCCCGCACCCCGGGGAACAGCTCGCCCACGGTCGCCAGCAGCACACCGGTCTCGCCGAGCGAGGGCAGCACCTCGCCGATGTAGCCGAGGAACGCCGGGTTGGGGCCCACGATCAGCACGGCCCGCCGGGCGAGCAGTTCCCGGTGCTCGTAGAGCAGATAGGCGGCCCGGTGCAGCGCCACGGCGGTCTTGCCGGTGCCGGGGCCGCCCTCGACGACCAGCACACCGCGGTGCGGGGCGCGGATGATGCGGTCCTGGTCGGCCTGGATGGTGCGCACGATGTCGCCCATCCGGCCGGTGCGCGCGGAGTCGAGCGCGGCGAGCAGCACCGCGTCGCCGGTCGGGTCCTCGTACCCGGTGCGGGTGGCGTCGCCCAGGTCGAGGATCTCGTCGTGCAGGGCGGTGACCCGGCGGCCCTCGGTGGTCAGGTGCCGGCGGCGGCGCAGGCCCATCGGGGTGTGGCCGGTGGCCAGGTAGAAGGGCCGGGCCACGTCCGCCCGCCAGTCGATCAGGACCGGGGTGCGTTCGGTGTCGTCCGCGCGCAGCCCGATCCGGCCGATGTGGTGGCTGGCGCCGTCGGTCAGGTCGATCCGGCCGAAGCAGAGCGAGCCGTCCACGGCGTTCAGCGCGGCGAGCAGCCCGGAGCGCTCGGCGACCAGGATGTCCCGCTCCAGCCGGGCCTGGAGGGGCGTGTTGCCCTGGGCGAGGGCGTCCGCGACGCCGGCCTCGGTGTCACCGCGCAGCGCGTCGACGAGCCGGTACAGCCCGTCGATGAATTCCTGTTCCCGACGCAATTCCTCGTCAGAAAAGCCGGTGTTTGACAATTCAGCTCCCGCCCGCATATACTGTGGTCACTGCACTTCTCCGCGACCATATTCTTCATGAAGTCGCGAACCACCGAATATACGCAAAGAAATCCCCCGGGCGCAATTGCCCAGGGGATTTTCTGTTGCCCGCGCACTCCTGTCAGAGCACGTCGGCCAGCTCCTCCAGCAGCCGCCGCTTCGGCCGCGCGCCCACCATCGACCGCACCGGCTCCCCGCCCCGGAAGACCATGAGCGTCGGCGTGCCCAGCACCCCGTACCGGATCGTCGTCTCCGGACTGCGGTCCACGTCCAGCTGGACGATCTTCAACCGGTCGCCCTCCTCGGCGGCGACGGCCCCCAGCACCGGCGCCAGCTGCCGGCACGGCCCGCACCACTCGGCCGTGAACTGCACCAGCACCGGCAGCTCCGCCCCCAGCACCCGCTCCCCGAAGTCCGCGTCGGTCACTTCCTCCACACCCGCCACCTGCTTGATCACCGCTCCTGCCCTCCCAGCTCGCACAACGGCTCCGGACCCCCCGGAACCAGCGCCTCGGCGGCCAGCCCGTCCCGCGCCCGCTCGGCCCGCGCCAACTGCGCCCCGACCTGCGCCCGCACCGCCGTCAGCTCACCGATCAGCGCGTCCAGCTCGGCCAGCTTGCGCCGGTAGACCACCAGCGACGCCGGACACGCGTCCCCCTCCGGATGCCCGGCCCGCAGACACTCCACGAACGGCCGCGTCTCCTCCAGCTCGAACCCGAAGTCCCGCAACGTCCTGATCTGCCGCAACAGCTCCAGATCACGCTCGTCGTACGTCCGATACCCCTGCGCGTCCCGCCGCGCGGGCAGCAGCCCCCGCGACTCGTAGTACCGCAACGCCCGCGCCGTGGTCCCGGCCCGCTCGGCCAGCTCACCGATTCGCATGCCCCCGACGGTACGGCTTGACGTCTGCGTCAAGGCAAGAGAGGCCGCCCGGTCGACGTCCGGCTGCGCGCTCCCCTGTTCTCGGCCCGGCTCAGACCAGCACCCCCGCCGAGTGTTCCACCTCCAGCAGGGACGCGCTGTGGCGTTCCTCGTCGAAGGCTCGGCGGCCGCCGCGGAGGCCGAAGAGGCGTTTGGTGAGGGCGATGTAGAGGACGGCGAGGATGTTGAGGGTGAGGGTGGTGATCTTCACGGCGCTGATGTGCTCGGTGAGTTCGTAGATCTCCAGGGGGAGGAAGGCGGCGGTGGCGACCACCGTGAGGTATTCGGCCCAGCGTTTGGCGTACCAGAGGCCGACGGCCTCGATGATCTCGATGAGGGCGTAGGCGAGCAGGAGTCCGGCGACCAGGAGCAGGGTGGAGTGCTTGTAGCCGAAGGTCTTCTGGATGGTGCCGACGACCGGTGAATGGTCGAGGTCGTAGTGGAAGTGTCTGAAGACGGGGCGGAACACGTCCAGGTACTCGTTGAAGAGGCGGCGTACCGCGTCCTGGCTGTTGCTGAATTTCCAGACGGCGACCGCGACGAGGACGATGAAGACGCCGCGCACGACCCGTTCCAGGGCCAGGAATCGCAGGATGAACAGGTCCCGCAGCACCTTGCCGCGCGGCACCAGCGGGGCGTCGGCGGCCGGGCCCGCTCCGTGCGGCTCGCCGAGGACGAAGTCGCCGCAGCGCAGGCAGCGCCAGACCTCGCCGAGCGGGGTGTCGGCGTGCAGCCGGATGCGCAGCCGGGGGTCGTCCGGCGCGTAGGTCACATGGCCCTTGCGCGCGCAGGTGCGCCGGTCCCAGTCGATCGCCATCCCCCGTTGCCCTCCATCTGCGTCTGTGTCCGCGGCTGCGGCTCTGTCTGTATCTGCCGCTGTGTGCCGACCACCCGCTCACGCGGGTGCGCCGTGCCGTGCCGGAGGGTGATCCGGCACGGCACGGCACGGTAGTGCATCGCGGTGAGAGACGCCGACGGGGGCGTTTCAGTTCAGGGCGCCGACCTCGGGGTTCTCCGCCTTCGTCTGCTCCGCCGCGGCGGGCTCCTGGTCGCGGTGGGTGCCGCGGGGCATCAGCAGGGCCACCGCGAGGGTGCCCGCGCCGAGGATGACGGCGCCGATCAGGCTGGTGTGGGAGACGGCGTCGGCGAAGGAGGAGCCGACCGCGTCCTTCATCTGCCGGGCGCCCTCGACGAGTTGCCCGGCCTGGGCCTTGAGCTGGGCGGCCTGCTGCGGGTCGGCGGTGTGGGCGGCGCGCTCGGCGAGCTGCTGGGCCTTGTCGCCGATGCCCTGGGCGACGGCGTATCCGGCGCCGACCGAGTCCTGGGCGGTGGCCAGGGTGTCCGCCGGAAGCTTGCTGCCCGTGGTCGCGTCGGCGAGGTGGCCGGAGTACGAGGTGGACAGCAGCGAGCCGAGGATGGCGATGCCGAGCGAGCCGCCGAGTTCCAGCGAGGTGTCGTTGACGGCGCCGCCGACGCCGAGTTCGGACTCGGGGAAGGCGCCCATGATGGCGTCGGTGCAGGGTGAGAGGGCGAGGCCGATGGCCAGGCCGAGCACGATCAGCGGGGCCACGAAGTCGCCGTAGGAGGAGGCGCCGTCGACCCGGGTGAGCAGGGCGAGGGCGACGGTGCCGCCGACCATGCCCGCGGTGACCGTCCACTTCATGCCGACGCGCGGGGTGAGGTAGCCGGTGAGGGCGGAGCCGGCGAAGACCGCGCCGGCCAGCGGCAGCATGCGCACACCGGTGGCGAGGGCGTCGTAGCCGAGGACGAACTGGAGGTGCTGGGTGAGGTAGTAGAAGGCGCCGAAGACGGCCAGGAAGAACAGGGCGACGGCGAGGTTGGAGCCCGCGAAGCGGCGGCCGGTGAAGCGGCGTACGTCCAGGATGGGGCGCGGGTGGCGCAGCTCCCACAGGACGAAGGCCACCAGGCCCGCGCCCGCGACGACGGCCGCGGTGACCGCCTTGGCGTCCCAGCCGAAGTGCGGCCCCTCGATGATCATGTAGACCAGTGCGCCGATCCACAGCACGGAGAGCGCTCCGCCGACGTAGTCGATGCGGTCGTGGTGTCCGGCCCGGGACGGCGGGACGAGGACGAAGGCCGCGACCAGGGCGACGGCGGCGATGGGCACGTTGATCAGGAACGTCGACGCCCAGCCGTGGTTCTTCAGCAGCGCTCCGGCGACGACCGGTCCGGCCGCGATGGCGAGTCCGGCGGTGGCGGTCCACAGGGTGATGGCCTTGGCGCGTTCGGCGCGCGGGAAGGTCGCGGCCAGCAGGGAGAGCGTGGCGGGCATGATCAGCGCGGCGCCGACACCCATGACCGCGCGGGCCGCGATGACGGTGGCGGCGCTGTCGGCCAGCGAGCCGAAGACGGCGCCGCCGCCGAAGACGACGAGGCCGAGGACGAGCGCGCCCCGGCGGCTGTACTTGTCGCCGATCGCGCCGAGCAGCAGCATCAGGGCCGCGTACGGGACGGTGTAGCCGTCGATCACCCATTGCAGGTCGGCGCCGGACAGGCCCAGGTCGCGGGTCATGTCCGGGGCGGCGACCGTGAGGGCGGTGTTGGCCATCACGATGATCAGCAGGCTCAGGCAGAGCACCAGGAGCGCCCACCAGCGCCGGGCGTAGGGGCGGTCCGTCGGTCCGACCGGTTCGGTCATGACGAGTCGCATGGCAGGGGTCGCCTTCCTCGGGTGCGCGACGAGACGTGCACGACAACTACTTGCACAGAGCTGTGCAGTTGCACAACGATGTGCAATGTACGTCGTTGCACAGAGCTGTGCAAGTCGCGAGGAGGGCACAATGTCAGCCATGACCACGGGTAACACCACGCGCGCCGACGCCAATCGACGCCGCATCCTCGACGTCGCCCTCGCCGAGCTGCTGCGCGACCCCGACGCGTCCATGGACCAGATCGCGCGCGCCGCGGGGGTGGTACGGCGCACGGTGTACGGGCACTTCCCCAGCCGCGAGGCGCTGATCAGCACGCTCGTCGACGACGCCGTGCAGACGCTGGCGGACGCGCACGCCGCCGGGCGCGCGGGCGCCGCCGACCCGGCGGAGGCGCTGGCGCGTTCCGTGCTGGGGATCTGGCCCATCGCCGACCGCTACCGGCTGCTGGTGGCGCTCGCCCAGCGCACGGTCACCATGCAGGGCATCCGTGAGCGCCTGACGCCCGTGCGGGCCAGTTGCGCGGAGGTCCTCCAGAGCGGTCTCGACGAGGGCGTCTTCAGCTCGCCGCTGCCCGCCGCCGCCCTCGCCTACGTCCACGAACAGGTGATGTTCGCGCTGATGGAGGCGGTGAACGACGGTCTGCTCGCGGCGCCCGACGCGGGGCGTTCGGCGGCCGTCACCGTCCTCACCTCGGCGGGGATGCCGGCCGCTGCGGCGGGGGCGCTGGTGGCCCGGCTGAGCGGCTGAGCGGCCGGTCCCCCAGGCGGAGGTGGCGGGGTCCGGCCCCGGGCACGCCAGAAGCCGAGCGGCCGGGCCCGACGGGGGAGAGGGGCTCGGCCGCTCGGCGGCTCTGGGGTGGCCGGACGCCCGGCCCGGGTTCAGGCAGAGCCGGGCGTCCGGAGCAGGGGACGTACGGGGGGAGGGAGCAGGGGACGTACGGGGGGAGCAGCGGACGTAGAGGGAGCGCGGAGGGCGTACGGAGGGAGCGGAGGGCGTACGCGGGCGTCAGGGCCTCACGCCTTGGCGAGTTCCTTCCCGCCGTCCTCGCGCTGCTCGGGCAGTCCGGAACCGGCCACGGCCGTACCGGAGTCACCGGAGTCGCCGGAGTCATCCGAGTCGTCCAGCAGCGTCCGCTCGTCGAAGGGCAGGTCCCCCGCGAGCACCCGCCGCACCCGGTCCTGGTCGACCTCGCCGGTCCAGGTGCCGATCAGCAGGGTGGCGACGGCGTTGCCCGCGAAGTTGGTGAGGGCGCGGGCCTCGCTCATGAAGCGGTCGATGCCGACGATGAGGCCGACGCCGTCCACCAGGGCGGGCTTGTGGGACTGGAGGGCACCGGCGAGCGTGGCCAGACCGGCGCCGGTGACACCCGCCGCGCCCTTGGAGGCGATCATCATGAACAGCAGCAGGGTGATCTGCTGGCCGATGGAGAGCGGCTGGTCCATGGCGTCCGCGATGAACAGCGAGGCCATGGTCAGGTAGATCATGGTGCCGTCGAGGTTGAAGGAGTAGCCGGTCGGCACGGTGATGCCGACGACCGGGCGGCTCACGCCCAGGTGCTCCATCTTGGCGATCAGCCGGGGCAGCGCGGACTCCGACGAGGACGTGGACAGGATCAGCAGGAACTCCCGGCCCAGGTACTTCAGCAGCTGGAAGATGTTGACGCCGGCCACCAGCCGCGTCAGGGTGCCGAGCACCACGATCACGAAGAGCAGACAGGTGACGTAGAAGCCGAACATGATCGTGGCGAGCGCCTTCAGGGCGTCGACGCCCGTCTCGCCCACGACGGCGGCCATGGCGCCGAAGGCACCGATGGGCGCGGCCCACATGATCATGGCGAGGATGCGGAAGACCAGCCGCTGGATGTGCTCCACCCCGCGCAGCACCGGCTCGCCCTTGCGGCCCATGGCCTGGAGCGCGAACCCGACGAGCAGCGCGACCAGCAGGGTCTGGAGCACCTCGCCCTCGGTGAAGGACGACACCAGCGTGGTCGGGATGATCCCGAGCACGAAGTCGACCGGGCCCTCCTTGGCGGCGTCCGCCTGGGCGTGGCCGACGCCCTTGACCGCCTCGGTGAGGTGCATGCCGCTGCCCGGGTGGACCAGGTTGCCGATCACCAGGCCGATGGCCAGCGCGACGAACGACATGGCGATGAAGTAGCCGAGGGCGAGGCCGCCCACCTTGCCGACCTTGGCCGCCTTGCGCACCGAACCGACGCCCAGCACGATCGTGCAGAAGATGATCGGGGAGATCATCATCTTGATCAGGTTCACGAAGCCGGTGCCCAGCGGCTTCAGTTCCTTGGCGGTGTCCGGTGCGGCGAACCCGACGGCGACACCGAGGACCACCGCGGCGATGACCGCCAGATAGAGATAGTGGGTGCGGTCCCGCTTGGCTGCGGGGCCGGGCCCTGCTGCGGGCGCGGCAGGTGCCGTATCGGCTGTGCTGGTCACGGCGGCCCTCCTTGACGACGTCATCGGCATCACCGGCGTGCGGCTCACGTCCGGGGGAATTCGGGGATGCCGCGACTATCTCCTCTCGTGTGAGGGCGGTCACCCTTCCGTTCATTTAGTTCACGCCACGGCTCGGAGGCAGACTGAACGGCATGCGCCTGACCGTCCTCCCGAGACCCCGCAGCCTGGCGGGCCAGCTCTTCGCCATGCAGGCGGTGCTGCTGGCGCTCGTCGTGGCCGGATACGCGCTGTTCACCTTCGTCAGCGACCGCGGCCAGGCGGAGAGCGCGGCCCGCCGCCAGACCACGGCGGTGGCCCGCTCCATCGCCGACTCCCCCTCGGTACGGTCCGCGATCGGCACCGCGGACCCCACCGCGCTGCTCCAGCCGTACGCGCTGAAGGTGCAGCGGGACACCGGCGTCGACTTCGTGACGATCATGACGCCGCAGGGCATCCGCTGGACCCACCCGGACCCCGGCGAGATCGGCCGGCCCTTCCTCGGCAACATCTCCCGCGCCCGGCACGGCGAGTCCTTCACCGAGACGTACACCGGCACCCTGGGCCCCTCCGTCCGCGCGGTCACCCCCGTCGAGGACGCCGACGGGCGCGTCGTCGGCCTGGTCAGCGCCGGTATCAAGGTGGAGGCGATAAGCCGGCGGGTGCAGGAGCAGGTCACAGCGCTGTTCGGGGTCGCGGCGGGCATCCTCGCGCTGGGCGCGGTCGCCACGTACGTCATCAACGCCCGGCTGCGCCGGCACACCCACGGGATGAACGCGGACGAGCTGAGCCGGATGCACGACTACCACCAGGCGGCGCTGCACGCGGTGCGCGAGGGGCTGCTGATGCTGGACGCGCACTACCGGGTGGCCCTCATCAACGACGGCGGCCGGGAACTGCTCGGGGTGGGCGGCGCCAGCGGCGAGGCGGAGGTGGTGGGCCGTTCGGTGGCCGGGCTCGGGCTGCCCGCTCCGCTGACCGGGGCCCTGCTGGCGTCCGAGCCGCGGGTGGACGAGGTGCACCTCACGGACTCGCGGGTCCTGGTGGTGAACACCTCCCCCGTCTCCGGCGGTGAGCGCCGGGGCACCGTGGTCACCCTGCGCGATGTCACCGAGCTCCAGTCGCTGATGGGCGAGCTGGACTCGGAGCGCGGTTTCACCCAGGCGCTGCGCTCGCAGGCGCACGAGGCCGCGAACCGGCTGCACACGGTGGTGTCGCTGATCGAGCTGGGCCGGGCCGAGGAGGCGGTGGAGTTCGCCACGGCGGAGCTGGAGCTGGCCCAGGCGCTGACCGACCAGGTGGTCGCCGCGGTCGGCGAGCCGGTGCTGGCCGCGCTGCTGCTCGGCAAGACCGCGCAGGCCAACGAGCGGGGCGTGGAGCTGGTGGTGTCCGAGGACAGCGGTCTGGACGACGGACTGCTGCCCGCCGCCCTGCCCGCCCGGGACCTGGTGACGATCCTCGGCAATCTCATCGACAACGCGGTGGACGCGGCCCAGGGCGGTGCGCGGGCCCGGGTGACGGTGACGGTGAACGCAGAGAGCGGAGCGGGCCGGGAGGGCGGGGAGAGCGGGATGAGCGGGGAGGGCGGCGCGCGCGGCGAGCTGCTGCTGCGGGTCGCCGACAGCGGTCCGGGTGTCGACCCCGACCACACGGACCTGGTCTTCCAGCGCGGCTACTCGACCAAGCCGACCGGTCCCGGCGGCCGGGGGCTCGGGCTCGCGCTGGCCCGGCAGGCGGTGCAGCGGCACCGGGGCACGCTGACGGTGGCGGCGGCCGCGGAGGGCGGCGCGGCGTTCACGGCCCGGCTCCCGCTGAGCGGTCCCGCCGGTGCGGCCAGCCCCGCCGGTCCCGCCGGTCCCGCCGGTCCCGCCGGTCCCGCCATCGACGGCGTTCCCGGGGCCCGCACGGACGACAGCACGGGCCGGACACCGGCGAGCAAAAAGGCAGTAGCCGGGCAGGCGAGACAAACAGGGCGAGCGGAACAGGCGGGACGCGGCGCATGACGGACGACGGCACCGGCAGACGAGCCCGGGGACACGGGCATCCGCAGGGACGACCGGGCGGCCCCGGCGGTCCGGACGCGGCAGGCGGGCCGGAGGGACCGGTCGGTCCGCCGCCGGAGCAGCCGCCCATCCGGGTCCTGGTCGTGGAGGACGACCCGGTCGCGGCGGACGCCCATGTCCTGTACGTGGGCCGGGTGCCTGGCTTCACCGCCGTCGGCAAGGCGCACACCGGCGCCGAGGCCCGCCGGGCGCTGGAACGCACCCCGGTGGATCTGCTCCTCCTGGATCTGCACCTGCCGGACGTGCACGGCCTCCAGCTCGCCCGTTCGCTGCGGGCCGCCGGCCACCACGCGGACGTGATCGCGGTGACCTCGGCCCGGGATCTGGCGGTGGTGCGGGAGGGGGTCTCGCTGGGCGTGGTGCAGTACGTCCTGAAGCCGTTCACCTTCGCCACGCTGCGGGACCGGCTGGTCCGCTACGCGGAGTTCCGGGCGGCGGCCGGTGAGGCGGGCGGCCAGGAGGAGGTCGACCGGGCGCTCGCCGCGCTGCGCGCGCCCGGCCCGGCGGCGCTGCCCAAGGGCCTGAGCGCCCCGACCCTGCAACGGGTGACGGGCGCGCTGCGCGACGCCGGGGAGGGCCTGACGGCGGCCGGTCTCGCCGAGGCGGTCGGCATCTCGCGGATCACGGCCCGCCGCTATCTGGAGCATCTGGTGGACTCCGGCCGCGCCGCCCGGCGCCCGCTGTACGGGCAGGTGGGCCGCCCGGAGCTGGTGTACCGGTGGGTGCCGGGCCGGTGAGCCGCGCCGCGCGCCGCGACGGCCGTCCCGGAGGAACCGGGACCGGGCGCCCGTAGGTTCGTACAACCCGTGATCCTGTGGGAACGGCCCGTGGTCAGCGGCCCCGCGGGCTCCTACGTTGTGGCCGTGCACCGATCACCACCCGCCCTCCCCTTCGACGCCCCCGCCGCCCGCCGGATCCGCGCCGCCCTCGGCATGCGCCCCGAGCACGTCGCCCACGGCATGCGGGTCTCCTACGGGCTGCCGTACATCACCCCCGACCTGGTGATCGCCTGGGAGCGCGGGTCCGCCGCGCCCTCGGGGCCCGAGCTGGCGGCGCTGGCCGGGGCGCTGTGGTGCGCGCCGGGTGATCTGATCGCGCGCCCGCGCACGCTGCGCGAGCACCGCATCGCCCGGGGGCTGCGGCCGGAGGACGTGGCCCGTGCCGTGGGTCTCGAACTCCCCCGCTATCTGCGCATGGAGGAGCGCGAGGAGTGGCGCGGCACCGAGCGGCAGACGGCGGCGCTGGCCGGGGCGCTCGCCCTGGACCTGCCCGACTTCGTGGCCGTCACCGGGCGCGAGGAGCACCTGGCCGAGCTGCTGCGCAGCGCCGTCGGCACCCGCTGGCAGGGGTACGTGCGCCCGGTGGCCAAGGTGGTGCCGCTCGAGCGGCCGCTCCTGGAACAGGCCCTCCAGGCCCTGCACCAGGACTACCAGGGGCAGATGGTCGCCTCGCTGAGCTGGGCCGCGGGCAGCGCGGCCGGGGACGCGGGCGACGCCGGGCGGGATTTCCTCGACCGGATCGTGGAGCACTTCTGGACCCGGGTGGAGGCGGCTCCGTAGCCGCCCCCCCCCCCTGCCACGCGCCCTGGCCGAAGTCTAGAAGACCACAGGCCCCGCCGAAGTCCTAGAAGACCGACTCGGCCTCGTCCATGCGGTCCTTCGGCACCGTCTTCAGTTCGGTGACGGCCTCGGCGAGCGGGACCATCACGATGTCGGTGCCGCGCAGGGAGGTCATACGGCCGAAGCGGCCCTGGTGCGCCGCCTCCACCGCGTGCCAGCCGAAGCGGGTGGCGAGGACGCGGTCGTAGGCGGTGGGGACGCCGCCGCGCTGGACGTGGCCGAGGATGACCGGCTTGGCCTCCTTGCCGAGCCGGCGCTCCAGCTCGTACGCCAGGGCCGTGCCGATGCCCTGGAAGCGCTCGTGGCCGAACTTGTCGATGGCACCCTTGCCGTAGTCCATGCTGCCCTCGGCGGGGTGGGCGCCCTCGGCGACGCAGATCACGGCGAACTTCTTGCCGCGGGAGAAGCGCTCCTCGACCATCTTGACCAGGTCGGCCGGGTCGAAGGGGCGCTCGGGCAGGCAGATGCCGTGGGCGCCGGCGGCCATGCCGGACTCCAGGGCGATCCAGCCCGCGTGCCGGCCCATGACCTCGACGACCATGACCCGCTGGTGGGACTCGGCGGTGGTCTTCAGGCGGTCCATCGCCTCGGTGGCGACGCCGACGGCGGTGTCGAAGCCGAAGGTGCGGTCGGTGGAGGAGATGTCGTTGTCGATGGTCTTGGGCACGCCCACCACCGGCAGTCCGGCGTCCGACAGCATCCGCGCGGCGGTCAGGGTGCCCTCGCCGCCGATCGGGATGAGCGCGTCGATGCCGAAGCGGTGGATCATGTCGGAGGCGTTCTCGCAGGCCTCGCGGAGCCGGTCGCGCTCCAGCCGGGAGGAGCCGAGGATGGTGCCGCCGCGGGCGAGGATGCCGCTGACCGCGTTGAGGTCCAGCTCGCGGTAGCGCCCGTCGAGCAGGCCCGCGTAGCCGTCCTCGAAGCCGATGACCTCGTCGCCGTAGGCCGTGACCGCTCGGTGCACCACCGACCGGATCACCGCGTTCAGCCCCGGACAGTCGCCGCCTGCCGTGAGAACTCCGATACGCATCGTGCTGTGTCTCCTGCCCACTGTTGACACCGGTGATCCGGTCCGATTGTTTCATGTTCCGCGGGCGGCTTCGTCTTGGCCGGGGACCCGTCCACTTGACGGGCGCCTTATCTACCGGCAGGGGTATTGTCAAGAGGGTTCCGCTCACCTCGGTGGGCGATTTTTGTCCCCGAGCGGCCCGGACGCCCCCGCGGAGGTCCAGGAAGCCGAAGAAGACGCAGGAAGCCAAAGAACCAGAGAAACGGAGTGCCCGCGTGACCCGCAGCGTGTACGTGACCGGCATCGACCGCGGCGACGGCCGCCAGGTCGTCGAGCTGGGTGTCATGGAGCTGCTGACCCGGCAGGTCGACCGGGTGGGCGTCTTCCGCCCGCTCGTCCACGACGGTCCGGACCGGCTCTTCGAACTGCTGCGCTCCCGCTACCGGCTGACACAGGACCCGGCGACGGTCTACGGCATGGGCTACCAGGAGGCGTCCGCCCTCCAGGCCGAGCAGGGCACCGACGAGCTGGTCTCCACGCTCGTCGACCGCTTCCACCGGGTGGCCCGCGACTACGACGTCGTGCTCGTCCTCGGCACCGACTTCGCCGACACCCAGCTCCCGGACGAGCTGTCCCTCAACGCCCGGTTCGCCAACGAGTTCGGCGCCTCGGTGCTGCCCGTCGTCGGCGGCCGCAAGCAGAGCGCCGAGTCCGTGCTCGCCGAGACCCGCAACGCCTACCGCGCCTACGACGGCCTGGGCTGCGACGTGCTGGCCATGGTCACCAACCGGGTGGCCCGCGAGGACCGCGACGAGATAGCCGGGCGGCTGACCGGCCGCCTGCCCGTGCCCTGCTTCGTGGTGCCCGACGAACCGGCCCTGTCCGCGCCGACCGTCGCGCAGATCACCCACGTCCTGGACGGCAGGATCCTGCTCGGCGACGAGTCGGGGCTCGCCCGCGACGCGCTCGACTTCGTCTTCGGCGGCGCCATGCTGCCCAACCTGCTCAAGGCGCTCACCCCCGGCTGCCTGGTCGTCACGCCCGGGGACCGCGCCGACCTGGTCGTCGGCTCGCTCGCCGCGCACAGCGCCGGCACCCCGCCCATCGCCGGTGTGCTGCTCACGCTGAACGAGGAGCCCGGCGAGGAGATCCTCACCCTGGCCGCCCGGCTCGCGCCCGGCACCCCGGTCGTCTCGGTCTCCGGCAACAGCTTCCCCACCGCCGAACGCCTGTTCTCCCTGGAGGGCAAGCTGAACGCGGCCACCCCGCGCAAGGCGGAGACCGCGCTCGGCCTGTTCGAGCGGTACGTCGACACCGCCGACCTCAGCAAACGGGTCTCCGCGCCCAGCAGCGACCGGCTCACCCCGATGATGTTCGAGCACAAGCTCCTCGAACAGGCCCGCTCCGACCTGCGCCGGGTCGTGCTGCCCGAGGGCACCGAGGAACGCGTGCTGCACGCGGCGGAGGTGCTGCTGCGCCGCGGGGTGTGCGAGCTGACCCTGCTCGGCCCGGTGGAGACCATCCGCAAGAAGGCCGCCGACCTCGGCATCGACCTCGGCTCCACCCAGCTCATCGACCCGGCCGTCTCCGAGCTGCGCGACGCCTTCGCCGAGCAGTACGCCCGGCTGCGCGCCCACAAGGGCGTCACGGTCGAGCTGGCGTACGACGTGGTATCCGACGTGAACTACTTCGGCACGCTGATGGTGCAGCAGGGCCTGGCCGACGGCATGGTCTCCGGCTCCGTGCACTCCACGGCCGCGACCATCCGGCCCGCCTTCGAGATCATCAAGACAAAGCCCGAGGCGTCGATCGTCTCCTCGGTGTTCTTCATGTGCCTGGCCGACAAGGTGCTCGTCTACGGCGACTGCGCGGTCAACCCCGATCCGGACGCCGAGCAGCTCGCCGACATCGCCGTGCAGTCGGCGGCCACCGCCGCCCAGTTCGGCGTCGAGCCGCGGATCGCCATGCTGTCGTACTCCACCGGCACCTCCGGCACCGGCGCCGACGTCGACAAGGTGCGCGAGGCGACCGACCTGGTCCGGCTGCGCCGCCCGGACCTGATGATCGAGGGGCCCATCCAGTACGACGCGGCCGTGGAGCCCTCGGTGGCCGCGACCAAGCTGCCCGGCTCGGAGGTCGCCGGGCAGGCCAGCGTGCTGGTCTTCCCGGACCTGAACACCGGCAACAACACCTACAAGGCCGTGCAGCGCTCGGCCGGCGCCATCGCGGTCGGCCCGGTCCTCCAGGGGCTGCGCAAGCCGGTCAACGACCTGTCCCGCGGCGCCCTCGTCCAGGACATCGTCAACACCGTCGCCATCACCGCGATCCAGGCCCAGGACCAGGCCCAGGACCAGGCCCGGACACCCGCCGCACCCGCCGCACCCGCCGCACCCGCCGCACCCGCCCGCTGACGTCCGAGAGAGAACCCCTGCCCCCGTGAACGCGACCCGTGTCCTCGTCCTCAACTCCGGCTCCTCGTCCCTGAAGTACCAGCTGCTCGACATGCGCGACGCGAGCCGGCTCGCCACGGGCCTGGTCGAGCGCATCGGCGAGCAGACCTCCCGGCTCAAGCACACCTGCCCGGCCACCGGCGAGACCCGCGAGCAGAACGGCCCGATCGCCGACCACGACGCCGCCCTCAAGGCCGTCGCCGGGGAACTGGCCCACGACGGCCTCGGCCTGGACTCCCCCGAACTGGCCGCGATCGGGCACCGCGTGGTGCACGGCGGCATGTTCTTCACCGAGCCGACCGTCATCGACGACGCGGTGCTCACCGAGATCGAGCGGCTGATCCCGGTGGCGCCGCTGCACAACCCCGCCAACCTCACCGGCATCCGCACCGCGCGGGCCCTGCGCCCGGACCTGCCGCAGGTCGCCGTCTTCGACACGGCCTTCCACACCACGATGCCGGAGTCCGCCGCCCGCTACGCCATCGAGACCAAGCTCGCCGACCGCTACCGGGTGCGGCGCTACGGCTTCCACGGCACCTCGCACGCCTATGTCTCGCGCCGGACGGCCGAGCTGCTGGGCCGCTCCCCCGAGGACGTCAACGTGATCGTGCTGCACCTGGGCAACGGGGCGTCCGCCTCGGCGGTGCGGGGCGGGCGGTGCGTGGACACCTCCATGGGGCTCACCCCGCTGGAGGGCCTGGTGATGGGAACCCGTTCGGGCGACCTCGACCCGGCGGTCATCTTCCATTTGCAGCGCGTCGGCGGAATGTCCATGGACGAGATCGACACTCTCCTCAACAAGAGGAGCGGTCTGTTCGGTCTGTGCGGCGACAACGACATGCGGGAGATACGGCGCCGGATGGACGAGGGCGACGAGCAGGCGCGGCTCGCGTTCGAGATCTACATCCACCGGCTGAAGAAGTACATCGGCGCCTATTACGCGGTACTCGGCACGGTGGACGCCGTCGCCTTCACCGCCGGGGTCGGGGAGAACGCCGGCTTCGTGCGCGCGGCGGCGGTGGCGGGCCTTGCGGGGCTGGGCCTGGAGGTGGACGCCGCGCGGAACGCCGTGCGCGGCGGTGAGGCGCGGCTGATCTCCCCGGACGGCGCGCGGGTCGCGGTGGCCGTGGTGCCCACGGACGAGGAAATGGAGATCGCCGCGCAGACCTACGCACTCGTCGGAAAGCACGAGTAGGGCACGAGCAAGGAACGAACGACGGAAGACAATCAAGGACAAGCGAGGACAAGCACGGGACAAGTGAAGGGCAAGCGAATTCGACGGGTACTTCCACCGGCACTTCCACCGGCACTCGACTGAGCGCGGACCCGCCCACTTGTATATTCCGCCAGACGGAATATTCCGCAGCGAAACAAACCGTTAGGATCGCCCCATGCGCCGTTCGAAAATCGTCTGTACCCTCGGCCCCGCGGTCGACTCCCACGAGCAGCTCGTCTCGCTGATCGAAGCCGGCATGAACGTGGCCCGCTTCAACTTCAGCCACGGCACGCACGCCGAGCACCAGGGCCGGTACGACCGGGTCCGTGCCGCGGCCAAGGAGACCGGCCGGGCCATCGCGGTCCTCGCCGACCTCCAGGGCCCGAAGATCCGGCTGGAGACCTTCGCCGAGGGCCCGGTCGAGCTGGAGCGCGGTGACGAGTTCACCATCACGACCGAGGACGTCGCGGGCGACAAGCAGATCTGCGGCACGACGTACAAGGGGCTGCCGGGCGACGTCTCGCGCGGCGACCAGATCCTGATCAACGACGGCAACGTCGAGCTGAAGGTCCTGGACGTCGAGGGTCCGCGGGTGAAGACGATCGTCATCGAGGGCGGTGTCATCTCCGACCACAAGGGCATCAACCTGCCCGGCGCGGCCGTGAACGTGCCCGCGCTGTCCGAGAAGGACATCGAGGACCTGCGGTTCGCGCTGCGCATGGGCTGCGACATGGTGGCGCTGTCCTTCGTCCGGGACGCCAAGGACGTCGGCGACGTCCACCGCGTCATGGACGAGGAGGGCCGCCGCGTCCCCGTCATCGCCAAGGTGGAGAAGCCCCAGGCGGTGGAGAACATGGAGGACGTCGTGATGGCGTTCGACGGTGTGATGGTCGCCCGCGGCGACCTCGCCGTCGAGTACCCGCTCGAAAAGGTCCCCATGGTGCAGAAGCGCCTGATCGAGCTGTGCCGGCGCAACGCCAAGCCGGTGATCGTGGCGACCCAGATGATGGAGTCGATGATCACCAACTCCCGGCCGACCCGCGCCGAGGCCTCCGACGTGGCCAACGCGATCCTGGACGGCGCCGACGCGGTGATGCTGTCCGCGGAGTCGAGCGTGGGCGCGTACCCGATCGAGACCGTCAAGACGATGTCGAAGATCGTCGCGGCGGCCGAGGAGGAGCTGCTGTCCAAGGGCCTCCAGCCGCTGGTGCCCGGCAAGAAGCCGCGCACGCAGGGCGGTTCGGTGGCCCGTGCCGCCGCCGAGATCGCCGACTTCCTCGGCGGCAAGGGCCTGGTGGCCTTCACCCAGTCCGGCGACACGGCCCGCCGGCTGTCCCGCTACCGCGCGACGCAGCCGATCCTGGCCTTCACCACCGACGAGTCCACCCGCAACCAGCTGGCGCTCAGCTGGGGCGTGGAGTCGCACGTGGCGCCGTTCGTCAACAGCACCGACGAGATGGTCGACCTGGTCGACCAGGAGCTGATCAAGCTCAAGCGGTTCAACGCGGGTGACATCGTGATCATCACCGCGGGCTCCCCGCCCGGCGTCCCCGGCACCACCAACATGGTCCGCGTCCACCACCTGGGCGGCGGCGAGCGCGACTGACGTCCGCCCGTACGGACCGTCGTACGCACCGAGGGCGCCCCCGCCGGGAACGGCGGGGGCGCCCTCGTGTCGCGGCTCCCGGATAAGTCGGCGGTGTACGGATCAGTCGGTGGTGTACAGGTGCATGCCCGGGATGGTGAGGGTGCCGCCGAACTGGGCGGCCTGGACGACGTGCACCTTGGTGAAGTAGATCAGCGGGATGTCCAGCGGCGGCGGGTTGTCCGGGCTGAACGTCACCGGGATCAGCCCGAGCAGGTTGCCGGACAGGCTCTCGGTGTACATCACCGTGTCACCGTCGCGGATCGTGGACGTCGAACCCTTGGCCGCCTGTACGTGGTACGTCTTGCCGGCGTCCTTGTCCTTCACCGTCTGGTGCAGGTCACCGATGTCGGTACCGCTCGAAATGACGTACTTCAGCACCTTCTTGACGGTGCCGTCGGCCGTCCGGACCTCGACGACGCCCTTGTAGCTGGCGCCCTTCAGCAGCAGGGAACTGGCGTCCAGGTACCACGGGTCGTCCGCCAGCGGCATCTTGTTGTCGACGCCGCCCTGGTCGTCGGTGGCCGCAGCGGGGCAGTCCGCCGGGGCGGGGCTCTCGCTCGCGCCCGCGCTCGTGGACGGGTCCGGCGAGGAGGTGGCGTCCTCGGCCTTGTCCTTCGCCTCGTCCGCCTTGTCCTTGGCGTCCTGCGCCTTGTCCTTGGCGTCCTTGACGGCGTCGCCCGCGTCCCCCGCCGCCCCGGAGGCCGCGTCGGTGACACCCTTCACCGTGCCGCCGACCGTGTCGGTGACCTTCTTGGTGGTGTCCTCGACCGTGTCCGACGCGGTCTTGCCGAGGCCCTTCCCGTCCAGGTCCTTCTTCGTGGCGTCCGCCGAGGAAGTGGCCGTCGGGGACGGAGAGGCGGCCGGGGACTGCTTCTTGCCGCCGGTCAGGATGTCGCCGAGCACGTCGCCGATGGTGCCGAGCAGACCGCCGTTCTTGGCCGGTGCCGAGGGGGACGACGAGGTGGTGGCCGGTGCCTGGGGCGCGCCCTTGTCGTCGGAACCTGAATCCGGCGAAGGGTGCGTGCCCGTGGCGGGCTGCTTCTCGGTGTCCTCGGTTCCGGCCGCGCCGGTGGCGGAGGTGGTGGGGGTGGTGGACGGGGCGGGCGTACGGCCCTGTGCGGCGCCGTCCTTCTCGTCCCCCTTGCCACCGTCCTTCTCCGAGCCCTTGGCGTCCTTGTCCTTGGCGGAGTCGGTGGCACTCGCGGAGTCCGAAGGCTCGGGCGAGGAGTCGTCCTTGGACTTCTCCAGCGCCTCCACGCACTTCTTGTACTCCTCGGGCGACATCGGCGTCGTCTCGGACGAGGAGGCCGTCGTGCCCGCCTTGGGATGGCTGTTGTTGTCGGCCAGGGCGAGCGAGGACGTGAAGCCCATCCCCACGAGGACCGCCGTGGGCATCGCCACGGTGGCTATCGCCTTGCCGGCCGGCATGTGGAACCTGGTGAACAGCGGCCTCTTGGGTGCCGCGTGGCGCGGCCCGGTTCTCGCACGGGACTCTCCCACATCAGCCCCGTGGTTCACCTCGTCAGCCGGCACTGTGCCTCCCGTTCGCCCCGTTGGCCGGGCTCGTTCCTGACAGGTCGTTCGACTCGTCCACCGCGTCCGCCGGGCCTGGCTCCCCGGGCTTCTCGGTGTCCTTGGCGTCCTGCTGCGCGGGCGGCACACCCGGCGCCCAGGACACGGCCATCGCGCCGCCGATGAGGGCGAACAGGAAGCCCATGAGGAAGCCGCCGAAGTTGGACACCGGGATGGACACCAGCCCGAGCAGGATCGAGGCGACACCCGCGAAGACCCGGATGTGCTTCTGGAACCAGAGGCTGATGCCCAGGACCACGAGCAGCACACCGATGATCAGGGAGCCCGCGCCCGCGGTGGTGGACATCGCCAGCGTCAGATGGCCGACCTGGAGATGGGCGTACGGGAAGTACATGATCGGCAAGCCGCCGAGCAGGACGAACAGCCCCGCCCAGAACGGCCGACTGCCCCGCCAGGCGCGGAACTGCTGCCTCCGGCGAGTGAACTGGCCGGGCGCGGCGGAAGTCTCGGCGCTCATGGAAAACAGCTCCCTGGTGCAGCGTTGCTGTGGGTGGTGGTGCGGTGGAGATGTGGGGGGTGTGAGATCTCGGCCGTCGAGCGGCCGGACGGGGGGTGCCCAGGGCCTCCCCCCGCCCGTCACCGGGTGCCTAGTAGCACTCGGCCTTCTTCTGGTCCGTCGACAGCGACATGTGCAGCTTGGGCAGCGTGAAGGTGCCGGCGGTGGTCGCCCACGCCGTCTGCCGCACGCCGAACAGGTCCGCCTTCTCCGCCTGCTGGGCGAAGCCGTAAGGGTTGGCCTGTTCCTTGCCACCCTTCATGCCGACGCCCTTGCCACCCTTGTCGGGGTTGCCGGTGTCACCGGCGGCCACACCGATGTCGATGTTGTGGAACTCGGCGTTGGCCTTGAGGTCCGAGACATCGATGAACAGGTTCTTGGCCGAGACCTGCTGGTCCTTGTTGCTGCTGTCGCCCGCCTCCAGCCGCAGGGTGACGGACCCGAGCAGCGGGATGTTCGGGGTCACGACCGACTGGCAGAGCTTCTTGATCGTGGCGTCGTTGAACGACGACACCGCCACCGGGCGAGCGACCTTCTCGCCCGAGAGCGTGTAGCCGGAGTCGATCGCCCCGTACTGGGTGAAGCCGTTGCCGTGGAGTTCGTCGGCCGAGACCTTGAACTCCTGCCCCGACACGCTGAACGAAGCGGCCAGCGCGCCCTGGGCCAGGGCCACGCCTATCGCCGCCGTCGCGGCGACGCTGGGCACCATGACCACAGCGAACCGCTTCCATCTGGTCCCGCCACGCACCTGGGACTCCATATTTCCTCCTTCTCGGACGTACATCTCCTGGCCTCGGCTCACCCCGTTTCGACGGGACGGCCGGGCAGGGATGGGAGAAGTGCTACGTCCTCGGGAAGGAGAGCGCCCGCGCTCGGTGGCGCGAACCGCGCCCGAATCACCGGCGATCACCCCCGAGCGACAACCACTGGTCGCGCCTGACACGCATCACGCACAACCTTGCTGGACAGGCTTCGCCGGACGGCGAAGACCCCCCTGCCCAAGGGTCGGCGCCACTGTCGCCGGCCCTGCTCGGTGGGGACCCAGACATCCCGCGACCCGGTTGGCTGCCGGGGTGCGGGAATGGACCGAGCGTCGCCGATCGTGGTCCATTCCGGCCGCCCGCACAAGGGGGTTCGTTACTCGCTAGTAACGGCTGGATAACCGGAGTTCGACACACCGGCCGCAGATGGCGACACACGGTCGCAACAATGGGCAGAACAAAGCAGTTGATGCCCGGACGGAACCGGGCAGACCAACACCCCGCCCTTACTTGTAGTAACAGCGGCCGCGATTACCAAGTTTTGGCAAAGCGCGGCCGCTGTGGCGGGTCCCCGGCAGTTCTTTCACCCGGGCATCACACGCCCTGGCGTTTGACGGCCGCCGGATGCGGGGAACCGGAACAGACCGGGCGAACCGTCAGCCCGTCAGCCCGTCAGAACAGCGCCCGCGCCAGCGCCCTGCGCGCCGCCGCGACCCGCGGGTCCTCCGCCCCGACGACCTCGAACAGTTCCAGCAGCCTCAGCCGCGCCGCGTCCCGGTCCTCACCGGCGGTGCGCCGCACCGTGTCGATGAGCCGGCCGAACGCGTCCTCGACATGACCGCCCACCAGATCCAGGTCGGCGGCGGCGATCTGGGCCGGTACGTCCGACGGCTTCTCGGCCGCCTCCTGACGGACCCTCTGCGGGTCGAGGTCCTGCACACGCTGGAGCAACTCCGCCTGCGCGAGACCCAGTTTGGCCTCCGGGTGACCGGGGTCCTCGGCCAGGACGTTCTTGTACGCCTGGGCCGCGCCGCCGAGGTCACCGGCGTCCAGCGCCTGCGCCGCCGCGTTCAGCAGCGACTCGTGCGGGCCGGCGGCCGGAGCCTGCTGCGGCGCCTGGCCGCCCGGCTCGGCCTCCGGGTCGACGGTGAGACCGGTCAGGCCGAAGCGCTGCTCGGCGACCTGCACCAGCTGGTCCAGCGTCTGCCGGATCTGCGTCTCGTCCGCCGCCCCCTGGAAGAGGGGCAGGGCCTGACCGGCGACCACCGCGAAGACCGCGGGGATCCCCTGGATGCCGAACTGCTGCATCAGCATCTGGTTGGCGTCGACATCGATCTTGGCGAGGAGGAAGCGCCCGGCGTACTCGACGGCCAGCCGCTCCAGGACCGGGCTCAGCTGCTTGCAGGGCTGGCACCACTCGGCCCAGAAGTCGATGACGACCGGCACCTCCGCGGAGCGCTGGAGGACATCGTGTTCAAAGCCGGCCTCGTCGACGTCGATGACGAGGTCGGCGGGCGACACCGCCCCCACCCCGCCCTCGCGGGCGGCCTGGGCGCGCGCCTGCTCCGCCTTCGCCTTGGCCTCCTGGGCCGCCTTCACCGCGGCGAGGTCGACGACTCCGCTCATGGACATGTTCCGTGGCTGCATGCGTCTATCCTCCCCCGTTCCGCGTGCCGGAGTGAAAACCGCTGACCGGACCGGACCGCGCCGGGCGCCTGGTCCCCACCGGGCGCCGGGTTCCGCGGTCCGTACTGCGTGTCGTACGTGCGTGGTTGACGAGCGTGCTGGATGCGTGATGCTGCTGTGTGGTCGTCGCTCGCGCGGGTGCGTCCGCGCTTTCGCTACGACCCGTAGCGTAATGGCACGGGGTGCCTCGGCGAAACCGCCTCCTCGTGATCTCCCTCACGGCCGCACAAGAAGCGCTCGAATCCCGTACGGACATGGTCAGGGGACGCACGGTTATGGTCAGGGGATGCAGAGCCGCACGCCGCCCCTCCGCGCCGGCCGCCCGCGCAGCGCCGCGGCGGACACGGCGATCCTGGCCGCCACCCGGGCGGCCCTCGTGGAGCTGGGCTGGTCGAAGCTCACGCTGGGCGACGTGGCCACGCGCGCCGGGGTCGCCAAGACCACGCTGTACCGCCGCTGGGCGGGGAAGAACGAACTGGTCGTCGACGCCGTCGCCGAACTCTTCGACGAACTGCGGCTGCCCGACCTCGGCAGCCTCGCGGCCGACATCGAGGGCGTGGTCCTCCAGTTCGCGGCGATCCTGGCCCGCCCCGAGGCCAAGAGCGGCCTGATGGCCGTCGTCGCCGAGTCCACCCGCGACGACGCCCTGCGCGAGCGCATCCGCGGCTCGATCGTGGAGCGTCAGAAACGGCTCGTCCTGGAGGGCCGCACCCGGGCGCAGGAGCGCGGCGAACTCCCCCCGGAGACGGACCCGGCGGAGGCAGCCCGCACCGCCGACCTGATCTTCGACATCGTCGCGGGCGCGGTCGTCCACCGCACCCTGGTCAGCGCGGAGCCCGCCGACGAGGAATGGGTGCGGAGCTTCACGGGCGTACTCCTCCTCGGGCTGGGCTCCGCCTCGCAGGTGCCCCCGGCGGCCCCGTAGCCGCCGGTCCGCACCCCTGCCGGAGCCGCCGGAGCCGGGCGGGCGGCTCTCAGAAGCCCGCCGGCTCCGTGTACACCCCCCACTCCTCGCGCAGCACCCCGCAGATCTCCCCGAGGGTCGCCTCGGCGCGCACCGCGGACAGCATCGGCTCGATCATGTTGGCGCCCGAGCGCGCGGCCTCCAGCATGGCGTCCAGCGAGGCGCGCACCGCCGCGTCGTCCCGTGCGCCCTTGCGCGCCCCGAGCGCGCGCACCTGCTCGCGCTCCACCTCGTGGCTGACGCGCAGGATCTCCAGGTCGCCGGTGACGGAGCCGGTGGCCGTGTTGACGCCGACGACCCGCTTGTCCCCCTTCTCCAGCGCCTGCTGGTAGCGGAACGCGGACTCGGCGATCTCGCCGGTGAACCAGCCGTCCTCGATGCCGCGCAGGATGCCGGAGGTCACCGGTCCGATCGGGTGCTGCCCGTCCGGGTGCGCGCGCAGCCCGCGCTCCTTGATCTGGTCGAAGATCTTCTCGGCGTCCGCCTCGATCCGGTCCGTCAGCTGCTCGACGTACCAGGAACCGCCCAGCGGGTCGGCGACGTTGGCGACGCCGGTCTCCTCCATCAGCACCTGCTGGGTGCGCAGCGCGATCTCGGCGGCCTGCTCGCTGGGGAGTGCCAGGGTCTCGTCCAGGGCGTTGGTGTGCAGCGAGTTGGTACCGCCGAGCACCGCGGCGAGCGCCTCCACGGCGGTGCGCACGACGTTGTTGTACGGCTGCTGGGCGGTGAGCGAGACACCGGCGGTCTGGGTGTGGAAGCGCAGCCACTGCGCCTTGTCGGTGCGCGCGCCGTACACGTCCCGCATCCAGCGCGCCCAGATGCGGCGGGCGGCGCGGAACTTGGCGATCTCCTCGAAGAAGTCGACGTGCGCGTCGAAGAAGAAGGACAGGCCGGGCGCGAAGACGTCCACGTCCAGGCCGCGGCTCAGGCCCAGTTCGACGTAGCCGAAGCCGTCCGCGAGCGTGTACGCCAGCTCCTGCGCGGCCGTGGCCCCGGCCTCGCGGATGTGGTAGCCGGAGACGGACAGCGGCTTGTAGGCGGGGATCTTCGTCGCGCAGTGCTCCATCAGGTCGCCGATGAGGCGCAGGTGCGGCTCGGGCTGGAAGAGCCACTCCTTCTGGGCGATGTACTCCTTGAAGATGTCCGTCTGGAGCGTGCCGTTGAGGACGGCGGGGTCCACGCCCTGGCGTTCGGCGGCGACCAGGTACATGCAGAAGACGGGCACGGCGGGCCCGCTGATCGTCATGGAGGTGGTGACGTCGCCGAGCGGGATGTCCCGGAACAGGACCTCCATGTCGGCGGCGGAATCGATGGCCACCCCGCAGTGGCCGACCTCGCCCAGGGAGCGCGGGTCGTCGGAGTCGCGGCCCATCAGGGTGGGCATGTCGAAGGCGACCGAGAGCCCGCCGCCGCCCGCGGCGAGGATCATCTTGTAGCGCTCGTTGGTCTGCTCGGCGTTGCCGAACCCGGCGAACTGGCGGATGGTCCAGGTCCGCCCGCGGTAGCCGGTCGGGTACAGCCCGCGGGTGAAGGGGTACTCGCCGGGCCAGCCGATCCGCTCGAAGCCCTCGTACTCGTCGCCCGCGCGGGGCCCGTACACCGGCTCCACGGAGTCACCGGAGAGCGTGGTGAAGTCCGCATCGCGCTTGCGTGCGGCGTCGTACCGGGCCTGCCAGCGTCGGCGGCCCTCTGCGATGGCGTCAGCGTCCATGCTTCAAATTTACTAGGACGTCCTAGTAAATGTCGACGGCTGACCGCCGTACGCGTGCGGTACGGCGGTGCGGCGGTGCGGTTACGCCTCGGCGGCGGCCGGTACGGGGGCCGCGGCCTTGGCCTCCAGCTCGCGGCTGATCCGGCGCTCGACGAAGAAGGCGGCGGTGGGGATCGTGCCTGCCAGGAGCACCCACAGCTGGCGCCCGACCGGCAGTTTCGCCTTGGAGCCCAGGTCGAAGGCGACGACCAGGTAGAGCACGTACAGCCAGCCGTGCGCGATGCCGATGACGGTGGTGAACTTCGCCGCCCCGTCGAGCTGGAAACCGTACTTGGCGATCACACCGAGGGTCAGCAGGACCAGCAGCACGCCGGTGACGTAGGCCATGACGCGGTAGCGGGTCAGCACGCTTCGTTTCATGGATACGAGCGTAACCGCCCGAAAAATCCCCGCTTCGGCGGGGACCGCGGCACCGTGCCTGTCGGCAGAACCCGCAGCTGGGGACCGCCTGCGCAGCGGCGGAGACCGGCGCGCCGACCCGCGAGGACCTACTCGTCCTCGAAATCCCGCGCAGCGATCCGCAGCGGCCGCAGCATCGCGAAGATCTCCGCGCACTCCTCGGCGTCGTACGCGCCCAGGCCGAAGTCCATCGCCATCAGGTCGCGGGTGGCGGCGTCGACGGCCTCGCGGCCCTTGTCGGTGATGACGGCGAGGGTGCCGCGGCCGTCGTTGGGGTTGGGGCGCTTGGCCACCAGACCGGACCTGACCAGGCGGTCCACCGTGTTGGTCACGGAGGTGGGGTGCACCATCAGCCGCTCGCCGATCTTGGACATCGGCAGTTCGCCGGCCTTGGAGAAGGTGAGCAGCACCAGGGCCTCGTAGCGCGCGAACGTCAGTCCGTACGGCTTGACCACGGCGTCGACCTCGGCCAGCAGGATCTGGTGGGCGCGCATGATGGAGGTGATCGCCGCCATGGACGGCACGCTTCCCCAGCGCTGCTTCCAGAGCTCGTCGGCGCGGGCGATGGGGTCGAACGGGAGACTGAGGGGCTTCGGCACGGCATCAGACCCTACCCGCCGGTCATATCGTGGTCAGCCCCGTCTCGCCTTTCGGTCGCCAGGCGGTCGCCCGGTGGTCGTCCGGCCGTCGCGGACGTCCGCCGGGCGGCGCCCGCCAGCAGGACGCAGCAGACCGTGCCCAGGATCCCGGCGCCCGTGACGGCGGCCCGTGCGCCGGCGAACTCGGCCGCGACGCCCGCCAGGGCCATGCCCACGCCCTGGAGGGTCATCAGACCGGCGGTGAGCAGGGTCATCGCCCGGCCGCGCAGCTCCTCGGGCACGGCGGCGACGAACCACTGGTCCAGGCCCAGGGTGTAGGCCGACCCGGCGCCGGAGACCAGCAGCAGGAGCAGCGAGAGGGGCAGGCCCGGGTGGAGGGCGTAGCCGAGGTAGGGCAGCAGGGCGAGGCTCACCAGCGGGAGGGCGACGCGTTCGCGGGTGGCGGGCGCCAGCCGGGAACCGGCGTACAGCTCGCCCGCCACGGTGCCCACGGGCAGCGCGCACATCAGCAGGCCGAGCCCGGTGGACCCGGCGCCGAGCGCGGCGGCGTACGGGGCGGCCAGGGCCTCGGGCACCACGGCGAACATCGGCGGCACCCAGAACAGCAGCAGCAGGACACGCGTCCTGCGGTCGGCGAGCACCTGCCGGGCGCCGCGCAGCGAGTCGCCGACCAGGGCGCCGCCGCTGCCGCCGCGCGCGGGCCGGGGGCGGGTGCCGAGGCGGAGCAGGGCGGCGGAGGCCAGGAAGGTGGCCACGGTGATCAGCAGGGCGTGCCGCGGGCTGACCACGGTGAGCAGCAGCCCGCCGAGCCCGTAGCCGACGAGCAGCGCGCTCTGCGAGACGATCCGCAGCAGGGAGCGGCCGAGGACGAACAGGTCGCCGTCGCCGAGGATGTCGGCGAGCGTGGCCATGCGGGTGCCCTGGAAGACCGGTGAGACCAGGGCGAGGGCGCATCGGAGCGCGAGCAGGACGCCGATGTGCGCCCCGGGCGCGACCATGCCCGCCACGCACGCCGCGCACACCAGGTCGCAGACGACCAGCACCCGGCGTGCCGGGAAGCGGTCGGCGAGCCCGGCCAGGAGGGTGCCGCCGACGACGTACGGGAGGAAGCCGAGCGCGAAGGTGAGGGCGCTGAGCAGGGGCGACGCGGTGAGGTCGTAGACGAGGACGGAGAGGGCGATCTCGCTGACGATCACGCCGAGCAGGGAGAGGGCGTGGGCGGCGAAGACGGCCCGGAACTCGGGGACGGCGAAGACCTGGGTGTAGCGCTGCTGCATGGACGGCAGCGTGCGGCCGCCGGGCCGCGCGCCCTAGTCTTTCGGCGACAGCCGAATCTTCCGGGTGAGGGCGGGGTGGTGCCGGGTGCCGTTCCGACTGCGTTTCGGTGACGACGATCTGCTGCGGTGCCGGTTCGCGCTGTCGCCGCTGTGGGAGACGCAGGAGGCGGTGCGCACGCTGGGCCGCCCGGACCGGCTGGGCTACCACCCGCACTGGCTGCGCAGCACCGGGGAGGCGGCGCGCGGTCTCGACCTGGGCCTGCTGCGGCTGGTGATGCCGCGCCGGGGGCACAGCCCGGACTTCCTGGGGCCGCCGCCGCTGGGCCCGGCGGCGACGTTCGAGGAGGAGATCGCGGCGGTGCGGGCGGCCGATCCGGTGGCGGCCCGGGAGGATCTGGCGCGGTCCCTGGCGGACACGCCGGGTGCGCTGCGCTCGCCGGGCGGCCGGGCGCTGCTGGCCGATCCGGCGCGCGCGGTGCGGGAGCTGGCCGACCTGCTGGAGGCCGCCTGGCATGTGCTGGTGGAGCCGGAGTGGCCGCGGCTGCGGGCGCTGCTGGAGGCCGACATCGTCTTCCACTCGCGGCGGCTGGCCGAGGTGGGCCTGGAGGCGCTGCTGCCGGAGCTGGACCGGCGGCTGTCCTGGGACGGGCGGACGCTGACCGTGGACCGGCACGGCGAGTACGGGCGCGATCTGGGCGGGCAGGGGCTGGTGCTGATGCCGAGCGTGTTCTCGTGGCCGGACGTGATCAGCGGCTTCGAGCCGCCGTGGCAGCCGACGCTGGTCTATCCGGCCCGCGGCCTCGCGGGGCTGTGGACGGAGCCGGGCGCCGCCGGCGCGCAGGCGCTGGTACGGCTGCTGGGGCGGGGGCGGGCCGCGGTGCTGGCCGCGCTGGCCGACCCGGCGACGACGTCGGACCTGGCGCACCGGCTGCGGCTGGCCCCCTCGTCGGTGTCCGCGCATCTGGCGGTGCTGCGGGACGCGGGGCTGCTGACCTCGCGGCGGTACGGGCACCGGGTGCTGTACGAGCGGACGCCGCTGGGGATGGCGCTGGCGGCGTCCGGAGGGTGAGCGTCCGGGCCGACCGGGGTGCGGGTCCGGGGCCGTCCGGGGGTGCGGGTCGGGGGCTGGGGCGTGCGCGGGCGCGCGGTTGGACCGCCGGGGGCGCGCCCGCGCCCGCGGAGCCGGTTCGGGCTACTCCCCCGCCAGGTGCCGTTCGACCGTCTCCACCTTGGTGGTGAGGCCGTCGGTGACGCCGGGGCGGATGTCGGCCTTGAGGACGAGGGAGACGCGCGGGGCGCGGGCCTCCACCGCGGCCACGGCGCGCCGGACCACGTCCATGACCTCGTCCCACTCGCCCTCGACGGAGGTGAACATGGCGTCGGTGCGGTTCGGCAGACCGGACTCGCGTACGACCCGGACGGCGTCGGCGACGTACTCGCCCACGTCCTCGCCGACGCCCAGCGGGGTGACGGAGAAGGCGACGATCACGCGTTCACCACTCCTTCGCGGCGGGCGCGGGAGGCGATGACCGCGTCCTCGGCCTCGCGCTTGAGCTTGCGCTCGGCGAAGAAGCCGCCGGTGGGCAGGACCGAGAGCACGAAGTAGAGGGCGGCGGTCTTCAGCGGCCACTTGGTGCGGTTCCAGGCGTCGGCCCAGAAGAGCACGTAGAGGACGAAGAGGATGCCGTGGATCGCGCCCATCGCGGGGACCGCGTTGAAGTCGGTGGTCCGCTTCAGGACCGAGCAGACCAGCAGGAGCAGGAAGCTGACCGCCTCGGGGGCGGAGACCAGGCGGAGGCGTCGGAGGGCGGTGGCGGTCTTGATGTCCACGGGTCACCTTCGGGGGGATTCGGCGGGATGCGTCGGGAGACGGCGGGAGACGGCCGGGAGCTGCGGCCGGGTTTGTGAACGCAGGCACAAAGTTCCGTCCATTGTGGCAAACCGCCGGGGGTGGTCGGCCCCTAGGGGTGGAGGTCGGGGATTTCTCCACCCGGGGCGGGGGCGGTCTCCGTCCGTGGGTGCTGTCGGCGGCGGCCCGTTCGCCGCTACCTTCACTCCGTGGCGATGTTCCGACTGCAAGGCAGCAAGGTGCTCGCCGTCGACATGACCGGGGATGCCGTGAAGGCGAAGAACGGCTCGATGGTCGCGTACGACGGTCAGATGGCCTTCAAGAAGCTGACGGGTGGCGGTGAGGGGCTGCGGGGGATGGTGACGCGGCGGATCACCGGTGAGCAGATGACGGTGATGGAGGTGCGGGGGCAGGGGACCTGCTGGTTCGCGGACCGGGCGTCCGAGATCAATCTCGTCCGCCTCCAGGGGGAGAAGCTGTATGTCGAGTCGAGCAATCTGCTGGCGACGGACGCGGGACTGAGGACGGGCACGACGTTCACCGGGCTGCGCGGCGCCTCGCAGGGCAACGGGCTGTTCACGACCACCGTCGAGGGCAGCGGCCAGGCGGCGATCATGTCGGACGGCCCCGCCGTGGTGCTCCGGGTGAGCGCGCAGTACCCGCTGACCGTCGACCCGGGCGCCTATATCGCGCACCAGGGAAATCTGCGGCAGACGTTCCAGTCCGGGGTGACCTTCCGCACATTCCTCGGGGAGGGCGGCGGCGAGGCGTTCCAGATCCGCTTCGAGGGGGACGGCCTGGTCTACGTCCAGCCGAGCGAGCGGAACACGATCGCGGGGGACGCGTGAGATGACCTTCCGGGAGATCAACTCGAAGATGGTCGAGGCCACGCTGGTGCCGGGGCAGCGGCTGTTCAGCCAGCGGGGCGCGATGCTGGCGTACCGGGGCGACGTGTCGTTCACCCCGAACATCCAGGGCGGTCAGGGCGGGGTGATGTCCATGATCGGGCGCCGCGTCGCGGGCGAGGCCACCCCCCTGATGACGGTGGAGGGCAGCGGCACGGTCTTCTTCGGGCACGGCGGCCACCACATCCAGGTGATCGGGCTGTCCGGCGACACGCTGTACGTGGAGGCCGACCGCCTGCTCGCCTTCGAGGGCACGCTCCAGCAGGGCACGATGTTCATGGGCTCGCAGGGCGGGATCATGGGCATGGTGCGCGGCCAGGTGACCGGCCAGGGACTGTTCACGACCACCCTGAAGGGGCACGGCGCGGTGGCGGTGATGGCGCACGGCGGGGTGCTGGAGATCCCGGTCACCCCGCAGCGGCCCGTCCATGTCGACCCGCAGGCCTACGTCGCCCACCACGGCGACGTCCGCAACAAGCTGTCGACCGCGCTGGGCTGGCGGGACATGGTGGGCCGGGGTTCGGGCGAGGCGTTCCAGCTGGAGCTGAGCGGCAGCGGCATGGTCTACGTCCAGGCGTCGGAGGAGAAGCTGTGAGCGCGTACGGAACGCCCGGCGCCGGGCCCGTGGTGTACGACCCGATGACCCTGCCGGCCGACGACAACGTCAACCACTACACCTTCTGTGTGGAGCTGAAGGGGAGCCAGTGGTTCCTCCAGAAGGGGAAGATGATCGCCTACTACGGGGCGATCGAGTTCAACGGCTTTGGACACGGGCGGCTCGACCGGCTGCTGCGCACCTCGTTCCATTCGCCTCTGCACGCCGCGGACTGGGTGGTGGCGGAGGGTTCGGGGAAGATGCTCCTCGCCGACCGGGCCTTCGATGTGAACTCGTACGACCTGGAGGACGGCAATCTGACCATTCGCTCGGGCAACTTGCTTGCTTTTGAGCCAAGTCTCGCGCTGAAGCAGTCGATCGTTCCGGGCTTCCTCACGCTGATCGGAACCGGAAAATTCGTGGCCGCGTCGAACGGCCCGGTGGTCTTCATGGAACCGCCGATCCGGGTGGACCCGCAGGCGCTGGTCGGCTGGGCCGACTGCCCCTCCCCGTGCCATCACTACGACCACGGCTATCTGACGGGCGTACTGGGCGGCCTACGTGCGATGACGGGGCTCGGCGGGGCCTCCGGCGAGGAGCACCAGTTCGAGTTCGTCGGGGCCGGTACGGTGCTGCTCCAGTCGTCGGAGGCGCTGATGGCGGAGCAGGCCGTGGGGGCGCCCCCGGCCGAGCCCGGGGTGCCGGGCGGGACCGGTCCGGCCGGTCATGGACAGCAGGGACAGCAGGCGGGCGCACCGCGCCTTCCCGGACAGCTGGGAGACCTCCAGCGTCGCTTCGGGCTGTGAGCGGTAGTCTGCGGAGTGTGACGGCTCGAACGCGTGCGCGCCGTCATGCGACCCCCCATTAGTTCGCCTTTCAACTTCTTAGGTAGACTTCATTCATGGAGACCGACACGGCCACGCGCTGGCTGACCAATGCGGAGCAGTGCGCCTGGCGCACCCACCTGGAGGTCAACAGGCTGTTGACGTACCAGCTCGAAAGAGACCTCCAGCCCTTCGGTCTGACGTTGAACGACTACGAGATCCTGGTGAATCTCTCCGAGTCGGAGGACGTGCGGATGCGGATGAGCGACCTCGCCTCCGCCACGCTCCAGTCCAAGAGCCGCCTCTCGCACCAGATCACCCGCATGGAGAACGCGAACCTGGTGCGCCGCGAGAACTGCGAGTCCGACCGCCGCGGGCTGTTCGCCGTCCTCACCGAGCACGGCATGGAGACCATGCAGAAGGTCGCCCCGCACCATGTGGCGTCCGTGCGGCGGCACTTCATCGATCTGCTGGACCCGGAGGCCCTGACGGAGCTGAGCAAGGCGCTCAAGCCCATCGCGGAGCACCTGCGCGGCCAGCGGGGCCGCCCGTAGCCGGGACGGGGCCCGCACTCCGGCCCCGGCCCTGACCCGGCCCGCGCTCCCGGCCCCGGGACCCGCACGCGAACCGGCACCCGGGGCGCAGGACGGGGTCCGGCGAGCAGCCGCCGCGCCGCCCGCCCACCCGCCGGTCACCGCCCGGCGCGGGGCGGGGCGCCCCCGCACCGGGGCGGGCCGGGCCTCGGGAGGCAGTCGGCCGGACACGGCAGCACCCCGGCGTGCGGGCCAGCGGGCACCGGCCCCGCGCACCGCGAGAGGCGCGGACCCATCCGCCAGGACCAGGGCCGCCCCCGTTCTGTCGGCCGGGGCCCTACGCCGCAACGGGCCCGAGACCGTGCAGGGCGGGCGAGCACGCCGCACCGGGCTCGAAACCGTGGAGGACGAGCACGCCGCACGGGCCCGCGGACCGTGCGGCGCGGCGCCGCCGTACCGGGTTCGGTCCCCGGCGCAGGCTGGCCCGGCGACCCGGGGAGGTCCGCGCCCGGCCCGGCGGGTGCGATCTGCCGCACTGGAGGGGTCCCCCGGAGAGGTCCGGGCGGGCCCGGCCTGCCGGGCGCGGACCCGTACGAGGGCGGCCCCGATCTGCCGGGCCGGGGCCGCGCAGGGCCCCTGCCGACGCGCACCAGGAGCACGCGGAGGGGGCTCCGTCCTACGGCCGGAGGCCGTGGACCAAGCCCCCTCTGGGTCAGGCCCCGGCCCTGGGTCAGGCCCTAGCCCTGGGTCAGGCCCGCGACCAGTTCGTCCGCCGCGCGGTACGGGTCGAGGTCGCCGGTGACGATGCGTTCGGCGAGGGCGCTCAGGCGGCGGTCGCCGTGCAGGTCGCCGATGCGTTCGCGCAGGGCCGTGACGGCGATCGTCTCGACCTCGCGGGCCGCGCGGGCGCGGCGGCGCTCGGCGAGGACGCCGCGCTCCTCCATCCACGCCCGGTGCTTCTCCAGGGCCTCGACGACCTCGTCGATTCCCTCGCCGCGGGCGGCCACCGTCTTGACGATGGGCGGCCGCCAGTCGCCGGGACCGCGGGCCTCGCCCAGGCCCAGCATGTGGTTCAGCTCGCGGGCGGTGGCGTCCGCGCCGTCCCGGTCGGCCTTGTTGACGACGTAGACGTCGCCGATCTCCAGGATCCCGGCCTTGGCCGCCTGGATGCCGTCGCCCATCCCGGGCGCCAGCAGCACCACGCTGGTGTCCGCCTGGGAGGCGATCTCCACCTCCGACTGGCCGACCCCGACCGTCTCCACCAGGACCACGTCGCAGCCGGCCGCGTCCAGTACCCGGATCGCCTGTGGCGCGGCCCAGGCCAGGCCGCCCAGATGGCCGCGGGTCGCCATCGAGCGGATGTACACACCGGGGTCCGAGGCGTGCTCCGACATGCGGACCCGGTCGCCGAGCAGCGCGCCGCCGGAGAACGGGGAGGACGGGTCGACGGCGAGCACGCCGACCCGTCGGCCCTGCTTGCGGTAGGCCGTCACCAGCGCCGAGGTGGAGGTCGACTTGCCGACCCCGGGCGAGCCGGTCAGACCGACCACATAGGCGTTGCCGGTGAGCGGCGCGAGCGCCGCCATGACCTCCCTGAGCTGCGGTGACGCCCCCTCCACCAGGGAGATCAGCCGGGCCACGGCCCGCGGCCGGCCGTCCCTGGCCTGGGCCACCAGAGAGGAGACGTCCTGCATCACAGCTCCGTTCACGTGTTCCGCGCCGATCTCACGAACGTACGCGGAGGATCGGTCGGGGGGATACCCCGGACACCCCGCTCACCGGGGGTCCGGGTCCGGCCGCGCACCGGGCCGGGGCGGCCCTCAGGCTCCGTACGGCCCTCAGGCCCCGGGCACCTTGACGATCAGCGCGTCGCCCTGGCCGCCGCCGCCGCACAGCGCCGCCGCGCCCACGCCGCCGCCGCGCCGCTTCAGCTCCAGCGCCAGGTGCAGCACGAGCCGGGCGCCGGACATCCCGATCGGGTGACCCAGGGCGATGGCGCCGCCGTTCACGTTCACCCTTTCCGTGGACACGCCGAGGTCCTTCATTGACTGCACGGCCACCGCGGCGAACGCCTCGTTGATCTCGATCAGATCGAGGTCGGAGACCTCCAGGCCCTCCTTGCGCAGGGCGTGCAGGATCGCGTTGGACGGCTGGGACTGGAGGGAGTTGTCCGGACCGGCCACATTGCCGTGGGCGCCGATCTCGGCGATCCACTCCAGGCCCAGTTCCTCGGCCTTGGCCCTGCTCATCACGACCACGGCGGCGGCGCCGTCGGAGATCTGCGAGGAGGAACCGGCGGTGATCGTGCCGTCCTTGGCGAAGGCCGGGCGCAGCCGGGCCAGCGACTCGGCGGTGGTGTCGCCGCGGATGCCCTCGTCCTTGCTGAAGAGCACCGGGTCGCCCTTGCGCTGCGGGATCTCCACGGGGGTGATCTCGGCCTCGAAGACGCCGTTCTTCTGGGCGGCGGCGGCGCGCTGGTGGGACAGGGCGGCGATCTCGTCCTGCTCGGCGCGGCCGATGCCCAGACGGGTGTTGTGCTTCTCGGTCGACTCCCCCATCGGGATGGTCTCCCAGGGGTCGGTCAGCCCGTCGTGGGCCATCGAGTCGAGCATCTCCACCGCGCCGTACTTGAAGCCCTCGCGGGACTTGGGCAGCAGGTGGGGGGCGTTGGTCATGGACTCCTGGCCGCCGGCCACGACGATGTCGAACTCGCCCGCGCGGATGAGCTGGTCGGCCAGCGCGATGGCGTCCAGGCCCGAGAGGCACACCTTGTTGACGGTGAGCGCGGGCACGCTCATCGGGATGCCCGCCTTCACCGCGGCCTGCCGGGCGGGGATCTGGCCCGCACCGGCCTGGAGCACCTGGCCCATGATCACGTACTGGACCTGGTCGCCCCCGATGCCGGCGCGGTCCAGGGCCGCCTTGATCGCGAACGCGCCCAGATCCGCGCCGGAGAACGACTTGAGCGAGCCGAGCAGCCGGCCCATGGGCGTACGGGCGCCCGCGACGATCACCGAACCGGTCGTACCGGAGTTTCCAGAAGCCATGAGCTGCGATTCCCCTTACCGGCCTGCACAGCCGAGGAGTGAACGAGGGTTTACTTCGAATGTACTGAGCGGCGGTCCGCCCCGTCATCGGGCCGTCGGTGTGATCGCGCGCACGTTGCGTAACCATCCGATCGGCGCTGCACTGAGTCCATGCTGACGCGAATCGACCACATCGGGATCGCCTGCCACGACCTCGACGCGACCGTCGAGTTCTACCGGGCGACGTACGGCTTCGAGGTGTTCCACACCGAGGTCAACGACGAGCAGGGCGTGCGCGAGGCCATGCTCAAGATCAACGAGACGTCCGACGGCGGCGCCTCCTACCTCCAGCTCCTGGAACCGACCCGCGAGGACTCCGCCGTCGGGAAGTGGCTCGCGAAGAACGGCGAGGGCGTGCACCACATCGCCTTCGGCACCGCGGACGTCGACGCGGACGCCGCCGGCATCCGCGACAAGGGCGTGCGGGTCCTCTACGAGGAGCCGCGACGCGGCTCCATGGGGTCACGGATCACCTTCCTGCACCCCAAGGACTGCCATGGCGTCCTCACAGAACTCGTCACTTCGGCGCCCGTTGGGACGGCCGAGCACTGACCGACATACATAAGGGCCGGTAGGGTTGGGGGCGATCGTCCGCTCAGCGGGCCGATCGCTTTCCGGGGTCCACGTTTCGGGGGACGGACGACGGGGCAGCAGCCCATGCTCCGCCGTTGATCTGACACCATTCCCCGGGGGCCCCGTCCGGCGGATGGACGGAGCTCGTTTGGACAGGCTTGCGACCAGGGGACGGATGGGACCGCGCAGTGCGGGGCTACGAACGCCAGGAGCGAGAGCCGGCGGCTGACGTCGACCACCTCTCTCGGTTCGAGGCCGAGATGGATCGGCTGAAGACCGAGCGGGAGAAGGCGATCCAGCACGCCGAGGACCTCGGCTACCAGGTCGAGGTGCTGCGCGCCAAGCTGCACGAGGCGCGCCGCACCATCATGACCCGGCCCGCCTACGACAGCGCCGACATCGGTTACCAGGCCGAGCAGTTGCTGCGGCAGGCGCAGGTGCAGGCCGAGCAGATCCGCGCCGACGCCGAGCGCGAGCTGAGCCAGGCGCGGGCGCAGACCCAGCGCATCCTCCAGGAGCACGCCGAGGAGGCCGCCCGGCTCCAGGCGGAGCTGCACCAGGAGGCGGTGAACCGGCGCCAGCAGCTCGACCAGGAGCTGGCCGAGCGCCGCCAGACCGTCGAGTCCCACGTCAACGAGAACGTGGCCTGGGCCGAGCAGCTGCGCGCCCGTACCGAGCAGCAGGCCCGTCGGCTGCTGGACGAGTCCCGCGCCGAGGCCGAGCAGGCGATGTCCGCCGCCCGCGCCGAGGCCGAGCGGCTGACCGCCGAGGCCCGGCAGCGGCTGCGCAACGAGGCCGAGTCGGCGCGCGCGGAGGCCGAGCAGCTGCTGCGCCGGGCCCGCGCCGACGCCGAGCGGCTGCTGGGCGCCGCCTCCAGCCAGGCGCAGGAGGCCACCGACCACGCCGAGCGGCTGCGCAGCAGCACGGCGAGCGAGTCGGAGGCCGCCCGCCGCCAGGCCACCGAGCTGAGCCGGGCCGCCGAGCAGCGGATGACGGAGGCCGAGGAGGCGCTGCGCAAGGCGCAGACCGAGGCCGAGAAGCTGGTCACCGAGGCCGAGGAGAGCGCGGCCAAGACGCTGGCCGGGGCCGAGTCGGCCAACGAGCAGCGCACGCGCACCGCCAAGGAGCAGGTCGCCCGGCTGGTCGAGGAGGCCACCAAGGAGGCCGAGTCCACCCGGTCCGACGCCGAGCAGCTCGTCGCCGACGCCCGCGCCGAGGCGGAGAAGATCCTCGCCGAGGCCGCGGAGAAGGCCCGTACGGCCACCGCCGAGGAGACCGCCACCCAGTTGTCCAAGGCGGCGAAGACCGCCGAGGAGGTGCTGGACAAGGCGTCCGAGAACGCCAAGCGGACCACCAGGGCGGCCGCCGAGGAGGCCGAGCGGATCCGCACCGAGGCGGAGGCCGAGGCGGACCGGCTGCGCGCCGAGGCGCACGACATCGCCGAGGAACTCAAGGGCGCGGCGAAGGACGACACCAAGGAGTACCGCGCCAAGACCGTCGAGCTCCAGGAGGAGGCGCGGCGGCTGCGCGGCGAGGCCGAGCAGCTGCGTTCCGACGCGGTCGCCGAGGGCGAGAAGATCCGCGCGGAGGCCCGGCGCGAGGCCGTGGCGCAGATCGAGGAGGCCGCGAAGTCCGCCGAGGAGCTGCTCGCCAAGGCCAAGGCGGACGCCGACGAGCTGCGCGCCGGTGCGAGCGCGGACAGCGAGAAGGTCCGCACCGAGGCCATCGAGCGCGCCACGGTGCTGCGCCGGCAGGCCGAGGAGACGCTGGAGCGCGCCCGCGCGGAGGCCGAGCGGCTGCGCACCGAGGCCGACGAGCACGCGGAGTCGGTGAAGGCGGACGCCGAGCGGGCCGCGACCGGGCTGCGCGAGGAGACCGAGCGGGCGCTCGCGGCCCGGCAGGCCGAGGCCACCGAGGAGCTGACCCGGCTGCACACCGAGGCCGAGGAGCGCCACACCGCCGCCGAGCAGGCGCTCACCGACGCCCGCGCGGAGGGCGAGCGGCTGCGCCGGGAGGCCGCCGAGGAGGCCGAGCGGCTGCGGACCGAGGCCGCCGAGCGGATCCGGGCGCTGCGCGAGCAGGCCGAGACGGAGGCCGAGCGGCTGCGCGACGAGGCCGCCGCGGACGCGTCCGCGTCCCGCGCCGAGGGCGAGAACGTGGCCGTGCGGCTGCGTTCGGAGGCCGCGGCGGAGGCGGAGCGGCTGAAGGCGGAGGCCCAGGACACCGCGGACCGGGTCCGCGCCGAGGCGCAGGCCGCCGCCGAGCGGCTGGGCGCGGAGGCGTCCGAGGCGCTGGCCGCCGCGCAGGAGGAGTCCGCCCGGCGCCGCCGCGAGGCCGAGGAACTGCTCGGTTCGGCCCGTCAGGAGGCCGACCAGGAGCGGGAGCGGGCGCGCGAGCAGAGCGAGGAGCTGCTGGCGTCGGCGCGCCGCCGGGTGGAGGAGGCGCAGGCCGAGGCCACCCGTCTGGTGGAGGAGGCCGACCGGCGGGCCACCGAGATGGTGTCGGCCGCCGAGACGCACGCGCAGCAGGTACGGGACTCCGTGGCCGGGCTGCACGAGCAGGCGCAGGAGGAGATCACCGGGCTGCGTTCGGCCGCCGAGCACGCGGCGGACCGTACCCGCCGGGAGGCCGAGGAGGAGTCGGACCGGGTCCGCGCCGACGCCTACGCCGAGCGGGAGCGGGCCAGCGAGGACGCGGCCCGGCTGCGGCGCGAGGCGGGCGAGGAGACCGAGGCCGCCAAGGCGCTCGCCGAGCGCACGGTGTCCGAGGCCATCGCGGAGGCCGAGCGGGTCCGCGCGGACGTCGCCGAGCACGCGCAGCGGGTGCGTACCGAGGCGTCGGACACGATCGCGCAGGCCGAGCAGGACGCCACGCGCACGCGTGCGGACGCCCGGGACGACGCGAACCGGATCCGTTCGGACGCGGCGACGCAGGCGGACACGCTGATCTCCGAGGCGCGCGCGGAGGCCGAGCGGCTCCAGACGGAGACGGTCGCCGAGGCGGACCGGCTGCGCACGGAGACGATCACCGAGGCCGACCGGCTGCGCACGGAGACGGCGGCCGAGGCCGAGCGGGTGCGCACCGAGGCGCTGGCCGAGGCCGACCGGGTGCGGACCGAGTCCGTCGCCAAGGCGGAGAAGCTGATCTCGGACGCCACCGGGGACGCGGAGCGGCTGCGGGCCGAGGCCGCCGAGACGGTGGGCTCCGCGCAGTCGCGGGCCGAGCGGATCCGTACCGATTCCGAGCGGGTGCGGGCGGAGGCGGCGGCGGAGGCCGAGCGGCTGGTGACGGCCGCCCGCGAGGAGGCCGAGCGGACCCTGGACGAGGCCCGCAAGGACGCCAACAAGCGGCGTTCGGAGGCGGCCGAGCAGGTCGACAAGCTCATCAACGAGACCACGGCGGAGGCCGACAAGCTGCTCACCGAGGCACAGGCGAGCGCGGTCACGTCCAAGGCGGACGCGGAGGCGCAGGCCGACACGATGGTGGGCGCGGCCCGCCAGGAGGCCGAGCGGATCCTGTCCGAGGCGACGGTCCAGGGCAACTCCGCGGTGGAGAAGGCCCGTACGGACGCGGACGAGCTGCTGGTCGGGGCCCGCCGGGACGCCACCCAGATCCGGGAGCGCGCCGAGGAGCTGCGGGCGCGCCTCACCTCGGAGATCGAGGGGCTGCACGAGCGGGCCCGCCGGGAGGCGGCCGACACGATGAAGTCGACCGGGGACCGCTGCGACGCGCTGATCAAGGCGGCCGAGGAGCAGTTGGCGAAGGCCCAGGCCAAGGCCAAGGAGATCGTCTCGGACGCCAACTCCGAGGCGGGCAAGGTGCGTATCGCCGCGGTCAAGAAGGCCGAGGGGCTGCTCAAGGAGGCCGAGCAGAAGAAGGCCAAGCTGGCCAAGGAGGCCGAGGAGCTGAAGGCCGAGGCGGTCCAGGAGGCGCAGCGCACCGTCGAGGAGGGCAAGCGCGAGCTGGAGACCCTGGTGCGCAGGCGCGAGGACATCAACGCCGAGATCTCCCGGGTGCAGGACGTGCTGGAGGCGCTGGAGTCCTTCGAGGCGCCGGGGTCCGGGAAGGACGCCGGGGTCCGGGCGGGCGCGACGGTCGGAGCACCCCGTTCCGGGGAGAAGTCGTCAGAGGGGTAGTCAGAAGGTTAGCCTTTAGGGTGAATTCGGGGCCTCACGGGGGAGCTTCCGAAGGCTGCGCCGTGGTAATTGGCAAGCGCTGCGGCGGTCAGCCACTCAAAAGAGGTGTCATTCTCCAGATCAAACACGTATCCGCTCGATGACACACCGCTTCGGCCCCTAGGATTCGACCTATCACCTCACCGGTCTCATTCGACAGGAACCCCATGAGCGACACTTCCCCCTACGGCTTCGAGCATGTGCGGCGTGGGTACGACCGCGCTCAGGTGGACGATTACATCGCCAAGCTGGTCTCCGACCACGACAGGGCTCTCTCCCGTGTCACCACGCTGGAGAAGCGCATCGAGGAGCTCCACCTAGAGACGCAGAACGCCCAGGCCCAGATCACCGACGCCGAGCCGTCGTACGCCGGTCTGGGCGCGCGCGTCGAGAAGATCCTCCGCCTCGCCGAGGAGGAGGCCAAGGATCTGCGCGAGGAGGCACGGCGCGCGGCCGAGCAGCACCGCGAGCTGGCCGAGTCGGCGGCCCAGCAGGTCCGCAACGACGCCGAGTCCTTCGCCGCCGAGCGCAAGGCCAAGGCCGAGGACGAGGGCGTCCGGATCGTCGAGAAGGCCAAGAGCGACGCCTCGCAGCTGCGCGGCGAGGCGCAGAAGGACGCGCAGTCCAAGCGGGAGGAGGCGGACGCCCTCTTCGAGGAGACCCGCGCCAAGGCCGCGCAGGCCGCCGCGGACTTCGAGACGAACCTCGCCAAGCGCCGCGAGCAGTCCGAGCGCGACCTGGCGTCCCGTCAGCAGAAGGCGGAGAAGCGCCTCGCGGAGATCGAGCACCGCGCGGAGCAGCTGCGGCTGGAGGCGGAGAAGCTGCGCACCGACGCCGAGCGCCGGGCCCGGCAGACCGTGGAGACGGCGCAGCGCCAGGCCGAGGACATCGTGGCCGACGCCAACGCCAAGGCGGACCGCATCCGTTCGGAGTCCGAGCGGGAGCTGGCGGCGCTGACCAACCGCCGCGACTCGATCAACGCCCAGCTGACGAACGTCCGCGAGATGCTGGCGACGCTGACCGGTGCCGCGGTGGCCGCGGCGGGCACCCCCGCCGAGGACGAGCCGGTCTCCCGCGGGGTCCCCGCCCAGCAGACCCGGTAGGCACAGAGGCAGACCCGGTGAACCGGGGCGGCGGCCCGGCCGCCCTCCGTCGCGGGGCCGGTCGCCGTCGAGCCCCCCGTCGCCTTCCGGTGGCGGGGGGCTCGGCGCGCCCTTAGCGTGGCCGCATGATCGAACTGGCGGGGCTGACCAAGCGCTACGGCGAGAAGGTGGCGGTCGACGACCTCACGTTCACGGTGCGGCCGGGCACCGTCACCGGATTCCTGGGGCCCAACGGGGCCGGGAAGTCGACGACCATGCGGATGATCCTGGGGCTCGATCACCCCACCGGCGGGGACGTGCGCATCGACGGCCGGCACTACCACGAGCTGACGGACCCGCTGACGTACATCGGCGCCCTGCTGGACGCCAAGGCCGTGCACGGCGGGCGCAGCGCCTACCACCATCTGCTGTGCCTGGCGCAGAGCAACGGCATCCCCGAGCGCCGGGTGCACGAGGTGCTGGAGACGGTGGGGCTGGCGGCGGTGGCCCGGAAGAAGGCCAAGGGCTTCTCGCTCGGCATGAGCCAGCGCCTGGGCATCGCGGGCGCGCTGCTGGGCGATCCGCGGATCCTGATGTTCGACGAGCCGGTCAACGGGCTCGACCCGGAGGGCATCCACTGGATCCGCTCCCTGATGCAGTCGCTGGCCGCCGAGGGCCGTACGGTCTTCGTCTCCTCGCACCTGATGAGCGAGATGGCGCTGACCGCCGACCACCTCGTGGTCATCGGGCAGGGGCGGCTGCTGGCGGACACCTCCATGGCGGACTTCATCGCGCGCAACTCGCGCTCGCACGTCCGGGTCCGCACCCCCGACCGGGAGCGGCTGCTGGACGCGCTGCACCGGGCCGGGATCCAGGTCGTGCAGGGCGGTGACGGGGCGCTGGAGGTGGACGGCGGCCGGTCCGAGGAGATCGGTGAGCTGGCCGCCCGCCACCAGGTGGTGCTGCACGAGCTGAGCAGCCGGCAGTCCTCGCTGGAGGAGGCGTTCATGCGGCTGACCGCCTCGTCGGTGGAGTACCACGCGCACGCGGAGCCGGCCGAGCGGCCGTGGGGCGCGGACTGGAGCACACGGACCGGACCGCCGCCCGAGGGGACCGTACGGGACGCGGCGCCGACGACGGTGGAGGGCTGAGACATGGCGGCGACCCAGGTGATCCGCTCGGAGTGGACGAAGATCCGGTCGGTGGCGTCGACGGTGTGGACGCTGTCCCTCGCCGTGGTCGTCACCCTCGCCCTCGGCATGCTGATCTCGGCGCTCTCGCGCAACGAGTTCGGGAACATGCCCGCGCGGGAGCGGCTCTCCTTCGACCCGACCTTCGTCAGCTTCGCGGGCATGACCATCGGGCAGCTCGCGATGATCGTGTTCGGGGTGCTGGTGGTGTCCAACGAGTACAGCACCGGCATGATCCGCACCTCGCTGGCCGCGGTGCCGCGGCGCGGGGCGTTCCTGGCGAGCAAGGTCGCCGTGGCCGCGGCCCTGGCGCTGCTGGTCGGCATGGCCACCAGCTTCGCCGCGTTCTTCCTCGGGCAGGCGATGCTCGGCCCGCTGAAGACCTCGATCACCGCGCCCGGTGTGCTGGGCGCGGTCATCGGCGGCGGGCTCTACATGACGCTGATCGCGGTGTTCTCGATGGCGGCCGCGGTGATGCTGCGCTCCCCGCTGCTGTCGCTGGGCATCCTGATGCCGTTCTTCTTCCTGATCTCCAACATCCTGGGCAATGTCTCGGCGACGAAGAAGGTCGGCCAGTACCTGCCGGACCAGGCGGGCAGCCGCATCCTGCGGGTCCTCCCCCGGGTCGGCGACGACACCCCCTACGGTCCCTGGGGCGGTCTCGGCATCATGGCGCTGTGGGTGATCGCGGCGCTCGCGGCCGGCTACGCGCTGCTGCGCAGGCGGGACGCCTGAGGACGGAACGCCGCAGATCCTGACGTACCGGGCCGCCCTGGCTTTACCTTCTTTTGGCCGGAACCGTCAGCGCCCGGATAAGCTCCTAAGCCTTACGGGGGCGTGTGCCCCGCTGTCCTGAACCTGGGACGGCCACCTTCCGATGGGACCGGAGCATGATCGAGGCAGTCGGCCTGACCAAGCGCTACGGCGCCAAGACCGCCGTATCCAACCTCTCCTTCCAGGTACGGCCCGGTGCCGTCACCGGCTTCCTCGGGCCGAACGGCTCGGGCAAGTCGACGACCATGCGGATGATCCTCGGCCTGGACAACCCGACCGCGGGCTCGGTGACGATCGGCGGCTACCCCTACCGGCGGCTGCCCAACGCCCCGCGCCAGGTGGGCGCCCTGCTGGACGCCAAGGCGGTGCACGGCGGCCGGACCGCCCGCAACCACCTGCTGTCGCTGGCGCAGCTGTCGGGCATCCCGGCCCGCCGGGTGGACGAGGTACTGGGCGTGGTCGGTCTCCAGGAGGTGGCCCGCAGGCGCTCCAAGGGCTTCTCCCTCGGCATGGGGCAGCGGCTCGGCATCGCGGCGGCACTGCTGGGCGATCCGCAGGTGCTGCTCTTCGACGAGCCGGTCAACGGCCTCGACCCGGAGGGCATCCTCTGGGTGCGCAATCTGATGAAGTCGCTGGCCGCCGAGGGCCGGACCGTGTTCGTCTCCTCGCATCTGATGAGCGAGATGGCGCTGACCGCGGACCATCTGATCGTCATCGGGCGCGGGCAGCTCCTCGCCGACATGAGTGTGACGGACTTCATCTCCGCGAACTCCGCCGACTTCGCCCGGGTCCGTGTCCCCGACACCGAGCCGGGGCAGCGGGAGAAGCTGTCGTCCGCGCTGACCGGTGCGGGCGGGCAGGTGCTGCCCGAGCAGGACGGCGCGCTGCGGGTGACGGGGCTGGCGCTGCCCCGCATCAGCGACCTCGCGCACGAGGCCGGCGTCCGGCTGTGGGAGCTGTCCCCGCACCAGGCCTCCCTGGAGGAGGCGTACATGCGGATGACGCAGTCGGTGGTCGACTACCGCTCGACGACCGACGCCAAGTCCGGTCTGATGCAGCCCCTGCCGCCCGGCGCACAGCCGCCGGTGCCGGTGCCGGGCCAGGGCCAGCCCGGCTGGTACGCGCCGCCGCCGCCCCAGGCGCAGCCCGGCGCGCCCGTGCCCGCCGCGGGCCCCTACGGCGGCCCGCCGCCCCAGCAGCCGTACGCGGGCGCGGCGGCGCCGAACCCGTACGCGGGAGCCGTCCAGGCACCTGCCCCGGCCCCGCCCGCCACGGCACCGGCCGCCGCACCCGCACCCGCACCCGCACCCGCACCCGCACCCGCACCCGCAGCAGACGTCACCCAGTCCGAGGACGCCCGATGAGCACGCCGCAGACTCCGATGCCGCCGACTCCGCAGCCCGCCTGGCAGGCGGGGGCACCGTCCGCACCGTCCGTCCTGCCCGGTTACACCTCGCCGATCCCGGTCGTGCGGACGCATCTGGGGCACGCGCTCGCCTCGGAGTGGACGAAGATCAAGTCGGTGCGCTCCACGATGTGGACGCTGGGTGTGTTCGTCGTGCTGGTGGTCGGCGTCGGGCTGCTGGTCGGCGGGGTCGTCGCGCACTCCTCCGCCGACATGTCCGGCGACGACAACGTACTGACGCTGGGCTTCATCGGGGTGCTCCTGGGCAGCATCTGCATCATCACGCTCGGCGTGCTGACCACCGCCTCCGAGTACGGCACCGGCATGATCCGCACCACCATGACCGCCTGCCCCAGCCGGGGCCGGGTGCTGGTGGCGAAGGCCCTGGTGTTCTTCCTGCTCTCCTTCGTCATCACGCTGGTGTGCACCGCGCTGGTCGCGGTCGCCCAGACGGCGATGCTGGACGGCAGCGGCGCGCGGCGGCCGACCGGCGGCGAGTGGTTCAAGGCCACGGTCGGCGTCAGCTTCTACCTGGCGCTGCTGGGGCTGGTCTCGCTGCTCATCGGCTCAGTGCTGCGGCACTCGGCGGGCGGCATCACCATCATGATCGGGGTGGTGCTGGCGCCGCTGGTCATCGCGCTGTTCATGTTCACGCGCTCGCTGGAGTCGGTGCGCAACGCGCTGTTCGAGTACTCCATCCCGAACCAGCTCGGTGTCTTCTACTCCAGCTCGTTGAGCGATTCCGGCCCGGCGGGCTGGGATCCGCTGTGGATCATCCTCGGGGTGACGGCCGCGGTCGGCGCCGGCGCCTGGGCGCTGCTGCGGGAGCGGGACGTGTAGGAAGCCGTACGGGATCCCTGCGGACCTCAGAACCTCGGCGCGTCCCGGGACCGCCGCACCCGCGTGGTGCGGCGGTCCTTCGCGTTCCAGCAGGCCTTGTGCCAGTGGCGGCGGTCGTCCACGCCCGCGTACTCGGGCCAGGCGACCACGTGCGGGACGCCGGGGCCGATCAGCTGGTCGCACCCCGGGCAGCGGTAGGTCTTGCCGGCCGTGCCGGCGCCCGCGACATGGCGCACGCACCACTCCTCGCCCTGCCAGCTCTCGGTGGACTGCCAGCCCCCGTAGCGGCTCGTCGCGTCGTCCTCGGCGCTCCGGCCTGAGGAGCCAGGACCTTTGGGACGGTTGCGACGCGGGGACACGGGACACCTCACCGGGTTCTGCGAAGGGAACGGGATGCCTCCAGCGTACGCGGCGCCGCCGAGCGGACACGCAAAGAACCGGATTGCCCGCCGAACCGCCCAAGTCGCTCTCCGGAACGGTCAATTCCGCAGACAATACAGACAATCCGGAAATCCCTCTGCCAGGCCGTGTCCTGGGCACGTGTCGGACGGTTATGCCGCGTGGGGGAGCTCCGCGTCGGAGCCGAGGAAGCAGGAAGAGCGATGCGCGTAGGAAGTTTCGTGTTGGCGGCCCAGTTCCCCGGGCAGGGCCAGGGGGAGGCGCTGCACCGCGCGGTCCGCACCGCCGAGGTCGCCGAGGAGGCCGGTCTTGACGCGGTCTGGCTGGCCGAGCACCACTTCGTACCGTACGGGACGTGCCCGTCGGCCATCACCCTGGCCGCGCTGCTGCTCGGCCGCACCCGCCGGCTGCGCGTCGGGACCGCGGTGAGCGTGCTGCCCACCGTCCATCCGGTCGCGCTCGGCGAGCAGGCCGCGCTGCTGCACCTGACGAGCGGCGGGCGGTTCTCGCTGGGCGTGGGCCGCGGCGGGCCCTGGGTGGACCTGGAGGTCTTCGGAGCGGGCCTCGCGGCGTACGAGTCGGGGTTCCCGGAGTCGCTCGACCTGCTGCTGCGCTGGCTGCGCGAGCCGTCGGTGGCGGCCGACGGGGAGCGGTTCGCCTTCCGGGAGGTGGCCGTGGTGCCCCGGCCGGACGAGGCGCTGACCGAGGCCCCGGGACCCGAGGTCGTCATCGCCTGCACCTCCCCGGCGAGCGTGCGGCTGGCGGCCGAGCGCGGGCTGCCGATGCTGCTCGGGATGCACGCGGGCGACGAGGAGAAGGCGGAGATGGTCGCGCTGTGGCAGCGCTGCGCGCGGGCCGCCGGGCGTCCGGAGGAGCGGATCGCGGACGCGGGCCATGTCTCGGCGGGCGTCTGCCACATCGCGGACCGCGACGCCGAGGCCGCGGAGACCCTGCTGAAGGCCATGCCGGGATGGCTGAAACAGGGACTGGACGCGCATGTGACCGTGGACGGCCGCAGCCGCCGGATGCGTGATCCGCTGGCCTACACGGAGATGCTCTGCGCCCTGCACCCGGTGGGCAGCCCGCAGCGGTGCGCCGACCGCCTCGCGGCGACCGCCGAGCGCACCGGCATCTCCCGCTTCGCCCTGCTCGTCGAGGGCTCCGGCGAGCTGGCCGCGACCGAGGAGACCGTACGGCGGCTGGGCGCCGAGGTGCTCCCCCGGCTGCGCTGAACCGGACCGTGCCCGACCGGCGGCGGTCCGCCGCCGGAGGGCCTGCCGCCCCGGCCTCCATGATTCTCCCGCGGGCGGGGCGGCAAGCCGACGACCACTGCCCCCTCAGCAGTCCCTGAACTCCGGCGACTGGTTGAGCACCTGGCTGCGCACCGAAGTGAACCGGGCCAGCCGCTCATCGACCGAGCCGTCCAGCGGGAACACCGCCACACGGTGGCAGTTCTGGAAGGCCAGCCGCACACCGAAGTGCCGTTGCAGCGCGCCGCGTATCGCGTCGCTCGCGAGTGCACGCAGCAGCTGGCCGCGCGCCTGCTCGTCCGGCGGAGGCGTCTGGTTGTCGGCGAAGTCTCCGCCGTCGACCTTCAGCTGGGCCACCAGGGAGCTGATCATCTCCCACGCATAGGGCAGGGAGGTCCGGACGCAGTCGACGAAGGCAGCTTCGTCGACCTCGCCTCGCTCGGCCTGTTCGAGTAGGGCCGGTGAGACGTCGAGCGACATGGGTTCTCCTCTCGCACCCCCGACCAGCGGGGGTTGCCGGACAGATGAGGGAGTTCGTGATACCGAACACGGTGAGTACACACATCGCGACCTCCCGTTCCTACGGTAGGCAACGAAACGAGGGCTTACCAGGCGAATGCGCGTACCCGCCGGTCGAGTTGGGAACACAATCGGCCACAAGTGAACACGGGTGATCCAGGGAAAAATGGGGCGGTTCCGCGCGAGGCGTCCACCGGGCGCGAGCGGAGCAGGACGGGCGAATCGCGTACGGCGCCGTGTGTCGAGTAGCGTTGCCGACCATGCGTCTCGTCATCGCCCGGTGCTCCGTCGACTACGCGGGCCGGCTCACCGCCCACCTTCCCTCGGCACCCCGTCTGATCCTGGTCAAGGCCGACGGCAGCGTCTCGATCCACGCGGACGACCGCGCCTACAAGCCCCTGAACTGGATGTCGCCGCCGTGCGCCCTGAAGGAGGGCGCGGGCGAGGAGGAAGGGGTCTGGACCGTCGTCAACAAGGCGGGCGAGAAGCTCATCATCACGATGGAGGAGATCCTCCACGACTCCTCGCACGAACTCGGCGTCGATCCCGGGCTGATCAAGGACGGCGTGGAAGCGCACCTCCAGGAGCTCCTCGCGGACCGCATCGACACCCTCGGCGAGGGCTACACACTGATCCGGCGTGAATACATGACGGCGATCGGCCCGGTGGACATCCTGTGCCGGGACGGCGAGGGGCAGACCGTCGCCATCGAGATCAAGCGGCGCGGCGAGATCGACGGGGTCGAGCAACTCACGCGCTATCTGGAGCTGTTGAACCGCGACCCGCACCTCGCCCCGGTGCGCGGCATCTTCGCCGCCCAGGAGATCAAGCCCCAGGCCCGCGTCCTCGCCACCGACCGCGGCATCGGCTGCCAGGTCCTGGACTACGACGCCCTGCGCGGCATCGAGGACGACAAGCTGCGGCTGTTCTGACCCTTGCGGGCCCGGGGCACGGGCCCCGGGCCGTCGCCCCGGCTCAGACAGCTCAGACGACCCAGACGGCTCAGACCGACCCGGCGTCCGGGCCGGTCGTGCCGCCGTCGCCACCCTCGCCGCCGTCCCCGCTCTCGGGCGCGGTCGCGGAACCGCTCGCCGTGGCCGGTGCCGACAGGGTGCTGGTGACGGAGCTGGACGGGCTGGTGGTGTCCGTGTCGGTCGGCGCCGGAGAGGTGGACTGCGACGGCGGGGGCGTCGAGTGGGACGGGGTCGGACTCTCCGACGGCGACGTGCTCTCCGAGGGCGGCTGACTGACTGTGCCGGACGGCTTCGGCGTACCGCTGCCACCCGTGCTGCCACCGGTCCCCGTCCCCTTGGTGGAGCTGGGGTCCGGAGAGGGCTTGCCCGAGGTGCCCGGAGGCACCGGGTCGTCCGAGGTGCCGGGGGTGCCGTCGGGTCCCGGGTCCGTCGGCCGCCCGCTGGGCGCGGCGGTCGCCGAGCCGCCCCCGGCGTCCGGGGCGCCCCCGTCACCGCCGCTGCCGCCGCCGTCCTGCGGGCTGTCGGCGGCCGGGTCGCCGTCGCCGGCGTCCTGGCTCGCGGGCGGGTTGCCGCCGACCTTCCCGGAGGGGTCGTCGGTGTCCTTGTGGGAGGTGGCGCCCAGTGTCACCACCGTGCCGAGGACGGCCGCGAGGAGCGCGCCCGCGCCCGCCGCCACCAGGTTGCGCCGGGCGAAGCCCTTCAGCCCGGCCCGGTGCCTGGCCGGGGCGTGGGAGGACGGCCCGGACGGCCCGTGCGAGACGGTCGGCGCACCGCTGTCCGAGGGCTGGTAGGTGACCAGCGTGCCGGACGTCTCCTCGGCGGGCGGCCGCAGCGCCGGGAAGGGCGCGGGCACACCGCCGGGCGGCGACACCGGCTCCTCCGGGAGGTACGGCGTCTCCTCCCCCGGGCCGAGGGCGGCCATCGCGCCGAGTCCCGGCGCGGTGCCCGAGCGGTCCGCGACCAGGGCGAGCGCACGGCGTCCGGCGACGGTGCCGCGCCGGTCGGAGAGCGCGCCGCGCAGGCCGATGGAGGCCTCCAGCTCGGCGCGGGCCCGGTCCAGCAGGCCGCCGCAGAGCGCGAGGATGCCCAGCTCGTGGTGGAAGTACGCCTGCTCGGCGACCTGTCCGGCGAGCCGGGACGCCTCGGTGCCGAAGCGCAGCGCGCGTTCCCAGGCGCTCCAGCCGAGTCCGGCGGCGAACGCGGGCGCCGCGGCGCGGGCGAGGTGGACGGCGGTGCTCTCCTCGCCCTCGGCGGGCGGCGCGGTGAGCGGTACGAGCACGGCGAGGGCGGCGAGCACGGCGTCCGCCTCGGCGGTGACCCGCTCGGGCGTCACCGAGGGGTGCGCGGCCCACCAGGCGTAGTGCCGGGCGGCGCTGTCGGCCTGCTCGGCCGCGTCGTCGCCGTATCCGGCGGCCTCCAGCTGGGTGAGGACGCCCGCGGCGAGCCGGTGGCGGGAGCCGACCGGGGAGACCAGGCCGCAGCCCGCCAGTTCGCCGAGAGCGGCGTCGGCGTGGGTGTCGCCGATCAGGGCGGGCAGATGGGCCTGGTGGGGCACCTCGCCGCCGAGCGCGACGGCGAAGCGCAGGGTGGCGCGGGCCGAGGCGCTGAGCCGGGAGGCGAGCAGCGGGGCGGGCGCGGCGGCCTCGCCGAGCGAGGGCAGGGGCACGTCGTCGCCGTCGTTGTCGCCGCCCGCGAAGGGGGCGTCGTCGGGCGGGGTGTCGGCGAAGACGCCGAACTCCTCCACGGCGCTGGTGCCGGCCCGCAGCCGGTCGCGCTGGCGCAGCAGGGCACCGGCCTGGACGAAGCGCAGCGGCAGGCCCTCGGACTCGAACCAGAGGTCACCGGCCCAGTTGGCCTCCTCCTCGGTGAGGATCCGCCCGGCGCCGCGCTCGATGAGTTCGACACCGCCGGCCCGGTCGAGGCCGCCGAGGAAGACCTCTTCGACGGCGGAGTCGGCCGAGGGCGCGGGCACGTCCGGGGTGGCGGCGATCAGGAAGGCGCACTCGGGTGTCGCGTCGAGGAGTTCGTCGAGCGCGGTGCCGCCGAACTCGATGTCGTCCAGGACGACGACGGCGCCGATCTCGCGCAGGTGCTCCAGGAGTTCGTCGCGGTCCGGCCGGTGCAGCGGGGCGTGCCGTACGGCGTGGAAGAGCTCGTGCAGCAGGTCGCCCGCGGTGCGGCGGTGGCCGTTGAGCCGGACGACGCCGTCCGGGGCGAGTCCGGCGCAGTCCTGGGCGACGAGGTCGAGGAGGCTGGTGCGGCCGGAGCCGCCGGGGCCGGTCAGGCGTACGGAGCGGCCGCGGGCCAGCAGCCGGACCAGCCGCTCGCGTTCCTCCTGGCGTTCCAGGAGGGGTTCGGGCGAGGGCGCGGGGCCGGACGGGACGGGCGGCTTCGCCGCGCGGTCGGCCTCGGTGCGTTCGGCGGCCGTGCGCGGGCGCGGGCGGCCGGGGACGTCGGCGGGCGGGCAGACCTCGATCTCGCTGCCGTCGACGGGGTTGACGGTGAGCAGGAAGTCGCCGCTGACCAGGCGCACGGTACGGGCCGGTGCGGCGGCGGGCGGCGGGAAGTCGGCGGCGCGGGACGTGCCGGGCGGGCGCCGGCCGGGCGTGTGGCCGTCGCCGTCCTGGCCCATGTCCTCGGGCTCCCGGGTGTTCGGGTCCATGGGTTCCATTGCGTGCAAGCTCCCCAGAGGCGTCGTGTGCTGCTGGTCCAGCCCTCCCGGCCGTGTGCCGCACTGCGCGCTGTCGCTCTGGTCCGGGCCCGCTCGAGGGTGGCGAGGCAGCGGGCGACCGAACCCTAAACCTTCGCACAGTATCGCCGACAGGGCGGGGTACCGCGGAGCCCGAGAGGTCACGGTCTCGTGAGGATTGGGGCCGACGTCACGTTCCGTGCCGTCCGGCCGGGTCTCGTCCGCGGCCGGTCCGCAGTCCGCAGTCGCTGTCCGCTGTCCGCTGTCCGCTGGAGGTCACACGCGGGGCAGGGACTCCACGCCGATGCCGCCCTCGATGGCGAGGATGCGGTGCAGCCGGGTGGCGACCAGCAGGCGCTGCATCTGGGCCGGTACGCCGCGCAGGACCAGGCGCCGGCCGCAGCGGCCCGCGCGCCGGTGCGCGCCCATGATCACACCGAGTCCGGTGGCGTCCCAGGAGTCGAGCCCGGACAGGTCGAGGACCAGGTCGCCGACACCGTCGTCCACGGCCGAGTGCAGGGCCGTACGGGCGTCCGCCGCGCTGCGGACGTCGAGCCGGCCCCCGACGACCACCTCGGTGTGGTCGCCCCTGATGTACATATGCGCTCCCCGTGAATGCGGTGGCGTGCTCCGTGTGACGGTGACTGTGCAACGTCTGACTGCGTGTGTGGCGATGCGGTTGCTGTCTGTGGGCGAACCGATACCGAATTCACCCCGAAGGGTGATACGGCCGCCCCCGGAACGGTCTCAGTGCTTGTAGAAGCCCTGCCCGCTCTTGCGCCCGATGTCACCGGCGTCAACCATCCGGCGCATCAGTTCCGGCGCGGCGAACTTCTCGTCCTGGGTCTCGGTGTAGATGTTGCCCGCGGCGTGCAGCAGGATGTCGACGCCGGTGAGGTCCGCGGTGGCGAGCGGGCCCATGGCGTGGCCGAAGCCCAGCTTGCAGGCGAGGTCGATGTCCTCGGCGGTGGCGACGCCCGACTCGTAGAGCCTGGCCGCCTCGACGACGAGGGCGGTGATGAGACGGGTGGTCACGAAGCCGGCCACGTCGCGGTTGACGACGATGCAGGTCTTGCCGACCGACTCGGCGAACTCCCGCGCGGTGGCGAGGGCTTCGTCGCTGGTCTTGTGGCCGCGGACGAGTTCGACGAGCCGCATCATCGGCACCGGGGAGAAGAAGTGCACGCCGACGACCCGTTCGGGGCGCTCCGTGACGGCCGCGATCTTGGTGATCGGGATGGCGGAGGTGTTGGAGGCGAGGACGGTGTCCTCGCGGACCAGCTTGTCGAGGGTGCGGAAGATCTCGTGCTTGACGTCGAGCTTCTCGAAGACGGCCTCGACGACGACGTCGGCGTCCGCGGCGGCGTCCAGGTCGGTGGTGGTGGTGATGCGGGCGAGGGCGGCCTCGGCGTCCTCGGCGGCCAGCTTGCCCTTGCTCACGAACTTGTCGTACGACGCCTTGATGCCGTCGGTGCCACGCGTGAGCGCCTCGTCGGTGACGTCCCGCAGGACGACGTCCCAGCCCGCCTGCGCGGAGACCTGGGCGATGCCGGACCCCATGAGACCGGCTCCGATGACGGCGAGCTTGCGTGCCACTGAGACTCCCCTGGTGAACGACTGCGCAGGCGCCTGCGCGCGCGGCTGAAGAACGGCTTTCACGCTGTTTGCGTCTATGCCTCTCGGCGGACACTAGCGCCCGCGCGGCGCTGTGTGACCGGTAAGTAACGCGCGTCACGTCTCAATTGACGGACATCACACCGGCAGGGGTCACTGGGCGCCCCGGACGGCGTAGTTGAGCACCTTCTCGCTCAACACGTCCTCGATCTCGTCGAGGAGGTCGAGCACCTCGCGGGACACCTCCCGGGGGGCACGGCCCGCGAGCATCTCGCGGCCGACGGCCGCCATGACGGTGGCGTGCACCCAGCCGATCTGACCGGACATCAGGCCGGGCAGCGGGTCGTCCGCGAGGGCGCCGGTCTCCTCGCGCAGGGCCTGCTCCAGGGCGGCCTGCACCTCCTGGCCGACCGCCCAGAGCCGGGAGCGCAGCGCGGGCGCGTCCTCGATCACCCGCATGAAGGGGGCGTACCCGGTGAAGAGGCCGATGCGCGGCGAGACCGCCTCGACCTCCGCGCGCAGTTCGCGCAGCACGGCCCGCGCGGCCGACTCCCCCTCGTCCCGGCCGCGCACCCAGCGGGCCAGCCGGTCGGTCACCCCGGCGGCGCGGTCGAGGAAGAGGTCCTCCTTGGCGGGGAAGTAGTTGTAGACGGTGTTGACGGAGACGTCGGCCGCCTCGGCGATCTCGGCGACCGTGACGGCGTCGAAGCCGCGCTCCAGGAACAGTCCCGTGGCGACATCCGAGATGTACTGCTTGGTCTGCCGCTTCTTCCGCTCCCTGAGCCCCTCTGCCATGGCCGGATCCTATCCTCCTCGCACCCCTTCTTGGTGTCTATGAAATTTTGGGGACGTTGCAAAATTTCATAGACCCTGTTTTTCTGGGGCCATGCCACCAGCAGTCATCAGCGCGGCCGGACTGGCCCGCACCTTCCAGACCAAGCGCGGCCCGGTCGAGGCCGTGCGCGGGATCGACCTCACCGTCCGGCAGGGCGAGATCCTCGGCTTCCTCGGGCCCAACGGCGCGGGCAAGACGACCACCCTGCGGATGCTCACCACCCTGCTCGCGCCGACCGGCGGCACCGCCGTCGTCGCGGGCCACGACCTGGCCACCGACCCGGCCGGGGTCCGGCTCGCCTGCGGCTACGTCGCGCAGTCCGGCGGGGTCGACGGCCAGATCACCGTGCGGGAGGAACTGGTCACCCAGGGCCGGATGTACCGCCTGCCCAAGGCGCGGGCCGTCGAGCGGGCCGCGGAGCTGGCCCGCGACCTGGACCTCACCGAGCTGCTCGACCGCAAGACCTCCGCGCTCTCCGGGGGCCAGCGCCGCCGGCTCGACATCGCGATGGCCCTCACCCACCGCCCGCGCGTCCTCTTCCTCGACGAGCCGACCACCGGCCTGGACCCGGGCAGCCGCGCCGACCTGTGGGACCTGGTCCGGCGGCTGCGCGACGAGCACGGCACGACCGTCTTCCTGACCACCCACTACCTCGACGAGGCGGACGCCCTCTCCGACCGGCTGGTCGTCGTCGACGGCGGCCGGGTCGCCGCGGAGGGCACACCGAGCGCGCTCAAGCTGGAGTACGGCGGTTCGATCGACGCCTCGCTCCAGGACACCTTCCTCGCCGTCACCGGCCGCAGCCCCGCCCCGGCCACCGGCACCGCCCCCGCGGCCGTCTGACCGCGCCCCGGCCGCGGCACCCCACGACGGCCCCCGAACCCCTCCAGGACCAGGACATCCCTCATGCTGCTCCACGACACGGCCCTCATCTACGGCCGCTATCTGCGCCAGTCCCTGCGCTCCCGCTTCGCGCTCCTCTTCGGCGTCCTCACCCCGCTGCTCTACCTGCTCTTCTTCGGACCGCTGCTCACCGGGCTGCCGCTGGGCGGCGGCGGCAGCTCCTGGCAGGTGCTCGTCCCCGGGCTGCTGCTCCAACTGGGTCTTTTCGGCGCCCTGTTCGCCGGATTCATGATCATCGTCGAGAAGGGGCAGGGGGTGGTGGAGCGGATGCGGGTGACCCCGGTCAGCCGGCTCGCGCTGCTGCTCGGCCGGGTGCTGCGGGACACCACCGTCTTCCTCTTCCAGGCGGTGCTGCTGGTGCTGGCCGCGCTGGTGATGGGCCTGCGGGCACCGCTGGCGGGCATCCTCGTCGGCTTCGGCTTCGTCGCCCTGCTCACCGTCGCGCTCGCCTCGCTGTCCTACGCGGTGGCGATGAAGGTCGCCACCCCGCAGCAGTTCGGCCCGCTGATCAACGCCGTGTCCATGCCGTCGATGCTGCTGTCCGGCCTGATGCTCCCGATGAGCCTGGCCCCCGCCTGGCTGGACGTGCTCTCGCACTTCGTCCCGTTCCGCTATCTGGTGGACGCGGTGCGCGACGCCTACGTCGGCGAGTACACCGGCGCGCACATGCTGTACGGGGTCCTGGTGGCCGTGGGCTTCGCCGCGCTGTCCGTGACGGCGGGCACTCGGGTGTTCCGTACCGCCGGGGCGTAACTACGCTGGCGTCATGGTCAATCTGACGCGCATCTACACCAGGACCGGCGACCAGGGCACCACCGCCCTCGGCGACATGAGCCGGACCGCCAAGACCGACCTGCGGATCTCGGCGTACGCCGACGCCAACGAGGCGAACGCCGTGATCGGCACCGCCCTCGCGCTCGGCGCCCTGGACGCCTCCGTGGCCGAGGTGCTCACCCGGGTGCAGAACGACCTGTTCGACGTGGGCGCCGACCTGTCCACCCCGGTCGTCGAGAACCCGCAGTACCCGCCGCTGCGGGTCGAGCAGTTCTACATCGACCGGCTGGAGGAGGACTGCGACCGCTTCAACGCGGAGCTGGACAAGCTCCGCTCCTTCATCCTGCCCGGCGGCACCCCCGGCGCGGCCCTGCTGCACCAGGCGTGCACGGTGGTCCGCCGGGCCGAGCGGTCCACCTGGGCCGCGCTGGAGGTGCACGGCGAGACGATGAACCCGCTCACCGCGACCTACCTCAACCGGCTCTCCGACCTGCTGTTCATTCTCGCCCGGACGGCGAACAAGGAGACCGGTGACGTGCTGTGGGTGCCGGGCGGCGAGCGCTGAGGGAGCCGGTCCCCTCCCCTGCCGGGGACTCCCCCGCCGGGGACGCCCCCGGCACCGTCTCCGGGGTCTTCGGACCCTCCTTCGGGCCCTTCTTCGGGCCCTTCTTCGGGCCCTTCTTCGGGCCCTTCTTCGGGCCCTTCTTCGGGCCCTTCTTCGGGAAAATCAGGTACGTCAGGGCGATCAGGGCGTGGATCACGAGGATCCGCAGCACGGCCGCCTGCCAGGCGCGCAGCGGATCGGTGCCCGCGCCGCCGCCGACGTACCAGATCGCCGCCTGGAGCAGGGCGAGGGCGACCGCCGAGGCGAGCAGGGTGCGCAGCCACAGCCGCCCCTCGTGGCGGGCGCGGGCCAGACCGTACCGGGGCGGCTTCGGCGGCCGGGGCGCGCCGCCCAGGCGGTGGGCGGCGTGGCCGTCGAGCCAGCGGACCGTGGAGTGCCCGTAGGCGACGGTGAAGCCGATGTACAGCGCGGCCAGACCGTGCTCCCAGCCCGGCTCGGCGCCGTTCCTGAGGTCGACGGCGGTGACGGCGAACAGCACCACCTCCAGCAGCGGCTCGGCCAGCAGCAGCGCCGCGCCCAGCCGGCGCCGCCCCAGCAGGTAGCGGACGGCCAGGCCCGCGGCCAGCAGGACCCAGAAGCCGGCCTCGCAGGCGACGATCAGTCCGACGATCACGATTGCTCCTCTCGCTCCCCACCAGCGTCGCCGCCCGCCGGGGCCGGTGCGTCGTCGGCGGTGACGAGGTGCGACTGCATCCTTCGATGTACGCGCGGACCGTCCCGCGGGACCAGGCGCCCGCCCGCCGGGCCGTGTTGGATGGACGCATGGCCCCCGGACCCGCCCGCCCGCACCGCGACGACCTCGCGATCGCGCTGGCCGGACTGCTCGGCGGACTGCTGCTGTGGGGGCTGGGCCTGGGCGTGCGCACCCCGGGCGACCCGCTCGTGCTGTGGGCCGGGCGGTGGCCGGTGCTGCTGCCGCTGGCGGTGACCGCGGGCTGCGAGGCGCTGCGCCGCACCCGCCCGCGCACGGCCCTGCTGACCGGCACCGCCGCGGTGGCCTGCGACACGGTCACCCAGGGCAGTCTGGCCACCCTGGTGATGTACACCGATCTCGTGTACGCGGGCGTGCTCTACGGCACGGCCGCCTGGGCCCGGCGGGTGCTGTGGGTCACCGGCCTGGTCACGGTGGCCGCCACGCTGGTGCCGCTCGCGGTGTGGCGGGTGCCCGAGGCCCTGCTGATCGGGGTCGTCACCGGCATCGTGACGTTCGGCCCGGCCGCCACCGGCTGGAGCGTGCGCAACCACCGGGAGGCGGCCGAGGCCGCCCGGCTGCGCGCCGAGCAGACCGCGCTGCTCGCCGAGACGGACCGCGTCCAGGCGGTCGCGGCCGAGCGGGCGCGGATGGCGCGCGAGCTGCACGACATGGTCGCGGGGCATCTGTCGGCCATCGCCATCCACTCCACCGCCGCGCTCTCCCTGGACGACCCGGCGACCAGCCGGGACGCCCTCGCCGTCATCCGGGAGAACAGCGTCGACGGGCTCACGGAGATGCGGCGGCTCATCGGGCTGCTGCGCGACGGCCCGGACGCGGACGCCCCGGCGGCGGTCCCCACCCTGGACGGCCTCGCCGCGCTGGTCTCCTCCGCCCGCGCCGGTGGGCTGGACGTCGGCCTGAGCGCGGACCACGGGAAGGTGCCCGCCCCGGTGGAGCTGGCCGCGTACCGGATCGTGCAGGAGTCGCTGACCAACGCGCTCAAACACGGCGGTGAGGGACCCGTGCGGGTGAGCGTCCAGGAACGGGACCACGCCCTGCGCATCGAGGTCAGCAGCCCGTGCACCGGCCGGGAGACCCCGCGCGCGCCGGGTTCGGGCACCGGTCTGACCGGCATGCGGGAGCGGGCCGTGCTGCTGGGCGGCACGTTCGGCGCCGGCCCGGGGGACGGACGCTGGATCGTGCGCGCGGTGCTGCCCCTGACCGGGTCCGAAGGAGGCTCCGCGTGATCCGTGTCGTCGTCGCCGAGGACCAGTCCGCCGTACGGGCCGGGCTCGTGCTGATCCTGCGCAGCGCGCCCGACATCGAGGTGGTGGGCGAGGCCGCGGACGGCGAGCGGGCGGTGGAGCTGGCCCGGGAGCTGCGGCCGGACCTGGTGCTGATGGATGTGCAGATGCCGCGCCTGGACGGGGTGTCGGCGACCGGGCTGGTGACCGGCGAGGGGCTGGCGGACGTGCTGGTGCTGACCACCTTCGACCTCGACGCGTATGTGTTCGGGGCGCTGCGGGCCGGGGCCGCCGGGTTCCTGCTGAAGGACACCGAGGCGCGGGACCTGCTGACCGCGGTGCGGACGGTGGCGCGCGGCGAGGGGCTGATCGCGCCGGCGGTCACCCGGCGGCTGATCGCCGAGTTCGCGGCGCGGCCGCCGGCCGGGCCGGCCGAGCCTCCGGCGGCGCTGGAGTCGCTGACGCGCCGGGAGCGCGAGGTGCTCTCGTGTCTCGGGGAGGGACTGTCCAACGCCGAGATCGCGCTGCGGCTCTCGATGGCGGAGGCGACGGTGAAGACGCACGTCAGCCGTCTGCTGGGCAAGCTCGGGCTGCGGAGTCGGGTTCAAGCCGCCGTGCTCGCGCAGGAGTTGGGTATCTAGTCGAACCGGCGGTGCATTGGTCCAGACCTATTGACCTCTGGTCCAGACCTTTCTACTCTCGCAGCACCGCGGGGCGTGAAGGCTCAGTCATGCCCCTGACATTCTTCCCCCGACAAGGAGGCGCGCATGCGCTTCAGACACAGAGCCGCGGCGGGGTTCGCGACCCTCGTGCTCCCCCTCGCCGGAATCGTCGGCCTCTCGGGCCACGCCCAGGCGTCCGCCGAGGCGGCGCCCACGGCCACCGCCACCTTCACCAAGACCGGTGACTGGGGCAACGGCTTCGGCGGCAACTGGACCGTCAAGAACACCGGCGCCTCGGCGATCAGCTCCTGGACCGTGGAGTGGGACTTCCCGTCCGACACCAAGGTCGGCTCCGCCTGGGACGCCACGGTCACCAACTCCGGCAACCACTGGACCGCCAAGAACGTCGGCTGGAACGGCGCCATCGCCCCCGGGGCGTCGGTCTCCTTCGGCTTCAACGGCACCGGCCCCGGCTCCCCCTCCAACTGCACGCTCAACGGCGGCAGCTGCGACGGCGGCCCCAGCGTCCCGGGCGACAACCCGCCCTCCGCGCCGGGCACCCCCACCGCCTCCGGGGTCACCGACACCTCGGTGAAGCTCTCCTGGGGCGCCGCCACCGACGACAAGGGCGTCAAGAACTACGACGTCCTGCGCGACGGCAAGAAGGTCGCCACCGTCACGACCACGTCCTACACGGACAACGGCCTGACCGCGGGCACCGACTACTCCTACAGCGTCCAGGCCCGTGACACCGCCGACCAGACCGGTCCGGTCAGCGCCTCGGTCGCCGTGCACACCACCGGAGGCGGCGGCGGCAACCCGCCCACCGGTGACAAGGTCAAGCTCGGCTACTTCACCGAGTGGGGCATCTACGGGCGCAACTACAACGTCAAGAACCTGGTGACGTCCGGCTCCGCGTCCAAGATCACGCACATCAACTACGCCTTCGGCAACGTGACCGGCGGCAAGTGCGCGATCGGCGACTCCTACGCCGACTACGACAAGGCGTTCACCGCCGACCAGTCGGTCAGCGGCGTCGCCGACAACTGGGACCAGCCGCTGCGCGGCAACTTCAACCAGCTGCGCCAGCTGAAGGCCAAGTACCCGAACATCAAGGTGCTCTACTCCTTCGGCGGCTGGACCTGGTCCGGCGGCTTCGCGGACGCGGCCAAGAACCCGGCCGCCTTCGCCCAGTCCTGCTACGACCTGGTGCACGACCCGCGCTGGTCCGATGTCTTCGACGGCATCGACATCGACTGGGAGTACCCGAACGCCTGCGGTCTGACCTGTGACAGCAGCGGCCCGGCGGCCTTCAAGAACCTGCTGGCCGCGGTGCGCGCCAAGTTCGGCAAGGAACTGGTCACCGCCGCCACCACGGCGGACGGCTCGGCCGGCGGCAAGATCGACCTGACCGACTACGCCGGTGCCTCGCAGTACGTCGACTGGTACAACGTGATGACGTACGACTTCTTCGGCGCCTGGGACGCGAAGGGCCCGACCGCCCCGCACTCCCCGCTCACCTCCTACGACGGCATCCCGAAGGACGGCTTCAACACCGCCGACGCGATCGCCCGGTACAAGGCGCAGGGCGTGCCCGCGAAGAAGCTGCTGCTCGGCATCGGCTTCTACGGGCGCGGCTGGACCGGGGTCACCCAGGATGCCCCGGGCGGCACGGCGACCGGAGCGGCGCCCGGCACCTACGAGGCCGGCATCGAGGACTACAAGGTCCTCAAGACCAGCTGCCCGACCACCGGCACCATCGCCGGTACGGCCTACGCTCACTGCGGCAGCAACTGGTGGTCGTACGACACCCCGGCGACCATCAAGTCGAAGATGGCCTGGGCCAACAGCCAGGGCCTCGGCGGCGCCTTCTTCTGGGAGTTCAGCGGTGACACCAGCAACGGTGAACTGGTGAGCGCCCTCAGCAGCGGCCTGTAGGCGCAAGCCCGCAGCCCCTGTGACACACCGAAGCTCCCCCCGGACGGCGGACCGGGGGGAGCTTCTTCATGCCTGCCTCCACGCGGGGGGGCCGCTCTACGCGACGTTCACCCTCTGGCCGGGCGGGGCCGCCTCCAGCCAGGCCAGGAAGCCGGTGAGCGCGTCCTCGCTCATGGCCAGTTCGACCCGGGTGCCCTGGTGCAGACAGGTGAGGATCACCGCGTCGGACAGCAGGGCGAGTTCCTCCTCGCCCTCGGGCCGCCGGCGGCCGGCCACCTCGATGGACGCCCGCTCCAGCGTGCGCCGCGGGCGGGGCGCGTAGGAGAAGACGCGGTACCACTCCACGCGGTCGCCGTTGTAGCGGGCCACACCGTAGCTCCAGCCCTTGCCGCTGGTGTCGGGCTCCTCCGGCACGTCCCAGCGCAGCGAGCAGTCGAAGGTGCCGCCGGAACGCTGGATCAGTCTGCGCCGCAGACCGAAGACGAACAGTCCCACCACCACGAGCGCGACCACGACCGAGCACACAGTCAGAGCGAGGACCATCGGCACCGACCTCCTCGTCTCCTAGGTAATGGAACGGAAAAAACACCCGCATCCACCTCAGCCGCGGCCGGTCCCGGATTGCTCCGGTACCAGCCGCGGCTGAGTGGTGTCATCACATGGTGTCGCTGGTTCAGCGCACCGCCGTCGCCGCTCGCAGGCGGACGTCCGCGCGGCGCTCGGCGGTGGCATCGCCCTCCGCCTTCGCGCGCTCGAGCTCCCGCTCCACGCGCTGGACGTCGATCTCGTCGGACAGCTCGGCGATCTCGGCCAGCAGCGACAGCTTGTTGTCGGCGAACGAGACGAAACCGCCGTGCACCGCGGCGACGACCGTCGCGCCTTCACTCGTACGAATGGTCACCGGGCCCGACTCCAGCACACCGAGCAGCGGCTGGTGACCGGGCATGACGCCGATGTCGCCGGACGTGGTGCGCGCGACGACCAGGGTGGCCTCGCCGGACCAGACCTGACGGTCGGCGGCGACCAGCTCGACATGCAGCTCAGCAGCCAAGGGTGGCTCCTCGGGTCACCACCCGGTGGGATCACCGGGTGTTGGAAACAAGTCTAGTGGGCGTGCGTGAGGGGGCGGGACGCGCCCGCCCCCTCACACGAACTCAACGAGTTCAGGAGACGCCCAGCTCCTTGGCGTTCTTCTTCAGGTCCTCGATACCACCGCACATGAAGAAGGCCTGCTCCGGGAAGTGGTCGTACTCGCCGTCGCAGATCGCGTTGAAGGCCGCGATCGACTCGTCCAGCGGGACGTCCGACCCGTCGACGCCGGTGAACTGCTTGGCGACGTGGGTGTTCTGGGACAGGAAGCGCTCCACGCGGCGGGCGCGCTGGACGACGAGCTTGTCCTCTTCGCCCAGCTCGTCGATACCGAGGATCGCGATGATGTCCTGGAGGTCCTTGTACTTCTGCAGGATGTTCTTCACGCGCATCGCGGCGTTGTAGTGGTCCGCCGCGATGTACCGCGGGTCGAGGATGCGGGACGTCGAGTCCAGCGGGTCCACGGCCGGGTAGATGCCCTTCTCGGAGATCGGACGGGAGAGCACCGTCGTCGCGTCGAGGTGGGCGAAGGTGGTGGCCGGGGCCGGGTCGGTCAGGTCGTCCGCGGGGACGTAGATCGCCTGCATCGAGGTGATCGAGTGACCGCGGGTCGAGGTGATGCGCTCCTGGAGGAGGCCCATCTCGTCGGCCAGGTTCGGCTGGTAGCCCACCGCGGACGGCATGCGGCCGAGCAGCGTGGAGACCTCGGAACCGGCCTGCGTGAAGCGGAAGATGTTGTCGATGAAGAACAGCACGTCCTGCTTCTGGACGTCACGGAAGTACTCGGCCATGGTCAGGCCGGCCAGCGCGACGCGCAGACGGGTGCCCGGGGGCTCGTCCATCTGACCGAAGACCAGCGCGGTCTTGTCGATGACGCCCGAGTCGCTCATCTCGTCGATGAGGTCGTTGCCCTCACGGGTGCGCTCGCCGACACCGGCGAACACGGAGACACCGTCGTGGTTGTTGGCGACACGGTAGATCATCTCCTGGATGAGCACCGTCTTGCCGACACCGGCACCACCGAACAGACCGATCTTGCCGCCCTTGACGTACGGGGTCAGCAGGTCGATGACCTTGACGCCGGTCTCGAACATCTCGGTCTTCGACTCGAGCTCGTCGAAGCGCGGGGCCTTGCGGTGGATGGACCAGCGCTCGCCCGTGTACTGCTCGTCGACGTTCAGTACCTCACCGAGGGTGTTGAACACCTTGCCCTTGGTGAAGTCGCCGACCGGGACGGTGATGCCGTCGCCGGTGTCGGTGACCGGGGCCTGGCGGACCAGACCGTCGGTGGGCTGCATGGAGATGGTGCGGACCAGGCCGTCACCCAGGTGCTGGGCGACCTCCAGGGTCAGGATCTTCCGCTCGCCCGCGTTCGCCGGGTCGGAGACCTCGACGTGCAGGGCGTTGTAGATGTCCGGCATCGCGTCGACGGGGAACTCCACGTCGACGACCGGGCCGATGACCCGCGCGACGCGGCCGGTGGCCACGCCCGCCGCAGCGGTCGGCTCAACAGTGGTGGTCATTAGTTGTCACTCCCCGCGGTCGCGTCGGCCAGGGCGCTCGCGCCACCGACGATCTCGCTGATTTCCTGGGTGATTTCGGCCTGGCGGGCCGCGTTGGCAAGACGGGAGAGCGTGTTGATCAGCTCGCCCGCGTTGTCGGTGGCCGACTTCATCGCGCGCCGCGTGGCGGCGTGCTTGGAAGCGGCCGACTGGAGCAGCGCGTTGTAGATCCGGCTCTCCACGTAGCGCGGCAGCAGGGCGTCGAGGACGTCCTCCGCCGAGGGCTCGAAGTCGTAGAGCGGCAGGATCTCGCCCTTGGGCGCCGCCTCGGCCGCGACCTCGTCGAGACGCAGCGGAAGCAGCCGGGGGTCGACCGCCGTCTGCGTCATCATCGAGACGAACTCGGTGTAGACGATGTGGAGTTCGTCCACACCACCGTCGGCCGTGTCCTTCTCGATCGCCTCGATCAGCGGCGCCGCCACCGTCTTGGCGTCCGCGTAGGACGGCTGGTCGGTGAAGCCCGTGAACGACTGCGTGATGGTGCGCTCGCGGAAGTTGTAGTGGGCGACACCGCGGCGGCCGACGATGTACGTGTCGACCTGCTTGCCCTCGCGCTCCAGGCGCTCGGTGAGCTGCTCCGCCGCCTTGATGGCGTTGGAGTTGAAGGCGCCGGCCAGACCGCGGTCGCTGGTCAGCAGCAGGACCGCGGCACGGGCCGGGTTCTCCGCCTCCGTGGTCAGCGGGTGCCTGGTGTTCGAACCGGTGCCGACCGCCGTGACCGCGCGGGTCAGTTCCTGCGCGTACGGCGTGGAGGCCGCCACCTTGCGCTGCGCCTTGACGACGCGCGAGGCGGCGATCATCTCCATCGCCTTGGTGATCTTCTTGGTCGCGGTGACGGATCGGATGCGACGCTTGTAGACCCGGAGCTGGGCTCCCATGAGTCAGGTCCCTTCCTTACGTCACTTGGCGGCAGCGGCCGGAGTGTCGTCGCCGAGCAGCTTGCCGTCCGAGGTCTCGAACTGCTTCTTGAACTCGGCGACGGCGTCGTCGATCGCCTGGATCGTGTCGTTCGACATCTTGGCGCCCTCCTTGATGGAGGTCATCAGGCCCTGCTCCTTGCGGTGCAGGTACTCCAGCAGCTCCTTCTCGAAGCGGCTGATGTCGACGACGGGGACGTCGTCCATACGGCCGTTGGTGCCGGCCCACACGGAGACGACCTGGTCCTCGGTGGCCATCGGCTGGTACTGGCGCTGCTTCAGCAGCTCGACCATGCGCTGACCGCGCTCCAGCTGGGCCTTGGAGGCCGCGTCCAGGTCGGAACCGAAGGCGGCGAACGCCTCCAGCTCACGGAACTGGGCGAGGTCCACGCGCAGTCGGCCGGAGACCTGGCGCATCGCCTTGTGCTGGGCGGAGCCACCGACTCGGGAGACGGAGATACCGACGTTCAGCGCGGGCCGCTGGCCGGCGTTGAACAGGTCGGACTCCAGGAAGCACTGGCCGTCCGTGATGGAGATGACGTTGGTCGGGATGAACGCCGAGACGTCGTTGGCCTTGGTCTCGACGATCGGCAGACCGGTCATCGAACCGGCGCCCATGCCGTCGGAGAGCTTGGCGCAGCGCTCCAGCAGACGGGAGTGCAGGTAGAAGACGTCACCCGGGTAGGCCTCGCGGCCCGGCGGGCGGCGCAGCAGCAGGGAGACGGCACGGTAGGCGTCGGCCTGCTTCGACAGGTCGTCGAAGACGATCAGGACGTGCTTGCCCTGGTACATCCAGTGCTGGCCGATGGCGGAGCCGGTGTAGGGCGCCAGGTACTTGAAGCCGGCCGGGTCGGAGGCCGGGGCCGCGACGATGGTCGTGTACTCCAGCGCGCCGTTCTCCTCCAGCGCGCGGCGGACCGACGCGATGGTGGAGCCCTTCTGGCCGATGGCGACGTAGATGCAGCGGACCTGCTTGCTCGGGTCGCCGGTGCGCCAGTTGTCGCGCTGGTTGATGATCGTGTCGACGGCCAGGGCGGTCTTGCCGGTCTGGCGGTCGCCGATGATCAGCTGGCGCTGGCCGCGGCCGATCGGGGTCATCGCGTCGACGGCCTTGTAGCCCGTCTCCATCGGCTCGTGCACCGACTTGCGCTGCATGACCGTGGGGGCCTGCAGTTCGAGGGCGCGGCGGCCTTCGGTCTCGATCTCGCCGAGGCCGTCGATCGGGGTGCCGAGGGGGTCGACCACACGGCCGAGGTAGCCCTCGCCCACGGCGACCGACAGGACCTCGCCGGTGCGGGTGACCGGCTGGCCCTCCTCGATGCCGCTGAACTCACCGAGGACGATGGCACCGATCTCGCGCTCCTCGAGGTTGAGGGCGAGGCCGAGGGTGCCGTCCTCGAACTTCAGCAGCTCGTTGGCCATGGCCGAGGGCAGGCCCTCGACCTTCGCGATGCCGTCGCCGGCAAGGGTGACCGTACCGACCTCCTCGCGCGAGGCCGCGTCCGGCTTGTACGACTGGACGAAGTTCTCCAGCGCGTCCCGGATCTCCTCCGGCCGGATCGTGAGCTCCGCCATCTGGGTTCCCTGCTCTCCTTGTTGGGCCCGAAGTTTCACTTGGGGGGTGTGCCACGAGTTCGGGACTCCCCCCGATAAGAGGTGAATCCTCTGCACGGCCCAACCAGGGCCGTCGTGTACGTCTTGCGTGTTGCGGTGCTGCTAGCTCGCCATGCGGCGGGCGGCGTCCTCCAGCCGGTCCGCGAGCGAGCCGTTGATGATCTCGTCGCCGACCTGCACCCGGATTCCGCCGACCAGCTCGGGGTCCACGTCGAGGTTCAGGTGCATCTGGCGGCCGTAGAGGCGGCCGAGGGCGGCGCCGAGGCGCTGCTTCTGGCCGTCGCTCAGCGGGACCGCCGAGGTGACGACGGCGACCATGCGGTCGCGCCGCTCCGCGGCGAGCTTGGACAGGGACTCGAGGCCCGCTTCCAGGCTACGTCCCCGCGGGGCGCTCACCAGGCGCGTCACCAGACGCTCGGTGACCGGCTTCGCCCGGCCGCCGAGCAGCCGGTGCAGCAGCTCGGTCTTGGCCGAGGGGCCCGCGGCCCGGTCGGTCAGCGCGGCGCGCAGTTCGGTGCTGGAGGAGACGATCCGGCCGAACCGGAACAGCTCGTCCTCCACGTCGTCCAGCGTGCCGCCCCGCTGCGCGGTGGTGAGGTCGGCGATGTCCGCCAGCTCCTCCAGCGCGTCGACCAGGTCCCGCGACTGCGACCAGCGCGAGCGCACCATGCCGGACACCAGGTCCACGGTCGCGCCGCCGACCTGGCTGCCGAGCAGGCGCTGGACCAGCGTGGCCTTGGCGTCCGCGGACTGCGCCGGGTCGGTGAGGGCCCGGCGCAGGCCGACCTCGCGGTGGAGCAGCGCGGTGACCGCGGCCAGCTCGTCGGCGAGGCGCGCGGAGTCGGCGGACGTGGAGTCCGTCAGCGCGTCGAGACGCTCACGCGCGGCGCTCAGAGCCTCGCGGCTCGCTCCGTGCGCTGTCATCGAGCCGCCTCGGCCGTGGAAGCGGCCTCGTCGAGCCCGTCGAGGAAGCGGTCGATCACGCGGCTCTGCCGGGCGTGGTCCTCGAGGGACTCGCCGACGAGCTTGCCGGCCAGCTCGGTGGCGAGCTTGCCGACGTCCTGGCGGAGCACGGACGCGGCGGCCTTGCGGTCGGCCTCGATCTGGGCGTGGCCGGCGGCGACGATCTCCTCGCGCTGGCGCTGGCCCTCGGCCCGCATCTCGGCGATGAGCGTGGCACCCTGCTCCTGCGCCTCCTGGCGCAGGCGCGCGGCTTCGTGCCGGGCCTCGGCGAGCTGGGCCTTGTACTGCTCGAGGACGCTCTGGGCCTCGACCTTCATGGCCTCGGCCTCTTCGATACCGCCTTCGATCGCCGCGCGGCGCTCCTCCAGAACCTTGTTGATGTTCGGCAGGAGCTTCTTCCCGAGGAAGAAGAAGACGATGGCGAAGGTGACGAGGCCGATGACCAGCTCGGGGCCGGGCGGGATGAGAGGGTTCTGCTGCTCCTCCGCCGCCAGCTGCACCAGCTGCTGTGTCAGCTGCATGTCATCAGTGCCTTTCCCTAATGGGGTGGGTCGTCCGCCGCGGTTTACTTGTAGGTGTAAACGAACGGCATGACGATGCCGATGAGGGCGAGCGCCTCACAGAAGGCGAAGCCCAGGATCTGGTTGGCACGGATCAGACCGGCGGCCTCGGGCTGGCGGGCGAGCGCCTGGGTGCCGTTGCCGAAGATGATGCCGATGCCGATGCCGGGACCGATGGCGGCGAGGCCGTAGCCGACGGAGGCGATGGAGCCGGTGACGGCGGCAAGGGTCTCAGTGGCAGCCATGCTGATTCTTCCTTCTCTTTCAAGGACCGGTGGGGGTTGGCCACCGGACGTCTGTGACGGGGGCGGTGCGGGGTGGCTCAGTGGTGCTCGGCGAGAGCGCCCTGAACGTAGGAGCAGGCCAGGAGGACGAAGACGTACGCCTGGACGGCCTGGACGAAGAGCTCGAACAGGATCATGACCATCGCCATGACGAACGAGACGGCGCCGGCCGCGATCAGCCAGCTGTTCATCAGGTACCAGCTGGCGACGGTGAACATCACGAGCAGCAGGTGACCGGCGAACATGTTGGCGAACAGTCGCACCGCGTGGGTGAACGGGCGGACCAGGACGTTCGAGAAGAACTCGATGACCACGACGAGCGGCAGCACCGGGCCGAGCGACTTGTCGTAGCCGGTGAGGTTCTTGAAGCCGCCGGCGAAGCCGTGCTTCTTGAAGGTCAGGACCATCCAGGTCACGTACACGCACAGGGCGAGGGCGGCCGGGTAGGCGATGATCGACGTCACCGGGAACTGGGCGACCGGGATGATCGACCACAGGTTCATGATCCAAATGAAGAAGAACAGCGAGACCATGAAGGGCACGTACTTCTCGCCCTCGCGCTTGCCGAGCGTCTCGTAGACGATGCCGCGGCGCACGAAGTCGTAGCCGGCCTCACCGACCATCTGGAGCTTGCCGGGCACCACCTTGGCCTTGCCGAAGGCCGCCCAGAAGAAGCCGACCACCACGAGCGAGGTGATGATGGCGAGCAGCATCGGCTTGTCGAAGTCGTAGCCGCCGACCGAGAACATCGGCTTGAAGAGGAAGGAGTGGAGGCCGGGCGACGGAAAGCCGCAGCCGTTGTCGGCGAAGACGCGGCAACTCCAGTCGAAGGCGAGCGTGGTCTGTTCAGCACTCACCGCGGGCTCCTTCAGCGTGGCGCATGGGTACGGCAACCTCGTTGTGTCGGCGCGGCGGGCAGCCGCGGGTCGGCACCGGACTGGTGTGACGGATGTGGTGGCGGCCGGCGGGCATCGAGCCCCGCGATCGAGCAGGCGTCAGCTCAGCTGCCCGCGCCCGCGATGCCGCAGTTGGCACCGGACGATAGCAGGAGATCTCGCACGCCTTTATCCCGGGCCTACCCCTCACGACGAAGACCCGGTCTTCTCGGACTTCTCGCTCTTCTCGGAGTCCGGTTCGACATAGAAGATCTTGGCCTTCATGTGCGCGCGCGCCTGTGCGGCCATCCATACGACGGTCGCGACGACGAGCGAGAACGCGAACGCCTTCGCATTGAACAGCGAGGTGCCCTTGAAGAGGGCCAAGAAGATCAAGAGCAGCAGCAGTTGGGCGACATAGAGCATGAGGCCCATGGCCTGGAAGAGCTGCGGAAGCGTTTTCGCCGTCCACTGGAGCACATGGAGACCGATCCCCATGTAGAGGATGGCCAGCACCACCCCGACAAGCGCCCCGATCGCGCCCTTGCCTCCGGCGACCGCACCACTGACCGCCACAGCGACCACACCGACGGCGGCGGTGGGCACGGCGGTGTGCAGTAGGTTCCGGACGTCATTGGACGGCATGGCGGCAACTCCGCTTTCACAGGGGGGCAGGGTGTCGTCATGGACGAGCGTAGTCCCCGGTCCGAGAGAGGAACCTCATCGCCAAGGGGCCCATGCATCCGGGTCCTTCGGCTCTGTCCGGGGTTCTCGTGAACGGTATCACAAACTATTTGATGCGGTCTTTACCAAGTAGGTGTGCTGACTGTCACACATGAGAGTGACCCTGCCCGTCTGTGCAAAATCCGGGGCGATGTGTCTGGTATTAGGCCGCTTTGGTCACCCATGAACAGGCAACGCTTTAGTCAGATTCTTACCTTGGGCGTCAGCGTGACGTTCCGGCATTGCGTCCGTCGAGAACACGCGATCGGGGTCCCACGGCGGTCGCTCCGTTGACCCGGGCCGCCGTGGCACCGACCGGCGCCGGACGTACGGACGCCTCCTGCGCACCGGAGGACGTGTGCGCCTCACCGGTCCCGGCCGCCTCGGCGGCCGGGACGGACGCCACCGCGGCCGGGGCCTGGGCCGCCGCCCGGCGGCGGCGGTAGCGCGGCGGCACGAACTGCTCGGCCCAGCGCGGGGCGCGCGGCGTGAACCGCGGCAGCAGCAGGAGCACCAGCCCGAAGAAGCTGAGCAGCACGATGCCCAGCACGATCCACATGGAGGCGGAGTTGACCGAGTAGCCGAGCGCGCCGAAGCCGATCAGCGCCGCCCAGAAGTACATGATCAGCACGGCCCGGCTGTGCGAGTGGCCGATCTGGAGCAGCCGGTGGTGCAGATGGCCGCGGTCCGCGGCGAACGGCGACTGGCCGCGCCAGGTGCGGCGCACCACCGCGAAGACGAAGTCGGAGGCCGGGATCGCGATGATGGTCAGCGGCATCAGCAGCGGGATGTAGACCGGCACCATCTGGTGCACCGCGTTGCGCTCGGACCCCGAGAACAGCTTCATCACGTCCGGGTCGACCTGCCCGGTCACCGAGATCGCACCGGCCGCCAGCACCAGGCCGATCAGCATCGAGCCCGAGTCGCCCATGAAGATCCGCGCCGGGTGCATGTTGTGCGGCAGGAAGCCCAGGCACATGCCCATCAGCACGGCCGCGAACAGCGTGGCCGGGGCGGCGGCCTCGATGCCGTACGAGTACCAGATCCGGTAGGCGTACATGAAGAACGCGGCGGCGGCGATGCACACCATGCCGGCCGCCAGACCGTCCAGACCGTCGACGAAGTTGACCGCGTTGATGGTGATGACGACCAGCGCCACCGTCAGCAGGGTGCCCTGCCACTGGGTCAGCGCGACCGTGCCGACACCCGGGACCGGCAGCCACAGGATCGTCAGACCCTGCATGACCATCACACCGGCGGCGATCATCTGGCCGCCCAGCTTGATCAGGGCGTCGATCTCGAACTTGTCGTCCAGGACACCGATCAGCCAGATCAGCGCGGCCCCGGAGAGCAGCGCGCGCGGCTCGTTCGACTTCTCGAAGACCTCGTTGAGGTTGGTGAGGTGGTCGGCGACCAGCAGTCCGGCGCACATCCCGAAGAACATCGCGATACCGCCGAGCCGCGGAGTGGGTTCCCGGTGCACGTCACGCGCCCGGATCTCCGGCATCGCCCCCGCCACGATCGCGAACTTGCGCACCGGCCCGGTCAGCAGGTACGTCACCGCGGCCGTGATGCAGAGCGTCAGCAGGTATTCACGCACAGGCTTCCCCACAGGTCTCGCTGGCCATCTCAGCCTCACACCCTAGCGACGCGAGCATATGTATGGGGACTTCCGGGTAGCGAGGTTGGTTGCACTCCCGCCGCCGCGCGGGCCCGGACCCGCTCCTCACGTCTGCCCGGCACCGGCCCGCCCAGGCCGCTTCCGCCCGGTTCAGGACGGATACGGCGGGAACGCGGCGGTCAGCGCGCGCACGTCGTCCCGGGCCCGCGCCGCGTCCAGCTCACCGCGCAGCACCTTGCCCAGCAGCACCGCGATCCGCGCCATCTCCTCCTCCCGCATGCCCTGGGTGGTCACCGCGGCCGTGCCCAGGCGCAGCCCGCGGGCACCGGAGTGCGGCAGCGCGCAGCAGTCCAGGACCATCCCGGCGGCGGCCAGGCGCCCGCGCGCGGTGCGCCCCTCGATGCCGAGCGGCGCCGGGTCCATGGTGATCAGATGGGTGTCGGTGCCGCCGGTGGTCACGGCCAGGCCCTCCGCCGCCAGGTACGCGGCCAGCACCCGCGCGTTGGCGACCACCTGGTGGGCGTAGGCCGCGAATTCCGGCCGCGCCGCCTCGCCGAACGCCACCGCCTTCGCCGCGACGGTGTGCATCTGGGCGCCGCCCTGGGTGAACGGGAACACCGCCCGGTCCACCCGCTCCGCCAGCTCGCTCCCGCACAGGATCATCCCGCCGCGCGGCCCGCGCAGCACCTTGTGCGTGGTGGCGCACACCACGTCGGCGTACGGCACCGGGCTGGGCGCCGCTCCCCCGGCCACCAGGCCGATCGGGTGCGCGGCGTCGGCGATCAGATAGGCGCCCACCTCGTCGGCGACCTCGCGGAAGAACGCGTGGTCGATGTGGCGCGGGTAGGCGATCGAGCCGCACACGATCGCCTTGGGCCGGTGCGTACGGGCCAGGGCACGCACCTGTTCGTGGTCGATGAGGCCGCTCTCGGCGTCGACGCCGTAGCCGACGAAGTCGAACCAGCGGCCGGAGAAGTTCGCGGGCGAGCCGTGGGTGAGGTGCCCGCCGTCCGGCAGGCCGAGGGCGAGCACGGTGTCACCGGGCCGCAGCAGCGCCGCGTAGGCGGCCAGCACGGCGGAGGAGCCCGAGTGCGGCTGGACATTGGCGTGCTCGGCGCCGAACAGCGCCTTGGCGCGCTCGATCGCGAGCCGTTCGGCGGCGTCCACGATCTCGCAGCCGCCGTGGTGGCGGGCGCCCGGGTAGCCCTCGGCGTACTTGTTGGCCAGCGGCGAGCCGAGCGCGGCGAGCACCGCGGGCGAGGTGAAGTTCTCCGCCGCGATCAGCTGGAGCGTGGTGGACTGCCGGGCCAGCTCGCCCAGCACGAGCTCGGCCGCCTGCGGATCCTGCCGCCGCAGGACATCGGTCTCCAGGGCGGGCAGGACCGGCATGGCGGACTCCGGGCGGTCGACGGTGACGTACGTCCAGTGCGTACGTCCAATGTAGGCCCGCCGGGGCCGCTGCGCGCGGCCGCTGAGCCGTCGCGGGGACGGCCGGGGCCCGGGGGCGCCGCCGGGCTCCGGCCGGGCCCGTGCGGCCCGTCAGGCGCGCGCGGCGACCCCTGTCAGCGCCGTCACGACCGGGTCCAGCGCCTCGTGTATCTCGTCGCCGATCGAGCGGAAGAACGGCAGCGGGGCGCCGTAGGGGTCGTAGACCTCGTCGGCCGCCACGCTCGGCGCCAGCAGCCAGCCGCGCAGCGCGGCGGCGGCCCGCACCAGCGCGCGGGCGCGCTCGACCACGCCGTCCTCCAGCGGCGGCAGCGTGGCCGGGTCGATCGCCTTCACCAGGCGGGTGAACTCCTTGAGCGTGAAGGTGCGCAGCCCGGCCGAGTGCCCCATGGAGATGACCTGCGCCCGGTGGTCGCGGGTCGCGGTGAGCACCAGGTCGGCGCGGATCACATGCTCGTCCAGCAGCTCCCGGCCGGTGAAGCCGGAGGCGTCCGCGCCGAAGTCGGCCAGCACCGTCTCGGCGTTGGTCTCCATGGGCGCGCCCTCATGGCCCCAGGTGCCCGCGCTCTCCACGATCAGCCCGCCGCCGGCCGCCTCGCCCAGCCGGTCCGCCACGAAATGCCGGGTCAGCCGCTCGGTGATGGGCGAGCGGCACACGTTGCCGGTGCTGACGTGGAGGATGCGGAAGGTGTCGGGGGCCGGTTCCGGCCGCGCCGGGAACCCCGCCTCGTCCGCCACGCCTATGCCACGCATGGGGGTCCCCCCTGTGCGCGGGGACGGCCCCGTCCGGACACGGCCGGGGCCGGGACGGGCACCGGGGACTCGGGGAAGCGGGGGGCCGTCAATTCGCCACCTCGAGGTCGGGTACCACCTTGCGCAGTTCCTCGGCCGACAGCGCGCCCGCGCGCAGCAGCACGGGCACCTCGCGGCTGACGTCGACGATGGACGACGGCACGTTGCCGGGGGTGGGGCCGCCGTCCAGGTAGACGGAGACGGAGTCGCCGAGCATCTCCTGCGCGGCGTCGCAGGTCTCCGGCGCGGGGTGGCCGGTGAGGTTCGCCGAGGAGACGGCCATCGGGCCGAACTCGGTGAGCAGTTCGATGGCGACCGGGTGCAGCGGCATGCGCACGGCGACCGTGCCCCGGGTGTCGCCCAGGTCCCACTGGAGGGACGGCTGGTGCCGGGCGATGAGCGTGAGGGCGCCGGGCCAGAACGCGTCCACCAGCTCCCAGGCCATCTCCGAGAAGTCCGTGACCAGGCCGTGCAGCGTGTTCGGGGAGCCGATGAGGACGGGCGTGGGCATGGCGCGGCCGCGGCCCTTGGCGGCGAGCAGGTCGCTGACGCCCTCGGAGGAGAACGCGTCGGCGCCGATGCCGTAGACCGTGTCGGTCGGCAGCACCACGAGCTCGCCCCGGCGGACGGCGGACGCGGCCTCGCGCAGACCCGTCGCGCGGTCGGTCGCGTCGTTGGTGTCGTATCGCCGTGCCATTGTCAGCGGGCCTCCTCGTACACGTACTGCTGGTCTGGCGTCCTGGGGGTGGGCTGCGCGCGGCTCATGGCAGCGCCTTGCGGGCGGTGGCGAACCGCGGCCGGTTGTTGAGGTCGGGGTGGTCGGCGGCGTCGGCCCAGCCCCGCTCCTCGGTGAAGATCCACGGCACCTGGCCGCCCTGGGTGTCGGCGTGCTCGATCACGACGACCCCGCCGGGACGCAGCAGCCGGTGCGCGGTGCGCTCGATGCCGCGGATCAGGTCGAGACCGTCCTCGCCGGAGAACAACGCCAGCTCGGGGTCGTAGTCGCGGGCCTCGGGGGCGACGTACTCCCATTCGGTGAGCGGGATGTACGGCGGGTTGGAGATGACCAGGTCGACCTGGCCGTCCAGGTCGGGGAAGGCGGTCAGGGCGTCGCCCTGGCGCAGGTCGACGCGGGAGCCCCGCACGTTCTGGCGGGTCCAGGTCAGCGCGTCCTCGCTCAGCTCCACGGCGTGCACGCGCGAGCGCGGCACCTCCTGGGCGAGCGCGAGCGCGATGGCGCCCGAGCCGGTGCACAGGTCGACGATGCACGGTTCGACCACGTCCATGGCCCGTACCGCGTCTATCGCCCAGCCGACCACGGACTCGGTCTCCGGCCTCGGCACGAAGACACCGGGGCCCACCTGGAGCTCCAGATAGCGGAAGTAGGCGCGTCCGGTGATGTGCTGGAGCGGCTCGCGCTGCTCGCGCCGGGCGATGACCTCCCAGTACCGGGCGTCGAAGTCGGCGTCCCGCACGGTGTGCAGCTGGCCGCGCTTGACGCCGTGCACGAACGCGGCGAGCTCCTCGGCGTCGTTGCGCGGCGAGGGCACACCGGCGTCGGCCAGCCGCTGGGTGGCCTGCGCCACCTCCGCGAGCAGCACGCTGCGGGGGCCTGGGGGTCGCCCCCCGGATTCTTGCTGCACGCTGGTCCTCCGTGCTTGGTGGTTCGTCCGTACGTCCGTACGTCCCTGCCGTGGCGCACCGGGCGGGGCACCGCGGCCGGGCGTGCCTCAGGCGGCCGCGAGCTTGGCGGCCGAGTCCGCGTCGACGCAGGCCTGGATCACCGCGGCCAGGTCGCCGTCGAGGACCTGGTCCAGGTTGTACGACTTGAAGCCGACCCGGTGGTCCGAGATGCGGTTCTCCGGGAAGTTGTAGGTGCGGATCTTCTCGGAGCGGTCGACGGTGCGGACCTGGCTGCGGCGGGCGTCCGCGGCCTCCCGCTCCGCCTCCTCCTGCGCCGCGGCGAGCAGCCTGGAGCGCAGGATACGCATCGCCTGCTCCTTGTTCTGGAGCTGGCTCTTCTCGTTCTGGCAGGAGGCGACGACTCCGGTGGGCAGGTGCGTGATGCGCACCGCGGAGTCGGTCGTGTTGACGGACTGGCCGCCCGGCCCCGAGGAGCGGTAGACGTCGATGCGCAGGTCGTTCGGGTTGATCTCGACGTCGACCTCCTCGGCCTCGGGGGTCACCAGGACACCCGCCGCCGAGGTGTGGATACGGCCCTGGGACTCGGTGGCCGGCACCCGCTGCACGCGGTGCACACCGCCCTCGTACTTCAGCCGGGCCCACACGCCCTGGCCGGGCTCGGTGGCGCCCTGGCCGCCCTTGGTCTTCACCGCGACCTGGACGTCCTTGTAGCCGCCCAGCTCGGACTCGGTGGCGTCGATGATCTCGGTCTTCCAGCCGACGCGCTCGGCGTAGCGCAGATACATGCGCAGCAGGTCGCCGGCGAACAGCGCCGACTCGTCGCCGCCCGCGCCGGCCTTGATCTCCAGGATGACGTCCTTGTCGTCGCTGGGGTCGCGCGGCACGAGCAGCAGGCGCAGCTTCTCGGTCAGTGCCTCGCGCTGCTTGTCCAGCTCCTTGACCTCGGCGGCGAAGTCCGGGTCGTCGGCGGCCAGTTCGCGCGCGGTCTCGATGTCGTCGCCGGTCTGCTTCCAGGAGCGGTACGTGGCGACGATGGGCGTCAGCTCGGCGTAACGCTTGTTGAGCTTGCGCGCGTTCGCCTGGTCGGCGTGGACCGACGGGTCGGCGAGCTTCTTCTCCAGGTCGGCGTGCTCGACGACGAGCTCCTCGACGGCCTCGAACATCTTGGGCTCCTGCTACTGCGTGGGGAGGGGAAGGGCGGGCGACCAAAAACGCCGGTCCCGGGCGCGCCCCGGTGAGGGGGCGCGGCCGTGGACCGGCGGATTGGGGCTCGCTACTTCTTGGAGCCGGCGGCAGCCTTGCCGAAGCGGGCCTCGAAGCGGGCCACACGGCCACCGGTGTCGAGGATCTTCTGCTTGCCCGTGTAGAACGGGTGGCACTCGGAGCAGACCTCGGCCCGGATGGTGCCGGAGTCGATGGTGCTGCGGGTCGTGAACGACGCGCCGCAGGTGCAGCTGACCTGCGTCTCGACGTACTCGGGGTGGATGTCGCGCTTCAAGGTGTCTCCTATGTTCGGGAGGGCGCCGGGTCGCCGCCGCGGGGTGCGGGGGGCGTGAACCGGAGCCGACGTACCAGTCTGCCAGGACTGGTGCCTTCTCCCCAAACCGGGGGGTGCGGCCATTTGTTCCCGGCGGCGGGGGCGGCCTGCCGCCGGCTGCGGGGGCGGTGCTCAGGAGCCGCTGACGACACCCTTGGCCTCGCCCGTCGCCGTGCCCTCGGTGGCCGCGCGGGGGATCGGCCGGTCGGCCTTGAGGGCCGTCCAGACCTGCTGGGCCTTGCTCTCCTCGATGATCACGCGGTTGGGGTCGGCCGGGTCGTACCGCACCGGCATGGTGACCATCGTCATACGGCTGGAGCTGATGCCCTTGAGGCCGTCGGCGAAGGAGATCAGCGAGTTCACCGAGCCGAGGTCGGAGTCGGCGGTGACCGCCTTGGTCGCGGTGTCGGCGAGGTCGTAGAGCTTCTTGGGGCTGGTGAACACCCCGACGTGCTTGACCTGGTCGATCAGCGCCTTCACGAACGCCTGCTGGAGCTGGATGCGGCCCAGGTCGGAGCCGTCACCGACGCCGTGCCGGGTGCGGACCAGACCGAGCGCCTGCCGCCCGTCGAGGGTGTGGGTGCCCGCGGTGAGCTTCAGGTGGCTGTTGGGGTCGTCGATGGCCTTCGTGGTGGTGACCCGGACCCCGCCGAGGTCGTCGATGAGCTTCTGGAAGCCGCTGAAGTCGACCTCCAGGTAGTGGTCCATCCGCAGCCCGGTCAGCGACTCCACGGTCTTCACCGCGCAGGCGGCGCCGCCGGTGCCGTACGACTCGTTGAACATCGCACGGTGTGCGGCCGGGTGCGTGGTGCCCCGGGTGTCGGTGCACTCGGGGCGGTCCACGAGGGTGTCGCGGGGTATGGAGACCACGCTGGCCCGCTGGTGGCCCTCGTAGACGTGGACGATCATCGCGGTGTCCGAGCGGGCGCTGCCGTCGTCCGTACCGCCGCCCAGCTTCTTGTTGCCGCCCGCGCGGGTGTCCGAGCCGAGGACCAGGATGTTCTCCGAGCCGTTGTCGGCCTTGGAGGGCCGGTCGGCGCCGAGGGCCTGGTTGATGTCGACCGTCTTCAGGTTGCCGTTGAGCTTGAGGTACAGATAGCCGGCTCCGGTGCCGCCGAGCACCACGATCCCCGCGGTCGTCCAGGCCGCGACCAGCAGCCCCCTGCGGCGCCCCGCGGGCGGCTTGCGGCGGCGGCCTCCGGCGCCCTTGCGGCGGGGGCTGTCGGTCCCGGGTTTCTTCCCCGGTATACCGGGGCCCGGCGTGCTCTGGGCGGACATGTGCTCCTCAGCTCTCGTCTCGGGTCGGATACCCCTCGTCGCCTGGGTCAGGCCCGGCCCGGCCGGATGAGCCCGTACCGCACCATCGTCGCTCTTCCCGGTCAGACGAGATAACCGGGGCAAAGGTTGCACCTGGAGCTGTGGGGAAGGTCTCGGGGGCCTGAGGGGGGTGAGGGGCCTGCGGGGGCCGGTATCGCGGAGGACGGCACGGCCGGGGGCTGCGGCCGCGAGGCGGCCAGGGCTCATGGGACGGCGCAGCGGCGTGTCGTAGGGCGGTGGCCGGGGTCACGGGGCGCGGGGCCGGGGCTCACGGCGCGGCCTCGTATCGCGGAGTACGGAAGGGCTGGGCCGCTCGGCGCGCAAGGCGACCAAAGCTCGTCGGACGGCGCAGCCGGGTGTCGCGGAGCGGCGGCCCAGGGTCACGGAGCGCGAGACGCCCGGTCCGGGGCGGGACGAGGGGTACGGGGTACGTGCCGTAGCCGGGAGCCGGAGCGCGGGGCGGGTCTGGGCGCGGCCCGGCGAGGGCTGAGGGCGGGGCGCGCACCCTTGCTCGTCCCCCGGCCGCCCGCGCCGCGGCACTCGGGCCCGGCGGGCATCCAGGGTTCCTGTTCCCCGGCCTGTGCCCGGCTTGCGGGCCCGGACCCGGGACGTGTCTCGGTCCTTGCCGCCGCGTCCGGTGTCCGACTACGGCCTCTGCCCACCCCTCCGGCCCCGGCCTGTGCCCCGCCAGGCTCCTGGCTTCGTACCCCAGCCCGGAGCACGGCTTCGTGCCCCGCCCTCGGCCCGCATCGCCACCCGGCCTGTGTCCGGCTCACGGATCCGGGCCGTACCCGGGGGCTTCGCCACGGGCGGGCGTCGCCCCGGCCCAGGAAAGCTCAGTGCAGCCCGAGGGCGGGGCGCAGCCCGTAATGCGGGGTGCGGCGCCGAGGGCGGGCGCGGCCTCTCGCGGCACGGCGAAGGGCCGCCCCCTGCGGGGAGCGGCCCTTCGTGTCGGTCGCGGCGGGTGCGGATCAGTCGCCGTTGCCGGGGGTCGGCGTCGTCTTCTGGATCTGCATCAGGAACTCGACGTTCGACTTGGTCTGCTTCATCTTGTCGAGGAGCAGCTCGATCGCCTGCTGCTGGTCGAGCGCGTGCAGCACCCGGCGCAGCTTCCAGACGATGCCCAGCTCCTCGGAGTTCAGCAGGATCTCCTCCTTGCGGGTGCCGGACGCGTCCACGTCCACCGCCGGGAAGATGCGCTTGTCGGCGAGCTTCCGGTCGAGCTTGAGCTCCATGTTGCCGGTGCCCTTGAACTCCTCGAAGATCACCTCGTCCATGCGGGACCCGGTGTCCACCAGCGCGGTGGCGAGGATGGTCAGCGAACCGCCGTCCTCGATGTTGCGCGCGGCGCCGAAGAAGCGCTTGGGCGGGTACAGCGCGGTCGAGTCGACACCACCGGAGAGGATGCGGCCCGACGCCGGGGCGGCGAGGTTGTACGCACGGCCCAGGCGGGTGATCGAGTCCAGCAGCACGACCACGTCGTGACCCAGCTCCACCAGGCGCTTGGCGCGCTCGATGGCCAGCTCGGCGACCGTGGTGTGGTCCTCGGCCGGGCGGTCGAAGGTCGAGGAGATGACCTCGCCCTTCACCGACCGCTGCATGTCGGTGACCTCTTCCGGACGCTCGTCGACGAGGACGACCATCAGGTGGCACTCGGGGTTGTTGTGCGTGATCGCGTTGGCGACCGCCTGCATGATCATGGTCTTGCCGGTCTTCGGCGGGGCCACGATCAGACCGCGCTGGCCCTTGCCGATCGGCGACACCAGGTCGATGATCCGGGTCGTCAGCACGCCCGCCTCGGTCTCCAGGCGGAGCCGGTCCTGCGGGTAGAGCGGGGTCAGCTTGTTGAACTCCGGGCGGCCGCGGCCGTGTTCGGGCGCCATGCCGTTGACGGAGTCGAGGCGGACCAGCGCGTTGAACTTCTCGCGGCGCTCGCCGTCCTTGGGCTGGCGCACGGCACCGGTGACGTGGTCACCCTTGCGCAGGCCGTTCTTGCGGACCTGGGCGAGGGAGACGTACACGTCGTTCGGGCCGGGCAGGTAGCCGGAGGTCCGGATGAACGCGTAGTTGTCGAGGATGTCCAGGATGCCCGCGACCGGGATCAGGACGTCGTCCTCGGCGATCTGCGGCTCCTGCACGTCGTCGCGCCCACGGCGGCCACGGCGGTCGCGGTAGCGGCCGCGACGGCCGCGACGGCCGCCCTCGAAGTCGTCGTCGTCCTGCGGGCCGTTGTTCCGGTCCTGACGGTCCTGACGGTCCTGGCGCTCCTGCCGGTCCTGGCGGCCGCCGCCCTGCTGCTGGCCCTGCTGACGCTGGCCCTGCTGGTCGTCGCCCTTGCGCCGGTCGCGGTCGCGGTCGCGGTCACGGTCACGGCCGCGCTCGCGGCGGTCGCGGCGGCGGTTCTCGCCGCCGTCGCCCGCGTCGCCCTTGGCGTCGCCCTGCTGGCCCTGGGCCTGCTGCGACTGCTGGGCGGAGGCGTCGGCCTTGGCGTCGGCCTTCGGCTCGCTCTTCGCCTCGGCGGTGACCGTCTCCGGGCTGCCCGCCTCGGCGGTGGCACGGCGCCGGCGCCGCTCGGCCGGGGCGTCGTCTCCCCCAAGCTCTCGGCTTCGCTCGACCAGGGCGGGGCCCCCAGCGGGCTGGCCGGGAATCTCGATCTGCTGCTGCGCCACGGCCTTCTCGGCGGGCGCCTCGGCGGCCTTCTTGCCCGCGGCGGCGCTGTCGTCGCCCGTACGGGTGCGGGAGGTCGCGCGGCGCTTCGGCTTGGTCTCGGTGGCCTCACCGGCGGCGGGCGCGGCCTTCGCGGGGGCACCCCCCTGGGCCTGCGCCTCCTTGATGACCTCGATCAGCTGGCTCTTGCGCATCCGCGCGGTGCCCCTGATGCCGAGGCCCGAGGCGACCTGCTGAAGCTCGGCCAGCACCATTGCCTCGAGGCCGGTGCCACGGCGACGCCGGGAGCCGGCACCGGTGGCAGGCGCGGAGGCGTCCGTGGCGGGCGCGGCAGCGGTCTCCTCGACACGTGCGCCCATCAGATCGGTGGTGTCGCTCACGAAGGGTCCTTCCCTGGAGCGGACGTCGGCCTGTCTGGCTCGGCGACCGGTTGTGCTGTCCGGCTTCGGTCCTTGCTGTGTGGACCGTGCCGGGGCGGTGGTCCGCCAAAGCGGCGGAAGAGATATCAGGTGAGTGGCGCTGCCGCGACAGGACGTGGCACCTGGTGTCACGGCGTCACGTGGCGTGGTAGCACCGTTTCCGGAGCGTGCCCTGTGGACCGCTCAGCGTCCGCGTACGGCGTACTGCCCGGGTACGGCGTACGGAACACAGAGTGGCTTGGGGAGCTCCCGGAAGAAGGTTGGTCCCGAACGGGGACACGAAGCACCTCGCCATGGTGGGGTCGGGTGCAGACTTGAGATTAACACTACCGGATCCAACAAACATTCCCCCTCTCCACATCCGGCAATCGCGTGTCAGCCCGCCAGCGGGAGCACGCAGGCGCCGGTCAGGTCGAGACTCAGCCGGTTGGCGGCCCAGCCCGTGCCCGCCAGGCGTTCCACCTTGTCGGCGGTGTCCACGTCGGCCATCGCCATGACCGTGGGCCCGGCGCCGGAGATGACCGCGGGGACGCCGTCCCCGCGCAGCCGCTCCACCAGTGCCGTGCTCTCCGGCATGGCCGGCGCGCGGTACTCCTGGTGGAGGCGGTCCTCGGTGGCGGGCAGCAGCAGCTCGGGGCGCCGGGTCAGGGCCTCCACGAGCAGGGCGGCACGGCCCGCGTTGACGGCCGCGTCGACATGCGGCACGGTGCGCGGCAGCAGGCCGCGCGCGGTCTCGGTCAGGACGGGTTTCGCGGGCACGAAAACCACCGGAACGATGGAATCGGAGGGCTCCATCCTGATCGCGCGGGCGGCGCCGGACTCCATCCAGGACAGGGTGAACCCGCCGAGCAGACAGGCCGCCACATTGTCCGGGTGGCCCTCGATCTCGGTGGCCAGTTCCAGCAGCGCCGCGTTGTCGAGGCGGGCCTCGCCGCCTATGGTCACGGCGCGGGCGGCGACGATGCCCGCGCAGATGGCGGCGGAGGAGGAGCCCAGGCCGCGGCCGTGCGGGATGCGGTTGGCGCAGACGATCTCCAGGCCGCGCGGCTGCCCGCCGAGCACGTCGAAGGCGGTGCGCAGCGACCGTACGAGCAGGTGTTTCTCGTCCCGGGGCAGGGTCTCGCCGCCCTCGCCCGCGATGTCGATGTGCAGCCCGGAGTCGGCCACCCGCACCACGACGTCGTCGTAGAGCCCCAGCGCGAGGCCGAGGGCGTCGAAGCCCGGCCCGAGGTTGGCGCTGGTGGCGGGGACGCGCACCCGGACGGCGGCGGCGCGGAACGCTGGACCGGCCATCGCTCGTTGACTCTCCTTGAGCTGCGTGCTGGTCGAGTGACATTCGACCGCGATTCGACGGACACGAGACGGACACGAGGCGGACACGAAGGACCCTCGGGGCCGCGGGGAACGGCGCGGCACCGCGTCATGCGAGGGCATATGCGGTGGGCGGGTTCCTCACAGCCTATCGAAGGAAGGTTCAGTGGCGACATAGGGCGCACAGGAGGCGCACGATGCGTGTCGCGAGCCTTCCCGTGCCCCCTGCCAGGGGTTCCCGGGTGAGGACGCGCCGGGAGGTCGCGAGGTTGCGCGGCCCGGCAGGGGCCGGGCGTCGCCCGCGCCGGGCGCCCGAGGGCGGCCGGGCGGACCCGCGCACGTACCGCGCGCACCTCCCCGCGGGCCCCGCGTGCCGCCCGCGCGGCGCGTACGCCGCGCGGGCCGCCCGCCACCGCGCCCGGAGGCCGGGCGGGGCGGGCAGGACGGGCAGGGCGGGCCCGAGGATCAGGCGAGGCCCAGCCGCTCGGCGGCCGTGGCCGCGTCGACCGGGACGGTGACCGGCTGCGGGGCACCGGCGACGGCCCAGTCCGGGTCCTTGAGCCCGTTGCCGGTGACCGTGCAGACGATCCGCTGCCCCGGGTCCACCTTGCCCTGCTCGGCGGCCTTCAGCAGACCGGCGACGGACGCGGCGGACGCGGGCTCCACGAAGACGCCCTCCTGCGCGGCCAACAGCCGGTAGGCGCGCAGGATCTCACGGTCCGTCACCTCGTCGATGACGCCGCCCGACTCGTCGCGCGCGGCCAGCGCGTACGACCAGGAGGCCGGGTTGCCGATCCGGATGGCGGTGGCGATCGTGGAGGGGTCCTTGACGACCTCGCCGCGCACGATCGGCGCGCTGCCGGACGCCTGGAAGCCCCACATGCGCGGGGTCCTCGTCGAGACCTTGTCGGCGGCGTACTCCCGGTAGCCCTTCCAGTACGCGGTGATGTTGCCCGCGTTGCCGACCGGCAGGACATGGATGTCGGGGGCGTCGCCGAGCATGTCGACGATCTCGAAGGCGGCGGTCTTCTGCCCCTCGATACGTACCGGGTTGACCGAATTGACCAGCGCCACCGGGTAGTTGTCGCTCAGCTCGCGGGCCAGCGTCAGGCAGTCGTCGAAGTTGCCGTCGACCTGGAGGATCTGGGCGCCGTGCACCAGCGCCTGGCCCATCTTGCCGAGCGCGATCTTGCCCTGGGGCACGAGCACGGCGGAGACCATCTGCGCCCGCACCGCGTACGCGGCGGCGGAGGCGGAGGTGTTGCCGGTGGAGGCACAGATGACCGCCTTGGCGCCCTCCTCCTTCGCCTTGGAGATGGCCATGGTCATGCCGCGGTCCTTGAAGGACCCGGTCGGGTTCGCGCCCTCGACCTTGAGGTGCACCTCGCAGCCGGTGCGCTCGGAGAGCACCTGCGCGGGCACGAGCGGCGTACCGCCCTCGCGGAGCGTCACGACCGGCGTGCTCCCGGACACCGGCAGCCGGTCCCGGTACTCCTCGATGATTCCGCGCCACTGGTGGGTCATTGCTGGTTACTCTCCTTCAACCCGCATGATGCTGGCGACGCCCCGCACGGTGTCGAGGCTGCGCAGCGCCGCGACGGTGCCGGTGAGGGCGGCGTCGGACGCTCGATGGGTGACGACGACGAGAGACGCCTCGCCGTCCTTTCCCTGCTGCCGGACGGTGTCGATCGACACCCCGTGCTCGGCGAACACGGTGGCGACCTGGGCGAGGACGCCCGGTTTGTCGGCGACGTCCAGGCTGATGTGGTACCGCGTGACGACCTCGCCCATGGGCGAGACCGGCAGCGCGGCGTACGCGGACTCGCCGGGCCCGGTGGCCCCGCCGCGCAGGTTGCGGCAGACGGCGACGAGGTCGCCGAGGACCGCGGACGCGGTGGGCGCGCCGCCCGCGCCGGGCCCGTAGAACATCAGCTGCCCGGCGGCCTCCGACTCGACGAACACCGCGTTGTACGCGCCGCGCACCGAGGCCAGCGGGTGGCTGAGCGGGATCATCGCGGGGTGCACGCGCGCGGTGACGGAGGCGCCGTCGGCCGCCCGCTCGCAGATGGCGAGCAGCTTGATGGTGCAGCCCATCTCCTTGGCGGAGGCGAAGTCGGCGGCGGTGACCTCGGTCATGCCCTCGCGGTACACGTCGTCGAGCCGTACGCGCGTGTGGAAGGCGATCCCGGCGAGGATGGCGGCCTTGGCCGCGGCGTCGAAGCCCTCGACGTCGGCGGTCGGGTCGGCCTCCGCGTAGCCGAGCGCGGTCGCCTCGTCCAGGGCCTCCTGGTAGCCGGCGCCCGTCGAGTCCATCTTGTCGAGGATGAAGTTCGTGGTGCCGTTGACGATGCCGAGCACCCGGTTGACCTTGTCCCCGGCGAGGGACTCGCGCAGCGGGCGGATCAGCGGGATGGCACCGGCGACGGCGGCCTCGTAGTACAGGTCGCGGCCGTGCGCCTCGGCGGCGGCGTGCAGGGCGGCGCCGTCCTGGGCGAGGAGGGCCTTGTTAGCGGAGACCACGGAGGCGCCGTGCTCGAACGCGGTGGTGATCAGGGAGCGGGCGGGCTCGATCCCGCCGATGACCTCGATGACCACGTCGATGTCGCCGCGTTTGACCAGGGCGGTGGCGTCGGTGGTGATGAGGGCGGGGTCGATGCCCTCGCGCACCTTGGAGGGGCGCCGGACGGCGACCCCGGCCAGCTCCACCGGGGCCCCGATCCGGGCCGTGAGGTCGTCGGCGTGCGTCGTCATGATGCGCGCCACCTCTGAGCCGACAACCCCACAGCCCAGCAGCGCCACCTTCAGCGGACGCGTACGCATCATCCGACCTCGTTTCCTCATACCGTCTACGGTTGGACCAGTCTCACTCACCGGACCGGAGTTTCTGCCATTTGTCCGAATCATGAGACGTATATTTCATTTTCGCGCGGCCGGGCGACGGAGATCTTCCGGCGCCTTCCCCGGCCGACGGAACTCGGGGCACCCGCGCGGGCGCGTCATCCGACGTCGAGGCGGAGGAGGTCGTCCTCCGTCTCCCGGCGGACGACGACCCGTGCCGCGCCGTCCCGGACGGCGAGCACCGGCGGGCGCAGGGCGTGGTTGTAGTTGCTGGCCATCGAGCGGCAGTACGCGCCGGTGGCGGGCACGGCGATCAGGTCGCCGGGCGCGAGGTCGGCCGGCAGGAACGCGTCCTTGACCACGATGTCCCCGCTCTCGCAGTGCTTGCCGACGACCCGGACCAGCAGGGGCTCGGCGTCGCTCGTCCGCGACACGAGGGCGACGCTGTACTCCGCGTCGTACAGCGCCGTACGGATGTTGTCGGACATGCCGCCGTCGACGGACACATAGGTGCGCAGCCCCTCCAGCGGCTTGATCGTGCCGACCTCGTAGAGGGTGAAGGCGGTCGGGCCGACGATGGCGCGGCCCGGCTCGACGGAGATCCGGGGGGTGCGCAGCCGCGCGGCCTCGCACTCGCGGGTGACGATCTCGCTGAGCGCCTTGGCGATCTCGTGCGGCTCGCGCGGGTCGTCGTCGCTGGTGTACGCGATGCCGAGGCCGCCGCCGAGGTCGATCTCGGGCAGCTCCACCCCGTGCTCGTCGCGGATCTCCCGGAGCAGCCCGACCACGCGGTGCGCGGCGACCTCGAAGCCGGACATGTCGAAGATCTGCGAGCCGATGTGGCTGTGGATCCCGATCAGTTCGAGCCCGTCGAGCTTCAGCGCCCGGCGCACCGCCTCGGCGGCCTGCCCCCCGGCGAGCGGGATGCCGAACTTCTGGTCCTCGTGCGCGGTGGCGATGAACTCGTGGGTGTGCGCCTCGACCCCCACGGTGACACGGATCTGCACCCGCTGCCGCTTGCCCAGCGACTGCGCGATGTGCGCGACCCGCACGATCTCCTGGAACGAGTCGAGCACGATCCGCCCGACCCCGGCGCCCACGGCCCGCTCGATCTCCGCCGCGGACTTGTTGTTCCCGTGGAAGGCGATCCTGTCCGCCGGCATCCCCGCCGACAGGGCGGTGGCCAGCTCGGTGCCGGAGCAGACGTCGAGGTTCAGCCCCTCCTCCGCCAGCCAGCGCACGACGGCCCGCGACAGGAACGCCTTCCCCGCGTAGAACACGTCGGCGTCCTGCCCGAACGCGGTGCGCCAGGCGCGCGCCCGCGCCCGGAAGTCGGCCTCGTCGAGTACGTAGGCGGGCGTGCCGAACTCCTCGGCGAGCCGCGTGACGGGCACTCCGCCGACGGTCACCACCCCGTCCGCGTCCCGCGTGACGGTCTGCGCCCAGACCTTGGGGTCGAGGCTGTTGAGATCGGCCGGCGGGGCGGCGTAGTGCCCCTCGGACAGGACATCGGCGTGACGGGGCCCGGCGGGGTGTGCGGAACGGCTCATGTCGGTCAGTTCTCTCTGGCTTCTCTGACTTCTCCGGCTGCTCAGACTTCTCTGGCTGCTCAGAGGTGATCGGGTGCGTCGATGCCGAGCAGGGACAGGCCACCGGCCAGCACCGTCCCGGCGGCTTCGGCGAGGGCGAGCCGGGCGCGGTGGGCGGCCGAGGGTTTCTCCTCCCCGACCGGCAGCACCGTCGGCAGCAGCGGCCACAGCCCGTCGGCGACGGCCACGAGCTGCCGGGCCAGCCGGTCGGGGGCACGGTGCGCGGCGGCCTGGGCGAGGACGCGGGGGTGGTCGGCGAGGGCGGTGAGGAGGGGGTCCGTCGTGCGGGTGCGCCCGGTTGCCGCGGGGTGCCCGGCGGAGTCGGTGTCCCCGGGTTCGGGGGCGAAGCCGAGGTCGGCGGCGTTGCGCAGGAGGGCGCGGGTGCGGGCATGGGCGTAGCGCACCCGGAAGAGCGGGTTGCTCTCGCGCTGCGCCAGGTGCTCGCCCCCGGCCCGGACCCGGTCGCGCCCGGCGGGGTACAGCAGCGCCCAGCGCCCGGCGTCGTGCCCGAGCGAGAGGAGTGCGTCGCGGTCGGCGGGGGCGACGGGGAGGGGGCGTACGTCGATGACGCGGTCGTCGGTGCCCGGGACGGGAACGCGCCGATCGCCGTCGCCCTCCCCCTCGATCTCGACGCGGGCTCGGGCTTGGATCCCCTGGGCCGCCAGCAGCCGGACCAGCACCTCAGCGACGACGAGGGCACGCGGCTCGGCGGCGCACCGCAGCAGGACACGGGGGGAACGGGTGCTCTTCCCCTCCCCGTACCCGTACGACGGACCGCTGCGGAGGATGTCGGACACAAGGCGGACGGAGGCGGCCCCGGCCCGGTCCTCGCGGAGGCTGATGTTGAGGAACCCGGGCCCGGTCACGGAGACGTCCCGGATGCCGTCGACGAGGACGAGCCGGTCGCGCAGGACTCCGGCGACGCGCAGGGCGCTCTGTCCGGCGGGGCGGGCGAGCTGGAGCGCGACGGTGGTGGCGTAGTCCCCGCACCCGCCCGGCCCCGGCGGCTTGACGACAACCCGCTCCGGAACGCTCACGCTCAGCTCCCCCGCGTCGACAGCACGACGCACCGCGTGCAACACGGTGCGGGAGAGCTCGACGGGGGTCACGGGACAAGCGTAGGGGAGGAAGGGGGTGGGTAGGCGAGCCGGTTTGCGCGGGGTATCGCGATGTGGACGCCGGAATGGTCATGCGGGGGCGGAAGGGGGACGAAGTGCCCCGCTTCCAGCTCAAGGGGCGGACGGTGAGGACCGCACGGTCGGGAGCTGAACGACGGCGCGCCCCCTGCTCCTCGTCCTCGTCCTCGTCCTAACTACGCCGACGCCCGGCACGCTCGGCGTCCCCGTCCGCGCCGTCGCCGGGCCCGGCCCCCTCGTCCCCGGCGCTGCCGGGCTGCTGCCCTCTCCCCCGCCCATGGACCAACTGGAGCACGACTCGCACGAGTTCGGACGGCTCGAAGGGCTTGGAGAGGAAGGCATCGACACCGGCGTCGACTCCGGCCTCGACCTCACCCCGGGAGCAGGCGCTGACGATGGCGAGCGGAAGATCACGGGTACGGGGGTCGGCGCGGAGCCGCGCGGCGGTCGTGAGCCCGTCGAGCCGGGGCATGACGACGTCGAGCGTGATCACATCGGGCCGCACCTGATGGACGACATCCAGACACTCGGCACCGTCGGCCGCGGTCACGACCTCGAGACCCTCTAGCTCGAGATTGACCCTGATCAGCTGCCGGATGACCTTGTTGTCGTCCACAACAAGCACCCGGCCGGAAGCCCCTGGCACAACTCGAGAGTAGGTCGCCCCCGGCCACCGCGTCCGGGTTTTCCCCACTTCCACCCCGTCCGGGGGACCCCCCCCCACTCCCAGGTGGACGCCCCCGCCCCCACCAAAACGTTCATGACCACCCCCCTGGAGCTGGTAGTGTTCTACCCGTCGCCGCGCAGGAAGCGCAGCCGACACGCCCCCGTAGCTCAGGGGATAGAGCAACGGCCTCCGGAGCCGTGTGCGCAGGTTCGAATCCTGCCGGGGGCACCCCTTATGGGGTGCCTGAAGACCCCGACATCAGTGAGAACACTGAAGTTGGGGTCTTCGCGTATGTGCAGGCAGATGTGCCTGTGAGCAGCGGTTTGTCACCGCTCACGTAATGACGACGTAATGATCTTGGCGGGCTTCGCAGCAGGTCAGAGCACGTTTCGCGAGGCTCTGAGCGTGGCCGCGTGGACCACCTGTGGACAGGCCGAAGCCCCGGACCAAAGTCCGGGGCTCCCGTGGTCGATCGATTCTCTGTGTCAGTCCGCCGGGCCCTCCCCCAGCCCCTGCATGATCCGGTCGTTCATTTCCTGCTCCTGGCCGTCAATGCACTTGGCGTAGATCTTCAGCAGCACGTCGACCGAGTGCCCCGCCCGGGCGGCCACCTCTGGCGCTGGCACACCGGAGTTGAGCCACTGGGACACCCCCGCGTGCCGAAGGTCGTACGGCCGCGCAGCCATCACTGAGTCGACCTGATGAGGCAGGAGCGCCAGGGCTCGCGCCTGCTTCCACGCCCGGGAGTAGGAGGACGCCGCGACGACGTTGCCCCGCTCGCTGGCGAACAGCCGGCCGTCCTCCGCTGTGCCGAACTCCTTGACGTGGTCCTGGAGCAGCCGCACTAGGGGCGCGGCCGAATGGGCAAGGTGCGCACTTGTCCGGCCTCACGTTGCTTGAGCCCCCGGCGATCGTGCGCCTCGCCGGAGTCCGTCCACGCCTTCCCTGCCGTAGGCAGGGTCTCCACCAGTTCGATACGCCCCCCACCCCTTCTCCGGAAGCGTGCAGTCGGCCAGCCGAAGGCCCAGCGCCTCAGCGGGCCTCATCGCGGCGTAGTACAGGCATCCGAAGAACGCCTGCAGCCGCCGCCCGCTCGCGCGGTCGTATCCGCCCACGTGGGTGAGCGCGGTCAGCAGCTCCCGAGCCTGCTGAAGGTTGACCACCACCCGCCGGTCGACCTCCTGCACCGCCCGCTTGCCCCGCTTGCGACGGACCCGGGACAGCGGGTTGGACGTCAGCGCCTCCAGCTCGACGGCGTACTCCAGCACGTTGAAGACCACCGTCCGGCGACGCCGGTAGGTCTGAGTGGCGGCTGGCTTGCCATCGAGGCGCCGGGTCAGGGCGTCGGCTAACTCCTGTGCCCGGCTGCCTTCCGACAGTTCGGCCACGGGCAAGGAAGCCTTCGAGAGCCAAGCCAGCGCCGCGGCGATCTCCTCGGGCCGGCCCCTCTCCCGCCGAGGCGGGGGCAGCAGATAGGACCGCAGCGCCCGCCGGAGGACATCCGGGGCGGGTCGGCCCCGCAGCCCCTTGACCGGAACCGGGAGGACGGTTGCCAGCGCGTCGGTCACGCTGTCGCGCTGCTTGGCCGATGCCTCCGGCCAACGGTCATCCAGATACTTGAGGGCCAGTTCCACGAAGCTCAGAGCGACCTTGCCGCCCCGCAACGAGTCGGGCAGACCTGTGACCGTGTCGAAGGCCTCTCCCCTGTCGGCGGCCCGCAGCAGCTTCGCGCGGAAGCGATCTGCCAGGGCCTTCGTCTTGTGCGACTCGTGGAAGGGATCTCCGTCCACGGACCACCGCACGAGGTACGTCGGCTTCTTGGCGGAACGGTTGATGCTCAGCTTCCAGATGACGACCTTGTACGACTTCACCGCGATCCCCCGTCCACGTCTTCCGCCCGCTCCTCCACCCAGGCGTCGAGCACGTCACGACGGACCCGGAGTTCGCCGTTCGGCAGCCGGATGCAGGCCGGGGCGAGATGGAGTTCACGCCAGCGGTAGAAGGTGCGGCGGGAGACTCCGCCCAGCTCCTCCAGGACCTGCCGCACGGTGAGGAGTTCGACGGCACTGCGGTCACGCACCATGCGGACCACCGCCCTCCCCCACCGAGGCCGCGGGCAGCGCCGCTTCCGGGGAGTAGCCCCGCCCGGCGTAGCGCCACTGCCCGACCACGGCCACGGGATGACCCTTCAGGCCGAGCGTGTCGCGCTGCTCCTCGGCGCGGTGGTCGGCACGGGCACGGCGGAGTTCGCCCAGAGTGGTCGAGTACCGGCGGGACTTGGTCGAGAAGTGGCCGCCGTAACCGAGCATGTGCGCCCACCGCCGCAGGCCGAGATCGGCAAAGGCGGGCAGGCCGCCGAGCCACCCGCAGGTACCGATCAGGCGCAGCACGTGCGCCCGCACCGGCAGTAGGACCATCTCCCGCGCGGACCGGATACGACCGTCGACAGCACCGGCCGACTCCGCACCCTTGGTCGCGTACTTGGCGATGTACCCGGCCACGGCCCCCGACGAGGGACGCTCCCCCATCTCGGAGGCGGCGACCGGACGCACGTCGACCTGAGTGCCGAAGCGCAGGATGCGCGCTCCGACCACCGACGCCCCCGGAGCCCGAAGGCGCACTCGTGCAACAGCAGCCGGAACGGCATCGGTGAGCAGCTGGGTGGTAGCCCAGCAGGGCGGTAACGAGCCGGGGCCGTCCGGGCCGTCGAGGCGGACCACGGCATGGAAGTGGATCAGGCCGCGCCGCTGGTACTCGGCGACCTTCGCGTACGAGACCCTGACCACCTCGGCCAGCTCCTTACGGGGCAGTCCGGCCCGCCGGGCGATCTCTCGCCGGAGCTCAATCCCGAAGCGGTGCCAGAGCAGCCCCGCGCACGACTGCCAGAGCACGGCCCCGGCGTAGTCGTAGCAGTGAGGGCAGAGCGGTTCTCCAAGGCAGGCATCGTCAGAGGCGTGCCGAGCGGTACAGCCGAGTGGGGCCCCGTGCGGGCAGTGCTGCACGTCTCACCGAGGGCGACACGGGCGCACTCGACCGGAGTGCTCCCGGCGGGTGTGGACCGGCCCGAAGCCGGGCGCGGTGAGAGTCGCGAACACCCGAGGGTGCCCGCTCACCGACGGCGGCACCTCCTTGCCGCCGACCAGGCCGGCGCGCATGAGCTGATAGGTGTCCGCCTGATAGAGCCGGGAGCAGGCCGGGAAGACCGAGGAACGGCGGTTGCCGCACGCTGTCAGCAGCCGCACCCCGGTCGGCTCGGAGCTGCCGAAGGCAGCCAGGACTTCTCCCGTGTCGGTGTCGACCAGGGAGGCGGAGCCGACGAGGTGAATCGGATTGGTACAGCCGCCGAGACGAATGATGGCGCGGCGCCAGGCAAAGAAGTCCGGCAGGGATGCCCGCTCCAGGAGCGCGGCCACGTCCGGCGAGAGCGTGGGACCGGTCATCGACGGTCACCCTCGTGGGGACCGAAGGCGTGCCCCATGACGGAGGCGATGGCTTCCGGCCGGGTCTTGGCGCTGAACCGGTACGTCGGGTCGGTCAGCCAGACCGCCGCGGCATGTCCGGGGCAGAGCCAGCGTTCCGTGCCGTCAAGGCCCGACTGCGTTCCGCTCCGCCGGGCGCGCTCCCGGCTCCGCTGCGGGCGCCGCTCCTGACTTCGGCCCGCTCTGCCCGCGCTGCGCCGACGCGCCCCCACATGTGGATAGGACCGGTGGCTATGAGGCAATCACCGCAGAGCGCGGCCCGCGGTTGGGGCAATGCCTCCGGCGGGCCATCGGCCGGCACCGGGATGGAGGGGGCGTCGTTCCCGGCTGCGGGTCCGTAGGGGTGTGCGTGGGGAGCTCCTATCCCGACCACCGTCGACCCAGGCAAAGCCGAGCAGACGCGGCCCATGGCGTCCAGGTCGTTCGTACAGTGGCGCGCTCCACCTGGACGCCATGAACCACGCCCGCTCCACGATGTGTGGGTCGACGGCGGACGGGATGGGAGCCGGGGAAAGTGGTGGGTTGAGCCAAACGCCATCACGGCGCCGCTCAGGGAGTGAAAGACTACGGGTATAAGTGAGGCATGATCGCACTCACGCCTGAAGCCGCCCTAGAGCTCCCCATCGATGAACTGGCGCTGCATGTCCTCGAAGACATGGTGCGCAGCAATACGTGGAACTCGTACAACTACTCATTGCAGTACAACTCTGACGCAAGCTACAAGGGTCAGGGTGCCAAGGCTGTTGCTGAAGCTGTGCAATGGTTGTTGGCGCAGAGCATGCTTGCGAGTGAACCCGGTAACACCAGTCCGCATGCCATATTCGTGACACGGCGAGGACATGAGGCAATTAAGCAGGGCATTGCCACTGTGCGTAGCGTGAACAGGCTTCAAGGAAACCTGCACCCTTTGATCGAAGCCAAGGCCCGTCGTCAGTTCCTCCTCGGTGAGTACGAGAACGCAATCTTCGTCTCGATGAAGGCTGTTGAGGTGCGGGTGCGGCAGTTGGCCAGCTTCGGGGATGAGCTTATCGGCGTTGACCTCATGATTAAGGCATTCAAGTCCGGCGGCCCACTGGCGGACCCTACCGCGCCGGCTGGTGAGGTTGAGGGCACCATGATGTTTTTCCGTGGGGCATACGCAGTGCTCCGCAACCCGTCTGGACATCGTGAGGTGTCTTTCGATGACGTCACCGAAGCATCCGAGGCAGTCATGACCGCAAGCCTGCTCATGCGGATGCTCGACAAGATCGAGCGCCGACTTGGGCAGTGAGTAGTCGGTCCAGCTGGCTCTCACTGGTGTTTGGCAAGCAGTTGGCTGAAGAAGCTCCGCAGCATGTCTGCGGCATCGGCATCATCTGTCCCGAGCTCGTACCCGCCGAACCGGTACACCTCGTACCCGCTGAGCCTCAACCTGCGGTCTTCGGCGACCATTTCGGCGTAGAGCCTGGGTGATGCTTCGCTTCCCTCGGCGTAGTGCTGTTTACCGTCCACCTCCAGGACGATGCGCACCCCGTTCGGCAGGAGAAGCAGGAAGTCCATGCGCTCACGGGACAGGATGCTGGAGCGGCCACCGCGCTGCCTGCGGGTGAGCGGGTCGTAGTGCAGATACACCTGAGGGATGAGGGCAGGGAGCGAGCTGGCCTCATCGGAGGCATACCGTTCGCAGTAGGTCCTGAACAGCAGCCGCTCCACGTGGTTGTTCCCTAGAGACTCGCCCAGCCTCCCGTACAGGTCACGTGCGACTTCAGCATTGTCCGCGTCTGCAAACCCGCCCTTGTCCCGCCACCAACTGACGAGGGCTCCCCAAGATAGGCCAGCCCGATCAAGCGGCCGGTCGTAGAACAGGCAATACTCGCCGTTCTCCGTAACCTCGATGACGTTGTTGATCGAGTCCCTGAGTACTATGCGCGGCTTTGGCCCGGTAGACGCAAAGATCAGGTTCTTGAGCTCACCACCCACACCCTTGACGGATGTTGTCTGCGTGCGTTCGTCCTCCATCTCTTCCAGTCTTTCAAGGACAGGCGTAAAGAGGGCGTTCACATAGCCTCGCCGGGCAGCCCAGGAGCCACCCATGTCGTTTTCTCCCCAGTACCCTCTAAAGCCGGTGAAGTTACTAAACGGGGGAGCGAAGTCTATGCCCAGACGTTTCAAGAGCGCGCGCAGCGTACGAATGACGGTGCCACTCTGTTCATCATCGAGCCTGGCATCGCTGCTTCGAGTTCCGTACTTCTCAAACTCATCGTGCGCTAGTTGGGTTAGCGCGTAAGCGGCTTCAAGGTCATCGACGTCTTTGACAGGGCCTTGACGGAGCTGTTTTACAAGGTCAGACCGAAAAACTTCACTCACTCGCGCCGATTCATTCCATGGGTCTGCCCCATCCCAGAACGCGTTCTCTTCGAGGTCGAAAAAGTCGCTTGGCTGCATGATCTAACTTTATTTAAGGTGTCAGGGCATGAACAGAGTGCAACCAGACTCATGGCCAAGCTAGACGCTTGTCGTGGTGCTCGCGCGGCGCGGTTGGCGGCAAACGGTAGGCACCGACCCTGGCCGTACGGTCCATGCGCAAAAGATGACACACTGCAGGAAAAGGCGCAAAGCATGCTATAGCTGAACACTCACTCATTATCGGGTAAATCCCAGCTATAGCCAAGGGTTGCTCTTTCATCCCGAAAAGCCCATAATCTCCGTCAAAGATCACAGGAGATAGCCATGACCGATGAGCGCCAAGTGTCACGCCGACAGTCGCAGTCAGAGCGCGTTTCTTTCACTGACCCAATCGTTGTTGTCAACACGGCTCAGCGACGCTTTGAAGTCGTGCCGCAGTACATTTCGCGCACTGAGGGAGACCAGCTCTCGGCAAAGCTGATCTATCACAAGAAACGCGAGGGGCGCTTCGCGTTTGGTTTTCCCATCGAGTTCACGCTCAACCATGAAGAAGTCAAGGAGCTAAAGCGCGTACTGGAAGAGAGTCTGGCTGTCGCTGAGGGGCGTCAGGATGGTGACTTCCTCGTGCTGCGACTTGACGGCACCGGCACTGGTCTCTCAGGCCGGGACCCGATAGCTGTTGGCAAGGCCATCGCACCGCTGGTGGCTAATGAGGACGTCTTGCGCTCGTTGACAGAGACTCCGGACGGTGCGGAAATCCTCAAGGGTGTTCAGTCGAGCGTGCGTCTCACGGAAGTGTCGCTGGCCATCGAGCAATTGCGCGCCCACCTCGATGGTGGTGAGACCAAAGAACAGGTCTACCAAGAGTGGTGTGAGCGCCACGGCTGGGTGTTTGGCAACGTCTACACCATGCGGGATGAGGTCCGAAACATCGCGCTCGGGGACTCCGTAGACGGGTTGATGGAGCAGACGGCTAACGGGTTTCGCGACATCTTCGAGCTCAAGCGCCCGAACATGCACGTCATCCGATACGACGACACACACAAGTCTTGGTACTGGGGTCGTGACGTGTCGATGGCCATTGGCCAGTGCCACCGCTACCTCGATGCTCTGCACGAGGGTGCCGCCAACGGGTTGCGAGACCATCCAGAAGTGGTTGCCTACCACCCCCGAGCCATCCTGGTCATCGGGCGGTCTCATGACTGGTCGGCCGAGCAAGTCAAGGCGCTGCATGGACTCAACGCACGCCTGCATGGCATCAGCGTCATGACCTACGACCAGTTGCTTGCTCAGGCCGAGCAACTCTTGAGCACGTTGAGGGGGTAGTGCTGTGAGCAGCGATGCGTTGCCGGGCCGGCGCTCCTGTCTCCACCATCGCTCCAGCCCGGTCGGCGTTCGTGCCGTTCGCCCAGCAGCCAACTGTCTGGAATCAGACATGTGCCCCCTCCCCGCAGAAACAGACGACAAGCAGTTGCCAGGCGCAGGTTCCACCTAAGCCATTGATCGTCCGGGCTCCCGGGAGCGCATCCGGGAGCCGAGAACGGTGGCGAACTCAGGCGTCGATCGGGCTGTCCTGTCCCGAGGGGTTCGACAAACGATCGGCGGTGAGCGTGACCGCCTTGCTCCTGTGCCGGCGCCGCACTCGCCGGATCATCCAACCGCCACCAGTCACGAATCCCGTGGCGAGGAGAGACCCGATCGTCTCACTCAACGCACCCTGCCCGATGGCGTCCCAAGGCAACGTGGACACCCACATAGCTATGTCCTTTCGGTCGTCAACGCGTTGTCATCCAGCGTGGGTTGGCGCAGGACAGCCCGGACGCGTGCGGACGCCAGACGGTATCGTCGGACAGTTTCGGACGGGCTGGGTGCTATGCCAAGGTTGATGCGGCCGGAGTTGCCCGAAGGGCCGAAGAAGGAGCTGAACGACGCGCTCCACGACTTGCACTTTCGGTCGGGGCTACCGTCCGTGCGTGAGCTTGTCGCTCGGGTCGGTGGCGAGGTGGCCGGCAAGAGTCGGGGCCACGACGCCTTCTCCAGCGAGCGAGTGCCCGCTTGGGGGCTGGTCGACCTTCTGGTGGAGGTCCTTGCGGAGATGACGCCGGGCGCGGATCAGGTGCGCGAGGTACAACGGATACATCAACTGTGGCTGGCGGCATCAGGGCACACGGCCCCAGAACAGTCCGCGCCGCCGATGCTTCCGGAGGCGAAGACGCCATCCGCAGTGCCACCATCACGGAGGCCAGCGCCTGCGGCGCAACCGGACGCGGCTCGACGCCCGGTTCTCGCCATGCGCGTTGAGTGGGTTGACCCCAGTGATTTACAGATCGACGTCCGGCGGAGACTGCGCGGCCTGGTTGACCAGGCCCTTGACGATATCGGTTGGCCGAGCAAGGGAAAGCACCGAAGGAACGGCAGTGCGGGTTCAACCATCGTTCTTGACAGCCTGGACGAGAGTCCGAGTCTGACGGTCGGAACCTTCCTGTCGACGCTAGACAATGAAGTCGAATACCTCCGCGAACCAACCGCCTATCCGTCCAACTTCCGTACAGCTGAGCTGCGGTTCATGGCTCTTTTCGACCCGGCGGCACCTGACGCTGACGAGCTTCTGGAGGAGCTGAAAATCATTTGGTCGTCGGACGATGTTGGAAAGATCTGGCAACATTAGATCGGTCGCGTCTCCGCCTTGGTTAACGGACTTGCCGATTTCGGAGGCCATCTTCCGGGGACATGGGAGCTGCACACTGCGGGGATCAACCTGGCAAAGGGGTCTCAGTTGGTGCCCTTCGACGTCCGGACGAGGTACATCGATCCCCACGCAGACCCCTTCTAGGGGCTTCCCGAGGCAGATCACATATCGCCCCTCCATATGGCAGGTTCCGCCTGCGCCATGCGTCGTATCCGAGCAGCCGACACCTGCGGTCCTCCCGGCTACAGCCTCAGGATGAGCGCGTGCTCGTCGCGACGAGTGGGGATCCGCGGTGAAGGCAGCAGCGCCAGGCAGGGCCCATCTCCGCGCGTTCATCGGCGAGCGTGCGACCCAGCCGTGACTTCCCAGGACGCAACCGCCCCCCGTTCTGACATCCACAAGTGCCATCAACGGCGCCGGACGCCAGCATTCCGGGGCGGTTTGGTGCGGCCGGTGTGGCCAGGCGGCTCCCCGGCAGTGCGACGCAGTGATCGAACTCCTAAAGCGGTGTTGCACAACGCCGCGGCTAACACGGCAGCGGCAGAGTGCCAGAGACTCAGTCCTCGCCCACCTGCAGCAACACCACGGTGAAGGACTCACCGGTCCCCGCAACAACCCCATCGAAGGTATGCCGGGTGACCGGGTTCCACGCCCGTGCTCCGGACGAGAGGTCGATGATGTTCGTGTACCAGGCGGCCTCGTAGCCCAGCAGGCGGACAACACGTTCCGCCGCTCTACGGGCGTGGGTGCGGTCTCGACATCCTGAGCCGGGGAACACGAGGTCATAGGTCGCCAGGTAGGTCAAGAACCCGACTGCACGCTTAGCGTCGATCTGCAAGAGTGCGTCGTCGATCTCTACCGGTGTGTCCGGGCCGACTGCACCTACCACTGCATACTGCTTCCAAGCCTCTTCGGCCTCGGCTGCCACTTGGCGAACGAGTTCCGGAACGGATCCACCGGCTTCGTCGACCACACGGCTGAAGACCCCGTCTTCTCGCGACAACGAGCCCGTAAGAGCGCACAGTTCCGCAGCTACGTCCACCGTGCCATTCTCTACTGGCCAGCATCGCGCGATCGGGTGGTGAGTGTCTAACTGCGTGACAACGCCGACGGGCAGCGGCGGACAAGCTCGGACGCCTGCGGACCATCGCCGCAGGTAAAGGGCACACTGGCCGCAGATCGAGCCCCCACCCAAGTTGCTTCGGGACGAAGGGGGCGTGCGTGGGTCGAGCTGCCGAGTTGACTGCGTAGTTCACCACCGATGTACTCCCACACATGCCAGCAAGGGATGACGGTCAGTCACTCGAAGCTCACCCCGCTCTCGCTCAGCCTGTGGCCGCAGCGCAGGATTACGTGGACGGGAGGCTGTCGCAGTACCAGACGTGGTACGACAAGAAGGCCATCAAGACGAAGGCCATGCATCTCCGGATGAGGACGATATCCGTCGTCGGAGGAGCCTTGGTTCCCGTGTTAGTCAACCTTGACCTGTCGTTCGCGAAACTTACCGCTACGGTGCTGAGCTTGATCGTTGTCGGCTCCGTCTCCTTGGAGAGCGTGTACCGCTACCGCGAACAGTGGAAGAACTACAGGTCGACCGAACAACTCCTCGGGCATGAGCGGATCTACTTCGAAACCAAGGTGGGGCCCTACTCAGGTCTCTCGGAGAGTGACGCATTCACGACCTTGGTCGCCCGCGTAGAGCGCGCCATCGCCAACGAGAACTCTGCGACCCTCAACGTGATGACCTTGGGCGGCCAAGTAAGCACTGACGTTCAGACACCGCCCGGCGACCCTGGTGGTCGGCGAGAGCTTCAGTAGACCGAGCGTGCCACTCGTGTGCCAGATACTGCGGGCAACCACGGGGAACACCGGGGAATGAATCCCGAGGCCATTGGGCACCGACACTGTTCCGCCGCAGGTCAGCAAGGTCCCCACCGCTGAAGCACCCTAGCTTCCCAAGCTGATGGCGCAACTGAGGTGGCCTGCTGACCGTCCGGGCTGCGGCGCTAGGGCGCCGGTCCCGGCCGAACAGCAGGCCAGCCGGTTGGTCCTCTCTAGGGAGGAGCGTCTCCCTGTTCAGCGCACCGAAGTCGCCGAAGAGCGCGCTTCGCAATCCCTCGCTTCCAAGCCAGCCTGGATGAGTCGTGCCAGGAGCACAGCTGCTTCAGGGCGCACCGTGCCGAGGCCCACCAGACCGTCACCTCGCACATTCACGTCCGCTGCGAGCCCCGGGAAGTCAACCTCCAGCCCCAGCGCAGCGAGTTGCTCGGCGAGGCGGTCGGCGCCGCGTCGAGCCTCGCCCCAGCCTCGGACGTAGCTCACGCCGGCCGTCAGATTCTCGGCGCGTGGGGCGATTACTCCGCGTCGGTCTGTCATGAGTCCCCTCCGGTTCGTGGTCAGACTTGGTGTCGCGGCGAGGCCCGGCGGCACTCGCCAGGGCCAGGCGCAGCAGTTCGGCCAGGTGCTCGGCAGTTGCAGGCGAGACACGGCCCAGTTCGACAAGGCCGTGGCCGAAGGCGTTCAGGTCGGCGCGCAGGTACGGGAAGTCGCGCTCCATGCCCGCGCTAATCAAGGCGTCGCGCAGGGCCGTTGTCGCGTCACGAGCGGCGTACCAGCCGTCGCTTTCCAGCGGAGACCAGCGCGCTGCGTCAAGGCGGCCACGGGATTCCTCAGGCACCGGAAGTCGACTCCTCCGGGTAGGCCGCCATGGCGTCAGCGGCGGAGCTGAACCGGTCGCCGTAGCGGTCGACGCGTGCCAGTAGCTCGGCGGCGGCGACAAGCACTGTTGCCAGGGCGATCGGACGAAGCGGATTGGCCTCCGGGCGCCGTACCGGGGCCCGGAGCCATTCGTAGCGGTCGCCGCTCAGCGGCATGGGACCCGGCACCACCACCACTGCTTTGAGACCGAGGTAGCGGTACTCCGGCGGCTCGCTGGTCTCGCGCCGGAGGAAGTAGGTGAACCAGTCGCGGCTGTTGGAGCTGAGGAAGAAGCCGGCCCCGCGGGCCCGGTGGTCGACCATGACCGGGCCGCATGGCAGGTCCCGGCGGCACATCTGATCGAACGTCTCCAGACCGAGCCGCTGTTCCACGGACACCACGTCGAAGAGGCGCCCGGCGGGAATCACCGACGGGCTACGCGGGTCGTCCGCCCAGAGCGCCCGGCACATCACCGGGTCGTCCGCCGCTGCCGATAGCCACTCGATGCCTCTCCTGGTCATCGTTTGCACGTCTTCTTCCCACCTCGGGTCGGATACCCCACGGCGCCTGAGCCACAGTGGGTTAAGCGTCGCGGGACTGGCACTGACCAGTGCAGATGACGTCAGGTGACAGGGGATGACGAGTGGCGCGGAGGCCCGTCACACCCCGTCGTCCCGAAGTGGTGGCGACAAGTCCCGTTCGCCGCTGCCAACGGGTTTGTAAATCGCGTACGTTCGTGATGGTCAAGGACCACGCACCACCCCCTTTTGCACTGCCACGAGGAGGGAAAGGCCGTCTCCTATGGACCCCATCAGCGAGCGTTTACGCCGGGCCCGAACTGAACGCGGCTGGAGCCAGCTGCGATTGGTGCGTGAACTGCGCAAGGCCGCGGCCAAGCGCGGTCACCAGATCCCCACCGACGACAGCATCAAGCGGCGCATCGCGAGCTGGGAGAACGGGCACAGCGTGCCGGAGGGGTTTACGGCGCCCTGCTCGGGGACGCATACGGCGCCAGCCCACATGAGCTGGGGCTGGAACACGACGGCAGAGAGCGTGCCGCGCTTCTGGACGCCAGCTACCCCGACAGCCCTGACACGGCGATCAACACGGTTGACCGGCTATGGAGCGCCGGCCTGAACCGGTACGAGCCGTTGTTGCAGTCCGAGGCGTCCGAGCCAGCGTGGAACGAAGCGTCCTTACGGTGGTTGGTGGCACCGGAGCCAGCGCCCCGATCCGGTCGCCCGGTGGGGCTGCGAGTGGGGCTCGGGGACGTGGCAACGGTGAAGGCCACGGCCGACATGTTCGCCAGACTCGACGACCAGTTCGGCGGCGACCACGCCCGGCGGTCCGTTATCCAATACCTCAGTGCCGAGGTGGTTCCGCTGCTGCGCGGCGGCTACAGCGACGCCGTGGGGAGGGCTCTCTACTCCACCGTGGCGGAGGCGACCCTTGTCGCCGGCTGGATGTCGTACGACGCCTGCCATCACGGACTCGCCCAGCGCTACTTCCTTCAAGCACTCCGGCTGGCCCAGGACGCCAACGATCGGCGCCTTGCCGGAAGCATCTGTCAGCGATGAGCCACCAGGCCACCTTCCTCGGCCGGTACACCGAGGCAGCGACGCTCGCTCGTGCCGCCCTGATGGGCATCTCCGCGGTGGCGACGCCGACGCTCCGAGCCCAGTTCCATGCAATGAAGGCTCACACGCTGGCCCGTACAGGGGATGTCCGAGGGCGTGAAGCAGCTCTGGCGGCGGCGACACGAGCGCTGGAGGGCAGGAACAGCGACGCCGAGCCCGAGTGGATCGCCTACTTCGACGAGGCGGAGTTGGCCGCCGAAGCAGCGCACTGCTTCAGGGACGTCAACAGCGCCAGGCAGGCGGTTGCCCATGCGGAGAACGCGATGAGCGGCAGCCACGTGCGGAGCGACTTCTTCGCAACGATGGTGCTGGCCGACGCCCACCTACGCGCCGACGACATCGAGGAGGCCTGCCGGGTGGCGATGGATGCGCTGGATCTCGGGGAGAACCTGAAGTCCGCACGATGCGTGAGTTACCTGGCTGAGTTCCGGGCGAATCTGCTCGCGGCAGGGGACAACGCGGTGTCCCAGGCGTTCGCGGAGCAGGTAGGCGAGCACCGGTTGTGGGTGGCAGCCGTAGCCGGCGGTCCTGCCGCTCGTTGAGTCGGCAGGCAGTGGACGAGGTTGTTCAGAAGGCGCCCCACGTGTCCCGGCCCTCACCGGTCCGAAGGGAGTACATGCGCTTCTCGAACTCGGCCGCGAAGCGCTCGCTCGTCGTCACCTGGTGCCCGATCCACGCCACCATCATCAGTTCGCGGAGGTCCGCGAGGGTTTCGTAGCCGGGCCAGTTCATCAGGTCGAAGCCATATCGGTGGACGAACTCCGCGTACTCCTCGCGGGTGTGCCACCCGTACCGCTCGTAGTAGATCGCGGTGAGGATCAGGTCCCACTCACGCGGGGCCAGGGCGAGGCCGTCGAGATCGATCAGGACGGCGTGGCCGTCGCGGTGACGGAGGATGTTCCCAATGTTGGCATCACCGTGGATCATCCCGAAGGGAAGGACGAAGTCCAGGCGGTCGTACTCCTTGGCCAGCTCGGCCGCCCGCCCCTCCAGGAACTCTCGGTCCTTGTCTGAAATGCCGTCCAGGCCCGCCAGGGACGAGGCCAGCTTGGCGTGTGGGTCGAAGTACGGCAGGCCCATGGATTCGGGCTCCTCCAGCCAGTGCAGACGCTTTAACAGATCTGCAAGCTCGCCTACCGTGGCGTACTCCTCCCGCTCCTGGACGCTCTCCCAGAAGGTCACGACCCTGCCACCGACGACCACAGGCTGGGCGGTGTCCCGCGGAACGCGCACGGCCGGGAAGTTGGACTGCTCCAGCCAGCGGGCGACGTCTACGGCTCGTTCCATCTCAGGAAGGACGGCAGGGTCACGAGCAATGCGGACAATCACCGGTTCCGAGACCAAGCGGTACACGGCGTTGGAGCCAAGCCGAAGCAACTCGGCGCCGGTCGGGTCAAGGCCGACGGAGCGGCAGGCGTCTCGGAGGACGGGCGCCGTACCCCCGGCCGTGAACCCCGTGGCGCCGCCGTCTTCCCACTCGCCGTCGCTGCCCGAGATCATGCGACCGACCATACGGGGCACATCCCGACGCCGACAGGTCACCTGCGTAATGGGGACGTAATGATCTCGGTTAGCTGCCCGGGGTCAGGCAGCTCCGGCCCAGGTCAGAGGGGTGTAGGCCCAGTAAGCTCACCTGGGCTCCGGAGCCGTGTGCGCAGGTTCGAATCCTGCCGGGGGCACCCAGTATGAGGTGCCTGAAGACCCCGACATCAGTGGAGACGCTGAGGTTGGGGTTTTCGCGTTTGTACGGGTGGATGTCTGTACCGGGCAGCGCGCCGAAGCTTGCAGGCGGAGCCGGGGCGGGCCTTGCGTATCGGCACATGCGTCAGCAACTGTTTGCCTGACTGCCTCGAATTTCAGATATTGCAACCACGCCACACGGGCCAAACTTTCAGGCAGCTGCGCTTCATCAAGGCGATCGACTCCCGACAACAAGACGGGAATCACCCTTCCCCCGCACTTGAATGCTTCTTCCATTTCTCTTACTACCCAGTCTTGCTTATTAGGAAGACCGGAGCGCCCCGAGATGAATTTCTCCTGTCAACCAGAATCGACGACCGCAAGCAGAACTTTACAGCTACCTACGGCCTCAATATGGATTCCGAGTAGTCCCTCCCAAAGCGGCCGGAAAGTAGCTCATCGAGCAGGATCGCAGCATACGCGCCACCCTCCTTACGATAGTTTAAGAATATTTGAGCCATTCCTCTCCGTTCGACACCTAAAGGTAAAATCATTCTTCCCTGAAGGCGGAGCTTTCCATAGCGCAATCCTCTAGCCTCGAGGGTAATCGATTGACAAGTTTAGGGTAACTGCGGAGTGGACCGTCCGAGCCGCACCTATAGACCGCCGGAAGGAGCACCAGTGAGTGGCACGGCCAACACTAGGCAGCCCAAACCAGGGAAGAGTGGTCGAAAGACGATGGTTCCGAATCAAGACGCGGATGGCCCAATGTCTGGTCCAGAAGTACTGGACCTGACGAAGTGGCACATCGGCAGATACGACCGGCTTCGTTCATCGACTTTCGTTCGGGCATCAGTCCTGCTGAGCGCGAACGCCGTCCTGGCGACAGGCTCGCTGTTGATCGTGAGCTACCATCTCCAAACTGTCGGGTCGCCGCGCAGATTATGGGCCGAGTGCCTTTTCTGTGCTCTCGCCGTATTGGCACTGGCGCTGATCCTGAGAAGCCTGTGGGACTCGATCAACGCCATCGCTGCACGAAAGACGACACGAACTCTGCACGCGGCCGAGATCCCGTCCAGGTTCTTGTTCAACTGGGGCGACACGCTTAAGTCAGTGGATGGCCACAGCAGCTTCGCAAGGAAAGTCGGCGAACTCAGCCTGGATGCGGCCCTCGGCCATGCCACGGCGGAGCTCTGGACAGACATCCTCCAGCATTCACAGCGGCACGGATACCTCAGATCAGCGATCAGCACCTTCCGGTACTGCGTCATCACGCTGCTGATCCTGGCCGCGTTCACGTTCGCGGCAGCGCTGAGGTGATGGACTGCACGGCCGGGGACGGCATCTGACGAGCCGTCTCGCCCATCGTCCGCCGCTGAATTTCGATGCCCCCCGCTGGTCCGTCCGCCTATCCCCCGGCCCCGCCCAGAATGATCCGGGTGATCTCCACCCGCGACCGCGCGCCCAGTTTCCGGTAGGCGCGGGTCAGGGCTGCTTCCACTGTCTTGACGCTGAGGGCGAGGCCCGTGGCTATCTGGCGGTTGGTGGCGCCCTGGGCGGCTCGGGTGACGACGTTGCGTTCGGTGGAGGTGAGGTGTTCGGACCAGGAAGGGGTTTCGGGGAGGGGGGCGGGGGCCGGGCGGTCGCGTTCGGTGCGGGTGAGGGTGACCCAGGAGCGGGCGCCGGCGCGGGTGAAGACGCGCAGGGCGTCGGCGAAGGCGGTGCGGGCGGCGGGCTCGTCGGCGCGGCGGCGGTGGAGGCGGGCGAGGGCGAGGCGGGTGCGGGCCTCTTCGAGGGGGTAGCCGGCGGCGTGGAGGCGGGCGGCGGCCCTCTCGTGGCCGGTGACCGCGCGGTCAAGATCGCCGCGGGCGGCGTCGACGGTGGCGGCGGCGCGGTCGAGGGTGGCGAGGACGCCGGGGCGGCCGAGGCGTTCGGCCTGGCGGCGGGCGCGGGCGATGACCGCGCGGGCCTCGTCGGTGGCGCCGGTGAGGGCCAGGGCCTCGGCCAGGTCGGCGTGCCAGCGCCGGGTGGCGGGGTCGCGCTGGCCCTGGGCGGTCTCCAGCCGCCCGGTGCGGGCGAGCAGTTCGGCCGCCTGGTGGGGCTGGCCGCCGAAGAGCCTGATCCGGCCCTCGGCGTGCAGGGCGCGGGGCAGGAAGAGCCGGTCGTCGTCGTCCTCGCTGTGCCGGCGGGCGGTCTCGGCCGCGGCGAGGGCCTGGCCGAGGGTGCCGCCCGCGGTCTCGGCGAGCGCGAGCGTGTACCAGGCGGGGCCCTGGCTGAGCCCGGCCTCCTCGGTGATGCGCAGGCTCTGCCGGGCGAGGGCGAGGGCCGGTCGGCAGCGGCCGCGCAGGAGTTCGACCTGGGCGAGGCCGTTGAGGCACTGGCTGAGGCTGTCCGCCGAGCCGCGCTGGCGCAGCGTGTAGACGAGGGTGCGCAGTTCGGTGCGGGCCTCGTCCAGTTCGTCGCGTACCAGGTGGAAGCGGTGTTTGAGATAGACGGGGCCGTTGTGGTGGGTCATGGCGTGCACGTCGTGCGGTGCGGCCAGGGCGGCGGCGAGGGTGGCCTCGGCCTGGGGCAGGCCGAGGAAGAGTTCCAGGGCGGCCTGCTGGGTGAGGGCCATGAGTTCGGTGCGGCGGTCGCCGGTGCGGGCGGCGAGTTCGGCGGCGCGTACGGCGTGCTCCCGGGCGCGGGCCGCGCAGCCGCCGACCATCCACGCGCGCCAGCTCATCCGGTAGTGGAGCTGGGCGAGCAGTCCGGGGTCGCGTCCCGCGTCGCGTACCGCCTCCGGGAAGACGTCGGCGATCTCGGCCATGGCCTGGCCGCAGGAGTCGATGACCACGTTCCAGGCGCGTACCCGGTCGGCGGGGCGGTCCGCCTCGCCCAGGACCTCGTAGGCGAGCTGGCGGGCGAAGTCGAAGTCGCCGGCCTCGATGCCGTCCTCGGCGGCGGTCAGGCGGCGGTCGATGTCGACGCGCGTCTGGCCGGCGGGTGTGTACTCGGCGGCCATCCGGCCGAGTCGCGCCGCGGTGCTGGGGGCACCGCGGCGGCGGGCGGTGCGGGCGGCGGCGTCCAGGCCGGCGGCCACGGCCGGGTCGGGTCCCGCCGCGAGCCGGGCGATGTGGTGGGCGCGTTCGACGGGGTCGTCGGAGGCGTCGGCGAGCGCGCGGTGGGTCTTCTTCAGCTGGTCGTAGGGGGTCACCGTGCGGAGCACCACGGGGGTCAGCGGGTCCAGGAACCTGAGGGCGCCGTGGTCGGAGCTCCGCGGGAGGTCCAGGAGGCCGTGGCGTACGCAGGTGTCCACGTCGGACTCGGCGTGCGGGCGCCCGGCCCGGCGCAGCAGTTCCACGGTGGGGCGGACGGCGGCGCCCGCGGTGACCAGGGTGCGCCGGGCACCGGCGGGCAGGGCGTCGATCCGGTCCAGGAGCGGGCGGCGCAGGGAGTCCGGGACGGGCAGCGGGTCGGTGGGTCCTGGCAGGTCGGCGCCGTGGATGCGGACGTGTTCGTCGAGGGCGGCGCTCAGCTCCAGGGCAGTACGCGGGTTGCCGCCGCTGGCCCGGTGCAGGCGGGCGAGGAGCGGGCGCGGCCAGGAGGGCTGGTCGTGCGCGTCGAGCAGTTCGGCGGTCTCGTGGGCGGTGAGCGGCGGTACGGGGATCCTGCGGGCCGGAGCCGGGCACAGCTCCTGTGCCTCGCGCGTGCTCCCGGTGCCGTCCGCGCGGTCGCCGGGGTGTCCGGGGCCGTCCGCCGGTGTGTCCGTGCGCAGGGCGACGAGGACACGGGGGCGCGGGTCGGGGCCGGGGCCGCAGCGCCGGGCGAGGAACCGGAGGATGTCGGCGGTCGGCGCGTCCAGCCACTGCGCGTCGTCGACGACCAGCAGGAGCGGTCCGTCGGCGCTCAGCCGGGTGAGGGCCTTGCGGACGGCGATGCGCAGGACGAGCGCGTCGCGGTCGGCGGCCTGAGCGGCTGCGGTGGCGGGGCCGGCCTCGGTGGCCGGACGGGTCATCGGGGACGGGAGGGCCACGGCGGACGCAAGGACCGTGGCGGACGGAGGGACCGTGGCGGGCGGAAGGACCATGGCGGACGGAAGGATTCCCGCGGCCGCAGCGGACCGACCGACCAGCCCCGCGCCCGCCCCCGCCCCTGCCCCTGCCCCTGCCCCCGCGACCAGCCCCGTCCCCGCCGCGAGGCCCGTCCCCGCCACGAGGCCGCTCCCGCCGCCGGGGAAGCCCCCCGGGCCCCACGCGCCCCACGCGCCCGGCACGCCCGGTGCGCCCGGCACACTCGGCACACTCGGCGCGCTGCGCAGCAGGGCCGCTTCGAGCACGGCCCGCTCGTGGGTGGCGAGTCCGCCGAGGGCGTCGTCCTCCAGCGGGGACAGCAGGTCGATGAGGCCGAGGTACGGGCTGTGCCGCTCGGCCGGGGAGGGCGAGCAGCGCAGGACCCGGTGGCCGCGGGCGCTCGCCTCGGTGACCAGTTCGGTGACGACGGTGGTGCGGCCGATGCCCGCGGGTCCGGTGAGCAGCACGCCGCCGCGGTCGCTCAGCTGGGCCCGGACGGTGTCGCAGAGGGCGTCGCGGGCGACGGCGGGCGGCCGCCGTCGTGCCGGGCCGTCCGTCGGCAGGGTGGTCGGCTCGGTCATCCGCAAGCCCTTCCGGACACAGCCTCGTCCATGACTCAGGTATGTCAGGGGCGGGTACGGGCGCGGGTCTGGTGACACGTGCGCGTACGGGCACCTGCACCGGAGCGCGTGCGGGTGCGGATACGCGCGCCGTTGCCGATCATGAACCTGCCATTCACACCGCGCCGAATGTAGGACCGCTCCCGGTGAAAGGTCAAGACCAATGAGCGGGGCAGCGGGGGCCGTGCGGAGGACGGCCGGACATGCGGACCGGGCCGCTGGTGGGGAGACCAACGGCCCGGCCGGGTAAGGGTGTTGCTCGTGCGTCAGCTGGTGCGGATCAGCAGGCGCCCTGGTCCGTCCAGACGGCCCAGGAGCCGGGCGCGCCCGGTTCGGCGCCGGTCGAGTACCACTGCGAGGACCACTTGTGGCCGTTGTACGAGACCTGGTCGCCCGGTGCGTAGGCGGTGGTCGCGCTCCAGGCCGGCAGGTTGCCGCAGCCCTGCGGCGGGGTGCCGCCGCCGGTGATGGTCCAGGTGAAGGAGGCCGAACCGGTGGCGTTGTCGGTGTTCTTCGCCGTGACGGTCACCGAGAAGGTGCCGGCGGTGGTCGGCGTACCGGTGATGCTGCCGGTCGAGGAGTTGATCGACAGCCCCGCGGGCAGGCCCGTGGCGCTGTAGCTGAGCGTCTTGCCGCCGGGGTCGCTCGCCTGGATCTGGAGGGAGACCGCGGTGCCCACCGTGCCGTTCTGGTTGCCGGGGCCGGTCACCGTCGGCGAGCCGGGCTGGCCGCCGCAGTTGCCGGGACCGGGGACCGGGTCGGCGCCGGTGACGCTGACCGCCGCCCAGGCGGCCTCGACGGTGTTGTACTCGGTGCAGTGCGCGCCGTACAGGTCGGCGGCGGCCTTCAGCGAGTCGATCCGGGCCTGGTGGTAGTTCTCGCTGCTGTTGGCGTAGGAGGCCAGCGCCTTGTACCAGATCTTGGCGGCCTTGTCGTTGCCGATGCCGGCCACCGTGGAGCTGTTGCAGGTCGGGCTGTTGCCGTAGCCGTGGTCGCCGCTGCCGACGGCCAGCAGGAAGAACCAGTGGTTGAGCGGACCCATCGAGTAGTGCGGGTCCAGGCTGCCGTTGCTGCTGTTCCAGCAGTTGGGCGACTGGCCGTCCAGGGACGGGTTGTACATGTAGCGCAGCGGGCGGTTGTCGCCGTTGATGTTGATGAGCTCGCCCATGGTGTAGTCGGGCGTGTCCACCGGGTTGTTGGCGTAGAACTCGACCATGGTGCCGAAGATGTCGCTGGTGCCCTCGTTCATGCCGCCGGTCTCACCGGTCTCGTCCCAGCCGGTGAGCGCGCCGCTGACGCCGTGGCTCATCTCGTGTCCGGCCACGTCGAGTTCGACCAGCGGGCGGGAGTTGCCCTGGCCGTCGCCGTACGTCATCTGGGAGCCGTCCCAGAAGGCGTTCACGTAGGCGTTGCCGTAGTGGGTGCGCGACGGTACGCCCCGGCCGTCGCCGAAGATGCCGTTGCGGCCCTGGACGTTCTTGTAGTAGTCGAACGTCTTCGCGGCGCCGTAGTGCGCGTCCACGCCGGCCGAGGCGGGGTCGCTGTTGGTGCCGTTGCCGAAGGTGCCGCTGGAGCTGGTGAAGACCGAACCGGTGCCGCTGGTCGCGTGGTTGAGGTTGGTCGTGTAGCCGTTGCCGTGCACCGGGTCCTGCATCGAGTAGCTGCTGCCGGACTGGCTGACGTCCAGGGAGACCTGGCCGCTGTAGATCGACCGGCCGGTGGCGGCGGCCGCGGCGGCGCCGGCCTGCGCGGGGGCGGCCCCCGTCGCACGGGCCGTACCCGCCGGTCCGGCGGTCTGCCGGGCGGCGAACGTGTCGACCTCGTCGCTGGTCCGTACGACCTTGCCGGTACGGGCGTCCACCAGGACGTGCAGCCGGCTCGGCGTCTGGTCCTGGCGTACGCCGCTGACGACGGTCTCCCAGACCAGGGCGGCGTCGCTGCCCTGCATGCGCACCGCGAGGTGCGAGGCGGAGACCGAGTCGACACGGCCCTCGAACGCCGCCCTCGACACCTTCGCGGCGCGGGAGGCGGGCAGTTCGGGCTCGGTGGACACCGTCGGGGACGTCTGCGCGCCGGTGGCCAGCGACGCGTAGGTGCCGTCCTTCTTCAGGTGCACGACGACGTCGCCGCCGTAGGTCGGCAGCCCCTTGTACGTACGGTCGAAGCGGACGGTGGCGGAACCGTCCCGGTCCACCACCAGGTTGCGGACCGAGAAGGCGTCCCCGGCGGCGCGGTGGGCGGCGCCCGCGTGGTCCGCGAGGACCTTGCGGGCGTTGTCCTCGACGCGGCTGCGGACGGCGGGTGCCGGGTCGGCCGTGTACGGGGCCGCGGCGAAGGCGCCCGGCCCGGCGGCCGGGGCGGAGGGATGCGGATGCGGCTGCGACCCCGGGGCCGCCAGGGCGGCGGGCAGGGCGATGGCGGACACGGACACGCAGGCCAGAGTGACCGTGAGAAGTCGCGCGGCTCTTCGTATGTCCATAGGACGGGGGGTTCCTTTCGCCTCGTGCAGGGGGTGCCCGCCGCCGGGGCGTGCGGCGGTGAGTACGGCGACGGCGGGCACCTGCGGGTGCTGTCGGCCCCGCCCCTCGGCGGAGCGGAGCCGACGCACGAGTGTCGGGATCCGGCGAGGGGGGCGGCCAGGCACTGCGACGAGGGAGAGGGGTTTCCCTATCCGGGCCGGGCCCCGCGAAGGGGGCCCGGGAGGGGGCCGGGACAGGGCCGAGAAGGGGCCGAGAAGGGGCAGGAGGGGCGGCGTGCGCGGGTCAGTCGGCCGCGGCCGGAGCCGGAGCCGCGGCCTGAGCCGTGACCGCGGCCGTGGCTGTGGCCGTGGCTGTGGCCGTGGCCTTCCGGGTGGCCGCGGCGCCCTGGCGCGGAACCGCCCGTTCCACGTGCACGGCCACGCTGGTGTAGAAGCGGTGCACCGCGTCGTCGACGCTGCGGATGAAGCCGGACTCGGCGTTGCCGCGCGTACTGCCCATGCTCTTGAGCAGGGAGAGCCGGAAGCCGGTGATGCGGCTGCCGCTGTCCTTCGGCAGCAGGTCGGCGGGCTCGGGCCGCAGCCGCTCCAGCGTCCCCCGGGGGCCGCCGCCCGACTGCCCCTCGACGAGGGTCTCGACGTGCAGGTCGGCCGGTGCGTCGGCCAGGCACCGCACGAGCCGCTTCGCCCAGGACAGCGGGTAGCCCTGCTCGGGGGCCGGCAACTCGATGGACGTACGCAGCTTTCCGGTGCGCAGGTCGGCGGTGACGGCGAGGACACCGGGCGTCCCCTCGATGCGCAGCTCCGCCTGGAGCCGCCCGTCCCGGCAGAGCCGGTCGGCGAGGAGACCGCGCCGCTCCCCCGGGTCCGCGCCGCGCCCGGCCCGCTGGACGGGCAGCACCTTGTGGCCGAGTTCGCCGCCCAGTCCGAGGCACACCTGCCGGATCAGCCGCTCCCAGCTCTCCACCACCTCCAGGGCGCGCGGATCGCCGTGGCACAGGGTGTCGTCGTCGATGCCGTTGCGTACGGGCACCCAGGCGGGGCCCATGTTCTGGAAGCCGTGGCAGCCGGAGTTCTCGTGCTGGAGGTAGTGCAGCAGTTCCTGGAGGAGCCAGGCGTGGGCGGCGTTGCCGACGCCCTCGTGCCGGATGAGCAGCTGGGCGTGGTGGGCGACCTCCGCCCAGGACAGCTGCCTGAGCGCCACCTTGTGCTTGCGGCGCCGGTCGATCTTCACGTCGACGAGCGGACTTCCCTCCAGGGCCACGTCGTTGGAGAGGGTGATCACGGCCTCGTAGCCGCGGCGGGCGGCGATGTCCATGTACGCCTGGACCTGCTCGGCCCTGAGGGCGTTGCCGTTGGTCTTGGTCTCCACCAGCGCCGTCCACAGCTTGCCGGCCCGCTCGACCCGGATGACGCCGTCGGGGCGGCGCGGTGAGTCGCCGTGCGGCAGCGTGACCTCGGTGAAGGTCTCCATCCGGCCCGCCGGGGCGCCGAACCCGGCGGTGAGCCGCCTGCCGAACTCCGGCACCTGGGCCATCACCGACAGCAGCACCGAGGTGGCGCGCGTCTCGCGGTCGCGGTCGCTCTTGAGCGCGGACACCGGGAAGAGCCGGGCGCCCCGCCAGGACTCGTTCTCGGCGAGGGACTTCCTGACCACCTTGGGCAGGGTGATCTTCTTCTTCGCCGTGCGCGGCCGCGCGGGGGCCGGGGCACGGGTACCGGTTGCGTCCGGCCCGACGTCGTCCGGCCCGGCGTCATCCGGCCGGCGCGGGGCCGGGACGGCTGCCAGCGGCTCCGCGAAGGCAGAGGCCGAGGCAGGAGCCGGAGCCGGGATCGGGCCCGTGGCCGGGACCGGGCCCGTGGCCGGGGTCTCGGTACTCCCGGCTACGGTCGCTCCGCCCCGGCCGCTCCCGGCGTCCTCGACCCCTGCGGCGGCCTCGGCGGCCTCGGCGGCCCCGCCCCCCGGCACGCTCTCGACGGCCTCCTGCGCCTCCTGCGCCTCCTGCGATTCCTGAGCCGCCTGGGCCTCTTGCGCCTCCTGCGCCTCCACCGCGTCGGCGTCGTCGTCGATGTCGACCCCGAAGTCCGTGGCCAGACCGGCGAGTCCGCTGTCGTACCCCTGGCCGACGGCGCGGAACTTCCAGTCCGCGCCCCGGCGGTACAGCTCGCCGAAGATGAGCGCGCTCACCGAGTCGACGCCGTCGACCGCGAAGCGGAGCAGCTCCTCGCCGGAGCCGTCCGCCAGGGTCAGACGCACGTCTTCGAGGTCGCCGAAGCGGGCCCGGCCGTACCGGCTCGCGGCCACGACCACGCGGTCGACCCCGGCGGGGACGGCGGACAGGTCGAAGCTGATCCGGTCCTCGCTGCCGTCGGCGGTCGGGGTCTTGCCCAGCAGCTGCACGCTCCCGTCGGCGGCCACCGGGTTGTTGTAGAAGTAGAAGTCGGCGTCGCTGCGGACCTTGCCGTTCGCGTCGAGCAGCAGGACGGAGACGTCCGCGTCGCCCTCGCCGGTCGGGCTCCCCCAGCCCAGACCGACGAGCACGGAGCCGGTGTCCTCGCTCAGGGCCGCCAGCGACACGTTCGCGCCCTTGATCATCTCTTGCACGGAATTACCCCCCACTGGAGCGAGCCTGGCGTGCCGGCCCCCTGCCGTCACGCCTGCCTGCGACGCGATGAGAAGGCGTCGCACGATCGTCACCGGTGACCGGGCCACCGGCGACGGCCGCCATTCTCACCCATGGCCGCATACGGACTCAGAGGTTCCATAAATAATCGAGTGTTCAGGCGATTTATCGGCGCATGACGTCTGGTGCGGGGCTCATGAACGTTTCTAGACTGCGGCTGCTTCCGGCCGGATCCGGTCGGTGGTGCGTTCGGCTGCTCGTTCGTCAACAGGCTCGCGCCGTCCGACCGGCGGCGCCCCGCGAGGAGGTTCCGACCATGGTGAAGCACTACGTGAAGTACGCCCTGAGCACCCTGTCCGCCGCGATGTTCGCGCACATGGCCTGATTCCGGGCCCGGTACGGACGGGGGCGAAGCGGCGGGCGCGGTGTGCGCCCGCCGCCCGGTTCTCCGTCCGTCCACCGCGACCGGCAGGCCGGCCCGTCGCCCGTCGTCCGTCGGCCCGTCAGGAGGGCTCTCCTTGTTCGGCACCGCCCTCAGTCAGCTCCGGTACGGCATGGCCGTACTGCGCAACAGCCGGATCCGGCCCGGGGACCTGGAGCGGATCGCCCGTGATCTGGTCGCCACCCTGGAGGAGTTCGGCGCGCCGGGCGCCGACTCGGCGCTGCTGCCGGGGCAGGCGGGGCAGATCGATCCCGAGGTGCGGCGCACGGTCACCAGGCGGAGCCTGCGGGCCACCGCGCGGGCGGCGGCGGAGCACACCGCCTACTACCGGCACCTGTTCGGGGAACTCGGCATCGATCCCGGCACACTCGACCCGTACGGTGACGGCGGCTCCGGGACCGGCAGTTGGTCACGGGTGCCCGTCACCCCGAAGAAGGCGCTGCGCGGCATGCCGGGCGCCTTCGTCTCGGCCGCCGCGCGGCCCGCGCTGATGGCGCTGACCACCGGGACCAGCGGCACACCCACCGCGGTCTGGTACTCACGGGCCGAACTCGACATCACCATCGCGCTCAGCACCATCTCGGCCGCCCTGGGCATGGGCCTGGGCCCGCGCGACACGCTCGCCTACGCCGGCTGCTCGCGCGCCACGCTGCCGCTGCTCAACGCCGAGGAGTCCACGACCCGGGTCGGCGCCTCCTTCGTCCAGTTCGGCACGCTGGAGGCGGCGCAGGCGCTGGACCGGCTCGCCGCGCCGCTCGGACTGCCGGGCAAGCACGGGCAGATCAGCCATCTCAGCACCTCGGCCTCGTATCTCTCCGCGCTGGTGCACCGGGCCGAGCGGGACGGCTGGCGCCCCGCCGACTTCGGGCTGCGCAGCATCGGGGTGGGCGGCGAGGTGCTGTCCCGGCCGCTGCGCGAGCGCGCCGAGGCCGTGTTCGGGGCGTCCGTCGCGACCTCGTACCTGATGACCGAGACGCTGCCCTCCGGGGGCACGCCGTGCGACCAGGGGCATCTGCACCACACGGCCGAGTTCGGGCATCTGGAGGTGCTCGACCCGCTGACCTGGGAGCCGACCCCGCCCGGCGGCACCGGCGTGATCGTGCACACCCCCTACGTCCCCTACCGGGAGTGCACCCTGCTGCTGCGCTACGCCACCGGCGACCTGGTCCGCCTGCCCGCCGCCGCGCCCGGCTGCGCGCTCGCCCATCTGCCCGCCACCTCGGAGATCCTGGGCCGCTGGACCGGCCCGCTCAGCGCCGCCGTCACCACCCGCGACCTGCTCGACCTCATCGAGGCGGAGCCCGAGGTGCCGCTGCCCGCCCGCTACGCGCTGACCGAACAGGCGGACGGCGGGGCGCTGTTGCACCTGCTCGTGCCGTCCCTGCCCGCGGCCGCGCTGCGCGCCCGGCTGGAGGAGCGGGCGGCGGCAGCGGGACTGCCGCTGGCGGGCCTGGTGCTGTACGACGACCGGTCGGCGATGCCGCCCACCACCGCGCTGCGCGCCGATCTGCGCGAGCACAGCTTCGAGACGGCGGCCCGGCCGCCCGGCGGCGCGGACCGGGCGGCGCGCACCCCGGCCGTGGCCGCGCGCGGCGGCGCACCGGCCGCCGAGGAGGGGAGCGGCACATGAGCGGAACCGCCCTGGTGGCGCTGAGCTGCTGCGTGGCCCTGCTGATGGCGGTGGCCGGCGGCTATCTGGCCAAGGTCGCGATGCCCAGGCCGCCGGTCGGGGTGTACGCCCCGGCGGATGTCGCCGTGCTGTGCGTCGGGGTGGTCGTGGCTCCGCTGCTGTACGGCGCGCTGCCGGGCGCGTGGGTGTCGGCGCTGTTCGGGCTGGTGTTCTGCGTGGCCGTGCAGTTCACGCTGGCGCCGCTGTGCTCGGGGCGCTGGGCGTGGTGCCTGGCCCTGGCGGCGACCGCGCTGACCGCGGGGGCCGCCGTCGCGGACCTGTCGGCCGGGGTGCGCGCCGGGACCGATGTGGTGCTGGCCGTGGCGGTGGTGGGGGTGGCGAACCTGTGGGCGCAGAGCGGGATGCGCTCGGCCCATGTCGCCGCGCTGGCCGCCGCGTTGACCTGTTACGACCTGGTCGCGACCACGCTGACGGATGTCACCGGCGACTTCTTCGCGCAGGTGCGGGGACGGCCGTTCGCCCCGCTGCTCGCCCTCACCGGCGGCGCGCATCCGGTCGCGGTCGGCCTCGGGGACCTGCTGCTGCTCGTGCTGTTCCCGCTGGTCGCGGCGAAGGCGTACGGGCGCCCGGCGGCGCTGCTGGCGGGGGCCGTCGGGGCCGTCGTCACCAGCGCGATCAGCGTGCTGTTCGCGGTGGGCGCGCTGACGGAGGGCTTTCCGCTGCTGACCGCGCTGGGGCCGCTGATCGTGGCGCAGCACCTGGTGTGGTCGCGGCGGGCGGGCGGTGAGCGGACCACCGCCGAGTGGCGGGCCGGTGCCGCGGGGCCGGCGCCGCGGGCGGGCGCCGGGGGTGCGGAACCGGACGCCGTGCTGGCCGCCGCGGTCGCGGCGACGCTGCGGGAGGGCCCGAACGAGGTTCTGCCGGAGGGCGGTTGGGTCGTGCTGTGCGAGGGGCGGGTGGTCGGGACCGGGGCGTCCCCCGGGCTGGCCCGGCGTGACGCCCGCGAACGCGGGGAGGACACGGGGCCGCTGGTGGCGCGCCTCGTGTGAGCGCGCACGACGTACGGCGGCGGGAGCGGGCAGCCGGGCGGCCGGGCGGGAATGCTGCGGGCCCCGGAGACGCGGCGGGACCCGGGAGACGTATCCAGCTCCCGGGTCCCTGGGGATGCCACCCCATTGCGCACGCCGATGGCGCTTGAAGAGTACGGATCGGGTTCAAGCCTCCGTGTTCTTCCCTTGAACTACCGCACTGCGGAGAAGTGCAGGCGAGATTCGAACTCGCATCCGGCGACGGTCGTCCGTACTCGGTCCCACCGGCGATCGGTGGCGAATGCTGAAGCTGGAGCGAGAGTCTGAGGCTGAGCACGGTCACGGTCTTCGCCGTGGCCGTACGCGTCAGGCTGAACGTCAGTTTCAGCTTGCGCTCATGGCGCGCACCGGTCCTCAATCCGGTCCGCGCCCGTCACGCACCCCCGCGCTCGCACGCGGGGGCGATCATGGGGCTGCCCGTCGCCCGGTCAGGCGAACAGGTAGCCGAACACCGCCTCCCCGGTCCGCCGGTCGGTGATCTCCGTGCCGTTGGCCTCCTCGCGGGCGAACTTCACCGCCTGCTGGAGCTTCTCCACCCGCTCCAGCAGCTCGTTCACCCGGCGGGCGGGCAGGGCGCCGGAGAACTTCACCGTGGTCCAGTAACCGATCGGCACGTCCTCGTGGTACACCTCGACCTGGGCGGGGTGCTTCTCGGTGGCCTCCGCCTTGACGTGGTTGCGCGGCACCTTCTTGGTGCGGATCGTGCGGACCGGGTCGGTCTTCCACCAGTCCGTCGACGGGTCCAGCGACCAGGACTCGGCCGCGTCCAGCACGGGGAGCTTCTTGACGAAGGCGTGCAGCTCGGTGAGCTGCTTCTCCAGGAAGAGCAGATAGCTGACCGGGACCTCGGCGAGGATCGTGCGGCCGTCCACCGTGACGTCCGCGCACGCCGTGCGGTTCGCCCAGTCCTTCGTCGCGGTCACGTCGAACAGCCGCGTCAGGGACGCCGACATGTCCCGCAGGATCTCCTCGGCCCTCACCTGCACCCGCGAGGACTCGGGCGGCAGCTGCTCGCCCTCCTCGTCCTTCGGCTGGTACGTCCGCGAGATCCCGGCGAGCAGCACCGGCTTCTGCACCTTCTGGTGCGCCGCCGCGCTGTCCTGGAGCGCTTTGCTCTTGACGCCCTTCTCCACGGCGATGATCTGATTCAGCTTGGTCACGGTTCCCCCTTCGAGCCCGATCAACGTAGCCCGCGGGGAGCCGAGTCCTCACCTGGTTTTCTCCGCCGAGACCGCTCCGGCCTCCACCCGCGCATCTGACGTGCCGTAGGTCACACGGCATCACCTCGCCCCAGCGCGCGGCAGTGACCTGGCGCACAGGCGGGGGTGCGGTGGGCGGCCAACTCCTGGGGTGTTCATGGGAGTTGCGGGTATTCGTACATCCGTCCTGTTTGGGACTCACGTCTATTTCCGTCGTTTTTCTGCTTTTTGTCCCTTTCACTCGAATGGTCCGCCGAACGACACCTCGGGTCACAGGAAGCAGTGCACTTATGTCTCATTCGTTCGAGATGCCAGAAGTCCCCCTCGCCCCCCACGCAGTGACCGCCGCCGAGGTCGTCCCCGGTGATCTGGTCGCCCTCTCGCGGGACGAGGCCGAACGGCGGCAGTGGTGTGCCGTGCTGCACACGCTGCCCGAGTCACCGGAGACGATCCGGGTGACGCTGCGCCCGCCGCTGGGCGGTCCGGACCGGGAAGAGGTCCTGGCGCGGGGGCAGGAGGTGGTCGTCGCCGGGCGGCGGGTGGATGCCGCGGCCGTGCCCGCCGTGTCCTCGCCCCGGCTGGACGCCGTCGAGTTCCGGGACGGCGACACCGTCACCCGGCTGCGCGCCGTCGACCCGGAGGGCGTCGAGGTGACGTACCAGCGGCGGTGGGGCCGCTGGCACCGCGACCTGGACTCCCGGACCACGGAGACCGTGACCGACGACGCCGTGCGCGGCTGGGCGGCCGACGCCGATCACGCCGGATACGTCGTACGCCATCACGCGCGGCCGACCCGCCGGCCCTCGGAGGCCGGGCCGCGGCGGGTCGTCGTGACCGGTCTCGGTGCCATGACCCCGCTGGGCACCGGGACGGGCGAGCTGTGGCAGGGGCTGCTCGACGGGCGGCACGGGATACGGGAGCTGCCGGACGAGGAGTTCGCGGAGCTGCCGGTGCGCACCGCGGGTGTCGTGCCCGTGGACCCGGCCGGACTGCTGCCCCGGGCCGCGGCCCGGCGGATGAACCGGGCCGCCCAGTTCGCCGTGCTCGCCGCGCGCGAGGCGTGGGGCGACGCCGGGTTCACCGAGGGCGGCACCCGGGAGAGCGGGCTCGACCCGGAGCGGGTCGGCGTCAGTCTCGGCGCGATCCTCGGCGACGCCTCCGTCCTCGTCGGCGGCGACCGCAAGCTGCGCGACAGGGGCCCGCGCGCCGTGTCCCCGCTCACCACCCCCATGACCGTGCCCTCGCAGGCCGCCTCACAGGTCTCCCTCGACCTGCACATCACCGGCGAGGCCCGTACCGTGACCAGCGCCTGCGCCTCCGGCACCGAGGCGATCGGGCAGGCCATCGACCGGATCCGGTACGGCCGCGTCGACGTGGCCCTGGCCGGGGGCGCCGAAGCGGTCGTCACCCCGGCGATCATGGCCTCCTTCGCCGCCATGCGGGCCCTGTCCGACCTGGGTCTCGAGGACGGGACCTCGCCCTCGCGGCCGTTCGCCGCGGACCGGGCCGGGTTCGTCAACGGCGAGGGCGCCGGGATCCTGGTCCTGGAGGCGGAGGAGCACGCCCGCGCCCGGGGCGCCCGGATCTACTGCGAGGCCGCCGGGTGGGGGCTCTCCGCCGACGCCCACCACATGGCCGCGCCCGACCCCTCGGGCAGCGGGGTCGCGCTCGCGCTGCGCCGGGCCGTCCGGGACGCCGGTGCGCACGTCGTCGACGTCGTCCATGTCAACGCCCACGCCACCGCCACCACCGAGGGCGACCTCGCCGAGGCCGGGGCGCTGCGGGCGGTGCTCGGAGCGGGCGGCGGCGGGGTGCCGGTCACCGCGCTCAAGGGACACCTCGGGCATCTCCAGGGTGCCGCGGGCGGGGTCGAGGCCGTCGCCGCGGTGCTCACCCTGCACAACGGGGTCGTGCCGCCCACCGTGGGCTGCGCCCGGCCGGACGAGGAGATCGGCCTCGACGTGGTGACCGGGGCCCCGCGCGCCCTGCCGGAGCGCGGCGATCTCGTGCTCAGCAACTCGTTCGGGTTCGGCGGCCACAACGCCGTCCTGGCGCTGCGGCGCCTTCCCCGGAGCGCGTGAGCGAGCGGGAAGCGGCGGGAGACGGCGGTGCGCTAGGCCGTGCGCTTGCGGGCCGCCGTCTTCTTCGCCGGGGTCTTCTTCGCGGCCGTCCCGGCGGAAGAGGCCGTCTTCTTCGACTGCCCCGCCTTGGTGCCGGACGCGGACCCGGCGGCCGTCTTCCTCCCGCCCGAAGCCGTCTTCTTCGCCGGGGACGCGGACTTCGCGGCGCGCGACCCGGACTCCTTCCCGGCCGCCGCCTTCTTCGGGGCGCCGCGGGTGCTCTTGCGCCGAGGGAGGTGTCTGACCTCGGCCTCCGTCTCCCGGCCGCCCCCGTCCGCGGCCTCCTCCCCCGTGTCCTCCCCCGCCGCCTCGCCCCGGGACCTCTTGGCCGCCCGCACGCTGTTCTCCAGCGCGGCCATCAGGTCGAGCACCTTGCCGCCGGGGGCCGGTCCGGGGGTCTCGGGCGGGGCCTCGCCGGCCGCCTTCGCCGCGATGACCTCCTCCAGCGCCTCGCGGTACTCGTCGTGCAGGTCCTCCAGGTCGACCTCGCCGAGGGTGTCCATCAGCGCGTCCGCGAGGTCCAGTTCCTTGTCCCGGACCGTGACGTCGGTCTCCGGGGCCACGCCCTGCGGGGCGCGGATCTCGTCCGGCCAGAGCAGGCCGTGCATCACGATGACGTCGTCCACCACCCGCAGCATGCCCAGCCGCTCGCGCCCGCGCAGCGCGAACTTCGCGACGGCCACCCGCTTGCTGCGCTTGAGCGCCTCACGCAGCAGCGTGTACGGCTTGGCGGCCGGGGCGCCGCTCGCCGCCAGGTAGTAGGAGTGCTCCAGCCGGAGCGGATCGATCCGGTCGGCCGGGACGAACGCCACGATGTCGATCGTCCGCGCGGTCGGCAGCGGCAGATGGGCCAGGTCCTCGTCGGTGATCGGGATGATGCTGCCGTCCGCGTCCTCGTACCCCTTGCCGATCTCCCCCTGGGAGACCTCGCGGTCCTCCAGTTCGCACACCTTGCGGTAGCGGATCCGGCCGCCGTCCTCCGTGTGGATCTGGCGGAAGGAGATGGTGTGGTTCTCGGTGGCGTTCACCAGCTTGATCGGGATGCTGACCAGGCCGAACGAGATGGCGCCGTTCCAGATGGATCGCACGTGCAGCACCTTCCGGGCCGGATGTGTTCGTTTTCACCTGAAGTACATGCTTTTCTTATCGTATGGCGCCGATCACGGACGTGGCGGGCCGACGGCTCGCGCTCAGCAATCTGGACAAGGTGCTGTATCCCGCGACCGGTTTCACCAAGGGCGAGGTGCTGCACTACTACGCGACCGTCGCCGAGGTGCTGCTCCCCCATCTGCGCGACCGGCCGGTGTCCTTCCTGCGGTATCCGGACGGCCCCGACGGCCAGGTCTTCTTCACCAAGAACGTGCCGCCCGGTACACCCGTGTGGGTGACGACGGCCGAGGTGCCGCGCTCGGCGGGACCGGCCCGGATGGTGCTCGTGCAGGATCTGCCGAGCCTGATGTGGGCCGCCAACCTGGTGACGGAGTTCCACGCCCCGCAGTGGCGGGCCGGGGCACCAAAGGAGGCGGACCGGATCGTGTTCGACCTCGATCCGGGGCCGCCCGCGACCGTGGCCGACTGCGGCGAGGTGGCGCTCTGGCTGCGCGAGCGGCTGGCCGCGGACGGGATCGAGGCGTACGCGAAGACCTCCGGGTCCAAGGGGCTGCACCTGCTGGCCGCGGTGCGCGGCGCCTCCGGCGAGCGGACCTCCGCGTACGCCAAGGAGCTGGCCGTGGAGGCGGAGCGGGCGATGCCGGGGCTGGTGCTGCACCGCATGACGCGCAAGCTGCGGCCGGGCAAGGTCTTCGTCGACTGGAGCCAGAACGCGGCGCGCAAGACGACCGCCGCGCCCTACACCCTGCGCGCGCGGGCGCACCCCACCGTCTCCGCCCCGGTGACCTGGGAGGAGATCGCCGGGTGCCGGGCGCCGCGGCAGCTCCGCTTCGAGGCCGGGGACATCGCGGACCGGGTACGCGACCACGGGGACCTGCTGGCCCCGCTCCTTGATCCGGCGCGGGCGCACGCGCTGCCCTAGCCGCGGGCGGCGCCGTTCAGGCCAGGGTCAGACCCGGGTCCACGTGGCGCGGTCGCGGGCCATCGCGTGCAGGGCCTCCACGTCCGCCGGTTTGAGTACGCCGCCCAGGCGCGCCAGGCTCTCCAGGTCCGCGTCCCGCAGCACGCGGACCCCGCGCGGCGGGGCGGTGACCCTGAGGTCGGCGGGGGCGGCCAGGGCCAGCAGCGGGTGCACCTCGGCGGTGAGGGCGAAGGAGGCCCGGTCGGCGGCGGCGCGGACGCGCCGGATCAGGGGCTGCGGCTCGTGGCGGCCCAGCGCGACCACCGGGTCGGCCACCCGGACGCGCTGCTTGCGGGCGTACACGCTGTGCACGGCGAACAGCCCGCCGGGGCCGATCGCCAGATGGTGGATGCGGTCGCCGCCGGGCAGCGGCAGGGAGTGCAGGACGCGCCAGCCGGCGCCCTCCAGCCGGTCCAGCGCCTCGCCCGCCGCGCGCTCCGCCGCGAGCGCCCGGCGGCGCGGGTCGGCGCGCAGGCGGTGGGCGGGGGCCGGGTCCCGTTCGAGGGCGACGAGCAGGGCCTCGCCGGGGCGGTTGGGCGCCAGGTCGTCGTCGGGGTGCAGGCTCAGCCGGGCCAGGTCGGCGCGGGTGGGGACGGGCGGCGGACCCACCGCGACCGGACCGGCGAGGAAGGGGCCGAGCGCCTCCAGCACGTCCTCCCGGGCGTCCTCGGCCAGCAGGTGCACCCGGGCCGCGTCCCGGTCGTACCAGGCGGCGGTACGGCCGTCGCCCGCGCAGACGTAGAGCCGGTCCGGCTCGTGACGGCCGCCCGGTACGACCCGCAGGCGCCCCGGGCCACTCCCGCCGTGCCGTCCGGGCTGTCCGGGCTGACTGGGCTGACTGGTCTGTCCGGGCTGCCCGGGCTCCCGACGTGATGCGCTCATCCACCATCACCCCTACGACCATGGGAACAGGCGGGGTGCTCCCGGGGCAAGAACGCGGCTACCTTTGAGGAGCCGTGGGCGGGGAGTTGGGGAGGTGCGCCGTTGCCGACCGGTGGAACACGGCCCTTGGTGCCGGCTCCGGAGAGCCCGTGGAACGAGATCGTGCCCGGCCTGTGGATGGGCGGACACGAGGTGCGGGACGGTTCCGGGCGCTCGGCCCCGGTCGTCGTGCGCGACGAGTTCGACCTGGTGCAGACGCTGCTCAGGCTGCCCGGCCACGGTCCGGCGACCGGGGTCGCCCACCAGGTGTGGCCGATCCCGGACGGACCGCTGGACGCCACCCAGCTGGCCGGGGTGATGCGGCTCGCGCAGGCCGCCTGCGCCGCGCTGGACGACGGCCGGCGGGTCCTGGTGCGCTGCTGGTCCGGGTACAACCGCTCGGGCCTGGTCGTCGGGCACGCGCTGATGCTCCGGGGCAGCGGGGCCGACGAGGCGATCGGGCTGATCCGCGCCCGCCGCTCGCCCTGGGCGCTGCACAACGAGCTGTTCGCCGACTATCTGCGGGCGGGGCTGGCCACGGTCCGGCTGCTGGAGGAGCTGGGGGAACCGGCCGAGTAGCCGCCCGCCCCGCGGAGCCGAGCCGAGCAGGCCGAGGGGCCGCCCGACCCGCAAAAAGGACGTCCGTACGAATAATACGAATATGGTGGACGAGACCCGGAGGCACGGGTCCCGTCCCCGACCGCCCCGACCGGGCCCGCCGTCCCCGGTGCGGCCCCGACCCCCGTCCCCCTCCGGAGAACAGTGTTCCGCAAGCGCCCCGCCCGCGTCACCGCCGTCGTCGCCCTGCTGCTGGCCACGGCGGCGGGCTGCGGCGACGCGGGCGGACTGCGGGCCGCGGGCAGCACCGAGACCGCCGTCAGCCCGGCCCGGCTCTGGCCCTCGCTGCGCCCGGCCGCCAGCCCCGCCTGGCCCTACGACGAGGTGCAGATCGAGACGGTCAAGGGGATCACCGCCCCCGGCGACGACATCCGCCAGGTCGACCCGGTGGCCGTCGTGCGCGCCGAGATCGCCGCGCATCCGGGCGACTACCAGGGCGCCAAGGCCCCGTACCGGGACACCGGCGCCCGGCTGGCCGGGTGCGGGGCGGGGCCCGGCCACGGCGACTGCCCGGTGCTGCGGCCGTACTACCGCGACCTGACCGGTGACGGACGCGACGATCTGACGCTGGGCTTCCGCCTGTATCCCACCAACCAGACGGCCGTGCGCGTCTACACCTTCGAGGGGCACCGGCTCGTCCAGGTGTTCGCCAACGACGACGCGGTGATCGGCGTCGAACTGGCCGGGCGCGCCGTGATCATCCGCTCGCCCGCGGGGATCGCCGGGTACGAGTACCGCACCAGCTGGTCCTGGGACGCGGACCAGCGGGCGATGGTGTTCACCCGGGACGAGTTCCTGCGCACCGGGCCGCACAAGCCGACGCGTGCGCGCACCCCGGCGCCCACCGCCCCGCCGTCGCCCGTGCCCCGGCCCGCCCCCAGCGAGACCCCGGCTCCGGCCCCCGGCCTCACCCCGTCCGCGCTGCCGGGCGAGAGCGGCCGATGAGGGTGGCGCTGCCCCGGTGGGCCGGGTCGCTGGGCGCGAAGGCCGCGGCCTTCATCACGGTGATGTGCTGCGCGCTCGCCGCGCTGCTCGGCATCCTCGTGCATGTGTCGGTGACCGACCAGACCGTCGGCCAGGCCCGCGAGCTGGCGCTGTCCCGGCTGAAGGACGCCACGAGCGCGTTCGAGTCCGGGGACACGCCGCTGCCCGGCACCGGCGTCGACCCGGCCGGGCTGCCGCCGTCGCTGCGGCGGCTGGCCGCGAGCGGGCAGCGCGGCACGGTGGTCGGGCGGCACCACGGGCGGCCCACGATGTGGGCGGCCGGACCCGCCGACCACGGGCGGGTGCTGGCCGTCGAGGTCGACTACTCGCAGCAGGCGCACACCATCGCCGGTCTGGACAACGCCATCCTGTGGTCGTCCGGACTGGCCATCGGGGCGACGCTGCTGGTGGGCGCGTTCGCCGTGACCCGGGTGACCCGGCGGCTGCACGCGACGGCGCTGGTGGCCCGCCGGATCAGCACCGGCGACCTGGACGCGCGGGTGAACGACCCGCTGACCCGCGACCGCTCGCGCCCGCAGGACGAGGTGGCCGCGGTCGCCGCCGCGCTGGACTCGATGGCCGCATCGCTCCAGGGCAAGCTGCTGGCCGAGCAGCGCTTCACCGCGGACGTGGCGCACGAGCTGCGCACCCCGCTGACCGGACTGCACGCGGCGGCCGAGCTGCTGCCGCCGGGCCGCCCCACGGAGCTGGTGCGCGACCGGGTGGCGGCGCTGCGCACGCTCACCGAGGACCTGCTGGAGATCTCCCGCCTCGACACCGGGCGGGAGCGGGCCGCCCTGGACGCCGAGCACCTGAGCACGGTGGCGCGGCGGGCGGTGCGCGCGGCGGACGCGGCGGCCGGGGACGGCACGCGGGTCAGGGTCGTACGGGACGTGTACGTGGAGACGGACCGGCGGCGGCTGGAACGGGTGCTCGGCAATCTGGTGGCCAACGCGCACCGGCACGGCCGGCCGCCGGTGGTGCTGACCGTGGACGGTCCGGTGGTCACGGTGCGCGACCACGGTGACGGCTTCCCCGCGTATCTGCTGGAGCACGGGCCGCAGCGGTTCCGCACCGAGGGCGGCGCGACGGGGCACGGGCTCGGCCTGACCATCGCGCGCGGCCAGGCGGAGGTGCTGGGCGCCCGGCTGGGGTTCGCCAACGCGGCGGACGGCGGGGCGGTGGCGATCCTGACGCTGCCGCAGAGCCCGCCGGAGGTCCCCGGGGCCCCGGCGGCGGCCGACGGGCCGGAAGCGGGGACGGGAGCACCGGGCGACCCCGCCTGACGGCATTTCAGGTGACGTCCTGCCCGCCTCCGCAGCGTGGCGGGACGGCCCCGGCCGATGCGCTCCTAATGTGGCGGCATGTCAGACAAGTCCACTTTCCTGGACTTCGCCGCCCCACTGGAGGTCGTCCGTGTCCTCGCACTCCCCGCGCTCCCCGCACTCCCCCCGCGCACCGCGCTCCCCCCGCACCGCGCTCGCCCGGCTCGCCGTGACGGCCGCCGCCGGTGTCCTGCTGGCCGCCGCCGTCGCGCCCGCCGTCGCCGACGAGGACGGCCGGGCCGTCCCGGCGGGCACCCCCGCCCCCGCCGCCGGAGCCGCCACCACCCCCGCACCGGCCGCCTCGCCCACCTCCACCACCTCCCCCTCCTCCGCCGCCCTCCCCGCGTCCACCGCCTCGCCCACCGCCACCGCCCCCGCGCAGAGCGGCACGCCGGACAGCGCCACCCGCTTCTACCGGGGCCGGGTCACCGCCCGGGGCGGGCTCGCGCTGCGCTCGCGGCCGGACCGGGGCAGCCAGGTGCTCCGGGTGGCCCGCCAGGGCGAGACGGTCTGGATCTACTGCAAGACGAACGGCGCGAACGTGGACGGCAACCACCTGTGGTACCTCCTCGCAGACGGCACCTGGGCCTGGGGCTCGGCCCGCTACATCGACAACATCGGGCCCGCGCCACGCTGGTGCTGACCCGCACGACGTCCGATATGCATCTTTTCGGTAGATTCCCGGCATGACCGAGGCCGGAATGACCGGGACCACCGGAACCACGGGAGCCGCCGGAGCCACGGGAGCCACCGCGGCGGCGGACCCCTCAGCGCCGGGCGCGCCGCGCCTGCCCCGGCGGCGCGGCGTCGAACTCGCCCTCATCGTCCTCGCCGTCCTGCTGTCCGTGTACGGCTACTGCGCCGTCGGCCTGGCCAAGCACGGCACGGTCCCGCCCGGCGCCGCCGGTTACGGCGCCGGGCTCGGCGTGCTCGCGCTGCTCGCGCACGGCGCGGTGCGGCTGCGGGCGCCGTACGCCGACCCGCTGCTGCTGCCCATCGGCGTACTGCTGAACGGGCTCGGCCTGGTGCTGATCTACCGGCTGGACCTGGAGACGCCGGGCGAGCGGGCGGCGCCGGTGCAACTGGTGTGGTCCACGCTGGGCGTGGCGCTGTTCACCCTGGTCGTGTTCGTGCTGCGCGACCACCGCTGGCTCCAGCGGTACGCGTACGTCTGCGTGGTGGCCGCGCTCGCGCTGCTCACGCTGCCCATCCTCTTCCCGGCGGTGAACGGCGCCCGCATCTGGATCCGTTTCGGCGGGTTCTCCTTCCAGCCGGGCGAGTTCGCCAAGGTGCTGCTCGCGGTGTTCTTCGCCGCGTACCTCGCCGCCAACCGCAGCGCGCTGGCCTACACCGGCCGCCGGGTGTGGCGGGTGCAACTGCCCACCGGGCGGGTGCTGGGGCCGGTGGTCGCGATCTGGCTGCTGAGCGTCGGGGTGCTGGTGCTGGAGCGGGACCTGGGGACCTCGCTGCTGTTCTTCGGACTGTTCGTGGTGATGCTGTACATCGCCACCGGCCGCACCGGCTGGATCGCGCTCGGGCTGCTGCTCGCCACGGCCGGGGCGTTCGCCGTCGGCTGGCTGGAGCCGCATGTGCACAGCCGGGTGGCGGAGTGGCTGCATCCGTTCGCGACGATCGAGGCGGGGCAGGGCCCCGGCCAGGTCGCCCAGTCGCTGTTCTCGTTCGCGGCGGGCGGGGTGCTCGGCACCGGTCTCGGGCTCGGCCACTCGATCCTGGTCGGCTTCGCGGTGAAGTCGGACTTCATCCTGGCCACCGCCGGGGAGGAACTGGGCCTGGCCGGGCTGTCCGCGGTCTTCCTGCTGTACGCCCTGCTCGTCGAGCGCGGCTACCGGGCCGGCCTCGCCCTGCGCGACCCGTTCGGGCGGCTGCTGGCGGTGGGGCTCGCCTCGATCGTGGCGCTCCAGGTGTTCGTGATCGCGGGCGGGGTGACCGGCCTGATCCCGCTGACCGGCATGGCGATGCCCTTCCTGGCCCAGGGCGGCTCCTCGGTGGTCACCAACTGGGCGATCGTGGCCCTCCTGATCCGCGTCAGCCATGTGGCCCGGCGCCAGTACGACGGGACGGTGGCCCCATGACCGGCACCCGCCCGACCCCGCCGCGAGCCGCCACGAGCCGCCCCCGCACAAGCCCGCGGGCCACCACGAACCACGCCCGGACAGACCGGCGGGCCACCCCCATGGACCACGCACCGGGCGACCGGGAACCCGCCGCCGTCAGCCGCACCCGGCCCGACCCGGGGACCACCGCCACGACCCACGCCCGCACAGACCCTGGGTCCGCCACCACGAACCGCACCCGGACCGGTCGGCAGGCCGCCTCCGTGGACCACACGCCAGACGACCCAGAAGCCACCACCGCGCACCACGCCCGGACAGCTCCACGGACCGCCACCGCGTCCCGCCCACGGACCGGCCCTGGGACCACCACCACACCCCGCCCCCGCCCCAGCCGGCGGCCCGCGTCCGCCCGTCCTGCGCGGGGCGGGCTCGGGGGCGGCGGACTCGCCGTGGTCCGCGACCGGTCCGGGCGGGGGGTCTCCCGGTGACCCGGCACATCCGGCACGCCGCCGTCTTCTGCCTGGTCCTGCTGGCGGCGCTGCTGGTGAACACGGCGTGGCTCCAGGTGCTCCAGGGGCGGTCCTACGGCGGCAACCCGGCCAACCGCCGCCCGGCGATCGCCCGTTACCAGCAGCCGCGCGGCGACATCCTGGTCGGGGGGCGGGCGGTGACCGGCTCCCGGGACACCGGTGAGCAGCTCCGCTACGAACGCACGTACGCCGACGGCCCGTTGTACGCCCCGGTCACCGGCTTCGCCTCGCAGCTGTACGGCACCACGTACCTGGAGCGCTCCGAGGACCGGGTGCTGGCGGGGACCGATCCGATGCTGGCGGGGTTCCGGCTGTGGAACGACTTCACGCGCGGGCAGCCCGCGGGCGGCGACGTGGTGACGACGCTGAACGCGGCGGCGCAGCGGGCGGCCTTCGACGGGCTGGGGGCGCGCAAGGGGGCGGTGGCGGCGGTGGAACCGGCCACGGGACGGATCCTGGCGCTGGTGTCGACCCCGTCGTACGACCCGGCGGAGCTGTCCGGGAACGGGCCCGCGGCCGAGGCCGCCTGGGCGCGGCTGAACGACGATCCGGAGCAGCCGATGCTCAACCGGGCGGTGCGGCAGACGTATCCGCCGGGCTCGACGTTCAAGGTGGTGACCGCGGCGGCGGCGCTGGACTCGGGGGTCGTGACGGACCTGGACGCGCCGACCGACTCGCCGGACCCCTACCGGCTGCCGGGCAGCACGACGCGGCTGGTCAACGAGGCCGACGACTGCGAGGACGCCTCGCTGCGCTTCGCCTTCGCCTGGTCGTGCAACACGGTGTTCGCCAAGCTCGGCGTGGACGTCGGCGCGCAGGCGATGCGGGAGGCGGCGCGGGGCTTCGGTTTCGACGACCCGGATCTGAAGGTGCCCTTCGCGGTGGCGCCGAGCACCTTCGACGCGCCCGCCGACCGGGCGCAGCTCGCGCTGTCGTCCATCGGGCAGTACAACACGCGGGCCACGCCGTTGCAGATGGCGATGGTGGCGGCGGCGGTCGCGAACGGCGGCCAGGTGCGGGTGCCGTATCTCGTGGAGCGGACCACGCGCAGCGGCGGGGCCACGGTGTCGGCGGCCGGGTCGCGGCCGGTGCGGCAGGTGATGCGGGCGACGACGGCGGAGCGGCTGCGGGAGCTGATGTGCGACGTGGTGAGCGACGGCACCGGCCGCAACGCGGCGATCCCGGGCGCCGTGGTGGGCGGCAAGACGGGCACCGCGCAGCACGGGGTGGGCAACGCGGGCACGCCGTACGCCTGGTTCGTCTCCTGGGCGCAGGGCGCGGAGGACCTGGATCCGCGGGTGGCGGTGGCCGTGGTGGTGGAGGACGCCTCGGCGCGGCGCGGTGACATCAGCGGCGGCGGTACGGCTGCGCCGATCGCGAAGGCGGTGATGGAGGCGGTGCTGCGGACACCGGCGGCGCCGCAGTCGTAGGCACCGGACCGACACGTCGTGCGCGAGGGATTGACGGGCTTGCTGACAGGCAGTCTCATAAGAGGCGAAGAACTGACTGCCGAGTAGCCGGACGGTCCGGCCGCATTCCCGTACGACGAGGTGGACAGCCATGACGACCGTGACGGAAGCCGAGGCGCTCGCCGGACTGCGCGACGCGCTCGGCCTGCTCAAGGACCGGGAGCAGGTGGCCGAGCGGCTGCTCGCCTCTTCCGCCAGGCACTCCTTCGACCCGGACAAGGAGCTGGACTGGGAGGCGCCCTTCGAGGAGGGCAAGTGGTTCTGGCCGCCGGAGCTGGTCTCGCTGTACGGCACCCCGCTGTGGAAGCGGATGAGCGAGGAGCAGCGGATCCTGCTCTCCCGGCACGAGGCCGCCGCGCTCGCCTCCCTCGGCATCTGGTTCGAGCTGATCCTGATGCAGCTGCTCGTGCGGCACGTCTACGACAAGGCGGCCACCAGCGCGCACGTGCGCTACGCCCTGACCGAGATCGAGGACGAGTGCCGGCACTCGAAGATGTTCGCCCGCATGATCACCCGCGGCGGCACCCCCTGGTACCCGGTGAGCCCGGTCCACCAGCACCTCGGCCGGCTCTTCAAGACCATCTCCACCACCCCCGGCTCCTTCACCGCCACCCTGCTCGGCGAGGAGGTGCTCGACTGGATGCAGCGCCTGACCTTCCCGGACGAGCGGATACAGCCGCTGGTGCGCGGGGTCACCCGTATCCACGTCGTCGAGGAGGCCCGGCACGTGCGCTACGCCCGTGAGGAGCTGCGCCGCCAGATGGTGACCGCGCCGAAGTGGTCCAGGGAGTTCACCCGGGTCACCTCCGGCGAGTTCGCCCGGGTCTTCTCGCTCGCCTTCGTCAACCCCGAGGTCTATCCGAACGTGGGCCTGGACAAGCGCGAGGCCATGGCCCAGGTGAAGGCCAGCGGGCACCGGCGCGAGATCATGCGGACGGGCGCCGGGCGGCTGACCGACTTCCTCGACGACATCGGGGTGCTGCGGGGCGTCGGGCGGCAGCTGTGGCGGTCCTCGGGCCTGCTGGCGTGACCGGCCGCGGCGACGCGCCGCGGCGGGCGCGTCGGCGGCCCGATCGGGACGTACGGGACAGGCCGCCACCGATTACGCTGCTGGTCATGAGCCCCGCCGCCCCGACCCCCGCCTACCGCCGCCTCAGCGTCGAGGAACGGCGCGCCCAACTGCTCGAAGCGGCCCTGTCCCTCTTCGCGCACCGGGCGCCCGAGGAGGTCTCGCTGGACGACGTGGCGGAGGCCGCCGGGGTGTCGCGGCCGCTGGTGTACCGGTACTTCCCCGGCGGCAAGCAGCAGCTGTACGAGGCCGCGCTGCGCTCCGCCGCCGAGGAGCTGCGGCACTGCTTCGACGAACCGCGCACCGGCCCGCTGCTGCCCCGCCTGGCCCGCGCCCTGGACCGCTACCTGGCCTTCGTCGACCAGCACGACACCGGGTTCAGCGCGCTGCTCCAGGGCGGCAGCGTGGTGGAGACCTCCCGGACCACCGCCATCGTGGACGGGGTGCGCCGGGCCGCCGCCGAGCACATCCTCAGCCACCTCCGGGTCGACGCCCCCGGACCGCGGCTGCGCATGACCGTACGAATGTGGATCACCGCCGTGGAGGCCGCCTCGCTCATCTGGCTCGACGAGGACAAGCAGCCGCCCGTCGGGGAGCTGCGGGACTGGCTGGTCGAGCAGTTCGCGGCCGCGCTGACGGTGACCGCGGCCCGCGACCCCCAGACCGCCGAGCTGGTCCGGCGCCTGTCCGCGGCGGATGACTGACACTGGTGCCGTGAAGAGCGAAGACACCCCCTTCGAGGGCGGGCCCATGGACGGCCGGGTGCTGCCCGTGCTGGTGGGGCCCACCGGGAACCCCCCGAAGACGTACCGCATCCCGGTCCCGGACCCGGCCGGCGGCCCGCCCACCGTGCTCGTCTACCGGCGGGAGCCGCGCGGGCACAGCAGACGGCTCGGGCTGCCGCGGGGCTGGAAGTACACCTTCGACCCGGAGGGCCGGCGCGGCACCGGACCGAGGTGGCCGTGGTCCCGCCCGGCACCCCGGAAGGCGGACGAGGGCAAGCCGGGTGACACCGGCGGGTGACACGGTTGCGCCGGACGGCGCACGACCGGCACACAAATCGGCTCATACGTCCAATCCTCACGGTGTGGAGCGGAGGGACCGCCCCGCACCGGAGGTGATGTCGTGTCAGGCAGGACCCTGCGCCTGGTGTGCACGGCGGCGGTGGCGGCACAGGCCGCCCTCGTCCCGGCGACCGCCACGGCCGAGCCATGGCCCGCGGCGCCCGGACAGCCGTCCATGGCCGCGCTGCTGACGGACCTTCAGTCCCTGTACCGGCAGTCCGAGCAGGCCACCGCGGTCTACGGCGCCACCGCCGAGCGGCTGGAGCGGCAGCGCACCGAGACCGACCGGCTGGCCGCCGCCCTCGGCCGGGCCCGGCAGGATCTGGCCGCCGGACGGGCGGCGGCGGGCCGGCTCGCCCGCCAGGAGTACCAGGGCACCAGCGACTTCTCCCCCTATCTGCGGCTGCTGCTCGCCCGCGACCCGCAGCACGCCCTGGAGCAGGGCCATGTCATCGGGCAACTGGCCCGGCAGCGCGCCGGGGCGGTGGCCCGGCTGACGTCCGGCGAGCGGACGGCGGACCGGCTGGCACACGCCGCCCGCACCGCCTACGACGCCCGGCTCACCCTGGCCCGGCGGCAGCAGCGGGACCGCGACGCCGTACGGGAGAAGCTGCACGCCATCGAGAAGCTGCTCGCCTCGCTCAGCCCGGCGCAGCTCACCGCGCTCGCCGCCGTCGAGAAGAACGGCACCGACCAGGCGCGCACCGCGCTGCTCGCCTCCGGCGCGCTGGGCGCCGCCAGGCCGCCCACGCCCGAGGGCGAGGCGGCCGTGCGCTACGCGGTGCGCCAGCTCGGCAAGCCCTACCGCTGGGGCGCCACGGGACCGGCGGCCTACGACTGCTCGGGCCTGACCTCGCGGGCCTGGGGCCAGGCCGGTACGCCCATTCCGCGCACCAGCCAGGAGCAGTGGGCCCGGCTGCCGCACGTGCCGCTGGCCCAGCTGCGGCCGGGCGACCTGGTGGTCTACTTCCCCCGGGCCACCCATGTCGCCCTCTATCTCGGCGACGGCATGGTGGTGCAGGCGCCCCGGCCCGGGACGCAGGTGAAGGTCTCCCCGCTCACCGCCAACCCGGTGCTCGGCGCGGTGCGCCCCGACCCGGGCGGCAGTCCGCTGCCCCGGTACGCGCCGCCCGCGCTCCCGCCGGGCGCCGCGGCCGGGGCGGACACGGCACCGCCGAAGCTGTGACGCCGGGCGAAGCGGTGGCGCCGGGCGAAGCGGTGACGTCAGGCGGCGGGTGCGGCGCCCGCGACCTCGGCCACGTACGCCTCGGCCCTGTCCGGCTCGTAGAAGAAGTGCTCGAAGTCGGCCGGGTCGTTGAAGGCGTTGGCGATGCGGTCGGCGATGGGCGGGAGCTGACCGGCGGCGCCGAAGAGGTTCAGGACGTGCTCCGGCGGCGGGGCGAGCATGGCGTTCGTCCACTTGGTGACGTGCCGGGCGGTGTCCCAGTAGCGGTCGAACGTCTGCTGCATCCACTCCTCGTCGAACGGCTTGTCGCCGTGTTCGAGGATCGAGGCGAGATAGGCGGCGGCGCACTTGGACGCCGAGTTCGAACCCTGGCCGGTGATCGGGTCGTTGGCGACGACGACGTCCGCGACGCCCAGCACCAGGCCGCCGCCGGGCAGCCGCCCGACCGGCTTGCGCACGGTGGGCGCGTAGCGGCCGGCCAGGGTGCCGCCCGCGTCGGTCAGCTCCACCTCCGTGGCACGCGCGTACTCCCACGGCGTGAACGTCCGCATCAGGTCCAGCGTCAGGGCCAGATGCCGGGCCGGGTCCTTGACGCCCTTGAAGACGTCGAGGGGCCCGCCGGGTATGCCCTCCCAGAACAGGATGTCGGCGCGGCCCGAGAGGGTGAGGGTCGGCATGACGAACAGCTCGCCGACCCCGGGCACCACGTTGCAGCGGACCGCGTCGAGGTCAGGGTGCTCCGGGCGCGGGCCGAGCCCGTGCACGTACGCCACCGCCAGCGCGCGCTGCGGCTCGCTGTAGGGCGAGCGCTCCGCGTCCCGCTCGAACATCGACACCAGCTCGCCCTTGCCCGCCGAGACGAGGACGAGGTCGTAGGCGCGGGAGAAGTAGTCGAGGTCGCCGACGGCGGCGCCGTGGATGACGAGCTGGCCGCCGCGCTGCGCGAAGGTCTCCATCCAGCCGGCCATCTTGACCCGCTGGTCGACCGACTGCGCGTATCCGTCGAGCCGGCCCAGCCAGTCGATCGCCCGCTGGGTGGGACCGGGGTCGTGGGAGCCGGGCGCGGCGACCGAGAGGCCGAGGCCCTCGATCCTGGGGGCCTGGGACTCCCAGAAGTTCACCTGGACGTCCCGCTCGTGCTGGAGCGCGGTGTGGAACATGCACTGGGTCGACATGACCCGGCCGGAGCGGATCTCGTCCGCGGTCCGGTTGGACATGAGGGTGACCTCGTACCCGTGCGACTGGAGGCCGAGGGCGAGCTGGAGACCGGACTGGCCGGCCCCCACGACGAGTATCTTTCTCATGCGGGTGCTACCTCCTGCGACTTCTGGACGGCCCGAAGGATCATTCGGGGGTTTCCTCGAGGGTGTGCGCCACGAGAGCCAGCAGGGTCTCGACGGCCGAGGTCCGGCGCCGCGCGTCCATGATCAGGACGGGTATGTGCGCCGGGACCGTGAGCGCCTCGCGGACGTCCTCCGGCTCGAACAGCTCGCTGCCGTCGAAGTGGTTGACGGCCACGACGTACGGCAGCCCGCAGCTCTCGAAGTAGTCGAGCGCCGGGAAGCAGTCCTTCAGCCGGCGGGTGTCGGCCATGACCACCGCGCCGATCGCGCCGCGCACCAGGTCGTCCCACATGAACCAGAACCGCTGCTGGCCCGGGGTGCCGAACAGATAGAGCACCAGGTCGTCGTCGAGCGTGATCCGGCCGAAGTCCATGGCGACGGTCGTCGTCACCTTGCCGGGCGTCGCGCTGAGATCGTCGGTCTCCGCGCTCGCCTCGGTCATCAGCGCCTCGGTCTGCAACGGCGTGATCTCCGAGACGGCGGTGACCAGCGTGGTCTTGCCCACGCCGAAGCCGCCGGCCACCACGATCTTGGTGGCGATCGGTGCCCGGGTGCGGTCCCGCTGCCAGGGCAGCAGCGTCTCGTCGGGCTCGTCGAACGCGGCGGGACCGGCCGCGAACGGGGCGACGGCGGAATCAGAGACGGCGGAGTCCATTCAGCACCCTTTCCAGCAGAGCGCGGTCCGGGCGGCCGGTGCCGTGACCGGTCCCGGTGCCGTACACACGGATCTTTCCCTGGTCCGCCAGGTCGCTCAGGAGCACGCGGACCACACCGAGCGGCATCTTCAGCAGCGCGGCGATCTCGGCCACCGTACGCATCCGGCGGCACAGTTCGACGATGGCCCGCATCTCCGGCATCACCCGCGACAGCGGGGCGCTCGGCAGCTCCTTGCGCTCGTCGGCGGCGTCCAGCGCGGCGGTGCTGGCGACGAACGTCTCCACCAGCAGGACGTGCCCGAAGCGGGTGCGTCCACCGGTGAGCGAGTAGGGGCGGACCCGGGCGGGCTTCCTGCGCTCGCCGCCGCGGACGGGCAGCTGCCGCCGGGGGACGCCGCCGGCCGGACCGCTCACCGCCGCGCTCATCGGGTGTTCTCCGCCGACTCGGCCTCCAGTGACTTGCGCAGCTCGCTGCGGAGTTCGGGCGTCAGGACGTGTCCGGCGCGGCCGACGAAGAGCGCCATGTGGTACGCCACCACGCTCATGTCGCACTCCGCGGAGCCGTGCACCCCGAGCAGCGAGCCGTCGCTGATCGACATCACGAACAGGCTGCCCTCGTCCATGGCGACCATCGTGTGCCGGACCGCTCCGGAGTCCATCAGCCGGGCCGCGCCGATGGTGAGGCTGCCGATGCCGGACACGATGGTGGCGAGGTCGGCGGCCGAGCCGCGCGGCCCGGCGGGCGTGTCCGCGCGGGCCCGGCGGGCCTCCCCGGCGTGCTCGGGGTCGGAGGAGAGGAGCAGCAGGCCGTCGGAGGAGACCACGGCGACCGATTGGATGCCGGGCACCTCCTCGACCAGGTTGGTCAGCAGCCAGTGCAGGTTGCGGGCCTCGCTGCTCAGTCCGAAGGTGGTGGGCGCTGTCAACTGCTTGCCTCCTCGACTGTGCCCCCCGTGGACTCCCCGGCTTGCGCGCGGGTGGCCGGTGCCGGCCGGTGGTGCTGGGCCGTCTGTTCCGCGATCTCCGCCTCCACGTCGCGGTAGCCCGCCTGGGCTCCGCGGCGGAAGCCGCCCAGGCGGCGGCGGAGAGCCTCGGCGTCCACCGAACCGGCGGACCGGCGCGGGGCATGGGCGGGTGTGGTGATCCTCGGGGTCCGCTTGGGCAGCCCCTTGTCGGTCAGGGACTCCCCGTCCTCCCCCGCCCGGCTGTGCTCCGCCGCCCCCTCGGGCGAGACGGCCGGCCCCGGCACGGGGGCCGCCGGGGAGGCGGGCGGCGCTCCGGCCGGAGCGGAGGTCTCGGGGGGTGCGGCGGGTGCGCCGGGCGCGGGGTGTGCGCCGGGGTGCGCGTGGGTGCCGGGCTCACGGCTCGCGTCGGCGTGCGCGCGGGTGCCGGGCTCGTGGTCCGCTCCGGGACGGGGCTCGGCGTCCGCTCCGGTCACGGGGCCGGTGCCCGGCGCCGAGGCCGTCTCCGATGCGGGCGCGGGCACCGCGGGGCCGTCCGCCGTGGAGGTGTCCGGTGCGGGCGTGTCCGGTGCGGGCGGCAGGAAGAGTTCCATCGTCGTCTCGGACGGGGACTCCTCCGGGAACGTCCTCGCGGGCGCCTGCGCGCGAGCCTCGCCGGGCTGCGGGGAGGTCCGTTCCCGGGCCTCTCCGGCGGGCTCGGACGTCTTCCCGTGGGCCTCCTCGGACTGTGCGGCCGCCTTCTCGCGGGCCGCCTCCGACTGCCGTACCGCCTTCTCGGCGAGGGCGACGAGGGGGTCGGTGCCGTCGGGGACGCGGGCGGGCAGGACGTGGGAACCCGCCTCGGCCTCGGCGCCGGGCAGGGAGACAGTGCCCGCGGCCGGGGCGGCGGCGCCGGGGGCGGGCGCCAGCAGCGGCTGGGGCACGACGACCACCGCCGCCGTACCGCCCTGCTTCTGCGCGCGCAGCTGCACCCGCACCCCGTGCCGGTGCCCGAGCCGGGCCACCACGTACAGGCCGAGGCCGAGACCCTCCTCGGCGTCCTGGGTGTACGGGGCGTCCGGGTCGAAGTCGGCGAGGCGGGCGTTGAGCCGGGTCAGCCGCTCGCCGTCGACACCGATGCCCTCGTCCTGGACGGAGAGCATGATCTCGCCGTTCTCCAGGAGCCACCCGGAGACCTCGACGGGCCGCTCGGGCGGGGAGAACGAGGTGGCGTTCTCCATGAGTTCGGCCAGCAGGTGGGAGAGGTCGTCGGCGGCGAAGCCGGCCACGTGCGCGTGCGGCGGCAGCGCGGCGATGCGCACCCGCTCGTAGCGCTCGATCTCGCTGACCGCGGCGCGCACCACGTCGACCAGCGGGACCGGCCCGGCGTGCTGCTGGACGTGCTCGGTTCCGGCCAGCACGAGGAGGTTCTCGCTGTGCCGGCGCATGACCGTGGCGAAGTGGTCGAGCTTGAAGAGGGTGGCGAGGCGGTCGGGGTCCTGCTCGCGCTCCTCCAGGCCCTCGATGACGGTGAGCTGCCGCTCGACCAGGCCCAGGGTGCGCAGCGCCAGGCTGACGAAGGTGGAGCCGATACCGGCGCGCGTGCGCTCCAGGCGGGCGGCCGCCTCGGCGAGTTCGGCGCGCAGTTCCTCGCGGGCGTCGGCCATCTTCTGCCGCTGCCCGACCAGGTGCTTGCGGTCGGCCTCCAGGGTGGCGACCCGTTCGGCGAGGGCGGCGGCGTGGGTGTGCAGGGCGTTGACGGAGCGGATGACCTCGGCGTACTCGTCGTTGCGGCCGGTGAAGCGGATCGGCTCCTCGGCCGCCGGGTCCTCGGCCCCGGCCAGGCGGGCGGAGCCCCGGCGCAGCACGGCGAGCGGGCGGGTGAGGGTGCGGGCCAGGGCGGTGGCGATGCCGATGGCGACCAGGAGCAGGGCGCCCAGCAGGGCAACGCGCAGCTCCAGCGCGGTGACGTCGTCGTCGCGCAGCCGCTCCAGGTCCTTGGTGCGGTGGTCGTACAGGGAGGACTCGGCGCCGCGCATCAGGTCGAGCCGGGCGGTGAGGGCCGCGTCGACCTTGGCGGCGCCGACGGTGAGGTCGGCGTCGGAGAGCGTGGACGCGTCGGTGAGCCTGGCCAGATAGCCAGCCGCGGAGTTCACCTCGGGGCCGGTGACGGTGGAGTCGTAGGAGGCGCGGGCGGCCTCGGGCGCGGTCTCGCGGAACGCGGCGAGGGCGGCGTCGGAGCGGATCCGGGCCTGCTGGGCGGCGGCGCTGAGGGCGTCGCGCTCCTTGGTGGCGGCCTTGGAGGAGTCCGTGGTCTCGGTGGGCGCGCCGGTGACCGGGTCGTAGACGGTCCGTGTGCTGTACGGCACGGCGAGGGCGGCGGACAGCAGTCCGCGGGCGGCGGCGGCCTGCTGGACGGCGGTGTCCAGCTCGGCGAGGGCGTACGCCCCCGAACCGGCCCGCGCGGGCATCTGCTCGGCCAGTTGTCCGGCGAGCCGGTGCAGATCGGCGATGACGGCGGAGTACGCCTGGTGGGTCTGGAGCGCGGTGCTCTTCCCGGTGAGCGCCGAGCGGCGGACGGCGGCGATGCCGTCGAGGTCGGTGCGCAGCCAGCCCGGTGTGCCGGTGGCGGCGCGCAGGTCGTCGGCCCGGCGGTCGACGCGGGCGCCGCGCTGGGCGGAGGGCGCCTTGGAGCGGGGGCGTCCGGCGGCGGCGTAGGCGGTGACCTCGTCGCGTTCGTCGGCGAGGGCGTGGGCGAGCGCCAGGGCGTCCTGGGTCTGTCCGGCGAGGGTGACCAGGTCCTGGGAGTCGCCGACCCGGCCGGAGGCGTCGAGCACGGAGGGGGCGCCCGCACCGGCGACGGCGGCGGCGACCACGGCGACGGCGAGGACGAGGCGGTTGCGTACGTGCTGGGGGCGGCCCTTGCCCACGGGGGTCGCGGAGGGCGTGCCGGGTGTGTGCTCGGGTCCCTTCGCGGTGGCCGTCTGCTTGCCTGTGCGCCGAGGCCGCTTCTTCTGCACCGGTGCTCGCATTCCTGTACTCGTGTACTCGTGGGCCCGGGTGGCGGCTCGTCAGCTGGTGCGACGCATACGTCCACCCTCCCCCGGGCTCGCGCCGTCGTCGGCTTGGCGCGCGCAGGGGGCCTGCATCGGATTCCGACCCTCCCAGTGCCGGTGGGCAGTGGTCCCGCATCGTCCGACCGGCCACCCGAAGGAGTGAACATCGGAGGGGAGTTGGCGGGCAAGTTCCTCCGGCGCGTGCCCGGGGCTCGTACGGCGGGCCGGTTGGACGTCGGCGGCAGGCTTTGGCAGTATTCGCCGCCACGTCTTCCCGGAGCCCGCCAATTCATGCCAAATCAGGCGCCTGACGGGCGTCCTCGCGTCAATTCCAAGGTCGATAGCACCCTTTGATGGACCATGTGAAGGGCTGGTGCAGACTGGCCGGATGCGAACTGAGGTTGTTTCGGAGCCCGGCCACCCGGATCGTGCGAACGAGGACTTCGCCGCCGTCGGACTGCCCGCCTGCGGGCAGGGCGGCGCCGTGGTGGTCCTCGACGGGGTGACGCCGCCCGCGACGGAGACAGGCTGTCTGCATTCCGTCCCCTGGTTCACCGCCCGGCTCGGCGGGGCGCTGACCGAACTGACCGTTTCGCGCCCCGATCTGACGCTGCGGGAGATGCTCGCGCGGACGATCGGCGGCACCGCGGAGGAGCACGCGGACACCTGTGACCTTTCTCACCCGCGCACGCCGCAGGCAACCGTGGTGCTCGCACGCTGGTCCGCCCTGTCGCTCGACTATCTGGTCCTGTCGGACTCGGCGCTGCTGCTGGAGTCGCCCGGCGGCCTGGTCACCCCGGTCCTGGACGACCGGCTGGACCGGCTGCCGCGCGCCGCGCGCGCGACGGAGGCGCTGGTCGACAGCACCCTGCGCAACAAGGAGGGCGGCTTCTTCACGGCGGCCGCGGACCCCTCGGTCGCGGAGCGCGCGGTGACCGGCAGCGTGCCCGTCGAGGAGGTGCGCGCGCTGGCCGCGCTGACCGACGGGGCGACGCGCTGGGTGGAGAAGTTCCACGAGGGCGACTGGGCGCAGTGCTTCGGGCTGCTGCGCAAGGAGGGCGCGGGCGCGCTGGTGGACCGGGTGCGGGAACTGGAGCGCGCCGACCGTGAGGAGCGCCGGTACCTCGGGCGGAGCAAGACGCACGACGACGCGACGGCGGTGTTCGTCCGGCTGTGAGCGGGGCGGGGCGGTCGCCGTCCGCAGGCGCGGCGCGCCTCGGGCTCGCGCCCCGCCGTCACCGCTCGTGCTTCTCCATGACGCCGTTCAGCTCGTGCAGCAGCCGGGCCAGTTCGGCGACCTCGCCGCGGTCCCAGTGGTCGAGCTGGCGGACGTAGCGGGCCCGGCGGGCCTCGCGCACCTGGCCGACCCGGCGGCGCCCGTCGGCGGTGAGGGCCACCAGCCAGGCCCGGCCGTCGGCGGGGTCCGGTTCGCGGGCGACGAGGCCCAGTTCCTCCAGGGCGCGCAACTGGCGGGACATGGTGGCCTTGCCGACGCCGATGTAGGCGGCGAGGGCGGTGGCGCGCTGGCTGCCGCACTCGTCCAGCCGCGCCAGCAGTCCGTACGCCGAGGACTCCAGGCCCGGGTGCACCTCGCGGGCCATCTCCGCCTGGCTGGCGCGGGCGCGTCGCAGCAGGACGGTCATCTCCCGTTCCAGGGAAAGAAACTCCCGGTCCACACCACCGCGCGACGCTGTGTCCGCCATCGTCCCGCGGCCCTCGCCCCTTGCGTCTTCGTGCACGTCAGCCCCTGCCCTGGAGTGTTGCCGGTCCTGAAAGTTACCGCCGGGCGCCGCCATCGCCGCAGCTTGGTCAGTATTTCGCAGGCGTAGACCAACGGCAGCCTCCGGCCCCTCTTCCCACCGACGGTCCACGCGCGTAGCTTCTGCATCAGGCAGTCAATGGCATGCCCACGCCATGGTCGTTCCCGGCGGGTCTCCCCAGGCCCGCGCCCCCCTCGTGCGACCGTGGGCCATGCCCGCGTTTCCCCCCACCGAGCACCACCGAACTTCGGAGGCACGTCATGCCCGTGCACAGATCCGGAACGGCCCGCAAGCGGCGGCTGACCGCCGCGGGAGTCCTGCTCGCGGCGTTCTCCTTCTTCCTCGCCACGCCCTCCTCCGCCGACACCGACGCAGGTGCCGACGCCGGTGCCGCCGCCCCGCCCGCCCGCGGCTCCGCCTACATGGGCATCGGCGTCGCGGCCCACGACGGCCGCAGCGGCACCCCCACCTCCGCTGACGTCACCCAGACCGAGGGCGTCGACGTCAGCGGCTACCAGGGCAACGTCGCCTGGTCCACCCTGTGGAACAGCGGCGTCCGCTGGGCCTACACCAAGGCGACCGAGGGGACGTACTACACGAACCCCTCCTTCACCCAGCAGTACAACGGCTCCTACAACGTGGGCATGATCCGCGGCTCGTACCACTTCGCGACCCCGGACACCACCAGCGGCGCCGCCCAGGCCAACTACTTCGTCGACCACGGCGGCGGCTGGTCCAAGGACGGCAAGACCCTGCCGGGCTCCCTCGACATCGAGTGGAACCCCTACGGCGCCGCCTGCTACGGCAAGTCCGCGAGCGCGATGGTCAGCTGGATCGCCGACTTCCTCAACACCTACAAGGCGCGCACCGGCCGGGACGCCGTGATCTACACGGCCACCTCCTGGTGGACCCAGTGCACCGGGAACTACGGCGGTTTCGCCGCCAACAACCCGCTGTGGATCGCGCGGTACGCCTCGACCGTGGGGACGCTGCCGGCGGGCTGGGGCTTCTACACGATGTGGCAGTACACCTCGTCCGGCCCGACGGTGGGCGACCACGACAAGTTCAACGGCGCGCTGGACCGGGTGAAGGCCCTGGCCAACGGCTGATCCGTACGCGTACGCGGGCGCGTACGGCGAAGGCCCGGTCCTCCGAGGAGAACCGGGCCTTCCCCCTTTCATCCGGCGGCGTCCGTCACGCCGCCGCCGGAACCTTCTCCTCCGCACCGCTCACCGCGGGCGCCAGGGCCAGTTCCAGCACCTGGCGGACATCGGTGACGGCGTGCACATCGAGCTTGTCCAGCACCTCCGCCGGGACGTCGTCCAGGTCGGGCTCGTTGCGCTTGGGGATGATCACGGTGGTCACGCCCGCCCGGTGCGCGGCGAGCAGCTTCTGCTTCACCCCGCCGATGGGCAGCACCCGTCCGGTCAGCGACACCTCGCCGGTCATCGCCACGTCGGTGCGCACCAGGCGGCCCGACAGCAGCGAGGCCAGCGCCGTCGTCATCGTGACACCGGCGCTCGGGCCGTCCTTGGGGACCGCGCCCGCCGGGAAGTGGATGTGCGCGCCCCGGTCCTTGAGATCGCCCACCGGCAGCTCCAGCTCGGCGCCGTGGCTGCGCAGGAAGCTCAGCGCGATCTGCGCGGACTCCTTCATGACGTCACCGAGCTGACCGGTCAGCGTCAGGCCCGCTGCGCCCGTCTCGGGGTCGGCGAGGGACGCCTCGACGTAGAGCACGTCGCCACCGGCGCCGGTGACCGCGAGGCCGGTCGCCACGCCCGGCACGGCCGTACGGCGCTCGGCCGGGTCCTGGGCGGACTCCGGTACGTGGTGCGGGCGCCCGATCAGGGCGCGCAGGGAGTCGGCGGTGACGGTGAACGGCAGTTCCCGCTCGCCCAGTTCGTGCTGGGCGGCGATCTTGCGCAGCAGCCGCGCCACCGAGCGCTCCAGGGTGCGCACGCCCGCCTCGCGGGTGTACTCGCCCGCCAGCCTGCGCAGCGCGCCCTCCTCGATGGTGACCTCGTCGGCGCCGAGACCGGCCCGCTCCAGCTGGCGCGGGAGCAGGTGGTCGCGGGCGATGACGACCTTCTCGTCCTCGGTGTAGCCGTCCAGGCGCACGATCTCCATCCGGTCGGCCAGCGCCTCCGGGATCGCCTCCAGGACGTTGGCCGTGGCCAGGAAGACCACGTCCGACAGGTCCAGCTCGACCTCCAGGTAGTGGTCCCGGAAGGTGTGGTTCTGCGCCGGGTCCAGGACCTCCAGCAGGGCCGCCGCCGGGTCGCCGCGGTAGTCGGAGCCGACCTTGTCGATCTCGTCGAGCAGGACCACCGGGTTCATCGAACCGGCCTCCTTGACGGCCCGCACGATCCGGCCGGGCAGCGCGCCTACGTAGGTGCGGCGGTGGCCGCGGATCTCCGCCTCGTCGCGGACGCCGCCGAGGGCGACACGGACGAACTTGCGCCCCATCGCGTGCGCCACGGATTCGCCCAGGCTGGTCTTGCCGACGCCGGGCGGGCCGACGAGCGCGAGCACGGCACCGCCGCGCCGCCCGCCGATCACGCCGAGGCCGCGGTCGTCGCGCCGCTTGCGCACCGCCAGGTACTCGGTGATGCGCTCCTTCACGTCCTTCAGGCCCGCGTGCTCGGCGTCCAGGACGTCCTTGGCGCCCTGGATGTCGTAGGCGTCCTCGGTCCGCTCGTTCCACGGCATCTCCAGGACCGTGTCGAGCCAGGTGCGGATCCAGGAGCCCTCGGGCGACTGGTCGGAGGCGCGCTCCAGCTTGTCGACCTCCTTGAGCGCCGCCTCGCGCACCTTCTCGGGCAGGTCGGCGGCCTCGACGCGGGCCCGGTAGTCGTCGGACTCCTCGCCCTCGCCGCCGCTCTCGCCGTTCAGCTCGCGCAGCTCCTTGCGGACGGCTTCGAGCTGACGGCGCAGCAGAAACTCGCGCTGCTGCTTGTCGACGCCCTCCTGGACGTCCTTGGCGATGGTCTCGGCGACGTCCTGCTCGGCGAGGTGGTCGCGCAGCTGCCGGGTGGCGAGCCGCAGCCGGGCCACCGGCTCGGCGGTCTCCAGCAGTTCGATCTTCTGTTCGGTGGTGAGGAACGGCGAGTAGCCGGAGTTGTCGGCGAGCGCGGAGACGTCGTCGATGGCCTGGACCCGGTCGACGACCTGCCAGGCGCCGCGCTTGCGCAGCCAGGCGGTGGCGAGGGCCTTGTACTCCTTCACCAGCTCCGCGGCCTGGCCGGGCAGCGGCTCCGGAACGGTCTCGTCGATCCGGGTGCCCTCGACCCACAGCGCGGCGCCCGGCCCGGTGGTCCCGGCGCCGATGCTCACCCGGCCCCGGCCGCGGATCAGCGCGCCCGGGTCGCCGTCGGCCAGCCGTCCGACCTGCTCGACGGTGCCCAGCACACCGGTCTTGGCGTACGTCCCCTCGATGCGCGGCACCAGCAGCACCCTGGGCTTGCCCGGCTCGGACCGGGCGGCGGCCTGCGCGGCCTCCACCGCGGCCCGTACCTCGGCATCACTCAGGTCCAGCGGAACCACCATGCCGGGCAGCACGACCTCGTCATCGAGCGGCAGCACAGGCAGAGTGAGCGGTGTGAACGCCGTGGACTCAGCAGCCATGATCTCCCCTTCGGCAGTCAAGTTGAGCTATGCCGACTCAATGCTTGGGGGCGGGCGATTGTTCCCCGGTGCCTGTTCGCCGTCAGCGATCAGTCAGCGATCACGGGGAGCGGGATATTCCGCGGGGCGCGGCGCGGGGCGGTGCGCGGGCGCCGGACCAGGGAGATCCCGCGCGGCGGGCCCGATGTCAGTGGCACCTGTCACGCTCCCTGGACATCACCACAGCCGGGAGAGACACATGGGCACCTGGGACATCGGACCCTTCGACAACGACACCGCGGCGGACTGGACCGGCGCCCTGGACGACGCCTCCGCCGACGCGCGGCGGGACCTGGTCCTCGCCGCGCTGACCCGCGCGGCCGACACGACCGGCTTCCTCGACTCGGAGATCGGCGAGGAGGCCGTCGCGGCGGCGGCCCTGGTCGCCGCCCAGTGCCCCGGCGGCGACCCCGTGGACTCCGCCTACGGCCCCCGGCAGCCCGTCCCCGACCTCACCGGCCTGCGCACCCCCGCCCTGCGCGCCCTCGACCGCGTCCTCACCGAGGAGTCCGAACTCCTCGAACTGTGGGCGGAGTCGGACAGCGCCTCCTGGAAGGCGGCCATGGACCGGCTCCGCGCCGCCCTCACGCCCCGCCCGGCGGCGGACCGGCCCACTCCCGGCTGACCCACCACGGGAGAGCCGATGACCCCGCGCTCGCTCACGGGCCGGCCCGCCTTCCAGGAGTGCCGCGCCCCTGTGATCAGCTCTCCCGCCGACCCTCGGCGTCCTCGGCCGCGGCCGAGGAGAAGGCTCGGCCCCGGGCGGCGGCGCGGGCCGTCAGTGCCAGAGCCCCGGGCCGCGCCGCAACACCGGCCAGCAGCCCACCCCCACCGCCAGCGCGATGAGGTGGCCGCAGGAGGTCATCGGGTCGGTGAAGGACGCCAGGTCGTCCAGCAGCATCCCGGCGAACACCGTCAGCGCGGGCCAGCGCAGCCAGGGGCGCAGCAGGCCGCAGAGCGCGCCGACGCTGGCGGCGACACCGAAGCTGATCCCGTAGTCCAGGCGGTGCAGCGACCCGGCCGGGAGCCGCCCGGCCAGCACCGCGAGCCCGACCGGCACCTCGGTGGCCAGGGTGGCGACCACATGCCCGAGCAGGAACACCCCGGCGGTGCGCCGCGCGCCGGTCCTGAGCTCCAGCGCGGTGAGCACCAGCAGGAAGCACAGGGAGTACGCCGACACGACCCCGCCCGCGATCCACAGCGCGCTCCCGGCCAGCACCCGCACCGGGTCCCGCACGAGGTGCGCGACGTCCGTGCTGGAACTGCGGTACAGCGCGTCCACCACGGAGGCGGGGGCGTACTCGGTGACGAGCGAGGTGAGGACCAGTACGAGCGCGTACCAGAACGTGAAGGGCGTACGGCGGGGGCCGGGCAGGACCCGGCGGAGCCGGTCGCCGCACCGCACACCCTGGGCAGCGGCGGCGGCGCCGGGGCCCACGAGCAGCGGCGGGGCCGTCGGCGCGTCCGCGGGTGCCGCCTCCGGCCGGGGCCGTTGCCGCGGCACGCCCTCCAGGGGACGCGGCGCGCCGTCCGGGCGGGGCGGGGCCGCGGCCCCGGGGTCCGCAGTCCGTTCCACGGTGGCGCTCCTTCCGTCGTGCCCCCAACCCTTCGCGTCCCGGGAGCGGCTGTCCATGACCGGCGCCACCGGGCAGCCGATTCACAGCAACCTATTAACTTCCTCCTGTGCACGGTTCTGTTCCCGGCCGGTGCGCGAACGGCCCGTCCTCGTACGGTGTTCGATCCGTGTCACCCGTAATCCAGGTGGCGGCAAGCCCCTGTTCGGGCAGGATGACCTCATGAACGCCTCGTACGAGACTCCCGTGGTGCTGGACCGCCGCGAGGGGCCCCACGGAGAGGTCGTGCTGCGCCGGCACGGCGAGTTGCTTCAGATCATCGCCAACGGCTGCTTCCTGATGGACACCTCCGACGGCCGTTCCGAACGGCTGCTCGTGGACGCCGCCCTCGCCGCGCTGGACGGCCGCCCGGCACCGCGCGTGCTGATCGGCGGGCTGGGCGTCGGCTTCTCACTCGCGCACGCCGCGGCCGAGCCGCGCTGGGGCCGGATCACGGTCGTCGAGCGGGAGTCGGCGATCGTCGGCTGGCACCGCGAGGGGCCGCTCGCAGCGCTCACCGCGCGGGCCCTCGCCGACGAACGCACCGAGATCGTGGAGACGGATCTCGTCCCCTACGTCAATGAGACTTCCGCCACGTTCGACGCGCTCTGCCTGGACATCGACAACGGCCCCGGCTGGACCGTCACCGAGGGCAACGGCGAGCTGTACGCACCGTCCGGACTGGCAAGCTGCGCACGGGTGTTGAGACCCGGCGGCGTCCTCGCGGTGTGGTCGGCGAAGCCCTCTCCGGAATTTGAAGGAACCTTGTGGAATGTCGGGTTCCAGCAGGTGCGCACCGAAGAGATCCCGGTTGCCCGGGGCGTACCGGACGTCGTGCACCTCGCCGTCCGGGCTGGATAGCAAAGGCACCGTGACTCCCCGTACGCTGCTTCCCTGACGCCGATCATTCAAGCGTCGATCGCGACCACGCGCAGTCATGGAATCACCCCACATGATTCCGGAAAGCACACCTCAGGGGCGGGCGATGGAGCAGACACACACCGCGCAGGGCGGCACGACGGCCGGGCCGGGAGCCCAGCGCCGGGTCCTGGTGGTCGAGGACGACCAGACCATCATGGACGCCATCGCCACCCGTCTGCGCGCCGAGGGTTTCCTGGTGCAGACCGCGGGCGACGGGCCGAGCGCGGTCGACACCGCCGAGGCATGGCAGCCCGACCTGCTGATCCTCGACATCATGCTGCCCGGCTTCGACGGCCTGGAGGTCTGCCGCCGGGTGCAGGCCCAGCGGCCGGTGCCGGTGCTGATGCTCACCGCGCGCGACGACGAGACCGACATGCTGGTCGGGCTCGGGGTCGGCGCCGACGACTACATGACCAAGCCGTTCTCGATGCGGGAGCTGGCCGCCCGCGTGCACGTCCTGCTGCGCCGGGTGGAGCGGGCGGCGCTGGCCGCGGCGACCCCGCGCAGCGGCATCCTGCGCCTGGGCGAGCTGGAGATCGACCACGCACAGCGCAGGGTCCGGGTGCGCAGCGAGGACGTCCACCTCACGCCGACCGAGTTCGACCTGCTGGTGTGCCTGGCCAACACCCCGCGCGCGGTGCTCTCCCGCGAGCAGCTGCTGGCGGAGGTGTGGGACTGGGCGGACGCCTCGGGCACCCGGACCGTCGACAGCCACATCAAGGCGCTGCGCCGGAAGATCGGCGCCGAGCGGATCCGTACCGTGCACGGCGTGGGCTACGCGCTGGAGACGCCCACCCCATGAGCGACGGGCCGGCGGCGCACGGGGACCAGCGGGACCCCTGGGGCGGTGGCGGGCGGGTCCGCCACCCCTTCTCGGTCAAGACCAAGCTGGGCGCGCTGGTCGTCATCGCGGTGCTGATCACCACCGGCCTGTCGATGATCGCGGTGCACACCAAGACCGAGCTGCGCTTCATCATGGTCTTCTCCATGATCGCCACGCTGCTGATCACCCAGTTCGTGGCGCACTCGCTGACCGCCCCGCTGGACGAGATGAACGCGGTGGCCCGGTCCATCTCGCACGGCGACTACACGCGCCGGGTGCGCGAGAACCGCCGCGACGAGCTGGGCGACCTGGCGCAGACGATCAACCGCATGGCGGACGAGCTGGCCGCCCAGGACCGCCAGCGCAAGGAGCTGGTGGCGAATGTCTCGCACGAGCTGCGCACGCCGATCGCGGGCCTGCGCGCGGTGCTGGAGAACATCGTCGACGGGGTCACCGAGGCCGACGCGGAGACCATGCGCACGGCCCTGAAGCAGACCGAGCGGCTGGGCCGCCTGGTGGAGACCCTGCTGGACCTGTCCCGCCTGGACAACGGCGTGGTGCCGCTGAAGAAGCGGCGCTTCGAGGTGTGGCCGTATCTGTCGGGCGTGCTGAAGGAGGCCAACATGGTGGCCTCCGCGCGCGCGGGCATGGCCTCCGGCTCGGGCAGCCACACCCGCACCGACGTCCATCTGCGGCTCGACGTGTCCCCGCTGGACCTGACCGCGCACGCGGACCCGGAGCGGATCCACCAGGTGGTCGCCAACCTGATCGACAACGCGGTCAAGCACAGCCCGCCGCACGGCCGGGTGACGGTCAAGGCGCGGCGCGGGGCGCAGCCCCAGTCGCTGGACCTGGAGGTCATCGACGAGGGGCCGGGCATCCCCCGCTCCGAGTGGCACCGCGTCTTCGAGCGTTTCAACCGGGGCGCGGTGAGCCGGCCGCACGGCCCGGGGAGCGACGGCGGGACCGGGCTCGGCCTGGCGATCGCCCGCTGGGCGGTGGATCTGCACGGCGGCCGGATCGGGGTGGCCGAATCCGAGCGCGGTTGCCGGATCCGCATCACTCTTCCCGGGCTTCCCTCTCTGCCAAGTTGACGTAAAGTCGGAGCCGGAACCCCAAGATCCACGAGCATCCGCCCAGCCGGACACGTGTGATCAGGCAGGGGCCTGCCTCCGCGCCGGGTCAGGCCCGGATGGCCCCTTGCCCACGACAGGCGAACCACGCTTGTTTCCCGCCATTTCAAGCCCCGAAACACAGCTTTCGATGTGACTTACGCGACGATGAACCGGCTCGACCTGACCTTCACGGTCTTGGAGGCGTAGCCTTTATTCCCGCTGTCCATCACCTTGTGAAGCGGAAGAGGGCGGTTGCCGCCGTGTCGCCACAGTCCCCCAGTAACTCGAGCATCTCCACCGAGACCGACCAAGCCGGGAAGAACCCCGCGGCCGCTTTCGGTGCCAACGAGTGGCTCGTCGACGAGATCTATCAGCAGTACCTCCAGGACCCGAACTCGGTAGACCGTGCCTGGTGGGACTTCTTCGCCGATTACAAGCCGGGAGCCGCCGCCGCTGCCTCCACGGCTCCGGCGGGTACCGCGGCCGCGGGGGCCGCGGGCACCACCACGGCGCCCCCGGCGGCGCCCGCCGCCCCGGCGGCCCCGGCACAGCCCGCGCAGGCCCCGGCCGCGCCCGCCGCCGCACAGCCCGCCGCTCCGGCGCGGCCCGCCCCGGCCCCCGCCCCGGCGAAGCCCGCCGCGCAGGCCCCGGCCCCCGCGAAGGCCGCCCCGGCCGCCGCGAAGCCGGCGCCCGCCAAGGCGGAGCCCGCCGCCGAGGCACCGGCCGGTCCCGAGTTCGTGACGCTGCGCGGCCCCTCCGCCGCGGTCGCCAAGAACATGAACGCCTCCCTGGAGCTGCCCACGGCCACGTCCGTGCGCGCCGTCCCGGTGAAGCTGCTGTTCGACAACCGCATCGTCATCAACAACCACCTCAAGCGGGCCCGCGGCGGGAAGATCTCCTTCACGCACCTCATCGGCTACGCGATGGTCCAGGCCATCAAGGCCATGCCCTCGATGAACAACTCGTTCGCCGAGAAGGACGGCAAGCCGACCCTGGTCAAGCCGGACCACATCAACCTCGGTCTCGCCATCGACCTGGTCAAGCCCAACGGCGACCGCCAGCTCGTCGTCGCGGCGATCAAGAAGGCCGAGACGCTGAACTTCTTCGAGTTCTGGCAGGCCTACGAGGACATCGTCCGCCGCGCCCGCGACGGCAAGCTGACGATGGACGACTTCACCGGCGTCACCGTCTCCCTCACCAACCCCGGCGGCCTCGGCACGGTCCACTCCGTGCCGCGTCTGATGCCCGGCCAGTCGGTGATCATGGGCGTCGGCTCCATGGACTACCCGGCGGAGTTCCAGGGCACCAGCCAGGACACCCTGAACAAGCTCGGCATCTCCAAGGTCATGACGCTCACGTCGACCTACGACCACCGGGTGATCCAGGGCGCCGCCTCCGGCGAGTTCCTGCGCGTCGTCGCCAACCTGCTGCTCGGCGAGAACGGCTTCTACGACGAGATCTTCGAGGCGCTGCGCATCCCCTACGAGCCGGTCCGCTGGCTCAAGGACATCGACGCCAGCCACGACGACGACGTCACCAAGGCCGCCCGCGTCTTCGAGCTGATCCACTCCTACCGGGTCCGCGGCCACGTCATGGCCGACACCGACCCGCTGGAGTACCAGCAGCGCAAGCACCCCGACCTGGACATCACCGAGCACGGGCTCACCCTGTGGGACCTGGAGCGCGAGTTCGCCGTCGGCGGCTTCGCCGGCAAGTCGATGATGAAGCTGCGCGACATCCTCGGCGTGCTGCGCGACTCGTACTGCCGCACGGTCGGCATCGAGTTCATGCACATCCAGGACCCCAAGCAGCGCAAGTGGATCCAGGACCGCGTGGAGCGCCCGCACTCCAAGCCGGAGCGCGAGGAGCAGCTGCGCATCCTGCGCCGGCTGAACGCCGCGGAGGCCTTCGAGACCTTCCTCCAGACGAAGTACGTCGGCCAGAAGCGCTTCTCCCTGGAGGGCGGCGAGTCCGTCATCCCGCTGCTCGACGCGGTCCTCGACTCGGCCGCCGAGTCGCGCCTGGACGAGGTCGTCATCGGCATGGCCCACCGCGGCCGGCTGAACGTGCTCGCCAACATCGTCGGCAAGTCGTACGCGCAGATCTTCCGCGAGTTCGAGGGCAACCTCGACCCGAAGTCGATGCACGGCTCCGGCGACGTGAAGTACCACCTGGGCGCCGGGGGCACCTTCACGGGCCTGGACGGCGAGCAGATCAAGGTCTCGCTGGCCGCGAACCCCTCCCACCTGGAGACGGTCGACCCGGTCATCGAGGGCATCTCCCGCGCCAAGCAGGACATCATCAACAAGGGCGGCACGGACTTCACCGTGCTGCCGGTGGCGATCCACGGCGACGCGGCCTTCGCGGGCCAGGGCGTGGTGGCCGAGACCCTGAACATGTCGCAGCTGCGCGGCTACCGCACCGGCGGCACGGTCCACATCGTCATCAACAACCAGGTCGGCTTCACCGCGGCGCCCGAGTCCTCGCGCTCCTCGATGTACGCCACCGACGTGGCCCGCATGATCGAGGCCCCGATCTTCCACGTCAACGGCGACGACCCCGAGGCCGTCGTGCGCGTGGCGCGGCTCGCCTTCGAGTTCCGCCAGGCGTTCAACAAGGACGTGGTGATCGACCTCATCTGCTACCGCCGCCGCGGTCACAACGAGTCGGACAACCCGGCCTTCACCCAGCCGCTGATGTACGACCTGATCGACAAGAAGCGCTCGGTGCGCAAGCTCTACACCGAGTCCCTGATCGGTCGCGGCGACATCACCCTGGAAGAGGCCGAGCAGGCGCTCCAGGACTACCAGGGGCAGCTGGAGAAGGTCTTCACCGAGGTCCGCGAGGCCACCTCGCAGCCGGCCGTCCCGCAGTCCCCGGACCCGCAGGCCGGCTTCCCGGTGCGGGTGAGCACCGCGATCTCCGCCGAGGTCGTCAAGCGGATCGCCGAGTCCCAGGTCAACATCCCCGACCACTTCACCGTCCACCCGCGCCTGCTGCCGCAGCTCCAGCGCAGGGCGGCGATGGTCGAGGACGGCACCATCGACTGGGGCATGGGCGAGACCCTGGCCATCGGCTCGCTGCTGCTGGAGGGCGTCCCGGTCCGGCTGTCCGGCCAGGACTCCCGCCGCGGCACCTTCGGCCAGCGCCACGCGGTGCTGATCGACCGCGAGACCGGCGAGGACTACACCCCGCTGCTGTACCTGGCCGACGAGCAGGCCCGCTACAACGTCTACGACTCGCTGCTCTCCGAGTACGCGGTCATGGGCTTCGAGTACGGCTACTCGCTGACCCGCCCGGACGCGCTGGTGATGTGGGAGGCCCAGTTCGGCGACTTCGCCAACGGCGCCCAGTCGGTCATCGACGAGTACATCTCGGCCGCCGAGCAGAAGTGGGGCCAGACCTCCGGCGTCACGCTGCTGCTGCCGCACGGCTACGAGGGCCAGGGCCCGGACCACTCCTCGGCCCGCATCGAGCGCTACCTCCAGCTGTGCGCGCAGAACAACATGACGGTCGCGATGCCGACCCTGCCGTCGAACTACTTCCACCTCCTGCGGTGGCAGGTGCACAACCCGCACCACAAGCCGCTGGTGGTCTTCACCCCGAAGTCGATGCTGCGTCTGAAGGCCGCCGCCTCGAAGACGGAGGAGTTCACGACGGGCGAGTTCCGCCCGGTCATCGGCGACGACTCGGTCGACCCGAGCGCCGTGAAGAAGGTCGTCTTCTGCGCGGGCAAGGTCTACTACGACCTCGACGCCGAGCGGAAGAAGCGCGGCGCGACGGACACCGCGATCATCCGCATCGAGCGCCTGTACCCGCTGCCGGGTGCCGAGCTCCAGGCGGAGATCAAGAAGTACCCGAACGCCGAGAAGTACCTGTGGACGCAGGAGGAGCCGGCGAACCAGGGTGCCTGGCCGTTCATCGCGCTCAACCTGATCGACCACCTGGACCTGGCGGTCGGCGCGGACGTGCCGCACAGCGAGCGGCTGCGCCGTATCTCGCGTCCGCACTCCTCCTCCCCGGCCGTGGGTTCCGCCAAGCGGCACCAGGCCGAGCAGGAGCAGCTGGTGCGCGAGGTGTTCGAGGCGTGAGCGTGTCCGCGGGGCTCCGCCGCCCCGCGGTTCGCGCCTCAGTGCCTGAGCGCCTGAGCGCCTGAGTGCCTGACCGGGCCGCATCCCCTCGCCGGGGGTGCGGCCCGGCCGTTTCCGCGGCCCCGCGGCGCCCTATCCTTGACCGCATGTACTTCACCGACCGTGGCATCGAAGAGCTGGAGAAGAGGCGGGGCGAGGAGGAGGTCACCTTCGAGTGGCTCGCCGAGCAGCTGCGGACCTTCGTCGACCTCAACCCGGACTTCGAGGTCCCGGTCGAGCGGCTGGCGACCTGGCTGGCGCGGCTGGACGACGACGAGGACGAGGAGTAGGCGCACAGCCGGCCCTGCCTCGCAGGCGCAGGCGCAGGCGCAGGCGCAGGCTTTCGAGCGGGGACCGGCTGCGGCCGGACCGCAAGGGCGCCCCTTCGGGGGCGCCTTCCGCGTTTCCGGGAGGCAGCCTGTCGCGTTTCGGGGAGGCGCCCTGTCGCGTTTCACGGTGTGTCTTGACTTTCCGTGTCCGCGATATATCGTGTCTAGGGAAGGACGCGATATGGCGTGTCGCGAGCCGCGCCGGTCATGTCCGCGCGTCAGTCACGTCAGTCACGTCAATCACGTCAGTCACACCGTCGTTTCGGTCCCGTCTCCGGTCCTGCCGTCCCGCGTGGTCCGGTCCGTCCCAGGAGGTCTGCACCATGTCCGAGTGGTCCGTGGGCGAGCCCACCAAGCTCACCTTCGACGAGCCCCCGACCGAGCTGCACGTCCGCATCGTCCACGGCACGGTCAACGTCGTGGGCACGGACGACGGTTCCGCCCGCCTGGAGGTGTCCCGGATCGAGGGACCGCCCCTGATCGTCACCCAGCGCGGCAACACCCTGACCGTGGCCTACGAGGACCTGCCCTGGAAGGGCTTCCTCAAGTGGCTCGACCGCAAGGGCTGGCAGCGCAGCGCCGAGATCTCCCTGGCCGTGCCGGCGAGCACCCGGGTCGAGGTCGGCGTGGTCGGCGCCGCCGCCATGGTCTCCGGCATCGACGGGCTCACCGAGGTGAAGGGCGTCACCGGCGACACCACGCTGGTCGGCGTCACCGGCCCGGTCCGCGCGGACACCGTCTCGGGGAACGTGGAGGCGCAGGCCCTCTCCGGTGACCTCCGCTTCAAGTCGGTCTCCGGCGACCTCACCCTGGTCGAGGGCTCCGGCTCCTCGGTCCGGGCGGACTCGGTGAGCGGGTCGATGATCGTCGACCTCGACCGGGTGGCCTCCCCGACCGACATCAGCCTGACCAGCGTCTCCGGTGAGATCGCGATTCGCCTCCCCCACCCGGCGGACGCGGAGGTGGAGGCCAACACCGCGAGCGGCGCGGTCTCCAACGCCTTCGAGGACCTGCGCGTCAGCGGCCAGTGGGGTGCCAAGCGGATCACCGGCACGCTGGGCACGGGCCGGGGCCGGCTGAAGGCGACCACCGTCTCCGGTTCCATCGCCCTGCTGCGCCGCCCGCCCGCCGAGGAGGGCGCCTGGGACCCCGAGCCCGGCGACGGCGGCACACCCGCCGGACCGCCCCCCGGCCCGACCGACGGACCGACCGACGGGCCGACCTCCGGCCCGACCGACAAGAAGGTGCTCTGACATGCCTCCCGTCTTCGCCCACGGCCGCCTTCGTCTGTATCTGCTCAAGCTCCTCGACGAGGCCCCCCGCCATGGATACGAGGTGATCCGCCTCCTGGAGGAGCGCTTCCAGGGGCTGTACGCGCCCTCGGCGGGCACCGTCTACCCCCGGCTGGCCAAGCTGGAGGCCGAGGGCCTGGTCACCCACACCACCGAGGGCGGCCGGAAGGTGTACGCGATCACCGACGCGGGCCGCGCCGAGCTGGCCGACCGCAGTGGCGAGCTGGCCGATCTGGAGCTGGAGATCCGCGAGTCGGTCGCCGAGCTGGCCGCCGAGATCCGGGCCGATGTGCGCGGTGCCGCGGGCGACCTGCGGCGCGAGATGCGCGCGGCGGCCTCCCAGGCCCGGCAGGGCTCGGGAGGCGGCGCGCGCGCCGCGGACTGCGACAGTGCGGCGGACGACAAGGAGTCCTGGCGCGCCGCCAAGGAGGAGATGCGCCGGGTCAAGCAGGAGTGGAAGGAGCAGGCACGGCGGGCCAAGGACGAGAGCCGCCGGGCGCGCGAGGAGGCGCAGCGGGCCAGGCGCCAGGCCAAGGAGGCCCAGGAGCGGGCGCGGGAGCAGGCGCAGGAGGAGTTCCAGCGCATCGCCCGCCGGGTCCAGGACCAGGTGCAGGACCACTTCGCGCGCGGTGACTGGCCGACCGGGGTGCGCGAGGGCCTGACCGAGCTGACCAAGGAGTTCGGCGACTTCGGCAAGGAGTTCGGCAAGGGGCTGGCCAAGGACTTCGGTTTCGGCGCCCCGGCCGGGGGCGGTCCGGCGCACCGCCCCGAGTACTCCGAGACCCCGAAGGAGTTCCCCGCCGTCTACGAGCCGTCCTGGGCGCACGACCACTCCACGGGCGATCCGGCCCGTGATCTGGACCGGCTCCTGGACCGCTTCCGCGACGACATCCGGGACGCGGCCCGCGACCACGGCGTCACCACCGACCAGGTCGACGCCGCCCGCCGCCATCTGTCGGCGGCCGCGGCGCACATCGGGGCGGTGCTGCGCGGCCCGAAGGTCTGAGACACCGGGCGCGGCCGTGCCGTGGAGGGCGGGCGCGGGCGCGGAGCGCCCGGCCCCGGCGGCGGGCGCGCGGCGCGGTCAGCCGGCCGCCCGCGCGCCGTCCTCCCCCTCGCCCTCGCCGTACAGCACCCGGGTCAGCGCCGTATAGGTCACGCCGTGGTCGGCGAGGACCTCGCAGGGCACTCCGGGGCGGACGGCCAGGGCGAGCAGGAGGTGCTCGTCACCGATGCGCCGGTCACGGCGGGCCACCGCCATGCGCAGCGCCTTCTCCAAGGCTCTCCTGGCGTCGCGGCCGAAGGGGCGGCGCCCCGGCCAGCCGCCCTTGTCCTCCCGGTCCCCCGACATGGCCCCGACGCCATGCGCCTCCTCCACCCTGGAGACGATCGCCGGGACGTCGATGCCGAGGCCGGCGAGGGCGTCGGTGTCGGCGCGGGAGAGACCGGCGCGCCGCCGGGCCTCGCCCAGTTCCCGGCGTACGTCCTCCTTGTGCGCGTCCAGTCCGAGCGCCGCGAGGGCGAAGGAGGCGCGGCTGCCCTCGCGGTCCAGCAGGGCGAGCAGCAGATGCTCGGCGTCCACGGACCGCGCGCCGCCGCTCTCGGCGTGTCCGACCGCCCCGCGCACGACGGCGCGGGCGTCCTCGGTGAACCGTTCGAACATCACTGCCTCCCGTACTTCTTGTGCACAGCCTGCCTGCTGACGCCGAGTTCGGCGGCGATCTCCTGCCACGACCAGCCCTGGTCGCGCGCGCCGCGCACCTGCACCGCCTCCAGCTGCTCCAGCAGCCGGCGCAGCGCGGCGACGGCCCGCAGACCGACCCGCGGGTCGCGGTCACCGGCGCGTTCGGCGAGATCCGTTGCTTCGGTCATGATGTCAACGTACGTTGACAGCCGTGCCGTGTCAACCACAGTTGACGGGAGGGGTCCGGGCACACGAACGGCGGGCCCGGAAACCGGACCCGCCGCCATGCCGCCCCCAGGGGCGGAAGGAACCACGGAAGGAACTCAGGAGGTGGTGAGCACGATCTTGCCGAACTGCCCGCCGGACTCCATCCGTTCGAAGCCCTCGCGGGCCCGCTCCAGCGGAAGCACCTCGTCGATGACGGGGCGCACGCCGGTGGTGGCGCAGAAGGAGAGCAGGTCCTCCAGCTCGTCCTTGGTGCCCATGGTCGAGCCGACCACCTTCAGCTCCAGGAAGAAGATGCGGGTCAGCTCGGCGTGCGAGGGGCGGTCGCCGCTGGTGGCACCGGAGATGACGAGAGTGCCGCCGGGCCGCAGCGACTTCACCGAGTGGGACCAGGTGGCCGCGCCGACGGTCTCGATCACCGCGTCCACCCGTTGCGGCAGCCGGGCGCCCGGCTCCAGCGCCTCCACGGCACCGAGCTCCAGCGCCCGCTTGCGCTTGCCCTCGTCACGGCTGGTCGCGAAGACCTTGAGCCCGGCCGCCCGGCCGAGCACGATCGCGGCCGTGGCGACCCCGCCGCCGGCGCCCTGCACCAGCACGGAGTCCCCGGGCCGCACCCCGGCGTTGGTGAAGAGCATCCGGTACGCGGTGAGCCAGGCCGTGGGCAGGCAGGCGGCCTCCTCGAAGGAGAGCCCCCTGGGCTTGGGCAGCAGGTTCCAGGTGGGCACGGAGACCTGTTCGGCGAAGGTGCCCGGGTAGCGCTCGGTCAGGATCGACCGGGGCTCGGCCGGACCGACGCCGTGCCCGCTCTGGCCGATCACGGAGTGCAGGACGACCTCGTTGCCGTCCGCGTCGACCCCGGCCGCGTCGCAGCCGAGGATCATGGGCAGCCTGTCCTCGGACAGGCCCACGCCCTTGAGCGACCAGAGGTCGTGATGGTTCAGGGAGGCGGCCCTGACGTCGACGGTGCTCCAGCCGGGGCGGGCCTCGGGGGCCGGGCGCTCCCCCGTCTCCAGACCGTTCAGCGGCCGGTCGCGGTCGATTCGGGCGGCGTAGACAGCGAACATGACCCTGACGATAGGGGCGGCCCGGACCCGGCGGAACCACGCGGCGCTGTGACACACGCCCTCTTGCCAACGGGCGCCGCCGGTCGGTGGACACCCGCGCGCGCGGGAACGCGAAGCGGCCCCGCCCGAGAGGGGCGGGGCCGCTCGCGGCACACCGGACCCGGCACCCGGGCCGGACCGCCTGCCCGGCTCAGCGCCGGGCCACGCCCTCCGCGCGCGCCGCCGCCGCGACGGCCGCCGTCACGGCCGGGGCGACCCGCTCGTCGAACGGCGAGGGGATCACGTAGTCCGCGGCGAGGTCGTCGCCGACGACCCCGGCGAGCGCCTCGGCCGCCGCGATCTTCATGCCCTCGGTGATCCGCGACGCCCGCACCTGGAGCGCACCGGCGAAGATGCCGGGGAACGCCAGGACGTTGTTGATCTGGTTGGGGAAGTCGGACCGCCCGGTGGCCACGACCGCCGCGTACTTGCTCGCGACGTCCGGGTGGACCTCCGGGTTCGGGTTGGCCATGGCGAAGACGAAGGCACCCTTCGCCATCGAGGCCACCGCGGTCTCGGGCACCGTGCCGCCGGAGACGCCGATGAAGACGTCGGCGCCGGACAGCGCGTCCTCCAGGGAGCCGCTGAGGCCCGCCTTGTTGGTGAACTCGGCCAGCTCCCGCTTGACCGGGGTGAGGTCCGCCCGGTCCGCCGAGACGATGCCCTTGCGGTCGGCCACCGCGACATCGCCGATGCCGGCCTCGACCAGCATCTTGGCGATGGCGACACCGGCCGCGCCCGCGCCCGAGATCACGGCGCGCAGCTCACCGATGCCCCGGCCGCTGAGCCGGGCCGCGTTGCGCAGCGCGGCCAGCGTGACGACCGCGGTGCCGTGCTGGTCGTCGTGGAAGACCGGGATGTCCAGGCGCTCCTGGAGCTTGCGCTCGATCTCGAAGCACCGGGGCGCCGAGATGTCCTCCAGGTTCACCCCGCCGAAGGAGGGCGCGAGGCGCGCCACGGTCTCGACGATCTCGTCGGCGTCGGTGCAGTCCAGGGCGATCGGCACCGCGTCCACGCCGCCGAACTGCTTGAACAGGATCGCCTTCCCCTCCATCACCGGAAGGGAGGCTTCGGGGCCGATGTCCCCGAGACCGAGCACGGCCGTGCCGTCGGTCACGACGGCGACCACGGACGATTTCCACGTGTAGTCGTGGACCAGTTCCGGCTGCTCGGCGATCGCGGTGCACACCCGCGCCACGCCGGGCGTGTAAGCCAGGGACAGGTCGTCCTTGTCACGGACGGGAACGGTGGCCTGCACGGCCATCTTCCCGCCCCGGTGCAGCGCGAAAGCCGGGTCGAAGGAATCCAGCGGCTCTGCCCCGCCGTCCTGATCCGTACTGCTGTCGCTGCGAGGATTGACGATCTCCGCTGCCACTTGGTTTTACCCCTTAATTGTTCATGGTTTGAGGGTGGCCACTCCTGGTGAGGGGTGGGCGGGACCGCGCACAGCCCGTGAGTGATGCGTGCGTGCCGTACGCGACGGGCGCGCCGCACACGCGCCCTGAGCCCCGGATGAGGGGTGTAAAGAACCTTCTTACCGGACGGATGGCGTCGGCGACGAGTCCATAACGCCAAGGTCACATGACGACGGCGTGACACGTGGCCCAATATGGGGACAAGTCCTCGCCGAACCCTTGACAAGACCTCGAATTCGCCCATAAGCCGTCCGCCGCCGAGGTGCCGGCCGGGCCGGGCAGGAGATTCTCCGGCCGGAAGAAGTCATTCCCGTCGAAGGTCCGGTCCAGCGGATCGGCCGGTCGGGCTCCGCGGATCACCCGTTATCCGATTTTGACATCGGGATTGCCCTGAACGGCGCAGTCCGAATGGCAAGATGCGTCAATCACACGAGGTCGCGACACCCGAAGGTGTGTGTTCTCGTCGACCCATCGGCATCTCCACCCATCCGCCGGAGGAACCCACCATGACCGCACGCTCCACCCGTCGTACGACCGCCGCGCACTCCCGTCTGGCCGCGGCGGGCGCGATCGCGGTCGCAGGCGCCCTGCTGCTCACCGGCTGCGGTGACCAGACCAAGGACAAGGACAAGGACACGTCCTCGGGGAACTCCTCCTCCGCGAACTCCGCGCCGCTCGCCGCCAAGCTCCCGGCGGCGATCCGCGACAAGGGTGTCGTCAAGGTCGGTTCGGACATCGCCTACGCGCCGGTCGAGTTCAAGGACAAGTCCGGCACGGTCGTCGGGCTCGACCCCGATGTCGCCGCGGCGCTCGGCAAGCAGCTCGGCGTGACCTTCCAGTTCGAGAACGGCACCTTCGACGCCCTGCTCACCGGCATCCGCTCCAGCCGCTACGACATCGCGATGTCGGCGATGACGGACAACAAGAGCCGCCAGGACGGTGTCGACCCGACCACGGGCAAGAAGGTCGGCGAAGGGGTCGACTTCGTCGACTACCTGACCGCCGGTGTCTCCATCTACACGCGTAAGGGCGACACGGAGAACATCACCTCCTGGTCCGACCTGTGCGGCAAGAAGATCGCGCTGGAGCGCGGCACCGTCTCGCAGGACCTCGCCAAGGCCGAGGCGAAGAAGTGTCCGAGCGGCAAGAAGCTCACCATCGAGGCGTTCGACGACGACCAGCAGGCCCAGACCCGCCTGCGCTCGGGCGGCGTGGACGCGGCCTCCTCCGACTTCCCGGTCGCCGCGTACGCGGTGAAGACCTCCGGCGGCGGCAAGGACTTCCAGGTCGTCGGCGAGCAGGTCGAGGCGGCCCCGTACGGCATCGCCGTCGGCAAGAGCAACACCCAGCTGCGCGACGCCCTCCAGGCCGCGATGAACGCGATCATCAAGAGCGGCGAGTACCAGAAGATCCTGGAGAAGTGGGGCGCCCAGGACGGCGCCGTCAAGGAGTCCGTCGTCAACGGCGGCAAGTGACCGCGCCGAGCGGCCGCTGAGAGGCGACATCCGTGACTGCTGACATCGACAAGACGGCCGGGCCCGGCGACGCGCCCGCCACCGGCCCCCAGCCCGTCAAGGCCATCCCCGTCCGGCACTACGGGCGCTACGTCACCGCGCTCGTCGCGATCGCCGCCCTGGCGGCGATCATCTACGCGTTCGGCCAGGGCAAGATCAACTGGCACGCCGTGCCGGACTACTTCTTCGACGACCGGATCACCACCGGCGTCGGCAAGACCCTCCTGCTGACGGTCCTGTCGATGCTCATCGGCATCGTCGGCGGCATCGTGCTCGCGGTGATGCGCCTGTCCAAGAACCCGGTGACCTCGGCGATCGCCTGGTTCTACATCTGGTTCTTCCGCGGCACCCCGGTCCTGGTCCAGCTGTTCCTCTGGTTCAACCTCGGCCTGGTCTTCGAGTACGTCAACCTGATGCCGTTCTACAAGGACTACTGGTCGAACTTCATGACGCCGCTGCTGACGGCGCTGCTCGGCCTGGGTCTGAACGAGGCGGCGTACATGGCGGAGATCTGCCGCGCCGGTCTGCTCGCCGTCGACGAGGGCCAGACCGAGGCCGCCCACGCGCTGGGCATGAGCCACGGCAAGACCCTGCGGCGCATCATCATCCCGCAGGCGATGCGGGTGATCGTGCCGCCGACCGGCAACGAGGTCATCAACATGCTGAAGACGACCTCCCTGGTGGCGGCCGTCCAGTATCCGGAGCTGTTCCGCTACGCCCAGGACATCGGACAGGTCTCCGGCGCCCCGGTGGAGATGTACTTCCTCGCCGCGGCCTGGTACCTGATCATGACCTCGGTGCTGAGCGTGGGCCAGTACTACATCGAGCGGTACTACGCCCGCGGCTCCAGCCGCAGCCTGCCGGCCACGCCCTGGCAGAAGGTCCGAGCACATCTGACGTCCTTCTCCAGCAGGAAGGTCACGGCATGACCGACAAGCTCACCAAGCAGGACCTCGCCGCGCCCGGCACCGGCGTGGCGATGGTGAAGGCCGAGGGCGTGCACAAGTCCTTCGGCCAGGTCGAGGTGCTCAAGGGCATCGACCTGGAGGTCAGGGCGGGCGAGGTGTTCTGCCTCATCGGCCCCTCCGGCTCCGGCAAGTCGACGTTCCTGCGCTGCATCAACCACCTGGAGAAGATCAACGCGGGCCGGCTCTGGGTCGACGGCGAGCTGGTCGGCTACCGCCAGCACGGCGACAAGCTCTACGAGCTGCGCGACCGCGAGGTCGCCATGAAGCGCCGCGACATCGGCATGGTCTTCCAGCGCTTCAACCTGTTCCCGCACATGACCGCCCTGGAGAACGTCATCGAGGCGCCGGTCCAGGTCAGGGGCGTGAACCGGGGTGAGGCCCGGGACCGTGCGGTGCAGCTGCTGGAGCGGGTGGGCCTGGCCGACCGCGCGGGGCACTACCCCTCGCAGCTCTCCGGCGGCCAGCAGCAGCGCGTGGCCATCGCCCGCGCGCTGGCCATGGACCCCAAGCTGATGCTGTTCGACGAGCCGACCTCGGCGCTCGACCCCGAGCTGGTCGGCGACGTCCTCGACGTCATGCGCGACCTCGCCGAGTCCGGGATGACGATGGTCGTCGTCACCCACGAGATGGGCTTCGCCCGCGAGGTCGGCGACAGCCTGGTCTTCATGGACGAGGGCGTGGTGGTCGAGTCCGGGCACCCGCGCGAGGTGCTGACCGACCCGCAGCACGAGCGCACGCGCTCGTTCCTGTCGAAGGTGCTGTAGCCCCGCCGTACGGCGCACATGTGTGAGGGGCGGTACGGGTTCGTCCCGTACCGCCCCTCACACATGTGCGCGCCGCGGCCCGCGCTACTTCAGGGCCAGCAGCAGGGTGTCCGACGGCGAGCACCACACCGGGCGGGCCTCGGCGAAGCCCTTCTCGCGCAGCACGCGCGCGTGCCAGGCGGCGGAGGGCATGTCGCCGTCGGCGTGCTCCCCGTAGATCTCGAAGCGGCGGGCGGTCGGCCCGGCCAGCACCGGGTCCTTGGCGGCCACCTGCCACCAGGCGGCCCAGTCCAGGGCGCCCTCCTCCTTGGCGCGTTCCATGCGCTCGTGGCGCTGGGCGCGCTCGGCCGCGTTGATCCGGGGCGTCGACTCGTCGATCATGTGGTCCGCGTTCATGAAGACACCACCGTCGCGGACGAGTCCCGCGACCTGACCGTAGAGGGCGGCGAGGGGTTCGCTGTGCAGCCAGTGCAGGGCCGTGGCGGTCAGTACGGCGTCGTAGGAGCCGTACGGCAGCTTCGCCGTCCAGTCGGGGTCCTTCAGATCGGCGGTCACCAAGGAGACCCGCTCGTCACCCGCGAAGGTGCCCTCGGCGATGGCCAGGAGCGCCGGGTCGAGGTCGACGCCCGTGCTGGTGGCCGCCGGGAAGCGGTCGAGCAGGCGGGCGGTGATGGTGCCGGTGCCGCAGGCCAGGTCCAGGACCCGCGGCGCGGCGCCGACCAGGGCCTCCACCATGTCGAGCATGATGCGGAAGCGGTCCTCCCGGTCGGGCATGTACCACTCCTGCTGCCGGTCCCAGCTCTCCTGCCAGGCCCGCCAGTCGGTGCCCGCCGCCGTGACGTCCGTGCCCGTGCCGGTCATCGCCGTCTCCCTCACTCAGGTCGCGTAATACCCTGGAACCACGACCGGCTGTTACCGACCGCACCCACGACCATAGAGCGCCCCGGTAAGGACTACAAGTGGAACTGGCCTATTACTCGGACTACGCCGTACGTCTCGTCAACAGCGAGGAACCGGGGCGCGGCAAGGACGTCCTGACCTCGGTGGAGGCGGTCCGCGACCTGTTCGGCGCCAACGGCTCGGCGGCCCGGCGCGCCACCGAGGCCGACGTCACCCGCTTCCGCTCGGTCCGGGGGCGGCTGCGGTCGGTCTTCGAGGCGGCCGACCAGGGCGACGAGACGCTGGCGGTGGCCCTGCTGAACTCACTGCTGCTGGAGTTCCCGGTGAGCCCGCAGATCTCCGGGCACGACCACCGCGACGAGGACGGCCGGCCGCTGTGGCACATGCACCTGGCCGACCACCCGTCCAACGCCACCGCCGGCTACGCGGCGATCGCGGCCATGGGCCTGGCCTTCCACCTCACCGAGTACGGCGTGGACCGCCTCGGCCTGTGCGAGGCCGCGCCCTGCCGCAACGCCTATCTGGACACCTCGACCAACCGCTCCCGCCGCTACTGCTCCGACCGCTGCGCCACCCGCGCCAACGTGGCCGCCTACCGGGCCCGCAAGCGCCTGGAGGCCGACCGGTCGGCGAGCACGGGCCTGACCGCCGACAGCGCCCAGCGCACCAGCGCCAGCGGCGAGCGCTGACCCTCCCGGCGCGGCCGGTAGCGCAGCCACACCCTGCCCAGCACCAGGTCCTCCGGCACCGTGCCGTAGTCGGTGCTGTCCCCGCCCGCGTACGCGTTGTCGCCCAGCACCCACCAGCCGCCCTCGCGGCGCTCCGCCGCCCGCTTGACGACGAGCAGGTCCTGCTGGAACGGATGGCGCAGCACGATCACCTCCCCCGCGCGGACCCGGGCCCCGTACTGCACCACCAGCCGGTCCCCGTGGTGCAGCGTGGGCACCATGGACGGACCGGTCACCTCGGCCAGCCCGAAGGGCAGCACAGCGCCTCCGCGCTCGGTCTCCTGCAACAGCTCCGGCATCCCCGGCACCTCCCCGGTCCGTTCCTCCACCAGTCCCAGTCTGACCCTGGACTTTTGTCCTAAGCCCCTGGGGGCACCCGCGAAAACAGGCTTTGCAGGGAGTAATGTCCCCCCTGAGAAGACGATCACGAGGAAGGAATGCTCCATGCTTTCCCGCCTGTTTGCCCCCAAGGTCAAGGTCAGCGCGCACTGCGACCTGCCCTGCGGTGTGTACGACCCCGCCCAGGCCCGCATCGAGGCGGAGTCGGTGAAGGCCGTCCAGGAGAAGATGGCCGGCAACGACGACCCGCACTACCAGGCCCGCGCCACGGTCATCAAGGAGCAGCGCGCCGAGCTGGCCAAGCACCACGTCTCCGTGCTCTGGAGCGACTACTTCAAGGCCCCGCACTTCGAGAAGTACCCCGAACTGCACCAGCTGGTCAACGACACGCTGAAGGCCCTCTCCGCCGCCAAGGCCTCCACCGACCCGGCGACGGGCCAGAAGGCGCTGGACCACATCGCCCAGATCGACAAGATCTTCTGGGAGACGAAGAAGGCCTGAGCTTCGCTTGAGCCTTCCGACCTGCGGTTTCGCTGAACGCAGAGTCTCCTGCCCGCACCCGGACCGCAGGCCGCCGACAACGGCGGCCGTGCCGGTCCGGGTGCGGTCTTTTCCGCCCGGCGCCTGCCCCGATCCCTTCCCCGGCCCCCGCGGCTCCGGCCCCGGCCTTGATGGTTCCGGCCCCGGCCTTCATGGCTCCGGCCCCGGCCCCGGCCATGATGGCTCCGGACGCGGACGCGGCGTCGCGCTCACGCCGCGTCGGGCCGCCGCCCGGCGACACGGGTCACGACGACCTCGACGGTGACCGGCTCCACGGCGCCGAGCGCGGTGAGGTGCGCGGCGGTGGCGGCCGCCACCCGGTCGTGGACGTCCTGGGCGACGTCCAGCGCCCGCCGTCCCCCGGACAGGACGCAGCGCACCTCGATGTGCCACCCCGTACCGTCCGGCGCCCGGTCGGCCCGGACGGCCGCCTCGGGCGGTACCCGTCGCGGGGTGGCGTCCGGGCGGGCGGGCGCGGCGGCTGCCGCGAGACGGCGGGTGAGCCGGGGGTCCAGGGCCGCCACGCCGGGCACCGCGAGGGCCGCCCCGGACGCGACGCCGGGCAGCGCCGTGGCCGCGGGGACGACGGCCATCACGCGCCGCCGCCGGTCACGGGGCCGGACTCCGGGGGCTGTTCCGGTTCCAGGACGCCGGTCACGGTGATGTCGACGGCCGTCACGGCGAGGCCCAGATCGTGCCGGGCCGAGTGGAGGACGGACCGGCGCACCTGGTGGACCCGGTCGGGCAGCGGGCGGTCGAGCGCGGCCGCCAGGGTCAGGGTGACGCGGACGTCCGCGCCCTCCCCCTCGGGCCGGAGCCGGCAGGCCGCCGCCCTGGCGCCGGGCACCGTGTCCGCGGCCTCGCGCAGGACCCTCGCCGCGGCGCTCTCGGCGATCCGCAGATCCCGTTCCGGGTCGGCCAGGGGCAGCAGCCGTCCGAGCCGCACCTCCGCCCTGACGACGTCCATGACGCGCTCGGTGAGCGCCCGGAGGGCGGAGGCGTCCCCGGTGGCGCACAGCGCCCGGGTGGCCTCGGTCAGCGCCGCCAGCCCCTCGACGGCCTCACGGCAGTACGGACAGGAGGCGGTGTGCGGGTCCGCGCCCGCGTCGCGCGCCCGCTCCCACACCTCGCTGAGCAGGCGGCCGCAGGGCAGCACCTCGTCGCCCTCGAACGGGGACCCGTCGGCTCCGGGCGGTCCGGAAGGCCGTGCGTGCGGAGCGTCTAGCGCCATGGGCCCATCGCCTCCTGAAGGGAACGGCGGGCCCGGAACAGCCGTCCGCGCGCCGTCTGTTCGCTGGTTCGCGTCACGTGGGCGATCTCCTTGTAGGACAGGCCCTGCACCTCCCGGAGGATCCAGCACAGCCGCTGCCCGGCGTCCAGTTCGGCGAGCGCGCGGGACAGGGCGGCGGTGGCCGCGTCCTGCTCGGCGGACCGGGCGGGCTGGCTCCAGGCGTCGCCCGCCGCAGGCTCGACGACGGCGTCCAGGGACAGGGACGGCGGTCTGCGCCGCCGCATGGTGAGGCAGCGGTTGACGGTGATCCGGTACATCCAGGTACGGAACTCCGCGCCGTGCCGGTACTCCGGCAGCCGCCGCCAGGCGCTGACGAAGGCGTCCTGGACGGCGTCCTCGGCGTCCTGGGGGTTGCCGAGCATGCAGCGGGCCAGGGCGAGCAGGGACGAGCCGTGCCGCCGGACGAGGGCGGCGAAGGAGTCGTCGTCCCCCTCTGCCGCCCGGACGGCCAGCAGCCCGTCCGGCAGGTCACCTCCCCACAGGCCGCCTTCCGGCGGTGGGGACACAGTGCGTTCGATCATGGCGTTCCCGTACGAAGACTCGGACCACCGCCGCGTACCCGGAGAACGGCCTGTGATGCACGTCACACCCCTCCGCGTGTGAGAGATGACCCGCCCGATATGTCCAACCTTGCGAGGGGCACCAACACCGGTGTCCGACCGACCGATCGAGGCGACCGCCATGACGGACAACATCACCAGCGTCGGCGGGGGCAGCCGGCCCGAGGCGGGTGTGAGCGCGCTCAAGGGCCGCACCGGGGCCGGGGCACCGGCCGAGACACGGGGGAAGACCACCATCGCGGACGGCGTGGTGGCGAAGATCGCGGGCATGGCCACCCGCGAGTCGCCGGGCATCCACAGCCTGGGCGCGGGAATGGCCCGCGCCCTCGGCGCCGTGCGGGAGCGGGTACCCGGCGGAGGCGGAGGCGGCATCACGCGAGGAGTGAAGGTCGAGGTCGGCGAGCGCCAGGCCGCGGTGGACCTCGATGTCGTCGTCGAGTACGGCGTCTCCATCGTCGACGTCGCCGGCGGCGCCCGCGCCAATGTCATCAGCGCCGTGGAACGGATGACCGGACTGGAGGTCGTCGAGGTGAACATCACCGTCGACGACGTCCACCTCCCCGACGAGGAGGACGAGGACCAGCCGGACGAGGGCCGCGTGCGGTGAGCCCCCGCCACGCCCCGGAGGCTGAGCGGGGATGAGCGGGTGACCGGGGACAGCCACCTACGTTCGTGAGACGGGTGAGTGCATGATGAACGCGGCAACGACAGGCCTCGTGGCGGGCATGGCGCTGGGCTTCGCCGGGTACTTCGGCGGCTTCTGGGCGTTTCTGCTGGTACTGGTCCTGGGCGCGGTGGGGCTGGTCGTCGGCCTCGCCGTACAGGGCGACCTCGACGTCCGGACCCGGAGGCCGCGGTGAGGACCCGGCCCGGTCCGCCCCGTGAGGGGCCGGGCGCACCGGCTCCGCCCGCGGGCCTGCCGCCCCCGGCCGAGCGGGGCGCCACCGTCATCCCGGACAGGGTGGTCGAGCGCATCGCCGCGCAGGCCGCGCGGACGGCCCAGGCCGGACGTGCCGCCGTACCGCCGGAGCGGGGCGGGGCGACGGCGCCCAGCGCCTCCGCCGCCGTCCGTACCGGATCGGTGCGCCTGCATCTGGCCCTCGACCTGCCCTATCCCACCGACCTCCCCCGAGTCTGCGAGCGGATCCGGCAGGACGTCGCCGAGCAGGTGGCCACGCTGACCGGCCTGCGGGTGGGCGAGGTGACCCTCACCGTCCGGCGGCTGGTGACGGCCGCCGGAGCGGGCCGGGGGCGGGTCCGGTGAACGGCCGGGCGACGACCCCGCGCACCGGGTGTGCCGGGCGGGAAGGTGTGGTGATCCGATGACATCCGAACCCGGCCTTCCGGGCCGCTCCGCTCCGTCGGCGAAGGAGTCCGCGGTGGAGGAGTCCGCGGCAGTGGAGTCCGCGGCGAAGAAAGCCCCTCCGCCCGGTCGTGACGTGCCCGGTCGTGAGCCCGGGTACGGGGACGGCGGCAGCGGGCACCGGACCCGGCGGCCGTGGTCCGCGCGCCGCGTCCCGGCGGCCGTGGTCGCCCTGGTGCTGCTCGTGGCGGCGGTCGCGGCACTGGTCGACGTGGTGGCCGTACGGGCGGGGCGTCCGGCGGCGGCCTGGCGGCGGCACCTGACCGACCAACTGGCCACCCGCCCGGTGGACGACGTGTGGATGCTCACGGGAGCCGCCGTGGCCGCCGCCCTCGGGGTCTGGCTGATCCTCCTGGCCCTCACCCCCGGCCTGCGCCACTGGCTGCCCCTGCGTTCGCCCGCCGACTGCCCCTGGCTGCGGGCCTCCCTGGACCGCGACGGGGCCGCCGGCCTGCTGCGCGACGCCGCGCTGCGGGTGCCCGGGGTCGGCGCGGCGCGCGTCCGGGTCCGCCGCCACCGCGTCAGAGCCCGCGCGGACGTCCGCTTCCGCGATTCCCGGCAGGTGAAGGACGACCTCACCGCGGTCCTCGACGAGGAATGCGGCCGCCTGGCCCTCGCCCGCCCGCCCCGCCTCGTCGTACGCGTACGACGGCGCACCCACTGACCGGAACCCGCACCGACGGACCGCAATCCCGCACCCACTGACCCGAACCCGCACCCACCGGAGACCCGCAGCACCGGGAGCCCGAACCATGACGCCGAGATCCGTACTCAACCGCAGTCTGCTGGCCCTCGCCGGACTGGTCCTGCTCGGCGGCGGACTGCTGGTCCTCTTCGCCGGGCTCGACGTCTACCGGCCGCACGATCTGGTCCCGCCCGGCGGCTGGCCCCTGACGGCCCCCGGTGACGTACTGCTCGGCTCCGCCGACCGGAAGCGCTGGAGCAGCCAGGGCTGGTGGTGGTGGCCCGCGGTCATCGCCGCCCTCGCGCTCGCCTTCCTGCTCGCCCTGTGGTGGCTGCTCACCCAGCTGAGCCGCCGCCGCCCCGGCACCCTGCCCGTCGGCGGCACACCCCCGCAGGAGGGCGTCGAACTGCGCGACAGCGCACTCGCCGACGCGGTCGCGGCCGAGACCGGCGCCCTGCCGGGGGTCGACGGGGCGACCGTACGCATCACCGGCCGGGCCGCCCGCCACCGCACGCGCATCGGGCTCACCCTCACCCCGGAGGGCTCGCCCGGCGCCGCACTGGGTGCCCTCTGCGAAGGACCGCTCCGTACCGCGCACCGGTCCACCGGCGCCCCGCCGACACCCACCGAGGTCCGCATGCGCGTCGTCCGCCACCGGCCGCACCGCGTGGACTGAACGGTCCGGCGGTCCGGCGGTCCGGCGGTCCGGCCCCGGGCACCGGCCCGTGGTGGAACCGGGGTACTCGTACCATCGGCCCCATGGAGATCCGCTGGACGTACGCCTTCGTCGACCGGCCCGTGGAGAGTTTCGGGCGGGCCCTGGAGTTCTGGGCCGCCGTCACGGACAGCCGCGTGTCGCAAGTGCGGGGCGGGAACGGAGAGTTCGCCACGCTGGTGCCGGGGAGCGGGGACGCCTGCGGGAAGGTGCAGGCGGCCGGTTCCGGGGACGGTGGCGCGCATCTGGATCTGGCGGTCGACGATGTGCCGGGGCTGGCGGCGGCGGCCGTACGGCTCGGGGGCGCGGTGGCCGCCGAGCACGAGGGATGGGCCGTACTGCGGTCACCGGCGGGGCTGTTGTTCTGCGCGGTGCCCTGGGCCGGGGAGTCGGTGCGTCCGCCCGTCGCGCACGGCAGCCGGCTGGACCAGGTGTGCCTGGATGTGCCGCCGTCCGCCTTCGGCGCGGAGACCGCCTTCTGGAGCGGGCTGCTGCCGGGCTGGACGTCGCGGCCCGGCGCACTGCCCGAGTTCCATGCGCTCGTGCCGCCGGCCGGTCTTCCGGTGCGGATCCTGCTCCAGCGCCTGGACGAGGAACGGGCGGCCGCCGCCCATCCGGACCTGGCCTGCGCGGACATCGCCGCCACCCGCGCCCGGCACGAGGATCTGGGCGCGACCCGGGTGGCCGACCACCCGCACTGGACGGTCATGCGCGACCCGGCCGGCGGCCTGTACTGCCTGACCGGCCGGGACCCGGAGACGGGCGGCCTGCCCCGGGCGGCGTCGTAGGGCGGCCCCTCACGTCCTCCGGTACGTCCGTACCAGCACCCCGCTGGCGAAGACGCGCACCTCGTCGAGGGTGAACGGGGCGACGGAGAAGTCCGACGCGAACATCGGCAGACCCGACCCGAGGACGACCGGGTAGGTCTTGACGACGATCTCGTCGATCTCGTCGGCCAGTTCCCCGGCGAGCCGCGACCCGCCGCACAGACAGATGCCGAACTCGCTCTCCTCCGCCTTCAGTTCGCGCACCCGCTGCACCAGGCCGGTGGAGATGATCTCCACGTCCGGGTCGGGCGACCGCCCCAGGGTGCGCGAGGCGACGTACTGGCGCAGATGGGCGTACGGGCTGGTGACGCCCTCCTTGAGGGCGAGGTCGTAGCTGACCCGGCCCTGGATCAGCGTGTCGAAGCGCTTGTTCTCCAGGTGGTCGATGCCCAGCGCCCGGCGGCCCTGGGTGGCCGCCGTCTCCGGGTACTCCTCCGCCAGGAAGCCGAGGAATTCCTGGTCGAGGTAGGCGAAGAACATCTGCGCGTCGCCGTCCGGGGCCCCGATGAAGCCGTCGATCGAGCAGGCGATGAAGTAGGTGAGCTTTCGCAATCCGGACTCTTTCCGTAGGCTGCGCGGCGAACCACTGCGCTTGTAGTGCTTCAGTTGTAGTACTTCATGCGTAGTGGTTGCAAGAGATCGCGACACCATCAGGCAAGTGAGAGAAGGGGTTCCGTATGGCCGGGAATCCGGAGCGGCGGGCGGCGCTGGTCGACGCGGGGGTCGAGGTGCTCGCACGCGAAGGCGCCCGAGGGCTGACGTTCCGCGCGGTCGACGCCGAAGCGGGGGTGCCGGTGGGCACCGCGTCCAACTACTTCACCGGCCGCGACGACCTGCTGCGCCAGATCGACGCCCGGCTGCACATCCGTCTGGCGCCCGACCCGGAGGTGGTCGCCGGTCTGATGAACCGCCCCAGGGACCGCGCCCTGGTCACCGCGTTCATGCACGACCTGCTGCACCGCGCGACCCGGGACCGCAGCGGCTATCTGGGGCTGCTGGAGATGCGCCTCGAAGCCACCCGGCGCCCGGCACTGCGCGCCTCCTACACCCGGTCGGTCCGCGGTGATCTGGAGCAGGCCCTGGAGTTCCACCGGGCGGCCGCGCTGCCCGGCGGCGACGAGGCCGTGACCGTGCTCTACCTCGCCATGCTCGGCCTGCTCCTCGAACACCTGACCCTGCCGGGCGTCCTGGACGGCGTGCTGCCCGGAGTGAGCGTGCCCGACGGCCTGGTGGACCGCGTCGTCGCGGCTCTCGTACCGGAGACCGAAGAGGCTTAGCGCTTTTCGGCGGTCCAGGCACCGGTGCCGGGTTCGCGCCACATCGGCCACATCCGCGGGCCGTCCGGCAGGTCGACCGTGGTGCCGGTGTACGCGAATCCCAGGCGTTCGTAGAGCCTGGTGCTGCGCGGACTGCTGGCCTCCAGATAGGCGGGCAGGCCCTCGCGGTCGCAGCGGTCCAGGACGTGCCGGACGAGCGCGCCGCCCAGGCCCGCGCCCTGCCGGTCCGGGGCGACGGCGACCATCCAGAGGTACTCGTGGGCCCGGCCCACAGGGTGCGTCGCGTCCAGGAGCCGGACGATCTCCTCCACCCTCGGGTTCGCCGGGTCGACCGTCTCGCGCATCCACACCGCCGGGTCGGCCGGTTCCCCGCCGCGACCGCCAGGACCGGCAGGACCGTCTGGACCGCCTGGACCGGCAGGACCGCTGGGATCCGCAGAACCGGCGGGATCCGCGGAACCGGCGGGATCAGCGGACCCGTGAGCGTCGTCGGACGCGGGCATCGACAGCCACAGCGCGCAGGCCGCGCCGTCCTCGGTCAGGTCGATACGGCCGTCGGCGAGCACCACGTCCGTGAAGGCGCCCATCAGCCGGTGGTGGGTCCGGCGGCGGTACTCCGCGTCCGGGAAGACCCAGCTGCTCACGGGGTCGTCCCGGAAGGACTCGTCCAGCAGCCGCACGACCAGTTCCCGGTCGTCTTCCCCGGCCGCCCGGATCGCCACGCCCATCGTCCGCCCCTCACCTCGACAAGCAGTGCCGGTACGGGCGTTGAGCGTACCGGGCGGCAGCCGGGGCGGTGCGGGGCGGGTCCCGCACACCGTGGGGCAGTGCGGGACCCGCCGGACCGGAGCCCCGGCAGCCGTACGGGGTCAGGAACCGTACGGCTGCCCGGGGCTCCGGAACCTGAGCGCGCGCCTCAGCTGGTACGACGGGTCACGAACTCGGCCAGCGCCAGCAGACCTTCCGCGTCGGCGGGGTCCGGGACGGCACGGGAGAGTTCCTGGACGGCCTGGGCCATCCGGTCGGCCGCCTGGGACTGGGCCCAGTCCCGGCCGCCGGCCCGCTCCACCGCCAGCGCGGCGCGCTCCTCCTCTCCTTCCTGGTGGGGCCGGGCGTACAGCTCGGCCAGCTCGCGGGCGGCCGGGGTGCCGGAGGTGAGCGCGGCGACCACGGGCAGCGACTTCTTGCGGGCGGCGAGGTCGGCACCGGCCGGTTTGCCCGTGCGGCCGGGGTCACCCCATATGCCGATCACGTCGTCGATGAGCTGGAACGCCAGCCCCGCCTGTCTGCCGAACGCGTCCAGCGCCTCCACCTCCTCCTCGGCCGCTCCCGCGTACAGCGCTCCGGCGGCGCAGGCGCAGCCGATCAGCGCTCCCGTCTTGGCCTCGGCCATGGCGAGCACCTCGGGCAGCGTCACCTCGCCGGGCGGCCGCCGCTCCAGTGCGCTGTCCGCCTGCTGGCCCGCGCACAGTTCGACGACGCAGGACGCGAGCCGGGCGGCGACCGCGCGGGAGGCCGGATGCGGGTCCTCGGCGAGCATCCCCAGGGCCAGTGCCTGGAGGGCGTCCCCGGCGAGGATGGCATCGGTGTCGCCGAACACCGTCCAGGCCGTGGGCCGGTGGCGGCGGGTGGTGTCCCGGTCCATCACGTCGTCGTGCAGCAGCGTGAAGTTGTGGACCAGTTCCACCGCCGCCGCGGCCCGCGCGGCGCTCGCGCGCGCCCGCGGGCCGCCGAGTGCCTCGGCCGCGGTGAGGACCAGTGCCGGGCGGATCGCCTTGCCCGCGTGCCCGGCGGCCGGGGTGCCGTCCGCGTGCTCCCAGCCGAAGTGGTAGCTGGCGACGCGGCACATCGAGGCGGGCAACGAGGCGACCGCCGCACGCAGTTCGGGATCGAACGACGTCCGCGCCCGCTCCAGGATCACCGCCGCGTCCTGTCCGTCGGGCGCGCCCTCGGGGCCCTCGCCCTCGCCCTCGTCGGCACCGGCGGGCCGCGGCAGCGCCTCCACGGAGGCCGCCCCCGTCTGCCGCGCCGTCGCCCCGCCATGGCGGGCACCCGGCGGGCGCGGTGTCGTCCCCGTCATGAACTCGGCCATCCGCTCCCCCTCGGTGAGTCCGCGAACCGTGGCGTCGACGAGTCCGCGAACCGTGGCGTCTGCGCGTCCGGCGCCGGGCGTCCGCCCGGGTACCGGCCGGGGTGTACTACCCGGGCCCGCGGGCGCGGACACCGCGAGCCGGTGAAGCGGCTCAGTACCAACGGCCGACCTCGACGTTCTCCAGGACACCCACCGCGTCCGGTACCAGCACGGCTGCCGAGTAGTAGGCCGTCACCAGGTACTTGACGATGGCCTGTTCGTTGATGCCCATGAACCGCACGGACAGGCTCGGCTCGATCTCGTCCGGGATGCCCTTGGCGCGCAGCCCGATGACGCCCTGGTCCTCCTCGCCGGTACGCAGCGCGATGATCGAGCTGGTCCGGGCCTCGGTGACCGGGATCTTGTTGCACGGGAAGACCGGCACCCCGCGCCAGGTGGGGATGCGGTTGCCGCCCATGTCGATCGTCTCGGGGACCAGTCCCCGCCGGTTCAGCTCGCGGCCGAACGCGGCGATCGCGCGCGGGTGGGCGAGGAACAGCTTGGTGCCGCGGCGCCTGCTGAGCAGCTCGTCCATGTCGTCGGGGCTGGGCGCGCCGTCGTGCGGCTGGATCCGCTGGTCGTACTCGCAGTTGTGGAGCAGACCGAAGTCGCGGTTGTTGACCAGCTCGTGCTCCTGGCGCTCCTTCAGCGCCTCGACGGTGAGCCGGAGCTGCTGCTCCGTCTGGTTCATCGGCTGGTTGTAGAGGTCGGCCACGCGGGTGTGGATGCGCAGCACGGTCTGGGCGATGCTCAGCTCGTACTCGCGGGGGCTGGCCTCGTAGTCGACGAACGTGTGCGGGATGTCCGGCTCGCCGCTGTGCCCGACGGCGAGGTCGACCTCCTTCTCGCCGTACTTGTTGGTGCGCTGGCCCGGGATCGAGCGCAGTTGCCGCAGGTGGGCGCGGAGCGAGTCGGCGCGCTCGGCGACCTGCTCGAAGTCGTGCCGGGACAGGACGAGGACGGTGCACGTGGTGTCGGCGCGGACCGTGTAGTCCCAGATGGCGTCCGGGTCCAGCAGTGCCTGCTCGCCGAAGTAGGCGCCGTCGGCGAGCACACCGAGGACCTGGTCGTCGCCGTACGGGCCGGTGCCGACCTTCTCGGCCCTGCCGTGCGCGAGCAGATAGACGTCCTCGGACTGGTTACCGAAGGAGGCGATCACCTGGCCGGCGGCGATCTCCCGCTGGCGGCAGCGCTGGGCCAGCTCGGAGAGCACGTCGGTGTCCTCGTACCCCCGCAGGGCGGGCAGTTCGCCGAGTTCGGCGGGGATCACCTCGACGCGGTCGCCCGTCTGCACGAAGGTGATCCGTCCGTCGCCGACGGCGTACGTGAGCCGCCGGTTCACCCGGTACGTGCCGCCCTGCACATCCACCCACGGCAGCATGCGCAGGAGCCAGCGCGAGCTGATCTCCTGCATCTGGGGTACGGACTTGGTGGTGGTGGCCAGGTTCCGCGCGGCCGCGGTGCCGAGGCTCTGCTGCGGCCGGTCCTGCTCCGTGCGGACCTCATCGCCTACCGACATAGAGAATTGCCCTCCCGGTCATGCCCGGTGCGATCGGCGCCGGGCATCGATTTGCAGGCCCCAGCCTTCCATCACGTAACGTGGCCGTGCTATTACACGAAAGAGCGGGAATGGATCACCCCCGGGCCGGGCACACATGGGGATCCCATCCGGCGCGCGGGCCGGAATTCCGTACGGCACGGGCATTTCCCTCGCTCCGGCGGACACCGGGGACAATGGTCCGGTGCCCAGCTCCGCCGTCCCTGACCCCACCGGCCCCGCCACTCCCACCGGCCCCGCCGCACTCTCCCCCGTGCTCCCGTCCCCCTTGCAGGAGCTGAGCGACGAGCGGTTCGGCCGGCGCGGACTGCGCCTGCTGCTCAAGCGGGACGATCTGATCCACCCGGAGCTGACCGGCAACAAGTGGCGCAAGCTCGCGCCGAACCTGCGCGCGGCGGCGGGCCGGACGATCGTGACCTTCGGCGGTGCCTGGTCCAACCATCTGCGGGCGACCGCGGCGGCCGGACGGCTGCTGGGCGTGCCCACGGTGGGCGTGGTGCGCGGCCAGGAGCTGGCGGACCGGCCGCTCAACGACTCCCTGGCCCGGTGCGCCGCCGACGGTATGCGGCTGCACTTCGTCGAGCGGTCCGCGTACCGGCGCAAGGCGGAACCCGCGACGCTCGCCGCCGTACTCCGCGCGGTCGGTGCCGAGGACGCCCATGTGGTGCCCGAGGGCGGCAGCAACACCCTGGCGGTGCGCGGCTGCACCGCCCTGGGCGCGGAGCTGGCGGGCCGGGCCGGTGTCGTGGGTGTGGCCTGCGGCACCGGGGGCACCCTGGCCGGACTGGCCGCCGGGCTGCCCGACGGCTGCCGGGCGCTGGGGATACCGGTCCTCAAGGGCGACTTCCTGGCCGCCGAGGTGCTCGGCCTCCAGGAGAGGGCCTTCGGCGGCCGCCGCGGCACCTGGTCCCTCGACGACCGCTTCCACTTCGGCGGCTACGCCCGCACCACCCCGGAACTCGACGCCTTCGCCGACGACTTCACCGGCCGGCACGGCCTTCCCGTCGAGCGCCTGTACGTCGCCAAGCTGCTGTACGCCCTGGTGGCCCTGGCCGAGGAGGGCGCCTTCGCGCGCGGGACGACGATCGCCGCCGTGGTGACAGGACGGCCGTTCCCGCCGTAGCGGAGCGGGCGGCCGGACCAGGGCCCCGCCCCGGCGAACCGCCCCGGGGCACCGCCTCGGGGAACGCTCCCCGCCGCTACGCGGCTTCCCGGTAGGCGGCGGCCTCCTCCAGGTCCAGCCTGCGCAGCAGGGTGCGCAGCATCTCGTCGTCGATGTAGCGGCCGTCGCGCAGGTGCACGAAGACGGCGCGCTCGGCGCCGATCATGTCCCGGGAGAGCCTGCGGTAGGTGTCGTCGACCGATTCACCGGTGACCGGGTTGGTCTGGCCGAGGCGCTCCCACACGGCGTTGCGGCGGCGTTCCAGGACCGAGCGGAGCCGGTCGGCGAGGGGCGGCGGCAGGGTGTTGCGCTCGTCGGCGAGCAGTTCCTCCAGGCGTTCCTCGGCGACCCGGGACGCCTGGGCCTGGGCGTTCGCCTCGGCGAGGGTGGCGGCCTGCGGGTCGGGGCCGGGGAACTTCAGCAGGTGGATGAGCGGCGGCAGGGTCAGGCCCTGCACCACCAGGGTGCCGATGACCGTCGTGAAGGTCAGGAAGAGCAGCAGGTTGCGCTGCGGGAAGGGCTCGCCGCCGTGCACCGTGAGGGGGATGGAGAAGGCGATGGCCAGGGACACCACGCCCCGCATCCCGGCCCAGGAGGTGATCACCGCCCCCTTCCAGGTGGGGTTCTCCTCCCGCTCGCGCACCCGCCGGGACAGCAGTCGCGGCAGGAACGTCGCCGGGAACACCCATACGAACCGGGCGGCCACCACCACCAGGAACACGGCGATCGCATACCAGGCGGCCTCGGCCCCGGAGTACTTCTCCAGGCCGCGCAGGACGACGGGCAGTTGCAGTCCGATGAGGGCGAACACCGCCGACTCCAGGACGAAGGCGACCATCTTCCACACGGCCTCCTCCTGGAGGCGGGTCGCGAAGTCGACCTCCCAGGCGCGGTGGCCGAGGTAGAGGGCGACGGTGACCACCGCGAGGACACCGGAGGCGTGCACCTGTTCGGCGACGCCGTAGGCGACGAACGGGATCAGCAGGGAGAGGGTGTTCTGGAGCAGTGCCTCCTTCAGGTGGGTGCGCAGCCAGTGCAGCGGCGCCATCAGCACCAGTCCGATGCCGACCCCGCCGACCGCCGCCACGAGGAACTCCTCCGTCCCGCCCGACCAGGTCGCGCCCTCGCCGACGGCCGCGGCGAGGGCCACCTTGTAGGCGGTGATCGCGGTGGCGTCGTTGAGCAGGGACTCGCCCTGGAGGATGGTGGTGATCCGGGAGGGCAGTCCGACGCGGCGGGCCACCGCCGTCGCCGCGACCGCGTCCGGCGGGGCCACCACGGCACCCAGCACCAGCGCGGCCGTCAGCGGCAGCCCCGGCACGATCCGGTAGGCGGCCCAGCCGACCACGAAGGTCGCGAAGAGCACGTAGCCGACCGAGAGCAGGGCCACCGGTCTCAGCTGCGCCCGCAGGTCCAGGTAGGAGCTGTCCGCGGCGGACGTGTACAGCAGCGGGGGCAGCAGCAGCGGCAGGACCACCTCCGGGTCGAGCGTGTAGTCCGGCACGCCGGGCACGTAGGAGATCGCGAGTCCTGCGGCGACCAGCAGCAGCGGTGCCGGCACGGGGGTGCGCCGGGCGGCCCCGGCCACCGCGGCGCTGCCCGCCACCAGCAGAAGCAGCGGCATCACGTCCATCGTCCTCGCCCGCCCATCGTGTCGTCCCGCCCGGCTCTTCCGCGCGGTCCTCCGCGCGGAAGTCGTAATCTGGCAATCATGAAACAGTGCACGCACGCCGACGCGCTGCCGTATCCGGAGCCCGAGCCCCGAAGCGAGACGTGCCCCGAGTGCCTGCGCGACGGCACACATCCGGTGCAACTGCGGCTCTGCCTGACCTGTGGCCACGTGGGATGCTGCGACTCGTCGCCGGGCCAGCACGCCACGACGCACCACAAGGACACCGGGCACCCGGTGATGCGGACCTTCGAACCCGGGGAGGACTGGCGCTGGTGCTTCGTGGACCACGTCCTGGTGTGACCGGGTTTCCCGACGGTTCGACCGTCTGACGTGTGGGTACGTCAACCCGGCGCGCGTTGTTCCTATTTGGATGCGCCCAACCCCTAGCCACGGAGCGTATCCGTATGTTTACTATGAGTGACAGGAAGGGGTCGGGGTCCCGGAACACGAGCGCCGTGAGCGCGGTAGCGTCACCGCTGGACCATGAATCGTGTGCCCCGGGGGGCGACCCTCGGCCCTAGAGAGCTTGTACCACCTTGGAGGTGAGGGTGTCCCAGATCGCAGGCGAGCCCGCGGCGAACCAGGACTTCGTGGAAGTCCGGCTGCCGGCTGCGGGTGCCTACCTGTCGGTGCTGCGGACGGCCACGGCCGGCCTGGCGGCCCGTTTGGACTTCACCCTCGACGAGATCGAGGACCTGCGCATCGCAGTGGACGAGGCCTGCGCGATCCTGCTCCAGCAGGCCGTGCCCGGCTCGGTGCTCAGCTGCGTCTTCCGGCTGGTCGACGACTCGCTGGAGGTCACCGTCTCGGCCCCGACCACGGACGGTCACGCCCCCTCGCGGGACACCTTCGCCTGGACCGTCCTGTCGGCCCTGGCGGGCAAGGTCTCCTCCGCCGTGGACGAGGACAAGACCGTTTCGATCAGCCTCTACAAACAGCGCGGCGCGGGACCCGGGCCGGCGTGAGGAACGGGGACGGGCCGGTGCGGGACGAAGAACGCGGCACACGGGGGCTGCCGACCGAGGGCGGGACCCCGCCTCGCGCCGACGCGGCCGGAAAGCCCGACAGGAGCGTCCAGGGCGCCCAGGGCGCTCCGGCGGAGCCCGCACGGCCGGCGGGCGGCATCGACGGCATCCCCGAGCAGGCCAGGCCGCATCCGGAGGACGGCACCGCGGAGTCGGGGCCCCTGGACGCCGAGCCGCGGGAGCGGGACGGCGCCACGCGGAGCGACACCTCCGCGCGCGGGGACTCCTCCGCCCCGTCCGCCCGGTCCGCCCGGTCGCAGCGGCCGAGGGCGGGAGAGGAGGCACGGGCTCGGGGAAGGGCGACGGGCGGGACGATGAGCGAGCACGAGCGGGACTCCGAGGACACCGCGCAGGGCGCTCCGCGCGTGCGCGGGGCGCAGCACGACCCGCACGACCGCAGCGGCGCACGCGCGATGTTCATCGAGCTGCGCGCGCTGCCGGACGGCAGCCCGCAGTACGCGGAGCTGCGCAACCAGCTGGTCCGGATGCACCTGCCCCTCGTCGAGCACCTCGCGCGCCGCTTCCGCAACCGCGGCGAGCCGCTGGACGACCTCACCCAGGTCGCCACGATCGGACTGATCAAGTCGGTCGACCGCTTCGACCCGGACCGCGGCGTGGAGTTCTCCACGTACGCGACCCCGACGGTCGTCGGCGAGATCAAGCGGCACTTCCGGGACAAGGGCTGGGCGGTGCGCGTACCGCGCCGGCTCCAGGAGCTGCGGCTCTCGCTCACCACGGCGACGGCCGAGCTGTCCCAGTTGCACGGCCGCTCCCCCACGGTGCACGAACTGGCCGAGAAGCTGGCCATCTCCGAGGAGGAGGTCCTGGAGGGCCTGGAGTCGGCCAACGCCTACTCCACGCTGTCCCTGGACGTCCCCGACACCGACGACGAGTCCCCGGCGGTCGCCGACACCCTCGGCGCCGAGGACGAGGCGCTGGAGGGCGTGGAGTACCGCGAGTCGCTGAAGCCGCTGCTGGAGGATCTGCCGCCGCGCGAGAAGCGCATCCTGCTGCTGCGCTTCTTCGGCAACATGACCCAGTCGCAGATCGCGCAGGAGGTCGGCATCTCGCAGATGCACGTCTCGCGGCTGCTGGCCCGCACGCTGGCCCAGCTCCGGGAGAAGCTGCTGGTGGAGGAGTGACCGGAGCTCGCCGGTGCGGCCCCGCCGGGGCGCGCGGTTACCGCTGGCCGCTCTCCTGGGCACGGCCCGGTCCCCTGATGCCGAGGGCCCGGGTCGTCGCCGGGTGGACCAGCAGGACCAGGGAGGCCACGGCCACGGCGGCGAGGGCGACACCCGCCGGGACGGCCACGCTGTCGGCCTGGAGCAGGCTGTAGGCGACGGGCAGCGCCATGATCTGGGTGATGAGCGCGGGCCCCCGGCTCCAGCTGCGCCGCAGCAGCAGCCCCCGGGCCGCCAGCAGCGGCAGCAGCGCGAGCGCCAGGACGGTGATCCCGCCCGTGACGGCCTGCTGCCGGTCGTGCCCGCCCGTGAGACCGAGGACCAGCATCCAGACGCCGCCGACGAGCAGGGCCAGGCCCTCCAGCGCGCACAGCGCCGCCGCGGCGGTCAGCCGTCGCGGGCGCGGGCCGGAGGGTGCGTCCGTGGTGCCGGTGGAGGGGTTCTGCTCACTGCTCACCCCAGAAGGGTAGCCCTCGCCGCGCACCGGACCGTGTCCAGGCTCACGCCCTCCCCTCTTACCCGATCCCTACCTCGGCCTGGGCCGAGTACTCCTCAGTAGGTACGCTGCTGACCATGCGTGCACTTCTCGTGGTCAATCCGGCGGCTACCACCACAAGCGCACGTACGCGCGACGTCCTGATCCACGCGCTCGCCAGCGAGATGAAACTGGACGCGGTCACCACCGAGTACCGCGGCCACGCCCGCGACCTGGGCCGACAGGCCGCCGACAGCGAGGACATCGACCTGGTCGTCTCCCTCGGCGGCGACGGCACCGTCAACGAGGTCGTGAACGGACTGCTGCACCGCGGCCCCGACCCCGAGCGCCTGCCCCGCCTCGCGGTGGTGCCCGGCGGGTCCACCAATGTCTTCGCCCGCGCCCTGGGACTGCCCAACGACGCCGTCGAGGCGACCGGCGCGATCCTGGACGCCCTGCGCGAGGGCAGCGAACGCACGGTCGGCCTGGGACTGGCGTCCGGGACGCCGGGCACCGACGACGCGGCGGTCCCCGAGCGCTGGTTCACCTTCAACGCCGGACTGGGCTTCGACGCGGGCGTGGTCGGCCGCGTCGAACAGCAGCGCGAGCGCGGCAAGAAGTCCACGCACGCGCTGTACGTACGGCAGGTGCTGCGCCAGTTCTTCGGCGAGCCGAACCGGCGGCACGGCGCGATCACCCTGGAGCGGCCCGGCGAGGACCCGGTCGCCGATCTGGTGGTGGCGATAGTGTCGAACACCTCGCCGTGGACCTACCTGGGCAATCGCGCGATGTACACCTCGCCCCGGGCGTCCTTCGACACCGGCCTCGACGTGCTCGGACTCAGCCGGCTGTCCACGGCCGCGGTCGCCCGGTACGGCACCCAGTTGCTCACTTCGTCCCCCGAGCGCGGACCGCAGGGCAGGCACGCCCTGTCACTGCATGACCTGAGCAGCTTCACCTTGCATTCGAAGGCGCCGCTCCCCCTCCAGATGGACGGTGACCATCTGGGGCTGCGTACGAGCGTGACGTTCACAGGCGTACGCCGTGCACTGCGTGTGATTGTGTGAGTGGAAGGGCCCAAAGTCCTTTCACTCGAACGTTTAGGCCAGGATCCACCCCATGGAAGTACGGCTGTGACCTAGTCGACACCGAGGAATCCAAAAAAAGTTTCCGGAAGGGGTTGTATCCGCCGCCGAGGTTTGCGAATCTCTACATGGCGATCGGGACGGCCCAACACACCGGGCCCCGGAGATCGCCGGAACCCCTCTTCAATCCACAGGACCACGCCAGGGAAACCTGACGATCGGCCCTTCACTTGTTGAGGGATTCGTGAAAGCGTTCACATTCACAAGCAACTTGCACGTAATACCAAGGAGAGGTAGCAGCCATGGACTGGCGTCACAACGCCGTTTGCCGCGAGGAAGACCCCGAGCTCTTCTTCCCCATCGGCAACACCGGTCCTGCGCTGCTGCAGATCGAGGAAGCCAAGGCCGTCTGCCGTCGCTGCCCGGTTATGGAGCAGTGCCTGCAGTGGGCGCTCGAGTCCGGCCAGGACTCCGGCGTCTGGGGTGGTCTCAGCGAGGACGAGCGCCGCGCGATGAAGCGCCGCGCCGCTCGCAACCGGGCCCGTCAGGCCTCCGCCTGACCACAGCCACCCCGCTGACAGCCTGAGCTTGGCGGCGCGTACAGCGCGTACGCATCCCCCGCACCCGAGCCGCAGCGCGCAGTACCACCGATGCTCCCCGAGCTCTTCGAGCAGGGGTACCCCACCTGATGGGGCAGCAACGAGCGACTGGCCCCGGACCGATCACGGTCCGGGGCTCTTTGCTGCGCCGGGGCCCGGACTGCTGTGCCGGAGCCCCGGACGCCGTCACCGCGACGGCCACGACACCTACTTGGCGGTCCCCACCGGGATGTCGAGCAGGACGCGCGTGCCGCGCTCCGGGGCCGGGACCATGTCGAAGGTGCCGCCCAACTCGCCCTCGACCAGGGTGCGCACGATCTGGAGACCCAGGTTTCCGGAACGGTGCGGGTCGAACCCGTCGGGCAGCCCCACGCCGTCGTCCTGGACCGTCACCAGCAGCCGGCCCTCCCGCGTGCTGCCGCCGCGGACCGCGGAGACCTCGACGGTGCCGGTGTCGTCCTGGCGGAACCCGTGCTCCAGCGCGTTCTGGAGGACTTCGGTCAGCACCATCGAGAGCGGGGTGGCGACCTCGGCGTCCAGGATCCCGAACCGCCCGCTGCGCCGGCCGGTGACCTTGCCGGGCGAGATCTCGGCGACCATCGCCAGCACCCGGTCGGCGATCTCGTCGAACTCCACCCGCTCGTCCAGGTTCTGAGACAGCGTCTCATGCACGATGGCGATCGAGCCGACCCGGCGGACCGCCTCCTCCAGTGCCTCCCGGCCGCGCTCGGAGTCGATGCGCCGGGCCTGGAGCCGCAGCAGCGCCGCCACCGTCTGGAGATTGTTCTTGACCCGGTGGTGGATCTCCCGGATGGTCGCGTCCTTGGTGATCAACTCGCGTTCGCGGCGGCGCAGTTCGGTGACGTCGCGGCACAGGACCAGGGAACCGATGCGGGTGCCCTTGGGTTTGAGCGGAATGGCCCGGAACTGGATCACCCCGTCACTGGCCTCGATCTCGAACTCGCGCGGGGCCCAGCCGCTCGCCAGTTTCACCAGTGCCTCGTCCACCGGCGCGCGGGACGGGGCGAGTTCGGCGGTGGCCTCGCCGAGGTGGTGGCCGACGAGGTCGGCGGCGAGACCGAGGCGGTGGTAGGCGGACAGCGCGTTCGGCGAGGCGTAGGTGACCACGCCGTCCGCGTCCAGCCGGATCAGCCCGTCCCCCACGCGCGGCGAGGCGTCCATGTCGACCTGCTGGTCGGGGAAGGGGAAGGAGCCCGCCGCGATCATCTGGGCCAGGTCGGAGGCGCTCTGGAGATACGTCAGTTCGAGCCGGCTCGGGGTGCGCACGGTGAGCAGGTTGGTGTTGCGCGCGATGACACCGAGGACGCGCCCCTCGCGCCGCACCGGGATGGACTCCACGCGCACCGGCACCTCCTCGCGCCACTCCGGATCGCCCTCGCGGACGATGCGCCCCTCGTCGAGCGCCGCGTCCAGCATCGGGCGGCGGCCGCGCGGCACGAGGTGGCCGACCATGTCGTCCTGGTACGAGGTCGGCCCGGTGTTGGGCCGCATCTGGGCGACGGACACATAGCGGGTGCCGTCCAGCGTCGGGACCCACAGCACCAGGTCGGCGAAGGAGAGGTCGGAGAGCAGCTGCCACTCCGAGACCAGCAGATGGAGCCATTCGAGATCGGAGTCGTCGAGGGCGGTGTGCTGGCGTACGAGTTCGTTCATGGAGGGCACGTCTGCGAGCGTACCCGGGCGTTTGTACGGTCCTGAAACACCCGGCGGGGCGAGGCGGGCCGGGGCTCGGCCCGGGGCGGAGGGCTCACGCCGGGGCGGTGGGCTCGGCGGTCAGGCCCCCGGAGACACCCGCGGGCCGCGGCGCCTGGGAGGGACCCTCAGCCCTCCCGGCACCGCAGCCCGGAGCAATATCGGCCGTGGGGTGTGCGGTCCCGGTCGGCCGAAGGATGAGGAGCCGGAGCAGTCAGGGCAGAGAGCACCGGTTCCTCGGTCCGTCCTCCTGTGCGGGGAGAACGGAGGTTCGTGTGTTCACCTCGTGTGCACGGACGGGTCGCGCGGTCCGCGGTCCGGGATCCCCCTCGATTGTGGACTAGACCACTTGGGCCTGTCCATGAGCGGGCAGCTGTTCGTTGTGCTTTCTTCATCGAACGGCGTGATCGAACGGCCGCACAGGATCGAACGGCCGTACAGGACCGGCCGGTCCCGCCGGGCACCGGGCGCTCACCAGGCAGCAGCCTAGCCCGCGCGGCTCAGCGGCGGGGCCAGACGGCCAGGGCAATTTCCGCGACCGCCTCCAGCTCCTCACGGCGTGCGCCGTCGCGCGCCTGCTGGGACATGCCCTGCACCAGTGCGCCGACGTACCGGGCGAGTGCGCCGGTGTCGGTGCCCTCCGGCAGCTCCCCGGCGGCGACATCGGCTCGTATCCGGCTCTCGAACGCGGCGATGTTCTCGTTGCGCCGGGTCCGCAGGGACTCCTCCACCTCCGGGGTCGTGCAGTTCGCGGCCGCGTGGATGACCAGACAGCCGTGCGGGCGGTCCGGCGCGGTGTACTCGGCCGCCGCCTCGCGCAGCATCCGCTCGACGGCGGCACGTGCCGTGGGCTCCTCGGCCAGGGCGCGTTCGCCGAAGGAGCCGTACCGCTCGCCGTAGTCGCGCACCACTTCGGCGAAGAGCGCCTGCTTGTCGCCGAAGGCCGCGTACAGGCTGGGGGCGCCGATGCCCATGACCCGGGTGAGATCGGAGACGGAGGTGCCCTCGTACCCGTTCTCCCAGAAGGCGAGGACGGCCTTCTCCAGGGCGGTCGCCCGGTCGAACGAACGCGGCCGTCCACGGCGCCTGGCGGCGGGCGCGCGCTCCTGCTCTCCGCCGACCTGCGCTTCTTTCTCCTGCTGTGCCTCCATGGAGTGATTTTATAGCGGCCACTAGAGAACTGTCAGCGGGCTGTTGTACGGTCTTTCTGTAGCGACTGCTAGGGAAATGCGAGGGGGCCTGACATGGGCGTCATGGGAACGGACGAGCGGACCGGCGCGACCGGACGGACAGGCGCGCTCGCGGGCCGCACCGCGCTGGTCACCGGGGCCGGCAGGGGCATCGGGCGGGGCGTGGCCGAGCGGCTGGCCCGGGACGGCGCACGCGTCGCGGTGCACTACGGCAGGAGCGCGACGGCGGCCGAGGACACGGTCGCGGCGATCGAGGCGGCCGGCGGATCGGCGTTCGCGATCGGCGCCGAGCTGGGCGGCCCCGGCGACGCCGAAACGCTGTGGGCGGAGTTCGACCGGCACGCGGACGGCCTGGACATCCTGGTGAACAACGCCGGGATCGGCACGTCACAGCCACTGGAGGAGATCGAGGAGAAGGAGTACGACCAGGTCTTCGCGGTGAACACCAAGGCGCCGTTCTTCCTCGTCCGCCACGGCCTCCACCGGCTGCGCGACGGCGGCCGGATCGTCAACGTCTCCTCCGGCCTCGCGCGTACGGCGGTGATGCCGGACAAGGTGGCCTACGCCATGACCAAGGCCGCGCTCGACGTGTTCACCCGGGACCTGTCCAAGCTGCTGGGCCCCCGCGGCATCACGGTCAACTCGGTCGCGCCCGGAATCATCGACACCGACAACACGGCCGGCCTGCTGCACGGCACACCGGGCGGCTGGGACCGGGCGGCGGCGATATCCGCGCTCGGCCGGGTCGGCGCACCGGCGGACGTGGCGGACGTGGTGGCCTTCCTCGTCTCGGACGCGGGACGGTGGGTGACGGGGAGCTGGGTGGACGCGACAGGGGGTTCGCTCACCTGAGGGGACGGCGGGAAGCGCAGGAAGCCCGGGGAGACGGGGGGACCGGGGGGGACGGGGAGCGCAGAGACAGCGGAAGGGCGTGGGGACGCAAGGCGGGGGCACAGGCACGGGGACACACAGGGGGCGCGTGGAGGAGACAGGGGAGACAGGGACAGGGGGCGGGCGGCGGGGGGTGCGCAGGGGGTGGCGGATCAGGGGGCGGGAGGGGTAAAGAGGAGACGCGGGACAGTGACGCGGGACGGGGCCGCCGCAGGCGGTTCGCGGGGTGCGGCGCGCGCGGTGTCCGCGGTGCCGGGCGCGGGGTCCATGGTGAAGGACCGATGATCGCGCGGGCCGGGTCCCGGGAACCCGATTCTGCTAGATTGGTCTAAACCACACGACCCCTCCTTTCCGGGTCCGGTCCCCTTCTCGGCTCTCCTCAGATCGGCAGGCCCAGCGTGGAAGTTGTCATCGTTCCGGATGCCAGGGCGGGCGGCGAGCTCATCGCCGAGGCCATGGCGCAGCTGCTGCGGCGGAAGCCCGACGCCCTGCTCGGCGTGGCCACGGGTTCTACTCCGCTGCCCATCTACGAGGCGCTGGCGGCCAAGGTTGCTTCCGGTGCCGCGGACACCTCCCGGGCCCGGATCGCGCAGCTCGACGAGTACGTGGGGCTGCCCGCCGACCACCCGGAGTCCTACCGGTCCGTCCTGCGCCGGGAGGTGCTGGAGCCGCTGGGGATCGGCATGGAGGCGTTCTTCGGCCCGGACGGCACCGCCGAGGACGTGCAGGGGGCCTGCGAGGCGTACGACGGTGCGCTGGCCGCGGCCGGAGGGGTCGACCTCCAGCTGCTCGGCATCGGCACGGACGGGCACATCGGGTTCAACGAGCCGTGCTCCTCGCTCGCCTCGCGGACGCGCATCAAGACGCTGACCGAGCAGACCCGGGTGGACAACGCGCGCTTCTTCGACGGCGACGTCGAGCAGGTCCCGCACCACGTGATCACCCAGGGCATCGGCACCATCCTGGAGGCCCGGCACCTGGTGCTGCTGGCCACCGGTGAGGGCAAGGCGGACGCGGTCGCCGCGACCGTCGAGGGCCCGGTCGCCGCGGTCTGCCCGGCCTCGGCCCTGCAACTCCACCCTCACGCCACCGTGGTCGTCGACGAGGCCGCCGCCTCCAAGCTGAAGCTCGCCGACTACTTCCGCCACACCTACGCCAACAAGCCGGACTGGCAGGGGATCTAGGGCCTCTCCCACTCCCCTCCTCCCCCTTCTCCTTCCCTTTCTCCTCCCTCCGTCCCGCGCGGCCCGCTCCGGCCGTGCGCGGACGAGGTGCGCGAGGCGTCGGCGCCCGGTGAGGGCGACCGGCGCCTTTGCCGTACCCGTGCCGTTTTGCCGTACCCGTGCCGTCGCCGTGTCCCGTGCCTCCTCGCTGTCCCCTGTGTCCCCTGTGTCCCCTGTGTCGGCTGTGCCGACGTCTCCCGCCCCGGGCGGGATGCCCGAAGGCGCCGGTCCCCAGGGGGTGACCGGCGCCTGTGCGGGTGCGGTGCGGGCTACTTCCCGGCGATGATCTCCGCCGCCGCCAGGCCGCAGACGCGGGCGGCGCCGTGGGTGGCGATGTGCAGGGCGCCCCGGGGGGTGGCCTGCGGGACGCCCATCTCGACGACGATCGTGTCGGGACGGGCCGCGATCAGCGTGTCCAGGGCGGCGGCCATCCAGGGATGGCGGTGCTCGTCGCGGACCACCGCCACCACACGCCGGTCGCCGGCCGCCCGCAGGGCCGCCTGTCCGGCGTCGTCGCCGCTGAAGCTGCCGGTCTCCGTGCCGGGCAGGAGCCGGGACAGTTCGGCGGCCACGCCCCAAGGGGTCTCGTCGCCGACCGCGATGTTGGCGACCGGGGTGAAGGCGGCGACGTAGGGCGCGCGGTCGAGCGGAGTGAACGTTTCCGCGACGGTGACCCGCTGGGCCCGGCGGGCCGCGCGCAGACCGACCTCGGGGTCGGCGACGACGGCGGCGCCGGTGGCCGCCGCCTCGGCGGTCCAGCGAGCGAGGGCGCGCACCCGTGCGGCGGCGTCGGCGAGCCGCTCCTCGGGCAGGTCGCCGGAGCGGACCGCGCCGACCAGGGCGTCCCGCAGCCGGTCGACGGTCTTCTCGTCCGCGAGGCCGCCGCCCACGCAGATCGCGTCGGCACCGGCGGCGACGGCGAGGACACTGCCCCGCTCGATGCCGTAGGTGTCGGCGATGGCCTTCATCTCCACGGCGTCGGTGACGATCAGGCCGTCGTAGCCCAGTTCGCCGCGCAGCAGTTCGGTGAGCACCCGCCTGGACAACGTTGCCGGAAGGTCCGGCTCCAGGGCCGGGACCAGGATGTGCGCGCTCATCACGGCCTTGGTCCCGGCGGCCACGGCCGCGCGGAACGGCACCAGGTCGCGGGCCTGGAGCACCTCGGCGTCCACGTCGATGCGGGGCAGCGCGTGGTGCGAGTCGACCGCGGTGTCGCCGTGCCCGGGGAAGTGCTTGGTGCAGGCGGCGACGCCCGCGGCCTGGAGTCCGCGGACGTAGGCGGCGGTGTGCCGGGCGACCAGGTCGGTGGAGGCGCCGAAGGAGCGGACGCCGATGACCGGGTTGCCCGGGTTGGAGTTGACGTCCGCCGAGGGCGCCCAGTCGAAGTTGACGCCGCACTCGGCGAGCCGTCGGCCGAGTTCGCGGGCGACGTCCTCGGTCAGCTCCACGTCGTCCACCGCGCCGAGCGCGTGGTTGCCGGGGAAGCTGGAGCCGGTGCGCACCTCCAGGCGCGTGACGTCGCCGCCCTCCTCGTCGATGGCGACGAGGACGTCCTCGCGCTCGGCGCGCAACCGGGCGGTGAGGGCGGTCAGCTGCTCCGCGGTGGCGACGTTGCGGCCGAACAGACCGACCGAGGCCAGTCCTTCGCCGAGCCGGCGCAGCAGCCAGTCGGGGGCCGTGGTCCCGGTGAAGCCGGGCTGGAGAACGGTCAGCGCGTCGCGGGCGAGACGGTCGCTCGCCGCGTTGGAGGCGGTGGCACCGCCGGCGAATGTCGTCATCGGGTGGTGTTATCCCTTCACGGCGCCCGCGGTCAGGCCCGCGGCCATCTTGCGCTGTACGAGGAGGAACAGAACGACGATGGGCACCGCCATCATGGTGGCTCCGGCCATCATCGGGGCGTATTCGGTGCCGTTCTTGGTGGTGAAGTTACCGAGCCAGACCGTGGCGGTCTGGTTCTGCTGGCTCATCAGCATCAGGGCGTAGAGGTACTCGTTCCAGGCCTGGATGAAGCCGTAGACCGAGGTGGCGACCATGCCGGGGGCGAGCAGCGGGAAGACCACGCGGACGAAGGCGCCGGTGCGGGTACAGCCGTCGACCATGGCGGCTTCTTCGAGTTCCTTGGGGATGTTGACGATGAAACCGCGCAGCGTCCACACCGTGAAGGGGAGCACGAAGGTCAGATACGTGATGATCAGGCCGGTCAGCTTGTCGTACTGACCCAGGTCGTTCAGCAGCAGGAAGATCGGGATGATCATGGCGACCAGCGGCACCATCTGCACCGCGAGGATGCCCACGATCACGATCTTGCGGCCCCGGAAGGCGAACCGGGAGATGGCGAGCGCGGCCAGTGTGCCGACGACGATGCCGACGCCCACGACGACCAGGGACACGATCAGGCTGCGCCCGACCGGGCCCCAGAAGTCGGAGACCTCCAGGGCGCGCTTGAAGTTGGCCGTGGTGAAGCCGGTGGGCAGCAGGCTCGGGTCCGGGTCGATGGCGTCCTTGGCCGGCTTGAACGCGGTGTTGAGCATCCAGTAGAGCGGGAAGCCCAGGACGACGAAGACCAGGAGGCCGAGCAGGTTCCAGCCGAGCTTCGGCGCCCGGCGGCGGCGGACCGCGGGGGCGGCGGTGCTCGTGCCGCTCAGGGTGCTCATTCGACCTCTCCGATCTTCAGCATCTGGCGCATGTACACGGCGACCACGCCCAGCAGCAGCAGCACGGTGATCAGGGCGATCGCCGAGCCCTGCGCGTAGTCGTTGACCACGAAGGCGCGGTCGTAGGAGTAGGTGTTGAGGATCTGGAACTCGGCCTCGGGGTGGCCGCCGCGCATGACGAACACCTGCGGGAAGACGCCCATGTCCCAGATGACCGACAGGGTCGTGAGCATCACGAGGACCGGCTTGAGGATGGGCAGGGTGACATAGCGGAAGACACCCCAGGCGCCGGCGCCGTCGAGCCGGGCCGCCTCCTCCATCTCCTTGGGCACCTGCGTCAGACCGGCGCTGAGCGTGATGACGACGAAGGGCACGGCGCCCCAGACCACGAGGAGCATGATCACCGCGAGGCCCTGGGGGCCGCTGGCGAACCAGTTGTGGCCGATCAGCTCGACCCCGGGCAGCTTGCTCAGCAGCGCGTTGAGGATGCCGTAGTCGGAGTCGAAGAGCCACTTGAAGACGGTGGTGGCCACGATGACGGGCATGCCCCAGCTCGCCACCAGCGCGATGTTGATCAGCGTCTTGACCCAGCCGGAGACCCGCTGCTGGAGCAGGGCGAGCGCCATGCCGATGACCATGGTGAGGATCACGCAGCCGGCGGCGAAGACGATGGTGCGCACGACGACCGACCAGAACTCGTCGTCGCTGAGCACCTTGGTGAAGTTGGAGAACCCGACCCACTCGGCCCCCTGGAAGCCCCACAGCTGCGGCTGCCCGAACTTCTGGAAGGACAGCGTGACCAGCCGCACCAGCGGGTAGGCCATGACCAGGGCCAGGATCAGCAGGCAGGGGGCGAGCAGCAGCCATGGGGTCGCCGCGCCGCCCGACGTCCGGTTTCTGCGGGGCCGGTCCGCAGCGGCGGGTGGCGGCGCCTGCCGCGGTGGCGGCACCTTGGCAGGGGTGGTCGTGTCTGCGGCACTCATCGCGCGCTCCTCAGCGGCCGTCAGGTGGTACGAAGGCGAAGCAAGGCAAAGCCCGGCACGGCCGTACGGGGAGCGGGCCCCGTGAGACGGCCGTGCGAGAAGCAGGGCCCCGCCCGCGGCAGGGCCCTGCGCTCAGGTCACTTGGTGTTGATGACCTTGTCGATCGCGGCGTCCGCCTCCTTGGCGGCGTCCTCGACCGACTTCTTGCCGGTGCCGATGCTCTGCAGCATGGTCTGCAGCACCTGGGCCTTCTCGACCTGGCCCCAGCCCGGCGCCATCGGGACGAACCAGCTGGACTCGGCCGCGGTGGCCGGGACCGCCGTCTTCGGGTCGCTCTTCAGCGTCGCGAGGTCGGTCTTGTTGTTGGGCAGGTTGCCCTTGGCGATCAGGCCCTTCTGTCCGGCGGTGCCGGTGAAGGCGTTGATCCACTCGGCGGCGACGGCCTGCGCCTTGGACTTGACCGGGACGGCCAGGTCCGAACCGCCGAGGAAGACCGGCATGTTCTTGCCGGACGGGCCGGGCATCACGAAGTTCTCGACCTTGTCGGCGAGCTTGCCGACCTTGTCGTTCTTCGGGTCGGCGGCGGTCGCGCCCTCCCAGGCGGCGGCGAAGATCATGCCGGACTTGCCCTGACCGTAGACGATGGGCCGGTCGGCCTCGTCCTTGGTCTTGTCACCGTGCATGTACTTGTCCAGGACGGCCTTGTAGTCGTTCAGGCCCTTCAGGGACTCCGGCGAGGAGAGGTTGGCCTTCCACTGGCCGCCGTCCTCCTTGGCGATGGAGCCACCGGCGTCGTAGACGAAGGACATGGCGGCGTACCAGTCACGGCTGGGCTGGTACCAAGCGCTGAACTTGTCGCCCTGCTTCTTCTGCACCTTGTCCAGGTCGGCGATCAGTTCCTGGTAGGTCTTCGGCGTGGTCTTCACATCGGACTGCGCGAAGATGTCCTTGCGCCAGTTGGCGACGCGGCCACCGGCGTAGTAGGGCACACCGTAGGTCTTGCCCTCGTACGTCACGGAGGCCTTGAGGCCGTCCAGCCACCCGGAGGAGTTGTCGAACTTCGACGCGTCCAGCGGGGCGAAGGCGCCCTTGACCATGTAGCCGAGCATCTCGGTGTTGCCCATCTCGACCACGTCGGGGGCCTTGTCGGTGGCGAGCACCGCGTCGAGCTTGGTGTTCTTGTCCGGCCAGCCGTAGTACTCGTGCTTGACCTTCAGCCCCGGGTGCTTCTTCACCACCGCGTCGTCGGCGGCCTTGACCAGGTCCGGCCAGTTGTTCTGCGCGTCGACGGTGAGCCAGACGGTCAGCTCCTTGGCGTCCGCACCGTTCGAGCCCCCCTTGTCGTCGTCACTGCCGCCACAGGCCGCGATGGAGACCATCATTCCCGCGATACCGATCGCGGCAACAAGCTTGCGCTTCACGCCACCCTCCTCAGGGATGCCACAAACCCCCCTGCCTCCCCGCGGTTGAGCGACAGTCGGAAGCGTCAGCGCACACCGCCCATGGGGCCGGGACCTGGACCAATGGTGTAGACCAGTACGGGGAGCTTGGCCCAGACCAATAGGGCTGTCAAGGGTGCGCCGACCTGCTCAGGTGCTCCGTTATGGGACCGCGATATGCAGGGACCTTTCATTGCTCATGCGGTCAAACGGACGTCTCCGCTCCACTGGACCACCGGCCGTCACTTCCCCCCGGTCGCGCGCCTGTTCGCGTGGACCACCCGGGCCGGGGACGGGCGATGGACTAGACCAGCGGGGGTCACGGCGGTATACAGAGGAGATCACGGAGCGTGCGGGTGCCACCCGTCACAAGAAGCCGTGCCACGATGTGAGCCGTGGCCGACGGGAGTCGGTCGCTTCGGCACTGGAGCCGGGAAGGCAGAGCATGAGCACCGACGTCAGCAGTGCGGAGAACGAGGGTGGGGCGACCGTCCGTACCGCGCGCGTGCCCAAGTACTACCGCCTGAAGAAGCACCTGCTCGACATGACCCAGACGCAGGCGCCCGGCACGCCCGTGCCGCCGGAGCGGACCCTGGCCGCCGAGTTCGACACCTCCCGCACGACCGTGCGCCAGGCGCTCCAGGAACTCGTCGTCGAGGGCCGGCTCGAACGCATCCAGGGCAAAGGCACCTTCGTCGCCAAGCCGAAGGTCTCCCAGGCGCTGCAACTGACCTCCTACACCGAGGACATGCGTGCCCAAGGACTGGAACCGACTTCTCAGCTGCTGGACATCGGGTACATCACCGCCGACGACCGGCTCGCCGCCCTGCTCGACATCACCGCGGGCGGCCGGGTGCTGCGCATCGAGCGGCTGCGCATGGCCAACGGCGAGCCCATGGCCATCGAGACCACGCACCTTTCGGCCAAGCGCTTCCCCGCGCTGCGCCGCAGCCTGGTCAAGTACACCTCGCTCTACACCGCCCTCGCCGAGGTCTACGACGTCCATCTCGCCGAGGCCGAGGAGACCATCGAGACCTCGCTGGCCACCCCCCGCGAGGCCGGGCTGCTCGGCACCGATGTCGGCCTGCCCATGCTGCTGCTCTCCCGGCATTCCCAGGACCGCACCGGCCAGCCCGTGGAATGGGTGCGCTCGGTCTACCGCGGCGACCGCTACAAGTTCGTGGCGCGCCTGAAGAGGCCGATGGACTGATCCCGCCCCGCCCCGCCGTGCCCCTGCGCCCGGTCCCCGGACGATGTCCGTGGAACCGGTATCCGGACAAGGGGTTCCGTTCGCTTGTCACCGTGACCTAGATTGCCTGCGCATCGCACCGGTGACCAGCACAGGAACGGAGCCGCACATGTCAGATGGGCCAGGAGTGGGCAAAGGGGTGGTGACACCCCTGCGGGTGGTCATCGGCCTCTGCCTCGTCGCGCCGTTCGTGGCGATGCTGTGGGTCGGTTCGTACGCGAAGACCGACCCCACGTTCATCGGCATCCCGTTCTTCTACTGGTACCAGATGCTGTGGGTGATCATCTCCACGGTCCTCACGGTGATCGCCCACCGGCTCTGGCAGCACGACCAGCGCGGGCGCCGCACCGGTGACTCCGCGTCCGCGAAGGGCGGTGCGGCCCGGTGAAGGACGGCGTCAACGGCGTCGCGCTCGGCGTCTTCATCTTCTTCTTCCTGCTCGTCACCGTCATGGGCTTCCTGGCCGCGCGCTGGCGCCGGGCGGACAACGAGCACAGCCTGGACGAGTGGGGCCTGGGCGGCCGCTCCTTCGGCACCTGGATCACCTGGTTCCTGCTCGGCGGCGACCTGTACACCGCCTACACGTTCGTGGCGGTGCCCGCGGCGATCTACGCGACCGGCGCCGCCGGGTTCTTCGCGGTGCCGTACACGATCCTGGTCTACCCGCTGATCTTCACCTTCCTGCCCCGGCTCTGGTCGGTCTCGCACAAGCACGGGTACGTGACGACATCCGACTTCGTGCGCGGCCGGTTCGGCTCCAAGGGCCTGTCGCTGGCGGTGGCGCTCACCGGCATCCTCGCCACCATGCCGTACATCGCGCTCCAGCTCGTCGGCATCCAGGCGGTGCTGGACGTGATGGGCGTGGGCGGCGGCGAGAACACCAACTGGTTCGTGAAGGACCTGCCGCTGCTGATCGCCTTCGGCGTGCTGGCGGCGTACACGTACTCCTCGGGGCTGCGCGCGCCCGCGCTGATCGCGTTCGTGAAGGACGCGCTCATCTACATCGTCATCGCGGTCGCGATCATCTACATCCCGATCAAGCTGGGCGGGTTCGACGACATCTTCGCGGCGGCCTCCGAGAAGTACAGCAAGGCGGGGGCGGGCGGACTGGCACCGGCCTCGGGCGGCCAGTGGACGTACGCCACCCTGGCGCTGGGCTCCGCGCTGGCGCTGTTCATGTATCCGCACTCGATCACCGCCACGCTGTCCTCGCGCAGCCGCGAGGTGATCCGCCGCAACACCACGATCCTGCCGCTGTACTCGCTGATGCTGGGTCTGCTGGCGCTGCTCGGCTTCATGGCGATCGCGGCGGGTGTGAAGGTGCAGAACGGCCAGCTGGCCATCCCGCAGCTGTTCGAGGACATGTTCCCGGACTGGTTCACGGGCATCGCCTTCGCGGCCATCGGCATCGGCGCGCTGGTACCGGCGGCCATCATGTCGATCGCGGCCGCGAACCTGTTCACCCGCAACATCTACAAGGACTTCATCAAGCCGGACGCGACGCCCAAGGAGGAGACCCGGGTCTCCAAGCTGGTCTCGCTGCTGGTGAAGGTGGGCGCGCTGGTCTTCGTGCTGACCATGGACAAGACCGTGGCCATCAACTTCCAGCTGCTCGGCGGCATCTGGATCCTCCAGACCTTCCCGGCCCTGGTCGGCGGCCTGTTCACCCGCTGGTTCCACCGCTGGGCGCTGCTGGCCGGCTGGGCGGTCGGCATGGTCTACGGCACGGTCGCGGCCTACGGGGTCGCCTCGCCGACGCAGAAGCACTTCGGCGGCTCGGCCAAGGAGATCCCGGGCATCGGCGAGATCGGCTACATCGGCATGACGGCGTTCGTGCTGAACGTGGCCGTCGCCGTGGTCCTGACCTTCGTCCTCAGGGCTCTGAAGGCCCCCGACGGCGTCGACGAGACCCGTCCGGAGGACTACACGGCCGACGCCGGGGACGCCGGTGTCTCCGCCGAGCTGCCGCCCGCCACGGCGGGCAGCGCCCACTGAGCGGACGCCCCCTTCGAGGAGGCCGACGCCTTCGACCGGGCCGACGGGCCGCCGGGAGAATCCGGCGGCCCGTCGCCGTGTCCGTGCGGCACACTCGGGGTCATGGACCTCGTGATCAGGCCGGCGCTGCCCGGCGAGTACGCCGCCCTGGGCGAGATCACCGCCGAGGCGTACCTCCGGGACGGCCTGCTGGACTTCGGAGCCGACGACCCGTATCTGGACGTGCTGCGGGACGTCGCCGGGCGGTCGGCGGCCTGCGAGGTGCTGGTGGCCGTGGCGCGGGACGAGGTGCTCGGCGGGATCGCCTTCGTGCCGTCCGGCGGGCCCATGGCGGATATCGCGGGCCCCGGCGAGGCCGAGCTGCGCATGCTCGCGGTCGACCGCGCGGCGCGCGGCCGGGGCGCGGGCGAGGCCCTGGTGCGGGCCTGCGCGGACCGGGCGCGGGCCACCGCGGGCTGTGTGCGCCTGGTGCTGTCCACCCAGCGCACCATGCACACCGCGCACCGCCTCTACGAGCGCCTGGGCTTCGTCCGCACCCCGCGGCGCGACTGGAACCCCCTGCCCCACCTGGACGACATCCGGCTGCTCACCTACGCGTTGACCCTCTGACACCCTCCGCAGTCGACGCGACACAACATATGGGGGTGGCTTCCACACCCGGCACAAGATGTATGCTCATCCTCGCTGTCGTCGCAGGGGAATCCGGTGCGAATCCGGAACTGTCCCGCAACGGTGTACTCGTACGCACATGCCCTTATGGCCGCATACGAGCGTCAGTCCGAGGACCTGCCGACAGTGCGCCCGGCCGTCCGGTCCGGGTGTCTGACGTCCGGGCCTCGCGGAATGGGCCGGTGGACGCGGCGCCGTGCGCGCTCGTGCTGCCGCTCCCTGCCCTCGCCGAGGCTCCGTGCCGAGCGAGGGAGAGCCACACGTGACCATCGCGCCCGCCGATCCGGTCTCAGCCGAGGGCCGCCTGGAGAACGACGGTCCCGGTGCCGCGCTGCTGCGGACCCTGACCGAGCTGACCGCCGACCTCCCCGACGCCGACCCCGGCCGGGTCGCCGCCGCCGCGCTGCGCGGCCGTTCGGCCCGCGCGGACGAGGCGGAGCTGCGGGAGCTGGCCACCGAGGCCGCCGCCGGGCTCATCTCCGAGGACCCCGCCTACTCCCGGCTCGCCGCCCGCCTGCTGACGCTCTCCATCCGGGCCGAGGCCGCCTCCCAGGGCGTCACCTCCTTCACCGAGTCCGTCGCCGTGGGCCACCGGGAGGGACTGATCGCCGACCGGACCGCCGCGTTCACCCGGCTGCACGCGGCCCGCCTGGACGCGCTGGCCGACCCGTCCGCCGACGACCGCTTCGGCTACTTCGGCCTGCGCACCGTGCACAGCCGCTACCTGCTGCGGCACCCGATCACCCGCAAGGTGATCGAGACGCCCCAGCACTTCATGCTGCGGGTGGCCGCCGGTCTCGCCGAGGACGACAGCACCCGGGCCGTCGACGAGGTCGCCGCGCTCTACGGGCTGATGAGCCGCCTGGACTACCTCCCCTCCTCCCCCACGCTCTTCAACTCCGGCACCCGCCACCCGCAGATGTCCTCCTGCTATCTGCTCGACTCCCCCAAGGACGAGCTGGACAGCATCTACGACCGCTACCACCAGGTCGCCCGGCTCTCCAAGCACGCGGGCGGCATCGGTCTGGCCTACTCCCGCATCCGCTCGCGCGGTTCGCTGATCCGCGGCACCAACGGGCACTCCAACGGCATCGTGCCGTTCCTGAAGACCCTCGACGCCTCGGTGGCCGCGGTGAACCAGGGCGGGCGGCGCAAGGGCGCGGCGGCCGTCTACCTGGAGACCTGGCACTCCGACATCGAGGAGTTCCTGGAGCTGCGCGACAACACCGGTGAGGACGCGCGCCGCACCCACAACCTCAACCTGGCGCACTGGGTGCCGGACGAGTTCATGCGCCGGGTCAACGCCGACGCGCAGTGGTCGCTGTTCTCCCCGGCGGACGTGCCGGAGCTGGTGGACCTGTGGGGCGACGAGTTCGACGCGGCCTACCGCAGGGCCGAGGAGGCCGGGCTCGCGCAGAAGACGATGCCCGCCCGCGAGCTGTACGGCCGGATGATGCGCACCCTGGCGCAGACCGGCAACGGCTGGATGACCTTCAAGGACGCCGCCAACCGCACCGCCAACCAGACGGCGGAGCCCGGCCACGTCATCCACTCCTCGAACCTGTGCACGGAGATCCTGGAGGTCACCGACGACGGGGAGACGGCGGTCTGCAACCTCGGCTCGGTCAACCTCGGCGCCTTCGCCGACCCCGAGACGGGTGACCTGGACTGGGAGCGGCTGGACGAGACGGTCCGCACCGCCGTCACCTTCCTGGACCGGGTCGTCGACATCAACTTCTACCCGACCGAGCAGGCGGGCCGCTCCAACTCCCGCTGGCGGCCGGTCGGCCTGGGCGCGATGGGCCTCCAGGACGTCTTCTTCAAACTGCGGCTGCCCTTCGAGTCCCCCGAGGCGAAGGCCCTGTCGACCCGCATCGCCGAGCGGATCATGCTGGCCGCCTACGAGGCGTCCACCGACCTCGCCGAGCGCAACGGGCCCCTGCCCGCCTGGGAGAAGACCCGCGCCGCCCGGGGCGTGCTGCACCCCGACCACTACGACGTGGAGCTGACCTGGCCCGAGCGCTGGGCGGCCCTGCGCGAGCGGATCGCCGCCGTCGGCATGCGCAACTCGCTGCTGCTGGCCATCGCGCCGACCGCCACCATCGCCTCCATCGCGGGCGTCTACGAGTGCATCGAGCCGCAGGTCTCCAACCTGTTCAAGCGCGAGACGCTCTCGGGCGAGTTCCTCCAGGTCAACTCCTACCTGGTGCGCGACCTCAAGACGCTCGGCGTCTGGGACGCCCGCACCCGCGAGGCGCTGCGCGAGTCCAACGGCTCGGTGCAGGACTTCGCGTGGATCCCCGAGGACGTACGGCGGCTGTACCGCACGGCGTGGGAGATCGGGCAGCGCTCTCTGATCGACATGGCCGCGGCCCGCACCCCGTTCCTCGACCAGGCGCAGTCGCTGAACCTGTTCCTGGAGACGCCGACCATCGGCAAGCTCTCCTCGATGTACGCCTACGCCTGGAAGCAGGGGCTGAAGACCACCTACTACCTGCGCTCCCGTCCGGCGACCCGGATCGCCCGCGCCGCCCAGGCGCAGACCCGCGCCGCCGTCCCCGCCCAGCAGGTGGCCGACCCCGACGCGGTCGCCTGCTCCCTTGAGAACCCCGAGTCCTGCGAGGCCTGCCAGTGATGACCAGCACCAACCGTGACAAGAACCTGCTCGACCCGGGCTTCGAACTGACCCTGCGTCCCATGCGGTACCCGGACTTCTACGACCGCTACCGGGACGCCATCAAGAACACCTGGCACGTGGAGGAGGTCGACCTCCACTCGGACGTCGCCGACCTCGCCAAGCTCACCGCGAGCGAGCAGCACCTCATCGGCCGCCTGGTGGCGTTCTTCGCCACCGGTGACTCGATCGTCGCCAACAACCTGGTGCTCACGCTCTACAAGCACATCAACTCCCCGGAGGCGCGCCTGTACCTGTCGCGCCAGCTGTTCGAGGAGGCCGTGCACGTCCAGTTCTATCTGACGCTGCTGGACACCTACCTGCCCGACCCGGAGGACCGGGCGGCGGCCTTCGCGGCGGTGGAGAACATCCCCTCCATCCGCGAGAAGGCGGAGTTCTGCTTCAAGTGGATGGACTCGGTCGAGAAGCTGGACCGGCTGGAGAGCAGGTCGGACCGCCGGCGCTTCCTGCTCAACCTGATCTGCTTCGCCGCCTGCATCGAGGGCCTGTTCTTCTACGGCGCCTTCGCCTACGTCTACTGGTTCCGCAGCCGCGGTCTGCTGCACGGTCTCGCCACGGGCACCAACTGGGTGTTCCGGGACGAGACGATGCACATGTCGTTCGCGTTCGACGTGGTGGACACCGTGCGCAAGGAGGAGCCGGACCTCTTCGACGACCAGCTGGAGCAGCAGGTCACCGACATGCTGCGGGAGGCCGTCGAGGCCGAGTTGCAGTTCGCGCGCGACCTGTGCGGTGACGGCCTCCCGGGGATGAACACCGAGTCGATGCGGCAGTACCTGGAGTGCGTGGCCGACCAGCGGCTGACCCGCCTGGGCTTCGCTCCGGTCTACGGTTCCGAGAACCCCTTCTCCTTCATGGAGCTCCAGGGTGTTCAGGAGCTGACCAACTTCTTCGAGCGGCGTCCGTCCGCGTACCAGGTCGCGGTGGAGGGCACCGTCGACCTGGACGAGGACTTCTGAGCCTCCGGCTCATGTGTCGCGGACTCCTGGTCCCGGTGGGCCTGCTGTGCCTCCCTGATGCTGCGGTCGATGCGCCGGTCGCGCAGGATGCCGAGCACCGAGGGCAGCACCATCAGGGCCAGGAGTCCGAAGGTGAAGAGCATTCCGATCAGGGCTTCTGTCTGGTCTGCGTTCATGCACACCACTGTCGCGCCGGACACTCCTGACCGTGAGTGGCAGGACTGCCGTAGACCTTCAAATTCCTGCCATCGGTGCGGCACACTGGTGGCATGTTGCAGAACGTGGCCGCCGTCCTGCTGGACGGCGTGCACCCCTTCGAGCTGGGTGTGGTCTGCGAGGTCTTCGGCATCGACCGCAGCGACGACGGGCTGCCCCGGTACGACTTCGCGGTGGTCTCCGCCGAGGGGCCCTCGCTGGGCACCCATGTCGGCGGCCTGGGCATCACCACGCCGTACGGGCTGGACCGGCTCGACGAGGCCGATCTGATCGCCGTGCCCGCCGGGAACGACTTCGCCACCCGGGTCTACCCGCCCGAGCTGCTGGCCGCCCTCCGACGGGCCGTCGACCGGGGCGCGCGGGTGCTCAGCGTGTGCTCCGGCGTGTTCGTGCTGGGCGCCGCCGGACTGCTGGAGGGGCGGCGCTGCGCGGTGCACTGGCACCACGCGGCCGAGCTGGTCCGGCAGTATCCGCACGCCACCGTCGAGGCGGACGTGCTCTACGTCGACGCGGACCCGGTGATCACCTCGGCCGGCACGGCGGCCGGTATCGACGCCTGTCTGCACATCGTGCGCAAGGAGCAGGGCCCCGAGGTCGCCAACAAGATCGCCCGGCGGATGGTGGTGCCGCCGCACCGGGACGGCGGCCAGGCGCAGTACATCGAGCGGCCGCTGCCCAGATCGCGCTGCGACACCGTGGGCGAGGTGCTGGTCTGGATGGAGCGGCACCTCGACGAGGAGGTCACCGTCGAGCAGCTCGCCGCCCGCGCCCACATGTCGCCGCGCACCTTCGCCCGCCGGTTCCAGCAGGAGACGGGCACCACTCCGTACCGCTGGATCCTGCGCCAGCGGGTGCTGCTGGCGCAGCGCCTGCTGGAGGGCACGGACGAGACGATGGACGCGATCGCCGACCGCACCGGGTTCGGCACGGCGGCGGCCCTGCGCCACCAGTTCGTCCGCGCGCTGGGCACCACGCCGAAGGCCTACCGGCGCGCGTTCAGGGGCCCGCAGGCCGCCTGAACGCGCGCTCGCCGGTCGGTGGCGGGGGTCAGCGGGGCAGCGCCCGCAGCAGCAGGCGGCGCGGGCGCAGGGTGATCCCGATGCGCGGCCTGGGGTCGGAGCCGGGCGCCTGCTCGAAGCGGTAGGCGGTGGCGATCGCGGCGGTGAGCAGGGTGAGTTCGGCCATCGAGAAGTGGTCGCTCGGGCACTTGCGGTTGCCCACGCTGAACGGGCTCATCGCGTACTTGGGGACCTCCTTGGAGCGCTCCGGGAGCCAGCGGTCCGGGTCGAAGTCCTCGTGCCGCCCGTAGGAGCGGTGGTCGCGCTGGATGGCGTAGGGGCTGTAGATGACGTCCGCGCCGGCCGGAATGCGGTAGCCGCCCAGTTCGGTGTCGGCGACCGTGCGGCGGGTCAGAATCCAGACGGCCGGATAGAGGCGCAGTGTCTCCGTGACGACATTCGCCGTGTACCGCAGTTCTCGGACGTCCTCGAATGCGACGGGGCGGTCACCCACCACGGTTTTCACCTCGTCGCGGATCTTGTCGCCGAGATCCGGGCGCTCGGTGAGAACGAGAAGCAGCGACATGATCATGGAGCCGACGGTTTCGCTGCCCGGGGTGAGTATCGCGATCACCTGATCATGGATCTCCTGCTCCCCAATAGGCTCGCCATTCTCGTCCTTCGCCTCCAGCAAAGCCGTCAGCAAATCGTCCGGTTTTTGACCGCTTGCCCTCCGGTCCGCGACGATCTCGTCGACCAGGAGATGCAAATCGGCCAATGCGCGGTTGAATTCGCGGTTGGACCTGACCGGCACCTTGTAGAGGGGGCCCAGCGGCACCACCATGCGCTGGTACATGCCGCTGAACAGGGTGGCCAGGGCCGCGCAGATGCGCTCGGCGCGGGCGTCCATGTAGCTGCCGCGCATCAGGCACCGGGCGGCGACGCGCACGGCGACCCGGAAGGACTCCGCGGTCACGTCGAGCACCTGCCCCGAGCGCCACCGCTCGACGAGGGCGTGCGCCTCCTCGGTCATGATCGGCCCGTACTCGGGGAGCACGTCGAGCCGGAAGGCGGGCTGGATGGTGCGGCGCTGGCGCCGGTGCAGCGGCCCGTTGGCGGTGGCCACGCCCTCCTTGCCGAGCAGGCTCTCCAGCGACTCCCACAGCGGCCCGGCGATGATGTAGTCGGGGCTGAGGGCCAGCGCGCCGGTGAGGTCGGGCGCGGTGACGGCGTACACCGTCTTGGGGCCGAGCCTGAGCCGGACCACCTCGCCGTGGTCGCGCAGCCCGCCCAGGAAGGCCAGCGGGTCGCGGGCCAGCCGCAGCCCGTGGCCGAGGAGCGGCACGGCGCCGCCGGCCAGCGGCGGCCGGCCCGGCGGCCGTCCTGCCCGCGGGCCCGGAGCCGCCTGCGTACCCGTCTGCGACCCGTCCTCGGGCTTCACCGACTCGACGGTCATTTCTCACCTGCCGCTTCATTGTTGACGTACGGGGGCGTGGACCGGTCGTCCCAGCTGTCGACCATGTAACGGCCGGACTCGTGGTGGAACCAGTAGACGGAACTGAACCAGTTGCGCATATTTCCGAGGCAGGCCCTGACGGCGGAAGCCCATTCCTTTCCCCGCACCGTGCCGTCCGCGAGGCCGTCGGCGAACCGTAATCCCTCCTGCTCCGCGACGAGGAATTCATCAATGCATTCCTCCACCCGGCGGCGGATTTCCGCTATGGCTTCCTCAAGACTCAGTCCCTCGTGTTTGACAAGACTTATCCCGAGGTTGTGCACCTCGTCACCCGCGATCTCCTTGGGCAGTGAACACAGATCGTTGTACCAGGCGGCGAATTCCTGGCTCAGCAGGGCCGGACGCCGGTATGCGGGATGTCTGCGGACGGAATCGGGGAGTTCGGTCCCCGCGCTCGGTTCCAGCAGATCCGTCCAGATCCAGTGGGCGAAGGTGAGGCGGCGCAGCGCGAGGTACTCCTCGACCGTGGGGACGACGCCGTGGGCGCGGTTGTGGAACTCCCGGTCGTAGGCGTCGATCACCGCGTGGAAGTGCCGGGCGAAGCGGGCGTTCCAGGTGTCCGGCAGGAACGCGTACAGCCGCAGCACGCTGTCCGCGAACCCCGCCACCAGCACGTCCGGGTGGCGCAGATGGTCCCGGGGGGCGTCCAGCGCCGTGTGCAGCGCGCGGCGCAGCCTGCGCCAGGCGCCCGGCCGCCCGTGGACGATGTCCCGGTCGTGGCGGTCGTCCCAGAGGAAGAACCAGGCGCTGTAGTCCGCGATGGCCTGGAGCACCGCGTCCGGGGCGCCGAGGTAGTACCCCGCCATGAGGTCGGTGTAGCGCAGGCCGTCGGCGTGCTGCTCCACCTTGTCCGCGGGCATGAGCCGCTTTTCCAGCAGCCAGCCCCGGGTCTTCTCCTGGAGTGCGGGCCAATAGGCGTGCAACTGCCTGGGAAACGCGGCCTCGATCACCGGGAGGGCGAGCGACGTCGGTACCGCCGCCACCGTCGCCATGGGTATGGATGTGGATGTCGATGTGGTGCTGTATGGGAAAGCCGGCACGAACAACCCCTCTCAGCCGCCGGTGGCGTCCGCCCCTTCCGCTGTGCCCGGCGCACGCCGTCGCGCATCCCCGCTCTCCCATTCAGCACCACAACTGACCGTTCTGGGAACGGATTTGCTTCACTCACCATCTGGGATGCCGCGAATATCCCCTTGTGTGACTGATTCTGATTCAACAGATGCGCACAAAGGATCGAATGCGCGAGTGACCGGGTGCGGACACAGGGACGGCGCCCGACCGGTAGGACGGTCGGGCGCCGTGTGCCGTGCGGGGCGCTGGGGCCCCGGGTGCCGGGAGTGCGCTCAGTCGTTGGCGACGACGGGGTAGCGCGGCTCGTTCTCGGCCATCTGCCGCAGCGCGTCCTTGCGCTCCCGCTTGGAGAGCCGGTCGATGTAGAGGTAGCCGTAGAGGTGGTCGGTCTCGTGCTGCAAACAGCGTGCGAAGTAGCCGGTGCCGCGCACCTTGACCTGGTTGCCCCGCTCGTCCTGGCCGGTCACCTCGGCGTAGTCGGGGCGGGCCAGCGGCGCGTAGGCGGTCGGCACGGACAGGCAGCCCTCGTTGCTGTCGTCCAGCCGGCGCCGGTCCGCGGGCAGCTCGACGAGCTTCGGGTTGCACAGCACGCCGACGTGCCGGACACCCTCGTCGTCCGGGCAGTCGTAGACGAAGACCTTCTTGCCGACGCCGATCTGGTTGGCGGCCAGGCCCACGCCCTCGGCGGTGCGCTGGCTGGCGAACATGTCCGCGACCAGTTGCCGGAGCTCGTCGCCGAAGTCGGTGACGTCCGCGCACTCCTTGTGCAGCACCGGATTGCCGACGACCGTGATCGGCCGCGAGGTGCCGCGCTCACGCCAGGCCGCCTCGCGCGCCTCGCAGTCCTCCGTGTCCACGACATAGCCCTCGTCGTCGACGGGGAGCACGCCCGCGTGCTGCTGATCGGTGTCCTGCTGCGCCATGACCGACGTACGCCTTCCTGCAAGCCTGAGAAGTTCTGCCCGTACAGCCTACGGGGAGCGGGACGCGCCCGTGGTTCAGCAGACCTCTTCGAGATCGCGCCAGTCACGGGAGTCGGGGCTGTCCGCGACCCAGCCGTCCAGCAGCCCGCGCACCAGCGAGGCCGGGGCCGCCACCCCGCACTCCCGCTCCGGCACCCACAGCTGCCCGTCGGTGCGGTGGCCCAGCGGTCCCGGGTGCCCCGGCTCGCTGTGGTCGTGCGGGTCCAGGTGCTCGCCGTCGCCCTCGTCGGAGGGCATCCGCGACTCCGAGCAGGTGCGGCAGAGCAGCCGTACCGAGGAGGACCAGTCCTCGGCGGCGAAGCCCGCGTCGGCGGCGAGCTGCTCCAGGGCGTCCCGGTCGGCCTCGGTGGCGGCCTCCAGCAGCACCACCCAGGTGGGCACCGGCGAGGGCGCCCACAGCTCGATCTCGTCGAAGACGGGGAAGCTGTGCCCGGCCGCGGTGGTCCGCTCGCCGTGCGGCACCCCGTCGTGCAGCACGACCTCGCCCCAGCGCCGCCCGGAGGAGGGCAGCGGGATGGACAGCACCTCGATCCGGGCCGGGTCGAGCCGGCGCCCCCAGACCACCTCGGCCTCGCCCTCCGGTGACAGCCGCACCGCGGCGCTGCCCAGCTCCATGCCGACCGGCTCGCCCGCGGCGGCCGCGCCGCCGGGCACCTTCAGGCCGTACGCCTGCCAGGAGCGCCGGGCCAGCGGCCAGTCCTGGAGCGCGGTGGCGGCGATCCCCACGTTCCACCAGTCGGGCGCCCCGCTCTCCCGCTCCAGCAGGGCCACCGCCCGCAGGCCCGCGGCCCGCGCCTGCTCCCAGTCGTGCCGGAACTTGTGCAGCAGGGCGAGGTTGAACCAGGACTCCGACAGCCAGGGCTCCAGATCGGCGGCGCGCGTCAGCAGCGCGCCCGCGTCCTCGTACCGGCCGTCGCCGATCAGGGTGAACGCGCGGTCGGTGGCCTGCCGCCAGGAGGCGGAGGGCCGGTGCCGTCCCTTGCCGAAGATCCTCACGATTCCCGCCTGCCAGTTCCGTCGTATGGGCTGGCTCTGCCCCCGGACACCCTTTCCTTCGCATCCAACCACGTACGGCTTGAGGGGCGCTCATTACCCATGGGTTACCCCGCTGCGGGAGGAGTCAGACCGTCCCGGGCCAGCACCCGGGCCAGGGATTCCACCACCTCGGCCGCGTAGGCGTCCGCGGTGGCCAGCCGCAGTTCCTCCAGCGCCCGCAGCGGGCCGTGGGGTCCGCCTGCCCGCGCCTTCTCGTCGTAGGCGTTGACGGCCCGCACGATCCGCGCGGCCCGCGGCTGCTCGGCGCACGGGTCGGCCTGCCGCTCCACCACCACCGCGACCTCCCGGTCCACCCCGGCCTGCCGGACCACGGCACCGCCGAGCAGCGCGATCCGCCGCCGCCGGTCGGCGGGCAGGTCCGCCGTGGCACCCGCGGGCACCGGGTCGACCAGGCTGAGCTGGCCGATGTCGTGCATGAGCGCGGCATGCTCCAGCACGGTCAGCTCGGGTTCCGCCAGGCCCATGTCCCGGCCCACGGCCCGGCACAGCGCAGCCACCCGCCGGGCGTGTCCGTGCGGGGTGTACCCGGCGACCTCGGTGGCGCGGGCCAGCGAGGCGATGGTCTGCCGGTAGACGGCGCGCACGGCCGCGTACCGGCGCAGGGACAGCTGGGTGAGCAGCAGCGGCACGCAGAAGACGGGCAGCGCCCACAGCCCGGCCACCGCCACCCCCAGGGCCATCACCGCGCCCGTGGCGCACACCGCCGAGCCGATCCCGAGCAGACCGCGCAGCTCCTCGCGCAGCAGCGGGCCGAACGGCCACCGGGTGCGGCGGTGCGCGGACGCCGCGGCGAGCACCGCGCCGCACAGCGAGGTGAGCACCAGCAGGGCGACCAGCAGCAGCGCGTACGCGGGGCCGCTCAGCGACCGGAAGGCGCCCTCGTCGTACAGGGGTTGGAAGCAGACGGCGGCGAAGGCGACGGTCAGGACGCGGCGGGTGAGGTGGTCGAGGGTGCCGCTCCGGCCGCGGGCGATGTGCGGGACGCCGCCGAGCAGCGCGGCGGCCAGCACCACGGCCACGACCTGGCAGGTGCCGTGCCTGCTGTGGTGCCCGGCGACCTCGCCCAGCAGCGCGTACGACAGCGCCCCGGCGGCCCCGAGCGGCGCGGACTCGCGCAGTTCGCTCCCGGGCCGGCGGGTGAGTTCCCCGGCCAGGATCAGCACGCCGAAGGCGAGGGCGGCGCCGCGCTCCTCCAGACCGGTCCACAGGGTGACCGCCAGGCAGAGCGCGGCCACGAGGAGGGCGGCGGCGCGCAGCGGGGTCATCGGGGCGGGCCGGGCGACTCAGGCACGGGGGCCGGGTTCGTCGGGGTGTTCGGGTTCGTCGGGGTGTTCGGGGTGTTCGGGGTGTTCTCGTCGGCGGTGACCGCCGGGTGCCAGCCGTACCGGTCCAGGGCCCGCACCAGGGCGGCGACCATCCGCGGGTCGAACTGCGTCCCGGCGCAGCGCTCCAGCTCGTCCAGGGCGGCGCCGACCGGCCGGGCCCGCCGGTAGGAGCGGGTGGACGTCATCGCGTCGAAGGCGTCGGCGACGGCGACCACCCGGGCGCACTCGGGGATCTGGGCGCCGCACAGGCCGTAGGGGTAGCCGCTGCCGTCGAGGCGTTCGTGGTGGTGCAGGATCGCGGACCTGGCCTCGCCGAGGAAGGAGATGCCGCGCACCATCTCGTGCCCGTACTCGGGGTGCAGTTCGATCACGCGCCGCTCCTCGGGGGTGAGCGGACCGTCCTTGCGCAGCAGCCGGGTGGGGACGCCGAGTTTGCCGACGTCGTGCAGGATCCCGGCGAAGCGCAGCGTCTCGACGCGTTCGTCGTCCAGGCCCAGTTCCCGGGCGATCAGCACGGAGGCGCGGCCGACCCGCTCGCTGTGGCCGCGCGTGTACCCGTCCTTGAGGTCGACGGCCTGCACCAGGGCCCGGACGGTCGCCCGGTGCGCGGCGCGCTCGCGGTGGTACTGGGCGTACACCCACCAGGAGACGCACATGGGCAGCAGGACGAGGAGGGCGGCCACCGGCCCGTACCGGCTGCGCCACAGGACGGCCATCATCAGTCCGCCGAGCCCGTGCACGGCGATCGGCGCGAGCGAGCGGGCGAACCGGCCGCACCGGGCGTGCCGGGCCGCGGCGCCGCGCGGGCGCCCGCCGGGCGGGGATCCCGCCGCGAGCCGCCGGATCCCGCCGTCGAGCACGGTCAGCACCAGGCAGAACGCCGTCACGGCCGCGGCGGCGGGCAGCAGGGCGTAGGGGAAGTCACGGCCGACGACGGCGTCCCGGCCGCCCAGGTCCCCGTGCACGCGGGCGGCGGCCCACCCGGCGAGGGCGAGCTGGGCGGCCCGCCAGATCCGGCGCAGCGCCTCGGGCCGCGCTCCGGCCCGGGTGAGCAGAGCGCCGGGCAGCGGGACGAGCGCGGCGGCGGGCGGCGGCAGCAGGAAGGCCGCGGCCAGCAGGACGGGGTAGAACGGCCCGGCGCCGTGCCGCCGCACGAGCCCGTCGCAGGCCGCCGCGACCGCGGCGAGCGCGAGCACGGCCCACCAGGGCACGGGCAGGCCCGGCAGCGGCAGCAGACAGGCCAGGGCGGCGAGGGCGGCACAGGCGGCGTACGCGCGGGCCAGCGGCGGAACCGCCTCCATGACGCCCCTCCCCGGTCGTGCCTGTCCCCGGCCAGTGGGCCGAGCCTAGGGCGGCGGGAGGGGGGTCCGCGGGCCGATAACCCGCGGATTGGCACGTACGGGTGAAGCCGGGGCCGAGGGGAACGCCGGGGTTCAGGACTCCCGGGGGGTCACCGGTGCCGTGGCCACATCGCGGTCGGCGATGACGGGACGGTCGGAGACGGGCTGTCCCGAGCGGATCAGGTCGAGCCGGCCCATGACCTTGGCGCGCAGGTCCGCGGGCACGTCGTCATGGCCGCAGCACCGCTTGACCAGCTTCTTCACGGCCTGCTCCAGGCCGTACTTCTCCAGGCACGGTGAGCACTCGTCGAAGTGCTGCCGGAACTTGTCGCGGTCGACGTCCGGCATCTCGCTGTCGAGGAACTCGTACAGGTGGTCGAGTACCTCACTGCAGTCCGTTTCGTGCGGCTCTCCGCAGCTCATGAGCCCGAGCCTTTCGCTTCGTTCGACTCTCCGGCGCCGGCCGGGACCAGTCCGCGCTCGCGGGCGTAGTCCTCGAGCATGCCGCGCAGTTGACGACGGCCCCGGTGCAGCCGGGACATCACCGTACCGATGGGTGTCCCCATGATGTCCGCGATCTCCTTGTACGCAAAGCCCTCGACGTCCGCGAGATAGACGGCGATGCGGAATTCCTCGGGGATCGCCTGGAGCGCTTCCTTCACGTCCGAGTCGGGCAGGTGGTCGAGCGCCTGCGACTCCGCGGAGCGCAGACCCGTCGACATGTGCGACTCGGCGCGGGCGAGCTGCCAGTCCTCGATCTCCTCCGCGGCGCTGCGCTGGGGCTCGCGCTGCTTCTTGCGGTAGGAGTTGATGAAGGTGTTGGTCAGGATCCGGTACAGCCACGCCTTGAGGTTGGTGCCCTCGCGGAACTGGTGGAAGGACGCGTACGCCTTCGCGTAGGTCTCCTGCACCAGGTCCTCGGCGTCGGCCGGGTTGCGCGTCATGCGCAGCGCCGCCGAGTACATCTGGTCCAGGAACTCCAGGGCGTCCCGCTCGAAGCGCGCGCTGCGCTGGGCGGTCGACTCCGCGGCCGCGTCCGCACGCGCGCCCCGGCCCTCGGGCAGCTCCGCCTGGCCGTTGTCGGTCCCTGCGTCGGTACCGGGAACCGGACCCACCTCCTCAAGCGACGTCGCGAGACCGAAGGCGGCCCCACTCGTTTCGGAGGATAGACGACGATCCGGTCCGCCCGCCGCCCGAATAGGGGCGGTCTTGGCCGCGTGCAGCACCGACCAGTCGAGGTCGGCTCGGCCCGTGCGGCCTGCGCGTCCGGTGTCGGACACTGCCGGTCGCAGCCCGTCCGCAAGGTCGCGGCGGGTGACGGCCGGGCAGATGGTGGAACCCATGCGGCGGACTTCCTCTCGTGTGGCGTCGGCGCCGGGACATCAGCACTTCTGTCCGCCTCAACAGTGCGCACACGGCCCGCATTCCCGGGCCGTCACCCGAGTGAGCCGCACCACCGCACGACACCGTCGGTGAGGACGGCCAGCGCCTGTTCCTCGGTGGTCCCCGACCGTTTCGGCACCGCGAAGCCGTGGTCGCCGTAGGGGACGGTGATCAGCTCGTAGGGGCCCTCGGGGAACTCATCGGGCTTCCCGAAGGGGTCGTTGCCGCCCTGGACCACGAGGGTGGGGACCCCGGCGCCGAGCAGTTCACCGGCCCGGGACTTCTCCGGGCGGCCCGGCGGGTGCAGCGGGAAGCTGAGCGCGAGCACCGCGTGCGCGCCCAGCGGGGCCGCCGTACGGCAGGCCACGCGCGCGCCCGCGCTGCGCCCGCCCGCGACGACGGGCAGGCCCGGGGCGGTGAGCGCGGGCCAGACGCCGCGCCAGCCGGTGTCCAGGGTCTTCGGCGCGGGCGCCACCTTCTTGCCCGCCACCCGCCAGGGCTGCTCCACCAGGGCCACGCTCACCCCGTGCCCGGGGAGCGCGGCGGCCAGGGCCTTCAGGTCGCGGGCCTCGATGCCGCCGCCCGCGCCGTGGCTCACGGCGAGGACGAGACGCGGCCGTGCGGCCCGGTGCCAGGTGACGCGGGCGGTGCCCGCGTCCGTCTCGACGGTCTCGGAGGTGTCAGGGCTCACCCCGGAGAGGATGTCAGAAGGGCGGCCGGGCGGCCCGCCCGCGCACCTCCGGCACGGCCGGAAGGCGGCCCGCCCGCGCGTCCCCGGCACGGTCAGAAGAGGGTGCCCTCCTCCGGGGCCTCCAGCTCCTTCAGCAGTTCGGGCCCGTTGTTGCGGACATTGCTCACCGCGGTGGACACCGGGTAGGCGCGCATCAGGCCCTCGGGCGGCGGCGCCAGCAGCGCGCGCAGGTCGGCGGGGTCCGTGCGGGCCGGGTCCAGCCAGGCGTCCCAGCGGTCCGGGGTGAGCATCAGCGGCATCCGCGGATGGATGTCGGCCAGCGACCGCGGCCCCTCGGCCGGGCCCGCCGCCAGCGGCGCCGTCTCGGCCTCGGTGGTGATCACCGAGCAGGTCACCCACCACGCCCGCGGGTGGTCGTCGGGCAGCGTGCGGTCCCGCCAGAACTCGTACAGGCCCGCCATCGCGAACACCGAGCCGTCCGCCGGGGTGACGAAGTACGGCTGCTTGCGCGGGCGTTTGCGCCTGCCCTCGACCTCCAGATCGCGCTCCTCGGCGCCGGTGACCCACTCGTAGTAGCCGTCGGCGGGCACGATGCAGCGCCGGGCGGCGAAGGCGCGGCGGTAGGACGGCTTCTCGTGCACGGTCTCCGCGCGGGCGTTGATCATCCGGGCGGCGCCCTCGGGGCTCTTCGCCCAGGACGGCACCAGTCCCCACCGCAGCTTGCGCAGCTGCCGAACCGGACGCCCGTCCCCGGCGTCCTTCAGAGGACGGTCGAGGACGACGGGGACCTCCTTCGTGGGGGCCACGTTGTAGTCGGCCGCCAGGGTCTCCTCGGGCCCGTCCCCGTTCTCGGCGTTCTCGGCGTTCTCGGAGTTCTCGGCTTTCTCGGCTTTCTCGATCCCGAAGATCTGGGCAAGGTCCCCGGGACCCCGGCTCGCTGCATACCGTCCGCACATACGTGCCACACTGCCAGACTCCGAACGACGACAGGGAGCCCCTCAGGAATGGACAGCCTCGCCGCCGTCGCGCTGCCCGGCCTCTGGGACCGGCTCGTCGGCACCCAGCCCGACCCGGACCTGTGGGTGGTGCTCGCCACCGCTGCCGCCGCCCTCGCGGTGGTGGTCCCGCACACCCTGTGGCGGATATCCCGCAACGCCATCACCATCGCCCACGAGGGCGGCCACGGTCTGGTCGCCCTGCTCACCGGCCGCACGCTGACCGGGATCCGGCTGCACTCCGACACCAGCGGCCTCACCGTCAGCCGCGGCAAGCCGTACGGCCTCGGCATGATCCTCACGGCCGCGTCCGGCTACACCGCTCCCCCGCTGCTGGGGCTCGGCGGCGCCGCCCTGCTGGCCGCCGGGCACGTCACGCTGCTGCTGTGGGCGGCCACGGCACTGCTGGTGGCGATGCTGGTGATGATCCGCAACGCCTACGGGGTGCTGACCGTCGTCCTCACCGGCGGCACGTTCCTGCTGGTGTCCTGGCTGGCGGGACCGCAGGTGCAGGCCGCGTTCGCGTACGCCGTGGTCTGGTTCCTGCTGCTGGGCGGGGTGCGCCCGGCCTTCGAACTCCAGGTCAAGCGCTCGCGCGGGGGCGCCGGCGACTCGGACGCGGACCAGCTGTCCCGGCTGACGCACGTCCCGGCGGCCCTGTGGCTGTTCCTCTTCCACGCGGTGTCGCTGTGCTCGCTGATGGGCGGGGGCCGCTGGCTGCTCGGGATGTGATCGTCCGCAGCACCGTGGGGAGGGCCGGGGCGACGCCCTCCTTATAGAGTGGGCGCATGGCCCCGAACCCCGCCCACACCGCCCTCTGGCCCGCCCCGCACGCGAGCGGAGCCGTCGACGCGACGGTCCACGTGCCCGGGTCCAAGTCGGTCACCAACCGCGCCCTGGTCCTGGCCGCCCTGGCCTCCGAACCGGGCTGGCTGCGCCGCCCGCTGCGCTCCCGGGACACCCTGCTGATGGCCGGCGCGCTGCGGGAGATGGGCGTCGGCATCGAGGAGACGGTGTCGTCCAGCACCTCGGGTGCGGGCGGCTCCGGCGAGGCGTGGCGGGTGATCCCCGCCGGACTGCACGGCCCCGCCACGGTCGACGTGGGCAACGCCGGCACCGTGATGCGCTTCCTGCCGCCGGTCGCCGCGCTCGCCGACGGCCCCATCCGCTTCGACGGCGACCCGCGCTCCTACGAGCGTCCGCTGCACGGCGTGATCGACGCGCTGCGCGCCCTCGGCGCCCGGATCGACGACGACGGCCGCGGCGCGCTGCCGCTGACCGTGCACGGCGGCGGGGCCCTGGACGGCGGCCCGGTGGAGATCGACGCCTCCTCGTCCTCCCAGTTCGTCAGCGCCCTGCTGCTGTCCGGACCGCGTTTCAACCAGGGCGTCGAGGTCCGCCACACCGGGGCGACACTGCCGTCGATGCCGCACATCCGGATGACGGTGGACATGCTGCGCGCGGTCGGCGCCCAGGTGGACACCCCGGAGTCGGGCGGCGAGCCGAACGTGTGGCGGGTCACCCCGGGCGCGCTGCTGGGCCGGGACCTGACCGTCGAGCCGGACCTGTCGAACGCGCAGCCGTTCCTGGCGGCGGCGCTGGTGACCGGCGGCAAGGTCGTCGTCCCCGACTGGCCGGAGCGGACGACCCAGCCCGGCGACCGGCTGCGGGAGATCTTCACCGAGATGGGCGGCTCCTGCGAACTGTCCGACTACGGTCTGGTGTTCACCGGATCGGGTGCGGTGCACGGCATCGACGTGGACCTGGGCGAGGTCGGCGAGCTGACCCCCGGCATCGCGGCGGTCGCCGCGCTCGCCGACTCCCCCTCGACGCTGCGGGGCGTGGCGCATCTGCGGCTGCACGAGACGGACCGGCTGGCCGCGCTCACCAAGGAGATCAACGAACTCGGCGGCGATGTGACCGAGACCGCCGACGGACTGCACATCCGCCCGCGGCGGCTGCACGGCGGGGTCTTCCACACCTACGAGGACCACCGCATGGCGACGGCCGGTGCGATCATCGGCCTGGCGGTCGAGGGCGTGCAGATCGAGAACGTGGCGACGACGGCGAAGACCCTCCCGGACTTCCCCGAGCTGTGGACCGGGATGCTCGGGTCGTAGGGCGCAAGGAACACGTCATGCGCCGCTACGGCAAGCACACCGACGAGGACGACATCCGCTCCCGGCCCAACCGCAAGGGCAACCGGCCGCGCACCCACATCCGCCCCAAGCACGAGGACGCCGCCGAGGGCATGGTGCTCACCGTCGACCGGGGGCGGCTGACCTGCCTGGTCGACGGGCGCACGGTCGTCGCGATGAAGGCCCGCGAGCTGGGCCGCAAGGCCGCGGTCGTGGGCGACCAGGTGGCCCTGGTCGGCGATCTGACCGGCCAGAAGGACACCCTCGCCCGCATCGTCCGCATCGAGGAGCGCTCCTCCGTCCTGCGCCGCACGGCCGACGACGACGATCCCTACGAGCGCGTGGTCGTCGCCAACGCCGACCAGCTGGCCATCGTCACCGCGCTGGCCGACCCCGAGCCGCGCCCGCGGCTGATCGACCGCTGCCTGGTGGCGGCGTACGACGCGGGTCTGACCCCGCTGCTGGTGATGACCAAGTCGGACCTGGCGCCGCCGGACAAGCTCCTGGAGCTGTACGGGGCGCTGGACATCCCCCATGTCGTCACCAGCCGTGAGGAACTGGAGAGCGGCGGTGCGGCGGACCGGGTGCGCGCGCATCTGGGCGGCCGGGTCACGGCGTTCGTCGGGCACTCCGGCGTCGGCAAGACCACGCTCGTCAACGCGCTGGTCCCCGAGGAGCGACGGCGCACCACGGGACATGTGAACGCGGTGACCGGCCGGGGCCGGCACACCACCACCTCGGCGCTGGCGCTGCCGCTGGCGGGCGACGCGGGCTGGGTCGTCGACACCCCGGGCGTACGGTCCTTCGGGCTCGCCCACATCGACCCGTCCCGGGTCATCCTCGCCTTCCCCGACCTGGAGCCGGGCACCGAGGGCTGCCCGCGCGCGTGCAGCCACGACGAGCCGGACTGCGCGCTGGACGCCTGGGTGGCGGACGGCCACGCCGATCCGGCCCGGCTGTACTCGCTGCGCCGGCTGCTGGCCACCCGGGAGCGGACCGAGGGCGACTGAACCGGGCCGGGGCGCCCGCGTTGTTTGGCAGCCCCTCGGGCAGGTAAGTGCATAATCGCACCGAGCCGGAGCGGCCACGGAACGCGCACACACGGGAGGACAGCACATGGCGTGGCTGCTGGTCATCGTCGCGGGACTGCTCGAGACCGGCTTCGCCGTCTGTCTGAAACTCTCGCACGGCTTCACCCGGCTGTGGCCCACCATCGCCTTCGCCTGCTTCGCCCTCGGCAGCTTCGGTCTGCTCACCCTGTCGCTGCGCAAGCTGGACGTGGGGCCCGCCTACGCGGTGTGGACCGGCATCGGCGCGGCGGGCACCGCGATCTACGGGATGGTCTTCCTCGGCGACCTGGTGTCGACGCTGAAGATCGTCTCGATCAGCCTGGTCATCTTCGGCGTGATCGGACTCCAGCTCTCCGGCTCCTCGCACTGAGCCGCCGCGCGGTCGCAGGGACCGGTGTCGTCGCGGGGCCGGTGTCGTCGCGGGGCCGGTGTCGTCGCCGGGGGCGGTGTCACAGAGGGTCGCCTTCACAGAGGGCGGCGGCGCAGCGCTCCGCGCACCAGCGCGGCGACGTCGGCCTCTTCCGGCGGCGCGGCCACACAGGACAGCGCCAGCCTGAACACCAGTTCGCAGACGTCCGCGAGTTCGGCACCGTCCGCGGCGGGGGCGCGCGACACGCCCGGCGCGCACGGCACGTCCGCTCCGCCCCTCGCATCCCGTCCGCCCGGCACATCCGCTCGTCCCGGCCTGTCCCGGTCCTGCGGGCCGGACAGCGCGGCCACGGCCCGGTCGCGGACGGTCGTGAGCAGATCGGCGGGCGAGGGCAGTGCCCCGCGCCGGGCCGGGACGGCACCGAAGGGTGCGGCCGCCGACGGCCTGGGCACGGGCAGCCGTTCGTCCCAGCACCCGGTCAGCATGGCCCGCACCACCGCGTTGCCGTGGGCGGCCGACGCGGTCCACTCGGCCACGGCCGTCAGGCGCCGCACCGGATCACCGGCACCCGCCAAAGCGCGTTCCACACCGGCGAGATAGCCGTCCGCCTCGCTCCTGACCAGGGCCCGCGCCAGACCGTCCTTGCCGCCGAACTCGTTGTAGAGCGTCTGCCGCGACACGCCCGCCGCGGCGGCCACGTCCACCATCCGCACCGCGGACCACGGCCGCCGGGCCAGCGCCGTACGCGCGGCGTCCAGCAAGGATTCCCGCGCTGCCGGCATCATCGCCTCCCGGGGACGCGTGCAGGTCCCGTACGACGGCTCTGGAACCACAGGTTTGGCGCGCAAGAGGGCACTGTCAAGACTCCGCGACGGCATCCGGCGGACACCCCGCGTTCAGCTTCCCCTGTGGCATTGCGTCACCTCGGCCGGATACCGTTCCCCGCATGCCCGACTATCTCGACGATCTGCGCCTGGCCCACGTTCTCGCGGACGCGGCGGACGCCGCCACGATGGACCGCTTCAAGGCCCTCGACCTCAAGGTCGAGACGAAGCCCGACATGACCCCGGTCAGCGAAGCGGACAAGGCCGCCGAGGAGCTGATCCGCGGTCAGCTCCAGCGCGCCCGGCCGCGCGACGCGGTCCTCGGCGAGGAGTACGGCGTCGAGGGCACGGGCCCCCGGCGCTGGGTCGTCGACCCGATCGACGGCACCAAGAACTATGTGCGCGGTGTGCCCGTCTGGGCCACGCTGATCGCCCTGACCGAGGCGGGCGAGGGCGGCTACCAGCCGGTCGTCGGCCTCGTCTCCGCGCCCGCGCTGGGCCGCCGCTGGTGGGCGGCGAAGGGACACGGCGCGTTCACCGGGCGCAGCCTGTCGCAGGCCTCCCGCCTCCAGGTCTCCCGGGTCTCCTCGCTGCCGGACGCCTCCTTCGCGTACTCCTCGCTCAGCGGCTGGGAGGAGCAGGGACGGCTGGACGGCTTCCTCGACCTGACCCGCGAGGTGTGGCGCACGCGCGCGTACGGCGACTTCTGGCCGTACATGCTGGTCGCCGAGGGCGCGGTGGACATCTGCGCCGAGCCCGAGCTGTCGCTGTGGGACATGGCGGCGAACGCGATCGTCGTCACCGAGGCCGGCGGCACCTTCACCGGCCTCGACGGCCGGCCGGGACCGCACAGCGGCAACGCGGCGGCCTCCAACGGCCTGCTGCACGACGAGATGCTGGGGTATCTCAACCGGCGCGGCTGAATCACCACCGGCGCGGCCGGATCGCGGCGGACGCCCGTGCGCGCCCCCGTCCGGCCGCGCACGCCCTCTTGTTGCACCCCGTCCGGCCTGCGACTCTGGGAGCCCCCTCACTTGTGAACAAGTGAATCCCACCCTCACGCGGGCCGTTCCCGCACGGGTGCGCGTGCTCCGCGCCGCCCGTGCGGGAGCGTGCTCCGCGTGGATTCCTTGAGGAGGTGGCTCCGCCCCATGCCCGTCCCTCCCCTGCTCGTCCGTGACGCCATGAGCACGGTGGTCCTCACCATCGGCCCCGCCCACACCCTGCGCGAGGCCGCCGTCCTGATGTCCGCCCGCGGTGTCGGCGCCGCCGTCGTGCACGACCCCGACGCCGACGGCATCGGCATCCTCACCGAACGCGACATCCTCAACTCCGTCGGCCTGGGCCAGAACCCGGACGCCGAGCACGCCCACGCCCACACCACCACCGACGTGGTCTTCGCGGCCCCCGCCTGGACCCTGGAGGAGGCGGCCGGGGCCATGGCGCGCGGCGGTTTCCGTCATCTCATCGTCCTGGACGGCGGCGAGCCGGCCGGTGTGGTCTCGGTCCGCGACATCATCCGCTGCTGGGCGCCGGTGCGGCGGTACCCGGCCCGGGTACCGGTCTGAGCCCACGCGACGGACGCGGACGTACGGCGACGGACGACGCGGACGCACGACGGCAGACACGGACGTACGGCGGCGGGCCGGGTCCCCGAAGGAACCCGGCCCGCCCGTCCCGGCAAACGGTCCAGTGCCGGAGTCAGCCGCGCAGTGCTCGCACGGCGGCCTCCAGCCGCTTGCCGAAGTCTCCGTCGGCCTGACGGAAGTTGCCGACCGCGCGCTCGACGATGTCCTCGCGCGAGACCTGGGAGATCGCCCCGGCGAGATTGCCGATCAGCCGGTCCTTCTCCTCGTCCGTCATCAGCCGGTAGAGGTCGCCCGCCTGGACGAAGTCGTTGTCCTCGGCGTGCGCCGGGGCCGCGTGGTCGCCGGTGGCCCCGGTGACCCCGACGGGCTGCCACAGCGGCCGGTCCGTCTGGAACGGGCCGCCGAAGCTGTTCGGCTCGTAGTTCTTCGCGCCCTTGTGCCGGCCGTCGTACAGGAAGCCGTCCCGGGCGTGGGAGCGGGCCTCGGTCGCGTGCGGGCGGTTCACCGGCAGGTGCCCGGCGTTGATGCCGACGCGGTAGCGGTGGGCGTCGCCGTAGGCGAACAGGCGGCCCTGGAGCATCTTGTCCGGGGACGGACCGATGCCGGGCACGAAGTTGGCCGGGGTGAAGATCGACTGCTCGACCTCGGCGAAGACGTTCTCCGGGTTGCGGTTCAGCTCCAGCTTGCCGACCTCGATCAGCGGGTAGTCCGCGTGCGGCCACACCTTGGTCAGGTCGAACGGGTTGAAGCGGTACCCCGCCGCCTCGGCCGCCGGCATGATCTGCACGGACACCGTCCAGGACGGGAACTCGCCGCGCTCGATCGCCTCGCGCAGGTCGCGCTGGTGCGAGTCGGGGTCCTTGCCCGCCAGGACGTCCGCCTCCTCGGCGGTCAGGGTCTTGATGCCCTGGTCCGTCTTGAAGTGGTACTTGACCCAGAAGGACTCGCCGGCCTCGTTGTTCCACTGGTAGGTGTGCGAGCCGAAGCCGTCCATGTGGCGGTAGGAGGCCGGGATGCCGCGGTCACCGAAGAGCCAGGTCACCTGGTGCGTGCTCTCCGGGGACAGGCTCCAGAAGTCCCAGACGTTGTCCGGCTCCTGGCTGCCCGTGTACGGGTCGCGCTTCTGGGTGTGGATGAAGTCGGGGAACTTGATGGCGTCCTTGACGAAGAACACCGGGGTGTTGTTGCCGACGAGGTCGTAGTTGCCCTCCTCGGTGTAGAACTTCAGCGCGAAGCCGCGCGGGTCGCGCACCGCGTCCGCCGCGCCCAGGTTGCCCGCCACCGTGGAGAAGCGGAGGAAGGTCTCCGTCTCCTTGCCGACCTCGGAGAGGAACGCGGCACGGGTGTACGCGGTGACATCGGCGGTGACCGTGAACGTGCCGTAGGCGCCCGCGCCCCGCGCGTGCACCACGCGCTCCGGGATGCGCTCGCGGTTGAAGTGCGCCAGCTTCTCCAGCAGGTGCTGGTCCTGGACGAGAACCGGGCCGCCGACGCCCGCGGTCTCGCTGTTCTGGTTGTCGGCTACCGGAGCACCGGCCTCCGTGGTGAGCGGCCCCTGGGTCACGTCGCCTCCTGCGGCAATTTCTGTCGTACCTGTCGCTTGGCCGAAGCCAGTCCCGATCCTACAATGGACAATGTCTAAGTCAAGTGGAGCTCCAAAGTCACACTTGTTCGGGATCTGTTCTCGCTGCTGTTAGGCTGGTGTCTATGAGTGACCTTCTGGAACGGCTGCGGGGACGCGGGTGGCGCATGACCGCGCAGCGGCGCGTCGTGGCCGAGGTCCTGGACGGCGAACACGTCCATCTGACGGCCGACGAGGTGCACGCCCGAGCGGTGACGAGGCTCCCCGAGATCTCCCGCGCGACCGTCTACAACACGCTGGGCGAGCTGGTCACGCTGGGCGAGGTGCTGGAGGTCAGCACCGACAAGCGCGCCAAGCGGTACGACCCCAACGCACACCAGCCGCACCACCACCTGGTCTGCGCCGGCTGCGGCGCGATCCGCGACGTCCACCCGAGCGGCAACCCGCTGGCCGACCTCCCGGACTCGGAGCGCTTCGGCTTCACGGTCTCGGACGTCGAGGTGACGTACCGCGGGCTCTGCCCGAACTGCGCGTCCGCCTGACGCGCCCCGCACACGGAACACGGCGAAGGGCCCGGCACCTCTCGGCGCCGGGCCCTTCGCCGTACCCGACCGGAAGCCGTCCCACCGGAAGCCCTCCCGCCGGGAGCCCTCACCGCACCGGAACACGCACCCGAACGCACCGAGGGCCGGAATCCTGATCGGATTCCGGCCCTCGGCCTTCAGTAGCGGGGACAGGATTTGAACCTGCGACCTCTGGGTTATGAGCCCAGCGAGCTACCGAGCTGCTCCACCCCGCGTCGATGAATAGAACACTACGTGACCGGGGGGAGAAGAAGCAAATCGCCTCCCCTCCGCCCCGCCCGCCCCGCCGAGCGTCACGCCGACAGCTCCTCGCGCAGCGCGTCCCGCAGCCGCGCCGCCCGCTGGGCGACCTCGCGCGGCCCCAGCGCCACCGCCCGGTCGGCCCACCGCTGCCCCTCGGCCAGCTCGCCCCGCCGCGCGCAGACCAGCGCCAGCCGCAGCGCCGCGCGCCCGTGCCCGGCCTCCGCGGCCCGGGTCCACCACAGGACCGCCTCGGGCTCGCTGCCCTCGCGGGCCAGCAGCAGACCGAGGTTGAACGCGCCGTTGCGGGACCCGGCCTCCGCGGCCTCGCGGTACCAGCGCGCCGCCTCGACGACGTCGCCGCGCGCCGCGGCCAGCATGCCCACCCGGACCTGGGCCCGGCGGTGCCCCTGGGAGGCCGCCCGCTCGTACCACTCCTCGCACTCGGTCTTCTCGTGGACCGCCGGTTCCCCCAGTTCGTGCGCGGGCGGCGGGGGGCGGCGCGCGTCGAGCACGCTCGCCAGCCGGTAGGCGCCCTCCGCGCTGCCGCCGCCGGCCGCGCAGCGCAGATGCCGCTCGGCCGCCCGCTCGTCGCCCGCGCGCAGCCGGGCCATGCCCACCTGGAGGGCCGCCTCGCTGTGCCCGGCCGCCGCCGCCTGCTCGTACCAGCGCAGGGCGTCCCGCTCCAGGCCGCGCCCGGCGTAGAGGATGCCCAGGTTGAAGGCGGCGTCCACGCTGCCCGCCTCGGCCGCCTTGGAGAACCACGGCTCGGCACCGGCCGTGTCCCCGCCCTGGAGCAGCAGGACCGCCAGCGCGTTCGCGGCCTCGCGGTGGCCCGCGTAGGCCGCGCTGCGGTACCACTGCTCGGCCTGCGGGGTGCGGCCCTGCTCGGCGCAGAGCAGGGCCAGGTTGTAGGCGCCGTTGACGTCCCCGGCGTTCATCGCCGCGCGGTACCAGCGCTCGGCGGTCTGGGTCTCGCCGCGCTCGGCGTGCAGCGCGCCCAGCGCGTTGGCCGCGTTGCCGTCGCCGTCCTGCGCGGCCCGCAGCCACCACACGGCCGCGCTCTCGGTGTCCCCGGCGTCGCGCAGCAGGAACCCGAGGGCGCAGGCGGCGCGCGCCTCGCCGTCCTTGGCGGACGTCAGGTACCAGCGGCCGGCCTCCTTCAGCTCGCCCCGCTTCTCCAGGATCGCCCCGAGGTGCAGCGCGGCGCGCCGGTGGCCGCGGGCCGCGGCCTGCCGGTACCACTGCTCGGCCGCCGCGGACGGGGCGGCACCGTCCGCCGCCGGGTCCGGCGCGGACCGCCGGTCCACCGCTCTGGCCAGGCGGTACGCCGCCTCCCGGTGCCCGCGCTCGGCGGCCACCCGCATCCAGCGCTCGGCGTCCGCGTCGGCGCGGTGCTCCAGCAGGTCGGCGAGGGCGTAGGCGCCCAGGACATGGCCCTGTTCGGCGGACTGACGCAGCCAGTACTCGGCGGCGGGCTCGTCGCCGCGCTCGCGGTGGTGGCGGCCGAGCGCGTGCGCGGCCGGGGCGGACCCGGCGACGGCGGCGATACGCCACCAGCCGGCCGCCTCCTCGGGGTAGCCGCGCTGCTGGAGGAGGACGCCCAGGTTGTTGGCGGCGGCCCGGTCACCGGCCGCGGTGGCGGCCCGCAGATGGGGTTCGGCGCCGTCCAGGTCGCCCCGGCGCAGCAGCATGGCCCCGAGGACGCTCATCGCCTCGGTGTCGCCGGACTCGGCGGCGAGCCGGCGGCGCGCCAGCTCGGCGACCTCCTCGGCGGCGGCCCCGGTCTCGTCCGCCGCGGTCTCCCGCGCCGCCGTGCCGTCCCCGGTTCCGTCCTCGGTCCCGTCCGTGCCCGTCACCTCCGTACCGGGCGCGCGGGTGCCGGTCCGGTACGGGTCCGCGCTCTCGGACTCCTCGGGCCCCTGGGTCGGCCCGGGGTCGGAAGTCTGCACAAATCGCCCTGTCTCGAACAGAGTTACCTTGTCCCCCATAACGTCCATCGTCGCACCACCCGCAACCCGGGTACACCTGGTATACCGCAGCCAGTGAGGTCACTTCAGCGTTTTGTCGACATGCCCACAGAGAGACAAGTCAAACACAGATCGCCCAACTCCCCACGGCGGCACGGCGGTCGTGGGGCGCGCGTCGTGAGTCCGCGCAGCGCGAAGGCCCGGATCCGTCCAGGGACCCGGGCCTTCGACTCGTTCGGGAAATTCAGCTCCCGTTCTTGCCGTTGCCCTGCTTGCGGGCCGCCTCCTGCGCGTCCTCGGCCTGCTGGAGCGCCTTCTGGAGGTCCTTCTGCGCCTTGCCGTAGGCCTCCCAGTCGGACGGCTTCTTGTTCAGCGCCGTCTGGCCCTCGTCGAACGCCTTCTGGGCCGCCTCCAGGGCCTTCTGGACCGTCGGGTTGCCCGCGGCCGGCGGTTTGGTGCCGGTGCCCTTGTCCGGCGGGTTCGCGGCCCCGCTGGTCCCGAAGACCTTGTCCAGCGCCTGGTCGAGGGTGTCCTCGAACGCGGTGGCCCCGCCGTAGGTCACCAGGACCTTGCGCATCAGCGGGTACTTGAGCTGACCGCCGCGCACATAGACCGGTTCGACGTAGAGGAATCCGCCGTCGAGCGGGATGGTCAGCAGATTGCCGTACTCGATCTCCGAGTCACCGCCTCTGATGAGTTTCACGAACTCGGCGATGTTCTGCGAGGAGTTGGAGTTGAACTGGCTCTGCACCTGTTTGGGGCCGCCGACCGTCGTGCTCTTCGGTTTCAGGATTCTGATCTTGCCGTAGTCGGGCGTGCCCGCCTGCGAGTCGACCGCCATGAACGCGCTCAGGTTGTCCCGGCCGCTCGGGGTGAACGTCGTGGTGAGCGAGAACGCCTGCGAATCCTGGCCGGGCATCTTCATCGTCAGGTAGTACGGCGGCACCGCGTTGCCCGACTTGTTGGTCGGGTCGTCGGGTACCTGCCACACCTCGCTGCTGCTGAGGAAGGTCTGCGCGTCCTGGACGTGGTACCGGGTGAGCAGTTCGCGCTGCACCTTGAACAGGTCCTGCGGATAGCGGAGATGGTCCATCAGCTGCGGGGAGATGGCCGACTTCGGCTGCACCGTCTCGGGGAACGCCTTCATCCAGGTCTTCAGGACCGGGTCCTCGGTGTCCCACTGGTACAGCTTGACCTCGCCGGTGTAGGCGTCGACGGTCGCCTTCACCGAGTTGCGGATGTAGTTGACCTGGTTCTGCTGGGCCACCACCGCGCGCTGGTTGTTGTTGTACGTCAGCGAGTCGGCCGTGGTGTCGCCCAGCGTCGTGCGCGAGGCGTACGGATAGCCGTTGGTCGTCGTGTACGCGTCGACGATCCACTGGATCCTGTTGTTCACCACCGCCGGATACGCGTCGCCGTCGATGGTCAGCCAGGGTGCCACCGCCTCGACGCGCTCCTTGGGCGTGCGGTTGTACAGGATCCGCGAGCCGTCCCCGATGGCGCCGGAGTACAGGATCTGCGGCTCGCCGAACGCCAGCGCGTACGCGGCCCGGTTGACCGGGCTGGACAGACTGACCCCGCTCTTGCCCTGGTAGCTGGTGGTCGTCTCGCCGTCGTTGTTCGAGTAGTCGATCTCCTTCTGGGGACCGCCGACGATCGAGTACGTGGTGGTCTTCTCGCCGTAGTAGACGCGCTGCTCGTACGAGCCGAGTTCGCCGGTGGCGGGCAGGTTCTTCTCGGTGAAGACCGGCTCGCCGTTGCTGGCCTCGGTGCCCTTGGCGGCGACGACGCCGTAGCCGTGGGTGTACCGGAAGTGGCTGTTGATCCAGTTCTTCTTGATGCCGTCGAAGTTCAGCTCGCGCAGACCGACGACCGTGTCCTGGACCTTGCCGTCCTTGGTGGGATACCGGTCGACGTCCAGATTGTTCGGGAACGCGTAGAAACCGCGGATCTGCTGGATCTGCTGGAACGTGGGCGAGACGATGTTCGGGTCGAGGATGCGCACGCTCGCCGTCTTGTCCACCTGGCCGCGCAGCGTCGACTTGTCCTCGGTGCCGCTCGTGCCGTCGTAGTCCGAGACGTCGGTGTGGTCGATGCCGTACGCCTCACGCGTCGCCTTGATGTTCTTGGCGACGTACGGCGCTTCCTTGGCCTGCTCGTTCGGCTGGACCTGGAACTTCTGCACGATCGCCGGGTACAGGCCGCCGATGAGGACGGCCGAGAGCACCATCAGGCCGAAGCCGATCACCGGGAGCTGCCAGGTGCGCCGCCACAGCGTGGCGAAGAACAGCAGCGCGCAGATCACCGCGATGCAGAACAGGATCGTCTTGGCCGGCAGATAGGCGTTGGCGTCGACGTAGCGCAGGCCCGTCCAGTTGTCGGTGGCCTTGAAGTCGCTGGACTTGACCGCCAGCCCGTACCGGTCGAGCCAGTACGCGACCGCCTTCAGCGCGACGAACACGCCGAGCAGCACCGACAGGTGCCCGGTGGCCGCGGCCGTGGCCCGCGCACCGGGGCTGGTGATCCGCAGCCCGCCGTACAGGTAGTGGGTCAGCACCGCGGCGATCAGGGACAGGATCGTGGCGGCGAAGCCGAAGCCCAGCAGGAAGCGGTACCAGGGCAGGTCGAACGTGTAGAAGGAGATGTCGAGGTGGAACTGCGGGTCCGTCCGGTGGAACGGCACGCCGTTGACCCACAGCAGCCAGGTGCGCCACTGGCCCGCGGCGGAGGCCCCCGCGATCAGCCCCACCACGGCGGTGATCCCGCACAGCAGCCACTTCTTGTACGGCGCGATGCCCATCCGGTAGCGGTCGAGGTTCTGCTGCTCCATCGACATGGCGCTCAGCGGGGGCCGCAGCCGGTGCGCCAGCCAGACGTTGAACCCGACGGCCGCCGCCATCAGCAGGCCGAACACCAGGAACAGCCCGACCTTGGTCCACAGCGTCGTGGTGAACACGGACGAATAGTGCACCGACCGGTACCACAGCCAGTCCGTCCAGAAGCCCGCGAACATCGTGAACGCGATGCCGAGAGCGGCAAGGACGCCCAGGACGATCAGCAGGGTCCGGGCTCGCCGGGACGGGCGGCCGACTCTGATCCGCGGCCCGGACGGGCCTCCGCCGCGGTCCGGCATCTGGAAAGCCAAGGTGCGCACCTCGAAGTTCGCTGGTGGTTCGCTGTCGTTGCGTCTGGCCCCCGTGTCCGCGGACCGTACGGAGCGCCCGCGGTCACGGGCGCCCACCTATGCAACTTACTCACCGTTTATTCGGTTCCCGATTCCGGCCGGGAACGAGGCAGGATTGTGACCATGTCCAACACTCCCATGGCAGCGAACCCCCTCACCCGGGCCGTCCTCGAGATCGACGAGTACGCCTCCGGACTCGGCTGGGACCAGCCCGCTCGCCTCTTCGCCCTCGTCGACACCGCGCGGCTGCGGTCCGAGGAACCCGCCCTCGCCGCGCAGCTCGGTCTCCAGGACGAGCAGGAGACCTCCGGTCTCACCCCGATCGAGCAGGAGGAGGTCCCTGCGGACCGGCCGCTCGACGAGTTCCTCGCCACCATCGCCTGGCCGGGCGCGGTGGCCGGCTGCGCGCTCACCGTGGAGCGCCTGATGCTGCCGCCGTCCGCCGAGGCGCAGGTCCCGCAGGGCCTCGACGAGGCGAAGCTCGCCCGGTGGGTGGCCGCCCACCCCGAGCGCCAGGAGGTCCGTATGACGGTCGCGGTGCTGCGCGACGGCGCGCGCGAGTCGGCGCTGCGCCTGCGGGAGAAGGACGCCGCCACGGACGTCCTCACCGGCTCGGAGCTGGTCCCCGGGCTGGCGGAGGCGCTGGCGGCCACGTTCGAGGAGTGATCGCCCGAGGGGCCGCTCCGGAGAGCGGCCCCTGCGGCCGGGGGGCGAGAGCGGTCCGCTCAGCCCTTGGCCGAGCAGGTCGGCAGATCGGCGGTCTTCCCGGAGCGGATGTCCTTGAGCGCGCCGAGGGCGTCACCGATGGTGCCGACCTTGACCAGGGTCAGCCCGGAGGGGGTGTCCGCGGCCGCCGCCGCGCAGTTGTCGGCGGGCGTCAGGAAGTACTGGGCGCCCTTGTCGCGCGCGCCGATGGTCTTCAGCTCGATGCCGCCGATCGGGCCCACCTTGCCGTCGTCGTCGATCGTCCCGGTCCCGGCCACGAACTTCCCGCCGGTGAGGCTGCCCGGGGTGAGCTTGTCGTAGATGCCGAGGGCGAACATCAGACCCGCGCTGGGTCCGCCGACGTCCGCGAGCTTGATGTCGATCGTGAACGGGAAGGTGTGGTCGGTCCCCGGCGAGATGCCGACGACGGCCCGCTGGGCGCCCCCGTCGTGGGACCGCGCGGTCGTGATCGTCACGTCCTTGGTGGCCGTCGCTGTCTTGTGCGCCTTCTCGGCGGCGGCCTGGTCCTTGGCGGGCACGATGGTGAAGACGGTCTTCTCGCCCGGCTTGTGCTTGGTGACCAGCCCCGCCACGTCGGAGGGCTGCTTGACGGGGGTGCCGTCCACCGCCTTGATGACGTCACCGGCGTGCAGCCTGCCCTGCGCCGGGCTGTCCTTGACCACGGTGGCCACGATCACCCAGCTCTGCACCGGGATGCCCAGCTCCTTCAGGGCGGCGACCTTGGCGCTCTCCTGGGACTGGCTGAACTCCTCGGCGTTCTCCTGGGTCGACTGCTCCTCCGTCTTGCCGTCCGGGTAGAGCGTGTCGTGCGGGACGATCCTGTTGTCGTGGGCCAGCCAGCCGTAGACGGCCTCCACGAGGTTCATCCGGTAGTCCGGGCTGGTGACCCGCACGGTCGTCATGTTGAGATGGCCGTCCGTCGGGTACGTCTTGTGCCCGTCGATCTGAAGCACCGGCTCGCCGTCGTGGTCGCTGAGGGTGTTGACCGTCGGTCCCGGGGACATCTCCGAGTACGGCACCTGGAGGAACACTCCCGCGCACAGGAGCGCGATCAGCATCAGGGTGGAGGCGAGCATCGTCGCGGTGCGGCGTGGCATGACACGACAGTACGGGACCGGGCTGTCGGCGCACCGTCAGGGCCGCCGCGGGGTCCGGTCAGGTGCCGGAGGTGGACCGCTCCATGGCCTCGCGGAACCGGGCGTAGCCGTCCAGTTCGGGCCCGTCGCTGCGGATTCTGCGGGTCCGGTTCGCCCAGCTCCCCCACAGCCCGGCGGCTATCCCCGCCACCACCGGTATCAGCAACCAGGCGAGTGCTCCCACGCCGACCTCCCTACCCCGATCGACCGATCCCGACCGACTGATCAGCAGATTAACCATCCGCACTGACAACGCTCGGGCCAGGGGGCCGGTTACGCAAGCGGGGCCGGGCGCGGGAGCGACGCCGGGGCCGAGGGGGTCTCCGGTTGCGGCGCTCCGGGCTCAGCAGGCGCCGACCCACTCCTCGGTGCCGTCGGAGAACCGCTGGTGCTTCCAGATCGGCACCTCGTGCTTGAGGTCGTCGATCAGCTTCCGGCAGGCGGCGAACGCCTCGGCGCGGTGCGGGCACGACACGCCGACGACCACGGCGAGGTCCCCGATCCCCAGATCGCCCACCCGGTGCACGGCGGCCAGGGCCCGCACCGGGTACTCGGCCACCACTTTCTCGGCGACGCGCCGGATCTCCTCCTCGGCGCTGGGGTGGCAGGAGTACCCCAGCCCGTCGACGTCGGCGCCCCCGTCGTGGTTGCGCACGGTCCCCACGAACAGCGCCGTCCCCCCGGCCGCCGCGTCGCCGAGCGCCCGGAAGACCTCGTCCAGGGAGAGCGCGGTGTCCCGGACGCCGATGAGCTTGATGGGGTCGTCGGCGGTGTACTCGCCGGGGTGATCGGTGGTGGGTGCCATGCTCTCCATCGTGCCGCACGCGCGCGAGGACGCGGAATAGCGTGATCGCCCGGCACGCGCGCGTGGAGGTTGGAGCCTCCTACGACCGGCCGACGGCCCGCCCGGCCGGGCGCGGGTCGCTCAGATGCGGCGGCGGGCCTTGCGTGCCCGCCGCACCACCGCCGCGGCGCCCAGCAGCGCGACCGTCGCGCCCGCGGCCCCGGCCGCCGTCGCGTCCTTGCGCCCGAGCCGCCGCCCGGCCACCGTGTGCCGCCCGGCGACCTCCTCCAGCAGCTCCGCGAGGACCTCCTCGTTGGTCCACTTCGGCCGCCATCCGGCGTCGTGCAGGCGGCTGCCGCTCACCACCCAGGGGTACATCGTGTACGCCAGGTCACCGGCCGGGGACGGGGTGAGCCCGATCCGGTGCAGCCGGGCCGCCGCGCCCAGCGCGACCGCCGACGGCAGCTCCATGCGCCGGATCCCGCTCAGCTCCTCGACCTCCTCCTGCTCCAGCCAGCCGTCACAGCCCACGGCCAGCTCGCCGTCGGCCTTCTCCAGCACGGCGTACTCCAGCGCGCTGCACAGGTCCTCGACATGGCAGAACTGCCAGGCCGGCCGGGACCCGGCCACCACCAGCAGCCGCGGCGACTCGAAGTACCTGGTCAGCGCGGTGTCGGTGCCGCCGACCAGGACGGCCGGGCGCATCACGGTCACATTGAGGCCGGGGTGCGCGCGGGGGGCGCGCCGGGCCAGCCGCTCGATCTCCAGCAGGTCGCCGACACCGGTGGCCTCGGCGGTCGCGCGCAGCTCGGCGTCCTCGGACAGCGGCAGCTCGTTCTCCGGCAGCGCCCCGTAGACCATCGCGGAGGTGCACAGCACCACCCGGTGCACCCCGGCCGCCGCAGCGGCCGTCAGCACCGTCTGCGTGCCCCGGACGTTGTAGGCGCTGCGGGCGGCGGGGTCGCTCTCCAGATCGAGGTCGAGCGCCAGGTGCACCACGACGTCGGCGCCGCGCAGCCGCTCCGCGATGGCGGGGTCGCGCACGTCCAGGACGTGCCACTGCGCCTGCGCGCACTCCCCGCGCCGTTCGTCGATGGCGATGACCTGCCGGACCTCGGCGGAGGCGGCCAGCCGCTCGGTGAGCAGGGCGCCGACACCGCTCGCGGCTCCGGTGACCGCGACGACGGGCCCGCGCGCGGCGGGCGTGTTCTCATGGTTTCGCGCTGCGCGAACCTGTGGATCTGGGGAACTCACCGGGCGTCTCCAGCGGTTGTCTTCCATACGGGCGCGAATGACGCGTACGTACCAGGTGGCATCCATCCTGCCGCAGGCGTTCTGTCGGCGAAGCACCGAGGCCCGAACCGCTCGCGGTGTCTAGGCTGGGTGGTGTTGTCGGGCAGCCGCGCCGCCGGAGAGAACCGGTGGCCTTACCAGCCGAGGAACCCCGTGAGTGACACCCCATTCGGATTCGGCCTTCCGCCGGAGGAGCCGGACGACGGCGACGAGGGCAAGAAGAAGGACCAGGAGAGCGGTGGTGGGCAGGGACCGGCCAACCCGTTCGGTTTCGGGCTGCCCGGAGCCGGAGGCTTTGGCGGGCCCGGCGCCGACAATCCGCTCGCGGCGATGTTCGGGTCGCTGAACCCCACCGACCTGGGCGCCGCCTTCCAGCAGCTCGGCCAGATGCTCTCCTACGAGGGCGGCCCGGTGAACTGGGACATGGCCAAGCAGATCGCCCGCCAGACGGTCGCCCAGGGCACGTCGGACGGCACCAAGGACGCCAGCGTCGGCCCCGCCGAGCGCACCGCCGTCCAGGAGGCCGTCCGCCTGGCCGACCTGTGGCTGGACGACGCCACCTCCCTGCCCTCCGGTGCCGCCTCCACGGTGGCCTGGTCCCGCGCGGAGTGGGTCGAGGCGACCCTCCCGGCGTGGCAGGAGCTGGTCGACCCGGTCGCCGAGCGCGTCGGCAACGCCATGGGCGAGGTGCTGCCCGAGGAGATGCAGGCCATGGCCGGTCCGCTGATCGGCATGATGCGCTCCATGGGCGGCGCCATGTTCGGTACGCAGATCGGGCAGGCCGTGGGCGTGCTGGCCGGCGAGGTCGTCGGCTCGACCGACATCGGTCTGCCGCTCGCCCCGGCCGGCAAGGCCGCGCTGCTCCCGGTGAACGTCGAGAAGTTCGGCAAGGACCTCGGCGTGCCCCAGGAGGAGGTGCGCCTGTACCTGGCGCTGCGCGAGGCCGCCCACCAGCGCCTGTTCGCGCACGTCCCGTGGCTGCGCTCGCACCTGTTCGGCGCGGTCGACGGGTACGCGCGCGGGATCAAGGTCGACACCGCCAAGCTGGAGGACGTGGTCGGCCAGTTCGACCCGCAGAACCCGGAGCAGTTGCAGGACGCCCTCCAGCAGGGCATGTTCCAGCCGGAGGACACGCCGGAGCAGAAGGCCGCCCTGGCGCGGCTGGAGACCGCTCTGGCGCTCGTGGAGGGCTGGGTGGACGCGGTGGTGCACGCCGCCGCCAAGCCCCGTCTGTCGTCCGCGGACGCGCTGCGCGAGACGCTGCGCCGCCGCCGCGCCTCGGGCGGCCCCGCCGAACAGACGTTCGCCACGCTGATCGGTCTCGAACTGCGTCCGCGCCGCCTGCGCGACGCCTCCCGCCTGTGGGCCTCGCTCACGGACGCGCGCGGGGTCGAGGGCCGGGACGCCCTGTGGGCCCACCCGGACATGCTCCCGACCGCCGCCGACCTGGACGACCCGGACGGCTTCGTCCACCGCGAGCAGCTGGACTTCTCCGAGCTGGACAAGATGCTCGGCGAGGCGGCGAGCGGCAAGCCCGACCTGCACAAGAAGGACCCGGGCGAGGGCAGGGCCCCCGAGGACGGCGACGGCGACGGCAAGGACGACGGCACCGAGTGAGCCTCTTCGACGACACGGTCCTCGTGCTGAAGGGCTACGAGGACCAGACGGAGCTGCGCCAGATCTATCTGGACCATCTGGCCGCTCACCCGGACGGCCTGTGGAAGGCGTGCGGGGACGGGCACATCACGGCGAGCGCGCTGGTGGTCGACCCCGGACGCGGCCGGGTGCTGCTGACCCTGCACAAGAAGCTGCGGATGTGGCTCCAGATGGGCGGCCACTGCGAGCCGGAGGACGCCACCCTGGCACAGGCCGCGCTGCGGGAGGGGACCGAGGAGTCGGGCATCCCGGGGCTCTCCCTGCTGCCCGGCGGCCCGGTCCGCCTGGACCGGCACCTCACCCCGTGCGCCTGGCACCTCGACGTGCAGTACGCCGCGATCGCCCCGCCCGGGGCCGTCGAGGCGATCAGCGAGGAATCGCTGGACCTGCGCTGGTTCGCCTACGACGAGGTGGGCGGCGTCGCGGACGATTCGGTCGTCCGGCTGCTGGAGGCCACGCGCGCCCGGCTCTGAGGCGGAGACGCAGGTAAGGGGCGACCACTAGGGTGGTCGCCCCTTACCTGCGTTCACTCTTCTGTCCGACGCTCGGGCTTGTCCGACGCTCGGGCCGGGCTCAGCTCCAGGCGTTGCCCTGGTTCTGCCCCCGGGCGCCCTGCTGCCCCATGCCGAACTGCGCGGCGAGGCCCTGCCCGATCGCCGCGTTCTGCGGCGGCAGCAGCTCACTGGGCTGGACGAGCGCGTAGCCGCTGCCCATGAAGCTCAGCTCCCAGCCCTCGCCGGTGTTGCCGCGGCGCCGCCACACCCCCGAGGAGTGCGTCTGGGCCTGCATCTGCACGCGCAGCCCGGTGGACCAGGCGACGATCGCGTCGGCGTCGCAGTTGACGTACTTGTCGGGCGTCACCTGCATCATCAGCGGCGCCCCGGAGGTCATCAGGGCCACCTTGCCGTGTCCGGTGATGTTGAGCTGGTACTTCCCGGAGCCGGAGATGCCGTACATGCTGTCGACGGCGATCACCTCGTGGTGCAGCGAGGAGTCCATCGCCAGGACATAGCTGCTGTCGACGGTGAGGCCGTCCTGCTCGATGTCCATGATGTGCACGTACTGGCCGAGATTGGCCAGGTAGACGGTGCCCTGCCCGTGGCAGCGCATCAGGTCGAGGCCCTCGCCCGTGTAGGCACGCGCGTGCCCCTGGTTGCTGCTCTGGTACTCGGCGTCGAACTCGACCATGCCCTGGTAGGCGACCATCGTGCCCTTGCGGGCGAGGATGTCGTCGTGGCCCTCCATGACGACACGCAGCATCTGCTTGTTCTGGAGGCCCCAGCGGTCCTGGGTCTGGACGTCGTTGAAGGCGAAAAGCGGGCTCTGCATTGTCCTTCTCTCCCCCTCAGCCCCGGACCCGGAGGCGGTCCGTGCTGTCCTCGCTGGGCTGCACGACGACGATGCCCTGCCCGGAGAACGCCATCTGGTACGCCTCACCGCTGCCCCGTCCGATCAGGGACTGCGCCTTGAAGCTGCGCTTGCCCTTCACCTTGAGGTTCGGCGACCAGGCGACCAGGGCGTCCGGGTCGACGTAGGTCTCGTTCTCCCCGCCGCCGCAGTCGACGACGATCGGCTTGCCCCGGGAGGTGAGCGCGACCCAGCCCTGCCCGGAGATCTTGGTGTTCCACAGGCCCTGTCCGGCGAACTTCGCCAGCCCCTTGACCCGCTCGACGCCCCACTGGAGGTGCGCGTCGAAGGCGAGCAGGTTGGTGGCGTTGACGGAGATCGCGTCGCCGCCCAGGTTGATGACGACGACGTCGGCGCCGTAGTCGGCGAGGTAGAGCAGACCGTCGCCGGTGCACTTCATCAGGGGCGCGCCCTCGCCGGTGATCCAGTCACGGGCGATCTGGCGCACGGCCGGCGGGTTGGGCTCGTACTGCACGAACCCCTCGTAGGCGACCATCGAGCCCACGCGCGCGAAGAGGTCGTTGCCGGTCTGCATGGCGACCTTCAGCATGTGGCTGCCGTGGTTCTCCATGCGGGCGGTGACGGGTGCGGGGGCGTAGCCCGCGAGCGGCTGGTTCATGACGGGCTCCCTCAGACCTCGTAGGGCTGGACGACGACGAAGTTGCCGGGCGCGGCCCGGAACTGGAGGTTGACGCCCTCCCCGGTGTGGCCCGGGTAGGCGTTGCGGCGCATGCGCACCTGGCTGGAGACGATCACCTGCGCAGCGGCGGACCAGGCGACGACGGCGTTGGAGTCGACGAACGTCGTCGGGGTGACCGGCAGGACGACCGGCGTGCCGTGCGTCTTGACGACCACGGTGCCGGTGCCCTGGAACTGCATGGTGAACAGGGCACCGCCGGGGATGCCGTGCCCTTCGATGCGGCGGACCTCGTACTGGAGGCTCTCGTCGAAGGCGAGGACGTTCTCCGCGGAGACGCAGATCGCGTCGCCCTGGAGCTCGACCGGGTGCAGATGGGCGGAGTTCTCGGCGAGGAACACCTGTCCCTGGCCGGTGCAGCGCATGAGCTGCATCTCCTGGCCGGTGGCGTTGCCGACGATACGGCCCGCGAAACCCGCGCCCTTGTAGCTGAAGTCGACCTTGCCCTGATAGAGGACCATGCTGCCCTGCCGGGCCAGGACGGGCTGGCCGCCCGTGCCGAGGTCGGCGCGGATCAGCTTGCCGTTCTGGAGGGTCCAGCGCTGGCCGGTGGGCGTCTCCTTGAACTGCTGGAGCGCGGCGGCCACCCCGGCGCCCTGCGGAGCCTGCGCGGCGGCCTGCGGTGCGCCGTAGGGCGCGGGCTGGCCGGGCACCTGCCCGAACGGCGGCTGCTGTCCGTAGGGGGGCTGCTGCCCGTAGCCGGGCGGCATCGGGGGCTGGCCGTATCCGGGCGGCGCGACCGGCGCGTGGGCGGCCGGGGGCTGGCCGTAGCCCGGGACCTGCTGGCCGTACGGCGGCTGCTGGCCGGGGTGCCCGTACGGCGCGGGGGCCGGGGCCGGCGGCGGGACAGTGCCTCCGGGCGGGGCCATGGGCGCGATGATGGTCGGCGCGGCGTGCACCGAGGGGGCGGGCGCCGGAGCCGGGGGGCCGGGGGGCGGCGGGGTCGAGCCCGGGGGCGGCGCGAAGCCCTGGGCGGCGGGCTGCGGCATGGGGGCCGGAGCGGGCGCGGGGGCCGGAGCGGGCGCGGGGGCCGGAGCGGGCGCCGGTGGGGCGGGTGCGGGCGCCGGTGCGGGAGCCGCGGGTGCCGGTGCCGCGCCGGGGGCTCCGAAGGCGGGCGGGGCGGCGGACTGGGCGGGCGGGGCGAAGCCCGGGGCCGCGGCCGGCGGTGCCTGCTGCGGGGCCGGTGCCGGGGCCGGGGCGGGTGCCTCTTCCTCCAGCACCTCACCGCCGAAGTTCTTCAGCAGCGCTTCCAGGCCGCCGTCGAACCCCTGTCCGACCGCGGCGAACCGCCAGACGTCCTTGAGGTAGATGTCGCCCAGCATCACGGCCCGCTCGGTGGAGAACTCGGCACCGGTGAAGGAGTACCGGCCCACCTCCTCGCCGCCCGCCACGATGCGCAGGTAACCGGGGGCCACCTGCGACATCTGCCCGGCGCCGTCGAGGGTCGCCGTGAAGGACAGCTTCTGGATCCCCGGCGGGATCCGGTCGAGCGTGACCCTGAAGGACTCCGTGTCACCGGCCTGCGCGCCCAGCAGCTGGATGGCCTCCTCCGGGGACTTCGGCTGGTTGAAGAAGACGAAGTACCGGTCGTCCGAGAGCCTCTCCTCGGCGTCGAGGCCGAAGCAGCTGATGTCGAAGGTCAGTCCGGGGCCGGAGATCTGTACGCCCACGTACAGATCCGTGCCCGCGGTCAGGTCACTGATCCTGGCCTTGTGGCCGCGTTGGAATTCCCTGGGCATACGTAACGACCGTCCCCCATCCCGAGTGCGAGTGCGTCGCGCCAGGCTAACGGCAAACTCCGACACCCGACCAAGCCGGTACAGACCCGGTACACAATCCCCGCCCGGCCGTGGCGCACGGTGCCGCGCCGCCCGGAGGGATCACGTGCCGCGCGCCCGACGGGGGCGGCCGGTCACTCGTCCCGGTCGCCCGGCGGGTGCGGCAGGCGGGCGGCCGCGGCGACCCCTTCGAGGTAGCCGCGCGCCCGCTCGGTGCGCGGATAGGCGTCCAGGAGCCGCCAGAAGTCGGGGCCGTGGCCCGGCACCAGCAGATGGGCCAGCTCGTGCAGCAGCACGTAGTCGACGACGTACTCGGGCATCCCCTGGAGGCGGTGCGAGAGCCGGATGCTGCCCTCCGCCGGGGTGCACGAGCCCCAGCGCGTGTTCTGGTTGGTGACCCAGCGGACCGAGACCGGCCGGGCCCGGCCGTCGTAGTACTGCGCCGAGAGCCGCCCGGCGCGCTCGGCCAGCTCGGTGTCGCCGAGCGAGCGGCGGCTCTCCTGGGCGGCCAGCTTGTCGAGCATGACGTTCACCCAGCGCCGCTCCTCCGCCTCGGACATCCGAGCGGGGATGAGCACGACGGTGCGGTCGCCCTCGCGGTACGCGGAGACGGTCCGGCGGCGGCGGGCGCTCCTGCGGACCTCGATCGGACTCGCCGCCGAGCCGCTCGGCGGCGGGCTCGTCTTGCTGCGCTGCGGCGCTCCGGCACGGTGCAGTGGGTCGGCGGACACGCCCCGACGTTACCGGGTGCGCACGGCGGAAGTCCCGGGTCCGGGACGGTTCCGCGCCGATCCCCCACCGACGGTCCGATTCGTATGACGAATACCCCCTGCCTGTGGACAACTTTCCGCACCGCCGGGCCGGACCGGGCATGCTGGCACTCGTCGGCGGAGCACCGACCGGCTCCACCGACCCGCCTGCTTTCTCCTCTCTCATCTCTCTCGTCGCACTCATCTCTCTCATCGCACTCGTTCACCTTTGTCCATCCGGTTTGTCCATCCGGCTACGGGGGCCGCTCATGCATCCGATGGTGAAACCCGCGCTGCGGCGCGGCTGGCGTGATCTCAACACCGTGCAGTTCGGGATGTCACCCGCGCACGCGCTGACCCTGGGGCCGGTCGACACCGCCACGGGCAGCTTCCTCGAACTGCTCAACGGCACCCGGGGGCTGCCGCTGCTCCGCGAGGAGGCCCACCGCATGGATCTGCCCGAGGGGCACGTCGACCTCCTCGTGCGGCGGCTGTCCCGCGCGGGCCTGCTGGACGACGCCCGGGGCGGCGGCGCGGCGGCAGCGGAGCTGCGGGCGAAGCAGGAGGTCATGGACCGGCTGGCACCCGATCTCGCCGCGCTGTCCGTGGTGGCCAGGGAGCCGGACGGGGCGATCGAGCGGCTGGCCGCCCGGCGCGGTATGCGGGTGCGGGTGCGCGGCGCCGGCCGGGTGGGCGCCGTGCTGGCCGCGCTGCTGTCCGGCGCGGGGGTCGGCGAGGTCGAGGTGCTGGACGGAGGATGCGTCGAGCCGTGGGACGTGGCCCCGGGCGGGCTGCCCGCCGAGGCCGTCGGCGAGCGCCGGGACGCCGCCGCCCGTCGTGCCGTGCGCCGCGCCGCCCCCGGCCGTCCGGAACGCCGCACCGCCGGGACGCCGTCCGGGGCGGACGAGGCCGGGCACGCGCTGGTCGTCATCGCCCCGCGCGACGACGTCGCCGTGCACGCGCCCGACCCAGCCGTGGCGGCTCCGCTGATCGCGTCGGGCACTCCCCATCTGTACGCCGGGATCGTGGAGGCCACGGGAGTCGTGGGCCCGCTGGTCCTGCCCGGACAGACCGGCTGCGCCGAGTGCCTGCACCACGGGCGCACCGACCGGGACGAGACCTGGCCGCGCCTGGTGGCGCAGTGGCGGTCCGGGCGGCAGCGCCGGGTGCGCCCCTGCGACCTGGCCCTCGCCGCCACCGTGGCCGGGCTGGCGGCGGCCCACGCGCTCGCCTTCCTGGACGGGGAGACACCCTCCAGCACCGGTGCCCGCTGGGAGGTGTCCGCGCCCGCGCTGAACTGGCACGGGCGCCCGGTGTGGCCGCATCCGGACTGTCCGTGCGGGGCGGCGCGGAAATCCGTGGTGGAAGACACCTCAAAGGAGGGCGGCGCACGCGCGACAATGGCTGAGCAACGGCCGTCGTCCGCACCTCGCCGTCAGGCGGAAGCGACGCGGCCTGCTGGGACTTGGAGGGCGCATGTCTGATCTTCCCCGGAAGGCGGTCACCCGGACCGCCAAGCTCGCCGCGCTCCCGCTCGGTTTCGCCGGGAGGGCGACCTGGGGACTCGGCAAACGGATCGTCGGCGAGTCCGCCGAGATCGTCGGCCGGGAGCTCCAGCAGCGCACCGCCGATCAGCTGTTCAAGGTGCTCGGGGAGCTGAAGGGCGGGGCGATGAAGTTCGGGCAGGCCCTGTCCGTCTTCGAGTCCGCCCTGCCCGAGGAGGTCGCGGGTCCCTACCGGGCGGCGCTGACCAAGCTCCAGGAAGCCGCCCCGCCGATGCCGACGCGCACCGTGCACGCGGTGCTGGAGGAGCGGCTCGGCACGGACTGGCGTGCGCTGTTCGAGGAGTTCGAGGACAAGCCGGCCGCTGCGGCGTCCATCGGGCAGGTGCACCGGGCGGTGTGGCACGACGGCCGCGAGGTGGCGGTCAAAGTGCAGTACCCGGGCGCGGGCGAGGCCCTCCTGTCCGACCTGGGCCAGCTGAGCAGGTTCGCCCGGCTGCTGGGACCGCTGATCCCCGGCATGGACATCAAGCCCCTGATCACCGAACTGCGCGACCGCGTCTCCGAGGAACTGGACTACGGCCTGGAGGCCCAGGCCCAGCAGGCGCACGCGGAGGAGTTCGCGCAGGATCCCGACGTCCTGGTCCCGGCGGTGATCCACCAGTGCGAGCAGGTCCTGGTCACCGAGTGGATCGACGGTGTCCCGCTGGCCGAGGTGATCGCGGACGGCACCCAGGAGCAGCGCGACCGCGCCGGGCAGTTGCTCGCCCGTTTCCTGTTCTCCGGCCCGGCCCGCACCGGACTGCTGCACGCCGACCCGCATCCGGGCAACTTCCGCCTGCTCCCCGGCGGCCCGGACGGTGCGGAGGACTGGCGGCTCGGCGTCCTGGACTTCGGCACCGTCGACCGGCTGCCCGGCGGCCTGCCGGAGCCGATCGGCGCCTCCCTGCGGATGACCCTGGACGGCGAGGCCGAGGCCGTCTACGACATGCTGCGCGCGGAGGGCTTCGTCAAGGAGACGGTCGACCTGGATCCGGACGCCGTGCTGGACTACCTGCTGCCGATCATCGAGCCGGCCCAGGCGGACGAGTTCACCTTCACCCACGGCTGGATGCGCAGCCAGGCGGCCCGTGTCGCCGACATCCGCTCGCCCGCCTACCAGTTGGGCAAGCGGCTCAATCTGCCCCCGTCCTACCTGCTGATCCACCGGGTGACGCTCAGCACGATCGGTGTGCTGTGCCAGCTGGGCGCCACCGTCCGGCTGCGGGACGAGCTGGAGGAGTGGCTGCCGGGCTTCGTCACCGCGATGGAGGACGAGGAGGCCGCCGCCGAGGTGTGACCGGTCAGGTCCCGGCGGGCCCGGGTCAGGTCCGCGCGGGAGGGCGGCCGGTGTCCGCGGTCACCACCGGGCGGAGTCGAGCCGTCCCTCGATCGACCTGAGGTGTGCGCGGGAGCAGGCGTCGCAGAAGTAGCGGCGGACACCGTCCTCGACGGAGCAGGTCCAGGTGGGAGGCGGTTCGTCCGCCGGGGTGCCGCAGTGCGCACAGCTCACGGACGGGCGCGGTGCGTGCCCGCCGCCGTGGTCGGGGTCTCCGGGAGGACGCGTCACCCGGCGACGATACCTCCGCTCCGGCAGAGCGCGGGGACAACGCACCGCGGGGGCCGGTCCGTACGGACGGACCGGCCCCCGCGGGCATCGAGCTCACCTCCCGGCCGGGAGGTCACCGCCGCGCGGTGTGGGCGGATCAGTGCATGACCGCCATGGCGAGCGCGCGACGGGCACGCCGTGAGGCGCGCTCGGCACGGCGCTGCATCCGGCGGGCGGCCACCACGCGCAGGGCGTGGCGCTCGCGGTCCGCCTCGTGCAGCCGCTCCTGCATATGCGCACGAGCCATGGCTTCTGGGATGAGTTGCATCTCGCGGGTCCTGTTCTGACGCGAGTCGTTCGCGCCGGTGGTGGTGACGTCTTCGGTGGCGGAGCCTGCGGGCTCGCTGGGGACGGACGGCTTCATCGGGGCCTGCTTCTGGGGGTCGTGCGTGAGGGGGCGATCGATCGTTCCTGGGATGTTCATGCCGCAACCGGGTTCTTGCGCGGACGGCCACGGGGCCGCTTCCGGGCGACGACAACGCCCTGGACGAACAGCTCTCCACCCCAGACGCCCCAGGGCTCGCGCCGCTCCTTGGCGCCCGCGAGGCAGGCTTCCATCAGCGGGCAGGTGCGGCACAGGGACTTGGCGTACTCCACGTCCGCCGGCGACTCGGCGAAGAAGACCTCCGGGTCGTAGGAGCGGCAGGGGACGGGCACGCCGAGGTTCTCGATGGCGTCGTCGAGCGCGGTGAGCGCGGTGAGGGGGATCAAGGCGGGGTCCTCCGTGAGACCAGGCTTGGGGATCGTGTCGGAAGGCGGTACGGACGGGGCGTGCGCTTCGAGTTGCACGGTTGGTGTTTCCTCGTCTGGTCGGTCCGGCCGGGTCGGCCGGGTGTCGGCTGGGTACCGGGTTCTTTTCTTGTCCCGAGGCCCCTTCGGTCCGTCGTCCCCGTTCGGGGAAAACAGAAGGGCCGCGGATCCCGGGTGGGGTTCCGCGGCCCTGAAGGCGCCGGCCTGATCGACGATCAGGCTGGATCACTCCAGGGTTCTGGCCCACGGAAGGCCCACATCTGGTGGTGGTGCGTCGTCTGCTTCCGGATACCGGCACCGGCCGCCGTAAAGGCATAGGCGCGGGCCTGTGCCACTACTGCTTCCAGTGCCTCGGTCGGTCGCTCATTGCCCTCGCGGACAGGGAGACCCGCGAGAGACAGGGAGGACGCCGGACGCGCGGCGCGAACGCCGGACACACCGGTGCCCTGGTCCGAGACGCCGAGCATGCACAGGGAAGCGACCGAGCGATCGGTCATTTTGGCGGTGCTGAAGAAGCTGCTCTTGATGCTGATCACTGGACTCGCCTCCTCTCGGCGTCTGGGGGACTGGGGTGAACCAGCCCGTACGGATATGCAAGTACAACACGGAATCAGGGCCTCAGGAAGGCCGCTGTCCCCGTGACCAAGAACCTATGGGGATTGCCGGGGCATGCGCAAACTATTTTTCCGACGAGTTCGTATCAGTTGTCGATCTCTTCGTCCGTGGGCTCCTGGCCTGCGCAGATGGCGAGAACATCGGCCCCGTGGCGGCGCAGCTTGCGCGTCCCCACACCGGGGATGCGTGCCAGCTCGCGCGCGTCCTCGGGCGCGGTCTCGGCGATCGCCATCAGCGTCCGGTCGGTGAAGACGCAGAAGGCGGGCTGCCCGCTGAGCCGCGCCTGCTCCTCCCGCCACTCGCGCAGCCGCTCGTACAGGCCCTCGTCCATGTCGGAGGGGCAGTCGTCGCAGCGCATCAGCTTCATCTCACCGGCGTCGGTGAGGGTGCGGCCGCAGACCCGGCAGCGGGCCGGGACGCGCTGGGTGCGCCGGGGGACGGCGCCCGCCGCACGGGCCGCCCCCGCGGCCGGGGCGGTCCCGCGCTCGATCCCCCCGACGGCGCCCGCGGCGCCCTGCCCGGTCGCGCCGGCCGTGCCCGGACGCAGTCCGTCCAGGAAGCGGCTCGGGCGGCGGTTGGGGCGGCCGCCGGGCGTGCGGGTCAGCGACCAGGAGACGAACAGCCGCGCACGGGCGCGGGTGACGCCCACGTAGAGCAGGCGGCGCTCCTCCTCGATCTGCTCGTCGGTCCTGGCGTGGGTGATCGGCATCATGCCCTCGGCGACGCCGACCAGGAAGACGACGTCCCACTCCAGGCCCTTGGCCGAGTGCAGGGAGGCCAGGGTGACGCCCTCGACGGTGGGGGCGTGCTGGGCGCTGGCACGCTCGTCCAGCTCGGCCACCAGGTCGCTCAGGGTGGCACCGGGGCGAGCCGCGGCGAAGTCCCGCGCGAGGTTCACCAGCGCGGCCAGCGACTCCCAGCTCTCCCTGACGGCGCCCGAACCCGCCGGGGGCTGCGGGGTCCAGCCCTCCCCGGACAGCACGGCCCGCACCTGCGAGGGCAGGTCGACGGTGTCGTCGAGGAGGGCGTCGTTGCCGCCGAAGCGGGCGGCGGCCCGCAGGGCGATACCGGCCTTGCGGACCTCGGGGCGGTCGAAGAAGCGCTCGGCGCCGCGCAGCTGGTAGGGCACCCCGACGTCCGCGAGAGCCTGCTCATAGGTCTCCGACTGGGCGTTCGTACGGAAGAGGATCGCGACCCCGCTCGCCGGGACGCCGGAGGCGATGAGGTCACGGATGCGGCGGGCCGCGCCCTCGGCCTCGGCGGGCTCGTCCGCGTACGCGGTGTACTCCGGCTCGGGGCCCGCAGGGCGCTGTGAGACCAGTTCCAGCCGGTGGTCGGCGGCGCGGCCCCGGGCCAGGGCGAGCAGTCCGTTGGCGAGGTGAACCACCTGAGGGGTGGAGCGGTAGTCGCGGACCAGCTTGACGACGGTGGCGCCGGGATGGCGGGCGCGGAAGTCGAGCAGGTGGTCGGGGGTTGCTCCCGTGAACGAATAAATCGTCTGGCTGGCGTCGCCGACGACGCACAGGCTGTCCCGCTCCCCCAGCCACAGCTCCAGCAGTCGCTGCTGGAGCGGGCTGACGTCCTGGTACTCGTCCACCACGAAGTGCTGGTACTGGGCGCGGATCTGTTCGGCGACGTCACGCCGGTCCTGGAGGATGGCGACGGTGAGCAGCAGGACGTCCTCGAAGTCGATGACCGAGCGGTCGCGCTTGAGGTCCTCGTAGACGGAGTACAGCTGGGCGAGCTCGGCGGCGTCGCGCGGGGTGTCGCGGCCGGCCTTCGCGGCTGCGAGGGCGTAGTCGGCCGGGACGGTCTGGGTGACCTTGGCCCATTCGATCTCCGCGGCGGCGTCGCGCAGTTCGCCCCGGTCCAGCCGGACACGGCAGGCGGCGGCCGCGTCCGCGACGAGCTGGATCTTGCGGTCGACGAGGCGGGGCATGCTGCCGCCGACCGCTTTCGGCCAGAAGTACTGCAACTGCCGCAGAGCGGCGGAGTGGAAGGTGCGGGCCTGGACGCCCTGGGCGCCGAGCTGGCGCAGCCGGCCGCGCATCTCGCCCGCGGCGCGGTTGGTGAAGGTGACGGCGAGCACGGTCGAGGGCTGGAGGATGCCGGCGCGCACCCCGTAGGCGATCCGGTGGGTGATCGCCCGGGTCTTTCCGGTGCCGGCGCCCGCCAGTACGCACACCGGACCGTGCAGCGCGGTGGCCACCTCGCGCTGCTCGGGGTCGAGCCCTTCGAGCACCGCGTCGGCAGAGTCCGGTACCTGCGGGAAGAGGGTGGAGTGCGTTGCTGCTGTCACACCGCCATGCTGCCAGGTCGCGGGAGACAGGTGAGCCGGTTGTCCACAGGCAGCCCCTCGCAGTCGTACTGATACGACCGGTGTCACGCCTGCGACCGGTGTCACGCCGATGCGACCCATGTCACGCCGAGGCGCTGTGCGCTCCGCCCCCGATACCCCCGGTGGGAATGCCCGGTGTGCGGCGCGCGTTCCCCCACTGCGACGATGACGTCCCCGACCCGCCGAAGGAGCACAAGAGACATGCCGGGCACTGTGACGATGTACAGCACCACGTGGTGCGGCTACTGCCGCCGCCTGAAGGGCCAGATGGACCGCGAAGGCATCGCGTACACCGAGATCAACATCGAGCACGACCCGGAGTCCGCGGCCTTCGTCGAGAAGGCGAACGGCGGCAACCAGACGGTGCCGACCGTGCTCTTCCAGGACGGCTCGACGCTGACGAACCCGTCGCTGGCGCAGGTCAAGCAGAAGATCGGCGTCTGAGCCCGGTCGTTGTCGCCGCGTCCGCCGGACGCGGAGCCGGACCGCGTCGGAAGGCGGCCCCCGAGTTCGCCGGGGGCCGCCTTCTCGTGTTTCTCGTGTTTCCTGCGGTGCTCGCGGTCAGACGACACTCCTGGTCGGCAGGGGCTTGCCGTACCAGAGTTCGATGAGGCGGGCCGCGATGGAGATGCCGTAGGGCGGCAGGACCTCGCCGGACTCGAAGGCCGTGCGCAGCTCTTCGCGGGAGAACCAGCGGGCCTCGTGGATCTCCTCGCCGTCGACGTCGATCTCGGTCGAGGTGGCATGGGCCATGAAGCCCAGCATGAGGCTGGAGGGGAAGGGCCACGGCTGGCTGGCGACGTACTCGACCTGGCCGACGGCGACGCCGACCTCCTCGTGGACCTCGCGGCGCACCGACTGCTCGATGGACTCGCCGGGCTCGACGAACCCGGCGAGCGTCGAGAAGCGCCCCTCGGGCCAGTGCACCTGGCGGCCGAGGAGGATGCGGTCCTCGTCGTCGGTGACCGCCATGATCACCGCCGGGTCGGTGCGCGGGTAGTGCTCGGCGCCGCAGGCCGGGCAGCGGCGGATGTGGCCGGCCGCGGCGATCACGGTGCGCTCCCCGCAGCGGGAGCAGAAGCGGTGCAGCCGCTGCCAGTTCTCCAGGGCCACGGCGTGCACCAGCAGGCCCGCGTCCCGGGGTGACAGCAGCAGGCCGGCCTCGCGCAGGCCCGCCGGGCGCGCGGACTGGTCCATGCGGCCGGGCAGCGAGTCCTTCTGGAGGGCGAAGTAGCTGACGCCGTCCTCGTCGGTGCCGAGGAAGTAGCGGTGCGCCTCGGTGAGGGGGGCCTCGAAGGACGGGGTCATCACCAGCTCGGTGCGGCCGTCGGGCGTCTCGTCGATCAGCGCCTGACCGCCGGAGACCACGAAGCAGCGGGTCGTGGGGTGGCTCCACGCCGCGGCGAGCCATGCCTCGTCGAGCCGGTGGTGGGCGGCCCGGTCGATGCCGCTGGGCGCGGTGAGCGAGACGGGTCGGTCTGCGGTGTGGTCGGTCCAGGTGGTCACGGGTGCTTCCAACTCCCCCGGTGCAACGGTTGATTCGGCGGCGGTTCAGCGGGACGGGCGGCAGGAGGGGACCGGTCCGAACGGGGTCCTCGCGGCGCGGGGCGGCGCTTCCAGTGTGCCCCGCGCGCGGCGGTGTCCCGGACGGCGGCGGCAGGTCAGGGCACCTCGCGCCCGTGCTCGGCGAGGTCGCCCCACAGATACGCGCTGGTCTCGACGCCCTTGAACAGAAGATCGAGCTCGACCTTCTCGTCGGGGGCGTGCCAGCCGTCGGAGGGGACGGAGATGCCCAGGAAGAGGACAGGTGCGCCGAGCACCTCCTGGAGGTCGGCGGCCGGTCCCGAGCCGCCCTCGCGGGTGAAGCGGACCGGGGTGCCGAAGGCACGCTCCATGGCACGGACGACGGACCTCAGGGCCGGGTGGTCCAGCGGGGTCAGACAGGGACGCGTGGCCGCGCCGAACTCCGTCTCGTGCCGGATCCCCTCGGGCACCTGTGCGTCGATCCAGGCGCGGACCGCCTTCTCGACGTGGTCGGGGTCCTGCCCGGCGACCAGACGGAACGACAGCTTCACCATCGCGTCGGACGGGATGACCGTCTTGCTGCCGGGGCCCTGATAGCCGCCGCCGATGCCGTTGACCTCGGCGGTGGGGCGGGCCCAGATGCGCTCCAGCGTGGTGTGCCCGGCCTCGCCGTGGGTGGCGTACGACTTCGCGGTGCGCAGCCACCGCTCCTCGTCGAAGGGCAGCTCGGCGAAGAGTTCGCGTTCGCGGTCGGTCAGCTCGACCACGCCGTCGTAGAAGCCGGGGACGGCCACGCGCGCGTGCTCGTCGTGCAGGGCGGCCACGAGACGGGCGGCGGCGGTCGCCGGGTTGGGCACGGCGCCGCCGAAGGAGCCGGAGTGGATGTCCTGGTCCGGGCCGGACAGCCGGATCTCGCACTCGGCGAGCCCGCGCATGCCGGTGCACACCGTGGGGGTGTCCTCGGACCACATGCCGGTGTCGGAGACGATCACGGTGTCGGCGGCGAGCCGGTCGGCCCGCTCCTCGACCAGTGCCCGGAAGTGCGGGGAGCCGGACTCCTCCTCGCCCTCGATCAGCAGCTTGAGGTGGACGGCCGGGGCGGTGGCGCCGGTGGCCGCGAGGTGGGCGCGCACCCCGAGTGTGTGGAAGAACACCTGGCCCTTGTCGTCGGCCGCCCCGCGCGCGTAGAGCCGGTTGTCCCGGACGACCGGCTCGAAGGGCTCGCTGTGCCAGCCGTCCTCGCGGGCGGCGGGCTGTACGTCGTGGTGTCCGTAGACCAGGACCGTGGGGGCGCCCGGGTCGGCGGCGGGCCACTCGGCGAAGACGGCCGGGGCGCCCGGTGTCGGCCAGACCTCGGCGGTGGGGAAGCCGGTGTCCCGGAGCTTGGCGGCGAGCCAGTCGGCGCTGCGCCGTACATCGGGCGCATGGTCGGGCTGGGCCGACACGGAGGGGATGCGCAGCCACTCGGCGAGGTCGTCGAGGAAGGCGGCGCGGTGCTGCTCGATGTACGTACGGACGACGCTGTCCGGGGTCTGGCTCATGCTCCCGAGCCTATCGGCACTCGGTGCCATCCCGTTCGGGCGGTTCGTCACACTGCGCCGGGACCCCGGTGCCGGTCCGGCTGCCCGTCCGCGGGGCCGCCGCCCGCAGAGCCCTACCCGTCCTCGGGCTCGTCCAGCAGGAGACGTTCCAGCGCGGCCCGGTCCGGCAGGTTCCGCGGTCTGACCACCTCGCCGCTGCGGACGTACACGAACGCGGCTCCGACCCGCTCCAGGGGCAGTCCGTGCCGCTCGGCCCAGGCCAGCCGGTACACGGCGAGCTGGAGCGGGTCCGCGGTGTGCGAGTGGTGCGTCTTCCAGTCCACGATCTCGTACGCCGTCGCCTCGCCGTCGCCCTCCTTGTAGACGGCGTCGATCCGGCCGCGGACGACCCGGCCCGCGATCTCCAGCTGGAAGGGTGCCTCGACACGATGAGGGGTGCGGTGGGCGTACTCGGTGCGCTCGAAGGCCTCCTTGAGGGCTTCCAGGTCGCGTTCGTCGGCGATCTCGGTCTCCTCCGCGCCGGGCAGCTCCTCGGGCTCCAGCAGGGGCAGCGTGAGCGCCTCGAAGCGGGTCTCGATCCAGGCGTGGAAGCGGGTGCCCCGGCGTGCGGCGGGTTGCGGGGGGCGCGGCATGGGGCGCGCGAGTTCCGCCGCGAAGGCGTCCGGGTCGGCCGCCAGGCGCAGCAGTTGTGTGGCGGTCAGGGTGGTCGGCAGGAGGACGTCGGTGACGCTCTGCCGGGAACGCCGCAGCTCTCCGGCGAGCGCGTCGAGGTCGCGGTCCCAGGAGGTGACGGTGCGGGCCTCTTCCGGGGTGAGGCGCCGGGGCTGCGAGGGGCTTCCCTGGCCCGGGAGGGTTTCGGGGGCCGGTGCGGCGGCCGGGTGCGGGGGCGGCAGCGGTGCGGCGATGTGGCCGTCCACCGGTGTGACCTGGTGCGGGACGGTGGGGCGGTCCGTGTTCCAGGAGTCCCGGTCACCGGTGTCGCCGGGGTCACCGATTTCACCGGCGACACCGGGATCGCCGGGGTCCCCGGGCAGCCCGTGGCCGCCGGGGGCGTCCGCCGCGGGCACGTCCTCGTCGTAGGGCACGTCCTCGTCGTAGGGCGGTTCGTCGTCGTAGAGCGGTTCCTCGTCGTAGGGCGGCTCGTCGTCCTCCGGGGGCGGGGGCCAGTCCGGGTCGTCCCGGGAGTCCGGGTCGTGTACGGCGGCGGCCGGGTGGGCCGGGCCAGCCCCGTGGGCGGCGTCCGCGCGGGGGCCGTCCGCGGCGGCGGAACCGGCGAGGCCGGCAAGGCTGTCCAAGTGAGCCAGTACCGTCGCCGCGGCGGCCCGGCGGCGGGCCAGGGCCGTCTCGTCCAGCGGCAGGGGCCACGCCTGGTCGGCGGCACCCTGGAGCAGCGCGGGGTTCTCCTCGTCCTCCCCCGGCTTCTCCGCCCAGACCTCGATCTCGCCGTGCCCGGCCGCGCAGTGGTCGTACAGCGCCTCCAGGAACGCGGAGGGGCCGCGGGGCTTCTTCTGGCTCGGGCCCCACCAGTGGCCGGATCCGAGCAGCAGGGAGCGCGGCCGCGTGAAGGTGACGTAGCCGAGGCGCAGCTCCTCGGTGTGCTGGTGGTCCTTCATGGCCTCGTGGAAGGACTTCATGGACCGCGCGTCCCAGTCGTCCACGTCGGGCAGGGTGGCGGCGTCGCCGCGCAGGGCGTGCGGCAGCACCTTGCCCTGGCTGGTCCACTTCTCCCGGCCCTGGCTGCTGGGGAAGGCGCCGGTGACCAGGCCGGGGACCGCCACGACGTCCCACTCCAGGCCCTTGGACCGGTGGGCGGTGAGCACTTTGACGGTGTTCTCGCCGCCGGGCAGCGTGTTGTCGAGGCCCTTCTCGTACTGGGCGGCGGTGCGCAGGAAGCCGAGGAAGGCCAGCAGGGTGGCCTCGCTCTCCTGCGCGGCGAAGGAGGCGGCGACGTCCAGGAAGTTCGAGAGGGTCTCGCGGCGGCGGGCGGCCAGCGCGTGCGGGGACGCCGAGAGCTCCACCTCCAGGCCGGTGACGGCCAGCACCCGGTGCAGGACGTCCATCAGCGGGTCGGACAGGGAACGGCGCAGGTCGCGCAGTTCGGCGGCGAGCCGGGCGAAGCGCACGCGCGCGTCAGGCGAGAACGGCAGCCCGTCGTCCTGGCCGTCCGGGGAGCCCTCCAGGAACGTGTCGAGCGCGTCGGCCAGGGAGACCACCTCGGCCGGGTCGACGCCTTCGACCGCCTCGGCGAGCCTGCGGTCCGGGTCGTCGTCGGCGTCCCCGCGCGCGTGGGCGACGAGCAGCCGCGCCCGGCGGCCGAGGAGGGCGAGATCGCGCGGGCCGATCCGCCAGCGCGGGCCGGTCAGCAGCCGCACCAGGGAGGCGTTGGCCCCCGGGTCCTGGAGGACTTCGCACACGGCGACGAGGTCGGCGATCTCGGGCAGGTGGAGCAGCCCGGACAGGCCGACCACCTCGACCGGGACGTCACGGGCGACCAGGGCGCCCTGGATCTCGGCGAAGTCGGTGGCCGTACGGCACAGGACGGCGATCTCGCCGGGTGCCTTGCCGGTGCGCACCAGATGGGCGATCGAGTCGGCGAGCCAGGCGATCTCCTCGGCGTGGGTGGCCAGCAGGGCGCAGCGGACCAGGCCGTCGCGCTCGGCGCCGGGGGCCGGGCGGAGGGCTTCCACGCCCGCGTGCATGGCGCGCAGGGGCGCGGCGAGGCCGTTGGCGAGGTCGAGGAGGCGTCCGCCGCTGCGCCGGTTCTCGCTGAGGGCCTGCCGGGCGGCGGGCCGGCCGTCGGCGCGGGTGAAGTGCTCGGGGAAGTCGTCGAGGTTGGCGACGGAGGCTCCGCGCCAGCCGTAGATCGCCTGGCAGGGGTCGCCGACGGCGGTCACGGGGTGGCCGGTGCCCTCGCCGAACAGGCCGGCCAGCAGGATGCGCTGGGCGACCGAGGTGTCCTGGTACTCGTCCAGGAGGACCACCCGGAACTCCTCGCGCAGGGCCCGGCCGACCTCCGGGAGACCGGCGAGCCGTGCGGCCAGGGCGATCTGGTCGCCGAAGTCGAGCAGGTCGCGTTCGCGTTTGGCGGCCCGGTAGCGCCCCACCAGTTCGGCCAGATCACGGCGGGCCGCGGCGGTCTCGGGCACCTTGCGCAGGTCGGCGTTGGTGAGCCTGGTGTCCTGGAGGGTGTGCAGCAGCTCCGCGTCCCAGGCGCGCAGGTCCTCGGGGCGTACGAGGTGTTCGGCCAGCTCGCCGTCGAGGGTGAGGAGGTCTCCCACCAGGTCGGGGAAGGAGCGGGTCAGGGCCGGGTAGGGGCCGGACGCCTCGCGCAGCACCCGGGCGGCGAGCTGGTAGCGGCCGGCGTCGGCGAGCAGGCGTGTGGTGGGCTCCAGGCCGATGCGCAGGCCGTGGTCGGTCAGGAGGCGGCCCGCGAAGGCGTGGTACGTGGAGATCACCGGTTCGCCCGGCGGGTGGTCCGGGTCGATGGCGTCGGGGTCGGTGACACCGGCGCGGACGAGTGCCTTGCGGACGCGCTCGGCCAGCTCACCGGCGGCCTTGTTGGTGAAGGTGAGGCCGAGCACCTGCTCGGGGGCGACCTGGCCGGTGCCCACCAGCCAGACCACGCGGGCCGCCATCACGGTGGTCTTGCCCGATCCGGCTCCGGCCACGATCACCTGCGGGGCGGGCGGCGCCACGATGCAGGCCGTCTGCTCCGGGGTGAAGGGGACCCCGAGGAGTTCCTTGAGCTGCTCGGGATCGGTGATACGGGCGGGCACGTCGAAGAGGCTAGCGGCGACCACTGACAACCGTGACCGCGGCCGCCCTCAGGGTCGGGGAAGCCGCAGGTCAGGCCGGGTGGTGCGATACGTCACCCGGGCACGGAGGACGCCCCGGACGGGCGGGGTGCGCCGGACGGGCGGGGTGCGCCGGACGGGCCGGGTGCGCCGGGCAGGCGGAGCGCACCGGGCAGGCGGGCGGATCGTCCCGTTCACTCGACGACGTGCCGGCCCTCCGGGCGGGCGCTGCACGAGGCCCGGAAGGCGCAGTGCGCGCAGTGCTGGCCGGTCGTCGGGGTGAAGCGCTCGTCGAGCACCTTCCCGGCGGCGGTGGCCAGCAGGTCGCCGACCCACTCCCCCTCCAGCGGCTCCTGGGCCTGCACCTTGGGCAGGGTCTCGCCGCCGTCCCGCTTGGCCGCGCCCTGGCGGAGCTGGACCAGTTCGGCGCCGCCGGGCTCGGGCCGGGTGCCGTCGAAGGCGTCGTCCACGGCGCCCTCGCGGACGGCGAGCTGGTAGACGGCGAGCTGGGGGTGGCGGGCCACCTCGGCTCCGGTGGGCGCCTGCTTGCCGGTCTTGAAGTCGACGACGTAGGCACGGCCGTCCCGGTCGGCCTCCACCCGGTCCATGGAGCCGCGGATGCGCACCTGGTGGTCGCCCGCACCGAGCGTCACGTCGAAACCGTGCTCGCTGGCCACCGGGGTGCGTCCGGCACGGTCCAGGACATGCCACTTCAGGAAGCGTTCGAGCGCCACGCGCGCGTTGTCCCGTTCCTGCCGCGACTTCCAGGGGGCGTCGAAGGCGAGGGCGTTCCAGACGGTCTCCAGGCGTTCCATCAGGACGGCGAGGTCGGCGGGGGTCCGGCCGGAGGCCACCTCGTCGGCCAGGACGTGCACGACGTTGCCGAATCCCTGGGCGGCGCTGGCCGGCGCGTCGGCCTTCACCTCGCGGCCCAGGAACCACTGGAGGGCGCAGGTGTTGGCGAGCTGGTCGAGGGCGCTGCCGGAGAGCACGACGGGCTGGTCGCGGTCGCGCAGCGGCACCTTGCTCGCGGTCGGCTCGGCCATGCCCCACCAGCGGTAGGGGTGCGCGGAGGGGACCAGGGGGCGGCCGTCCTCGTCGCTGAGGGCGGCGAGCCGGGCCAGCCGGTGCGCGGCGGCCTCCCTGAGGGCGTCGGACACGCGCGGGTCGACGGTGGTGGCGCGCAGTTCGGCGACCAGGGCCGCCACGGACAGGGGGCGGCGGGGGCGGCCGGTGACGTCCTTGGGTTCCACGCCGAGCTCGGTCAGGAAGCGCGAGGGCTGGTCGCCGTCGTCGGCGGGGGCCTTCACCGCGGTCACCACCAGCCGTTCACGCGCGCGCGTGGCGGCCACGTAGAAGAGGCGGCGCTCCTCCGCCAGCAGGGCGCCCGGGGGGAGCGGCGCGGCGAGGCCGTCACGTCCGATGCGGTCGGCCTCCAGCAGGGAGCCGCGGCGCCGCAGGTCAGGCCACAGCCCCTCCTGGACGCCCGCGACGACGACCAGGCGCCACTGGAGGCCCTTGGAGCGGTGCGCCGTCATCAGACGCACCGCGTCGGGTCGTACGGCACGCCGGGTCAGCGTGTCGGCGGCGATGTCCTGGGCGTCGATCTCCTCCAGGAAGTTCAGCGCGCCCCGGCCGCCGGTGCGCTCCTCCGCGCGCGCGGCGGTCGCGAACAGCGCGCAGACGGCGTCCAGGTCCCGGTCGGCGTTGCGTCCCGCGGCGCCGCCGCGCCGGGCGGCCCGCTCCAGCCGCGTGGGCCACGGTGTGCCCTCCCACAGGTCCCACAGGGCCTCCTCGGCGGTGCCGCCGCCCGCGAGGCGCTCCCTGGCCTTCCTGAGCAGCGCGCCCAGACGCTGGGCGCCACGCGCGTACACGGGGTCGTGCGTCACCAGGCGCTCCGGTGCGGCCAGGGCGCGGGCGAGCAGTTCGTCCGAGGGCGGCGGCAGATGGTGTCCCGCGGCCCGCTCCTCGTCGCGCAGCGCGCGGCCGAGGCGGCGCAGGTCGGCGGTGTCCATACCGGCGAGCGGCGAGGCGAGCAGGGTCAGCGCGGTCTCGGTGTCCAGCCAGCAGGGCTCCGGGCCGTCCTCGTCCTGACCGCCGTCCGCCCGGCTCCGCCCGCCGTCCCGGTCCCGGCCGTGCTCCGCTGCCGAATCCGGTACGGACCCCCGTCGGGCCGGGTCCGGGCGCGCCGCCGCTTCGGCCGCCGCCACCGCGCGCAGTGCGGTGAGCAGCGGGGCGACCGCCGGTTCATGGCGCAGCGGCAGGTCGTCGCCGTCGATGTCCAGGGGCACCCCGGCGGCCGTCAGGGCACGGCGCAGGGTCGGTATGGCGCGGGCACCGGCGCGGACCAGTACGGCCATGTCGCTCCACGGGACGCCGTCCTCCAGGTGGGCGCGGCGCAGGATGTCGGCGATGTTGTCCACCTCGGTGCCCGCGGTCGGGTACGTGTGGACCTCGACGCGCCCGCCCTCGTGGACGGGGACCAGTTCCCGGTGGGCGCGGACCTTGTCGGCCGGGAGCCGGGTGAGGGGCATACGGCGGGTGAGCAGGCGGGTCGCGGTGAGCAGCGCGTCGGCGGAGCGGCGGGAGGTGCGCAGCACGGCGACGGGCGCCGGGCTGCCGTCCGCGCGCGGGAAGGTGTCCGGGAAGTCGAGGATGCCGTTCACGTCGGCCCCGCGGAACGCGTAGATCGACTGGTCGGGGTCGCCGAAGGCGAGCAGGGTGCGGCCGCCCCCCGCCAGGGCGTGCAGCAGCCGCACCTGGGCCGGGTCGGTGTCCTGGTACTCGTCGACGTAGACGATGTCGTACTGGCCGGCGAGCTGCCCGGCGACCTCGGGGCGGGCGGCGAGGAGGACCGCGCGGTGGACGAGTTCGGCGTAGTCGAGGACGCCCTGGAGGTCGAGGACGTCGAGGTACTCGGCGAGGAAGGCGGCCGCGGCCTGCCAGTCGGGGCGGCCGGTGCGGCGCGCGAACGCCGCCAGGGCGTCGGGGCCGAGGCCCAGTTCGCGGCTGCGGGCGAGGACGGCGCGGACCTCGTCGGCGAAGCCGCGGGTGGTCAGGCAGGCGCGCAGTGCGTCGGGCCAGCGCACATGGGCCAGGCCCAGCCGCTCCAGGTCGACCTGCCCGGCCAGGAGGTCGCGGACGGTCACGTCCTGCTCGGGTCCGGACAGCAGCCGCAGCGGCTCGGCGAACAGATCGCTGTCCTGGTGGGCGCGGACGAGGGCGTAGCAGAACGAGTGGAAGGTGGTGGCCCGGGGCGCGCGGGCGGCTCCGGTGCGCTGCGCCATGCGGTCGCGCAGTTCCACGGCGGCCTTGCGGCTGAAGGTCAGGACCAGGACGCGTTCGGGGTCCTGGCCGCGGGCGATCCGCGCGGCGACGGACTCGACCAGGGTGGTGGTCTTGCCGGTGCCCGGACCGGCGAGGACGAGCAGCGGACCGCTCCGGTGGTCAACCACGGCACGCTGGGCGGCGTCCAGACGAGGGGGATCCGGTCGGGTGGGCGGGGTACGCACCAGTCGGTGAGCGCCACGGTTCCCCTGCCGCACCTGGGGGTGCGGCAGGCGCCTGGTGGAGGAAGAGGAGCTCACGTGGTTCGCCGGTCCTGGTGGGTGTGCTGGGTGGTGTCACGGACGGCGCGGGGCGCCGTGGCCGCGGGTGCGGCCCGCCGGTCGTGGCGGGCGGTGGCCTCGGGGTGAGGGGGACGCGCTGGGGCGACGCTACGCCCGCCACCGCCCTGGAGGCCGGGCTTCCGTTTCTTCCCGTACGCCTCACCGGGCACCGCGGGCACCGCCGTCACGGGTGTCCCCCACTGCACGAACGTACGGCATTGCCCGCCGGTGCCCGGATTCGCCCGTACGGGTTCCGGGCTCCCCACGGGCCCGCCGGATGGCGGAAGCTGTCAGGTGTGACCCTGCGCACGTCCGCCGCTGTCGCCGTCCCAGCGGGCCCGCCTCATGTCGAGCCGGGGCAGGTGGCCCTCGGCCGCCCGGCCCGCCTCCCGCAGCGGTGTGCCCTCGGAGCGGTAGTGGGCGAGCGCGCGCAGTTCGTGGCCCGGGAGCAGGGTGCCGTCCGCGCGGACGACCCGCCACCAGGGGACGGCGCCGCCGTAGAGCGCCATGACGCGCCCCACCTGGCGGGGTCCGCCCTCCTCCAGCCACTCGGCGACGTCCCCGTACGTCATGACCCGGCCCGCCGGGATCCCCTCGGCGACCTCCAGGACCCGCTCGGCGTACTCGGGCAGCTCCTGCGGGCCGCCGGGCCCCTCGCCGCCGGGAAAGCTCACTTCGCTCATCCCAGCCATCCTGCCGCACACCACCGACAGCGCGGCGGGGTCCCCGCGAACCGGCCGCCTCGCTCGCGGGCGGCGCGTGGGGCAGACTGTCGGACCCGCATATGCACCCTGATGCCCCCGTGTGTCGGCGGGGCATGCCACCATCGTGCGGGCGGTGACCGGTGATACGAGACCAAGAAGAGACGATGAAACAGCAGGGTGTGCACCCCGACGACGCGGAGGGCACCTCTGGGGTCTCGTCGCGCCCGGACCCCGACCGCGCCGACCATGCCGACCGTGCCGACCCCGTCAGCCGTGCCGCACATGCCGACCCCGCCGACCCCGCCGGTCACAAGGACTCCGCCGAGGACCCCGCGAAGGGGACGGACGCGGCGCAGGACCGGCCCGACGAGAGTGCCGACGTGGCCCACATCGACGAACTGGAGGGTGACGAGCCGCTGCTCCCCGCGCGCGTGCACCGTCCTTCGGACCTGATGCGGCTGCTCGTGGGCGTGCTCGCCATCGCCGTCCTGCTCGCCGTCGCCGCGTTCGCGCACGGCACCACCTCCGGCCTCGAACAGGACATCAACAAGGGCACGGGGCAGGCCCCCGACCTGCTCATCAAGATCGCCGGGCTGGTGTCCAGCATCGCGATCCTGCTGGTCCCGGTCGCCTTCGCGATCGAACGGCTGATCAAACGCGACGGACTGCGGATCGCGGACGGTGTCCTCGCGGCGGTCCTGGCACACGGGGTGACGCTCGCCACCGACCTGTGGGTGGCCAAGGCCGCCCCGGGCTCGATCCAGGACGCCCTCACCCAGCCCTCCCCCGGCAATCTGCACGCGCTGACCGACCCGGTCCACGGCTATCTCGCCCCGGTCATCGCGTACATGACGGCGGTCGGCATGTCCCGCAGGCCGCGCTGGCGTTCGGTGCTGTGGATCGTGCTGCTGCTCGACGCCTTCTCCATGCTGGTCACCGGGTACACGACACCGTTCTCGATCATCCTGACGGTGCTGATCGGCTGGTCCATCGCCTACGGCACCCTGTACGCGGTCGGCTCACCGAACGTCCGCCCCACCGGACGGACCCTGATGGCGGGGCTCCAGACCGTCGGCTTCCACCCGGTGAGCGCGGCCCGCCAGGAGGCCGCGGAGACCACCGCGGACAACGGCGACCGCGGCCGGCGCTACTTCGTCACCCTGGAGGACGGCCCGCCGCTGGACGTCACGGTCGTCGACCGCGAACAGCAGGCGCAGGGCTTCTTCTACCGGCTGTGGCGCAACATCACCCTGCGCGGATTCGCGACCCGCAGCAGCCTCCAGTCGCTGCGCCAGGCGCTGGAGCAGGAGGCGCTCCTCGCCTACGCGGCCATCGCGGCCGGTGCCAACGCGCCCAAGCTGATCGCCACCTCCGAGCTGGGCCCCGACGCCGTGATGCTCGTCTACGAGCACACCGGCGGGCGCACCCTCGACTCGCTGCCCGACGAGGAGATCACCGACGAGCTGCTGCGCCTCGCCTGGCAGCAGGTGCGGGCTCTGCAGTCCCGGCGCATCGCGCACCGCAGGCTGTCGGGTGACGCGATCGTGGTGGATCGTTCCGGCAAGGTGATCCTGACCGATCTGCGCGGCGGGGAGATCGCCGCGGGCGATCTGCTGCTGCGCATGGACGTCGCCCAGCTGGTGACGACGCTCGGCCTGCGGGTGGGCGCCGAACGCGCCGTCGCCTCCGCGGTGGACGTGCTGGGGCCGGACGCGGTCGCCGACTGCCTGCCCATGCTCCAGCCCATCGCCCTGACCCGCTCCACCCGTGCCACCTTGCGCCGGCTCGCGCGGGAGCGCGCGCAGCGGGAGCGCGACGCGGTCCTGGAGGCGTCCCGGCAGGCCAAGCAGACCCGCCTGGAGCACGCCGCGCAGAGCGCCGACATCGGCGCTGACATCGGCGCCGACGCCGGTGCCCCGCCCGGCGTCGTCCTGGACAAGCCGGAGGCGGCGGACCGGAACAGGCCGGACAAGAAGCAGGACAAGCAGGGCAAGAAGGCCGAGCGTGCCGAGGCACGGGCGGAGAAGCGGGCCATCGAGGAGGCCATAGACGGGGCCCGCGAGGACGATCTGCTGACCCAGATCCGCCACCAGGTGCTGCGGATCAGGCCGCAGGCCCCGGTGGAGCCGGCCCGGCTGGAGCGCGTACGGCCGCGCACCCTGATCAGCTTCATCGCCGGTGCCATCGGCGCGTACTACCTGCTGACGCAGCTCACGCACATCGAGTTCAACACGCTCTTCGCGCACGCCCAGTGGGGCTGGCTGGCGGCGGCGGTGGCGTTCTCGGCGCTCAGCTATGTGGCGGCGGCGATGGCGCTGCTGGGGTTCGTGCCGGAGCGCGTGCCGTTCGTGCGGACGGTGGCCGCCCAGGTCGCCGGGTCGTTCGTGAAGATCGTGGCACCGGCCGCGGTGGGCGGTGTGGCCCTGAACACGCGCTTCTTGCAGCGCGCGGGCGTACGCCCGGGGCTCGCGGTGGCGAGTGTGGGCGCGTCCCAGCTGTTCGGGCTCGGCTGCCACATCCTGATGCTGCTGTCCTTCGGCTATCTGACCGGTACGGAGAAGACGCCGTCGCTGTCGCCGTCCCGGACGGTGATCGCCGGGCTGCTGACGGTCGCGGTGCTCGTGCTGGTGGTCACCTCGGTGCCGTTCCTGCGGAAGTTCGTGGTCACGCGCGTGCGGTCGCTCTTCGCGGGGGTCGTGCCGCGCATGCTGGACGTGCTCCAGCGCCCGCAGAAGCTCGTCACCGGCATCGGCGGCATGCTGCTGCTCACCGCCTGCTTCGTGATGTGCCTGGACGCCTCCATCCGGGCGTTCGGCGACGAGTCGACCTCGCTCAGCATCGCGAGCGTGGCCGTGGTCTTCCTCGCCGGCAACGCCCTCGGCTCGGCCGCCCCGACGCCCGGCGGGGTGGGCGCGGTCGAGGCCACGCTCACCGTCGGTCTGATCGCGGTGGGGCTGCCCAAGGAGGTGGCCGCACCGGCGGTGCTGATGTTCCGGCTGCTGACGCTCTGGCTGCCGGTGCTGCCGGGGTGGCTGGCCTTCAACCATCTGACGCGCAAGGGCGCCCTGTAGGGACGACACGCAGAGGCGCCCTGTAGGGACACGGCGGGCTCGCGGCCTCAGGGGTGTACGGCGGCGGCGGTATGGCGGGGCCCGGAGAAAGGTACGGCGGGGACTCGGCAGAAGTGTGGGTTCCGCCATCGCGGAAGGACGTCTTCCGGTGTGCGGGCCGCACATACCCCGGACGGCACACGCCCCGCGCGGGAGTGCGCCCGCGGCATGAGGATGGAGCCATGCCGAACCCGCGCGGGCCGCGTGCTGCCGCCCTGACCGCAACCGCCGTGCTGCTGGCCGCCCTGCTGGCGGGATGCGGCGACGAGAGACCCGGGAGCGGGGACCTGACCGCCCAGAAGCTCGACTGGACGGACTGTCCGGCCCCGGCCGTGTCCGAGGGCGGCGGCACGACACCCTCCCCGCTGCCGGACGGCGGCACCTGGCAGTGCGCCACCATGAAGGCACCGCTGGACTGGAGCAGGCCCCGGGGGGACACCATCGGCATCGCGCTGATCCGCGCGCGGGCGGCCGGACCGGGCGAGCGCATCGGCTCACTGATCTTCAACTTCGGCGGCCCCGGCGGCTCCGGGGTGAGCACCCTGCCCTCGTTCGCGCAGGACTACGCCCCCCTGCGCACGCGATACGACCTGGTCAGCTTCGATCCGCGCGGGGTGGGGCGCAGCGCGGGTGTCCGATGCGAGAGCGACGCCCAGCTCGACCGGTACTTCCAGCAGGACGCGACACCGGACGACGCCGCCGAGCGCGCCACGTTCCTGAAGAACACCGAGCAGTTCAACGCGGCGTGCGAGAAGAACTCCGCGCGGGTCCTCCCCCATGTGCGCACGACCGACGCGGCCCGCGACATGGACCTCATGCGGCAGGTCCTGGGCGACGCCCGGCTGCACTACTTCGGCATCTCCTACGGCACCGAACTGGGCGGCGTCTACGCCCACCTCTTCCCCGGGCACGTGGGCCGGGCCGTCCTCGACGCGGTCGTCGACCCGACGCAGACGCCCGAGCAGAGTTCGCTCGGGCAGGCCAAGGGGTTCCAGCTGGCCATGGACAACTTCGCGCACGACTGCGTCACGAAGTCCAAGTGCCCCGTCGGCACCACCGCCCAGGACGTCGAGAACCGCGTCGCCGCCCTGCTCAAGAAGCTCGACGCCAAGCCGATCCCCGGCATCTTCCCGCGGCTGCTGACCCAGACGGCCGCGACCAACGGCATCGCCCAGGCCCTGTACTCCAAAGATCTGTGGGGGCCGCTCACCGAGGGCCTGGAGCAGGCCTACGCCGGTGACGGCAGGATCCTCATGCTGCTGTCCGACGCGATGAACGGCCGCACCGAGAACGGCGAGTACAGCAATCTCACCGCGGCGAACGTGGCCATCAACTGCTCCGACGAGAAGCAGCGCTACGACACGGCGTACGTGCAGCGCAAGCTGCCCGAGTTCCGGGCCGCCTCCCCGCTGTTCGGGGACTTCCTGGCCTGGGGCATGCTCAGTTGCGCCGACTGGCCGGTGCCCGGCGCCGCCGATCACCCGGACGTGAGCGCGCCCGGCTCGGCGCCGATCCTGGTCGTGGGCAACACCGGCGACCCGGCCACGCCGTACGAGGGCGCGCGGAAGATGGTGGAGGCGCTGGGGCGGGGCGTCGGCGTGGAACTGACCTACAAGGGCCAGGGCCACGGCGCCTACAACAGCGGCGACAAGTGCGTGCAGAGCGCGGTGAACGGCTACCTGCTCGACGGCAGGGTACCGGCGGCCGGGACGGTCTGCGCCTAGCCGCCACCCTCGTCCCCGGACCGGAGAATCCCGGACCATCAAGCCATAAAACCCCAGGTCAGAGCGTTATCCACAGGCTTCCCCCGGTTGATCTCGATCCGCCTACCATGGCCTGACTGCTTCCCGCGGGCCGATCCGCGGAAGTGCGTGGGAGCGCGTGGGTGCGCATGAGGGGGGATGCGGCATGGGACGTCTGGCACGGTGGGCGGCGGCGGCCGCCGCCACGGCGCTGCTGGCCGGGTGCGGTGGACCGGACGGCACGGGCGGGGACCCGGGCAAGGAACGGCCGGATCCACGAACCGGCGCCTCGTCACCGGCCGACGCGTCGTCGCCGGGCGCCTCCTCGGCAACAGGCGCGGGCGGGGCCGGGGACGCCTCGGCGCTGCCCTCCTCCCTGACGTCCCAGCGGCTCGTCTGGGGGCGCTGCGAGCCCACCGCCGGTTCCCCGGCGCCGGGCCGTGACTGGCAGTGCGCCACGCTCAGGGCGCCGCTGGACTGGTCCCGTCCCGGCGGCGAGACCATCGGCCTCGCCCTGATCCGCGCCGGGGCCACCGGCGAGCGCACCGGCTCCCTGCTGTTCAACTTCGGCGGCCCCGGCGGCTCGGGCGTACAGACGCTCCCGGCGTACGCCTCCGCGGTGAGCACCCTCCGCCGGCGGTACGACCTGGTGAGCTGGGACCCGCGCGGCGTCGGCGCCAGCGAGGGCGTCCGCTGCCGCGCCGACCGCGGGATCCAGGCCGCCGAGGCCATCGACACGACGCCCGACACCCCGGCCGAGGAACGGGCGTTCCTGCGGGACGCGGCCGACTTCGCCCGGGGCTGCGCCAAGGCGGCCGGAAAGCTCCTCGCGCATGTCTCGACGACCGACACGGCCCGCGACATGGACCTGATGCGCCAGGTCCTCGGCGACCGCCGGATGCACTACTTCGGCATCTCCTACGGCACCGAGCTGGGCGGCGTCTACGCCCACCTCTTCCCCGGGCACGTCGGGCGGATCGTGCTGGACGCGGTGGTCGACCCGACGGCCGACACGGTGGGCCACGCGCTGAACCAGACCCGGGGCTTCCAGCGGGCGCTGGAGGACTATCTGAAGTCCACCGGCCAGGACCCCGCGCGGGGATCACGCCGGATCGCGGACCTGCTGGCGCGGATCGACGCGAAGCCGCTGCCCACCGCCTCGGGACGGAAGCTGACGCAGACGCTCGCCCTGACCGGCATCGTCCTGCCGCTGTACAGCAGGGACAGCTGGCCGAGGCTGACCGCTGCGCTGGCCGCCGCGCAGCGGGGCGACGGGACGGGACTGCTGGCGTCGGCCGACTCCTACAACGACCGCGACGCCTCGGGGCACTACGGCACGACGACCCATGCGCAACGGGTCATATCGTGCCTGGACGACAGGCAGCGGCCCACGCCGGAGGAGGCGAAGCGGCGGCTGCCCGAGTTCGAGCGGATCTCCCCCGTGTTCGGTGCCTTCATGAGCTGGGACACGGCGGGCTGGTGCCACGACTGGCCGGTGGCCGGGCAGTACGACACCCCGCGGGTCGGTGCGCCGGGCGCGGCGCCGATCCTCGTGGTCGGCAACACCGGCGACCCGGCGACCCCCTACGAGGGCGCCCGCAAGATGGCGGACGGACTCGGCAAGGGCGTCGGCGTGGAGCTGACCTGGAAGGGCGAGGGCCACGGCGCGTACGGCAGTGGCAGCGACTGCGTGGACTCGACGGTCGACGCCTATCTGCTGGAGGGCACGGTGCCGAGGGACGGCACGGTCTGCTCCTGACCGCCCGGCCCGCCGCGCGGTCCGGGCGGGCGGCGGGATGTGCGGCGGGGCGGGGAGCCGGGTGGAACGACACGCGCCCATGGCGCCCGCCGTGGGCGGGGGCCATGGGCTCGTACTGCCGGTCCGGTCGCCCGGAGTCCGGCTCAGTAGACCGGCTTGCTCGGTTCGATCTGGTTGACCCAGCCGATCACGCCGCCGCCGACGTGCACGGCGTCCGAGAAGCCCGCGGACTTCAGCACCGCGAGGACTTCCGCACTGCGGACACCCGTCTTGCAGTTCAGAACGATCTTCTTGTCCTGCGGCAGGCCCTCCAGGGCGGTGCCCATGAGGAACTCGTTCTTCGGGATCAGCCGGGCGCCGGGGATGGAGACGATCTCGAACTCGTTCGGCTCGCGCACATCGATGATCTCGATGTTCTCGCCGTCGTCGATCCACTCCTTGAGCTGCTTGGGAGTGATCGTGGAGTCGGCCGCCGCCGCCTGGGCCTCCTCGGAGACGACGCCGCAGAAGGCCTCGTAGTCGATGAGTTCCGTGACGGTCGGGTTCTCGCCGCAGACCGCGCAGTCGGGGTCCTTGCGGACCTTGACCTGGCGGTACTGCATCTCCAGGGCGTCGTAGATCATCAGCCGGCCGACCAGCGGCTCGCCGATGCCGGCGAGGAGCTTGATGGCCTCGTTGACCTGGATGGAGCCGATGGACGCGCACAGCACGCCCAGCACGCCGCCCTCGGCGCAGGAGGGGACCATGCCGGGGGGCGGGGGCTCCGGGTAGAGGCAGCGGTAGCAGGGACCGTGCTCGGACCAGAACACCGAGGCCTGGCCGTCGAAGCGGTAGATCGAGCCCCACACGTACGGCTTGTTGAGCAGCACGCACGCGTCGTTGACCAGGTAGCGGGTCGCGAAGTTGTCCGTGCCGTCGACGATCAGGTCGTACTGGCTGAAGATGTCCATCACGTTGTCGGCCTCGAGCCGCTCCTGGTGAAGGACCACGTTCACGTAAGGGTTGATGCCCTTGACGGTGTCACGCGCGGACTCGGCCTTGGAGCGGCCGATGTCGGCCTGGCTGTGGATGACCTGGCGTTGCAGGTTCGACTCGTCGACCTCGTCGAACTCCACGATGCCGAGCGTGCCGACGCCCGCGGCGGCCATGTACATCAGCGCCGGCGAGCCCAGGCCGCCGGCGCCCACACAGAGCACCTTGGCGTTCTTCAGCCGCTTCTGCCCGTCCATCCCCACATCGGGGATGATCAGGTGGCGGGAGTACCTGCGGACCTCGTCTACGGTGAGCTCAGGAGCTGGCTCGACCAGGGGTGGCAGCGACACGGGGACTCCGTTGGTCGGTCAATCACTACGGTTGTTCTCCCCGTAACACTGCCACGGCCTTCTTCATTCCGAGACACCTGTTCCGACCAGCGAGACAATATCGTCCCAGTAGCCGGGCAGGCCCTCCCAGGGGGCCCGTCGGCCGCCGTGATCCGTGCGGTCGGTGAACCAGATCGTGGCCGCGCCCTGCCAGCGGGCGACGCGCAGTGCCTCGTCCAGATGACCGCGCGGAACACCGTGCACCAAGTGGCAGAAACGCTCGGGCGGATGGTCCGCGGTCCACTCGGCGGTCTGCGAGAAGCGGTAGTCGCTCCACGGCCCGTCGAAGGTCACCAACTGCTCGGCGTACTCGGCGTATCCGGGGTACGGAGGGGTGCCGTGCCCGAGGACGAGGTGGGCGTCGGCGCGCAGGGCCCGCAGCGAGGTGATCGTGCGGCGGGTCTCGGGCAGCCCCGCGCTGCTCGCGGGGCAGCGGTCCAGGAGGAAGCCGTCGACCTGGTACCACTCCAGGTACCGGTGCGCGTCGGCGATCAGTTCCCCCCGGGGCCGGGTGCCCCGAAGCAGGTCGAGGCGGCCGAGGACCCGGACGCCCGCGTTGCGCAGCCGCCCGGCCGCCTCCAGGCAGCGCGGGTCGGGCCGGACGCCGGGACCGTCGGCGACGTCGAGGACCGTCCAGTGCAGGGGCGTCCCGGGCCGGGTGAGCGCGTTCCACTCGGCGGGGGCGAGCAGGGGGTGCGCGCAGCCGGGGACGCCGAGTCCTGCGCGGACGGCGGTCCGGGAGCCGCCTGCCGCGGTGCCGGTCAGATACGGCATGCGGCCTCCATCCAGATGTCGGCCAGCGACTCCTCCAGGCTGATCCGGGGGCGCCAGCCGAGCCGGTCGCGCGCGGTGCGCACATCGGCCTGCTGCCAGCCGCCGCAGCCGTCGGGGTACGGGTACGCGACCGGCGCCGGGTGGTCGGGGTCGCTGCGCGGGTGGCCGATGGTGGGTCGCAGGTGGCCGCCGGGCGGGCCGTCGAGTTCGTGGAGGGCGCCGCCGTATCCGGCCACACGCGCCAGGACCGACGCGGCGTCCCGCAGCCGGACCGCGCGGCCGGAGCCGATGTTGATGACGCCCTGGGCGGCCGAGAGGGAGGCCGCGTGCACGGCGCGGGCCACGTCGCGGACGTCGACGAAGTCCCGCTGGGCGCCGAGGCCCGCGAGTTTGAGGTCGCCGTCGCCGGACTGCATGGCGCGGCGCATGGCCTCGGCGAGCCGGCCGAGCGGCGAGCCCGCCGGTGTGCCGGGACCGGCGGGCGAGAAGACGCGGAGCACGACGGCGTCCAGGCCGGAGCCGAGGACGAGTTCGGTCGCGGCGAGTTTGCTGACCCCGTACGGGCCGCCGGGGCGGGGGACGGCGTCCTCGGCGGTGGAGGAACCGGGCTGGCTGGGGCCGTACTCGGCGCCACAGCCGATCTGCACCAGACGGGCCCCGCACCCGCTGCGGCGCAGCGCCTCGCAGACGGTGGCGACCGCGACGGTGTTGTGCCGGGTGAGCTCGCGGGCACCGCCCCGGGTGGCACCGGCGCAGTTGACGACGACGCCCGGGTGGACGGCGTCCAGGAAGCGGGTGAGCGCTCCCGGGCTGCCCGTGGCGAGGTCGAAGCGGACGTCGGCGTCGTCGCCGCGGCCGAGTGCGGTGAGCTGGACGGCCGGGTCGGCGAGCAGGCGGTCGGCGACGAAGCGGCCGAGGTATCCGCCTGCTCCGATCAGCAGAACCCTCATCGGGCGGCTCCCGGGGTGTGCGCTCCGGTGGCTCCGGAAGCTCCGGACGCTCCGGATCGGGCGGTGGTCATCTGGTGTTCTCCTTCAGGGGGGTGGTGCGGTGGGCTCCGGCGGCGGGGCCGGACGCCCGTGGTCCGCGCGGGGCCGGATCCGCCTGCGGCTCCGGCCCGGTGCGGTCGCGTGTGGGGGTGCGCCGGTGGCGTACGGCGCCGATGTCCCGGCCACCGGGAGCGCGTCCGTCCGGGGACCGCTCGCCCGGCGACCGTGCGCCGGGCGCGGGACCGGCGGGCTTCCGTGCGCCGGGCGCGGCTTCACCGGGGCTCAGGTGGCCGTGGGAGGGCGAGGGCCGCCCGGCGGTCCGTGGCCCGGGGCGGCGGGTGTCCGTCACGGCTGCTTCTCCGCCTGCGCGTGGGCCGAGGCCCTGGTCAGGGTGCGGGCCGCGTGGATGAGGAGGGCGAGGGCGGCGGCTCCGCAGGCGAGGGCGGGGATGCTGCCCGGCCCCCAGGCGGTCACGAGGGTGTCGACCGGGACGGCGAGCGGGTCGCAGCCGGGGAGACGGGCGGCGAAGACGCTCGCCTGGGCCGTCGCCTCCACCGTGGCCGCGGTGGCGAGCGCGGCGGCCGGGGCGTGGGTGGAGCCGTGCGCGGTGAGCAGCCGGGCGAGCAGCAGCAGGGCGCCGAGCGCGAGGGTCTGGACGATTGCGGCGGGCTCGTGCAGGACCCTGCCGCAGGCGGTGAGCAGGGCGGCGAGAGCGCCCAGGAAGAGGGTGAACACGACGAGAAGCAGGGGCCGTACGGAGGCGGCGAACTCGTGCAGGCCGCGGCTGGCCGTCAGCGCGCGCCGGGCGCGCACCGCGAAGAGGTGCGCGGCCCAGCACGCCGGTGCGCAGGCGAGCGCGAGCGCCAGCACGGGGACGGTCGCCAGCGGCCAGGGGCCGGTCCGGGTGCCGTCGGGCAGTCCGTCGGGGCCGCCCGGGACCGCCGCGCCGAGCAGGCCGTCGCCGAGGACGGCGTAGGCGAGGAGCCAGTACGTCCAGGCGTGGGTGCCGGGGGTGCGCGGGCCGCCCCGGGGGTGTTCGCGTCTGCCGAGCGGGCCGCGGCGGAGCAGGACGTGCACGGCCAGGGCCAGGGCCGGCAGCCCGACCGCCGCCACCGCCGGACGGACCGGGCCCGTGGTCAGGCGCACTGCGGCGACCGTCGCCGCGCACAGGGCGCCGGGCAGCAGGGCGAGCAGGATCCAGCCCGCACGCGCGCGGGGCGCGGTGTCGTCCCGGGGCGGCGCGGACGCGGCGGTGTCGCGGGCGATACGGGCGTACATCTCCTCGGCCAGGGAGAAGACGTCGCGGTGGCGGTAGCGGGCGGCGGTGCGGTCGGTGACGCCGTGCGCCTCAAGACCGGCGGCGATCTCCAGTGGGTCGACCGCGCGTTCGCACAGTTCGCGGTGGCGGTGCAGCAGGGAGGTGACCGGGTCGGCCGCGCCTCGGCGCGGAGCGGCGGCGCGGGCCCGGTCGAGCACGGTGCCGTGTCCCCGCGCCCCGCCACGCCCGCCGGTGCCGTCGGCCGCCACCGGCCGCTCCGCCGGGCCCGCGCCCCAGGCGCCGGGGCTGGTCGGGGTCCTCGGGTGGTCGGATTCTCTCGGGGTGGTCATCGGGCGGCCTCCGTGGCCGGACGGCGGGTCGGGGTGCGGTCGGGGGCGGCGGCCGCCCAGCTGGGGGCGGTGCGGGCCGGTGCGGCGGCGGAACCCGGGGAGGCGGCGGTGCCCGGGTGCCGGGCGGCCGGGCCGGTCCGGCGGTCGGGCGGGCCGGGGAATCCGGGCGGCCCGGCGAGGTGGGACTCGGCCGGGGCGGCGAACGGAAGGGGCTCGCCGGAGTCGTCCAGGAGCACGCGCCGGACCGGGCACCGGGAGACGACCTCCAGGTAAATGCTGTGAAATGCCGCGATGTTCTGCTCGACGGTGAACAGTTCGAGCGCGCGGGCGCGGGCGGCGGCGCCCAGGCGCGCACGGCGCTCGGGGTCGCGCAGCAGCGCCACGCACGCCTCACCGAGCGCCCGCGGATTGCGCGGCGGCACGACGAGCCCCGTACCGCCGATGACCTCGACGACCGCGCCGACGTCCGTGGAGACGGTGGCGCACCCGGAGAACATCGCCTCCACCAGGCCGGACGGGAAGCCCTCGACGACGCTCGACAGGACGACCACGGCGCCCGAGGCGTAGGCGTCGGCGAGGGTCGGCGCCTCGGGGCCGCCCACCTCCTCGAAGGAGACCGGGTTCTCGCCGGCGGTGTGCGGGCCCTCGGCCTCGTCCGGGAAGAGCTGGGCGGCCAGTGCCTTGCAGTGGGCCAGGTAGTCGGCGGCCTCGGGACCGTCCGGCGCCGCCGTCGTGGCCACGATCCTCAGCCGCGCCCCCGGGTGCGCCCAGCGGACCTCGGTGAAGGCGTGCAGCAGGGACACCAGGTCCTTGGCCGGTTCGACGCGGCCGGTCCACACCAGCGTGTCCGCGCCGTGCGCCCGCGTGCGAGCCCCGGCGCCGCCGCTCCCGCCGGTCGCACCGGCACCGCCGGTCGCCCCCACCCCACCCGTCTCGCCCGCCTCGGCGAACGGCGTGGCGTCCATGCCGGGAGGGACGGTGCGCAGCCTGGCGCGGTCGGCGCCGCAGCGCTCCTGCCAGCGGCGGGTGTGGGCGTTGCCGTGGGTGATGACGGCGGCCTGCCGGTAGACCTCTGCGGCGAGCCGGGCGTGGAAGGCGGCCAGCAGGGACCGCACGGCCGGGGCGGTGCGGGCGGCGGTGGCGGCCAGGTGGTGCGCCCGCAGCGGCGCGCCGTACTCGGTCACCAGGAGGGGGACGTCACAGAAGTGGCGCGCGAGCAGTCCGGGCAGGGCCGCGGTGCCGCCGCCCGCAGTGTGGCAGAGGTCGGCGGCCCCGAGGCCGTCGTCCCCGTACCAGTCCAGGGTCAGGGGGCGCAGGGCGTGTTCCACGTGCACGGCCACGCCGAGGAGATCCGGTACGCGCGCCTCACGCGCCTCGCGGTGGGCGCCGGGCGCGCGGCAGGCGCGTTCCAGCGCGCGGACAGCGCTCTCCGAGCGCAGCGCGCCCGCGAGGCCGCCGCCCGTGTCGCGGGCGAGTTCCGCGAGGCCGTACAGCGCGTAGGCGAAACGGTCCGCCTCGTCGTCCGAGCGGCGTACCGGACCCGCGCCGTCCTGCCCGGCCCACGCCGCCCGGCCGTCCTGCCCGGCCCACGCCGCCCGGCCGTCCTGTCCGGCCCACGCCGCTCGGCCGCCCTGTCCACCCTGCCCGGCCCACGCGGTCTGCGCGGTCCGCCCGGTCCGTCCGGCCGCCCCCGTCGCGCACAGCACGGCCGCCAGTTCCCCGTAGTACTCGGCGAAGCGGCGGCGCGCCCGGCGTCCGTGGCGCGCGCCGGTGTCCTCGGTCCCCCACAGGGGCGCCGTACGGACCCGGCCGACCTGCCGGGGCAGCGGGACCCAGCCGTCGTCCTCCTGCCGGCGGCTGCGGCTGAGCGCGTAGAGGTCGAACTCGTGCTGCCCGAGCCCGCGTACGAGCCGTTCGCACCAGAGCGTGCCGTCCCCGCTCGCATACGGGTAGCCGCCCTCCGTCACCAGTCCGATGCGCACGCGTGCACCCCCGTTCTCTCCCGTGTGGAGAGCCGCCGTCGCACCGGCGGCTCGCAGCGGGAAGAACGTATGCGGACAGACCGGTGGCGCGACGGACGGTTGTCCGTCGCGCCACCGGAAGGGGTGAACGGGCGTAACTTTCCCGGGCCGACGGCGTTCCGTCGCACCGGGAGATCACGTGGCTACGCGGCGTCAGGCCATGGCCAGCTCCCGGCGGGCGGCGCGGCGCCGGGCGGCGGCCTCCGGGTCGAGCACCGGTACGGCGGCCAGGAGCTGCCTGGTGTAGGGGTCCCGGGGCGCGTCGTACACCTCGGCGGCCGGGCCCTCCTCGACGATCCGGCCCCGGCGCATCACCGCGACCCGGTCGCTGACCTGGCGCACCACCGCGAGGTCGTGGGCGACGAAGACCAGGGCGATGCCGAGGTCCCGCTGCAACTCGCCCAGCAGGGCCACCACCTGCGCCTGCGTGGTGACGTCGAGCGCCGAGACGGGCTCGTCGCAGACGATCACCCGCGGGTCGGCGGCGAGCGCCCGCGCGATGCCCACGCGCTGGCGCTGTCCGCCGCTGAACTCGTGCGGATAGCGGTCGTACTGCGCGCGTTCGAGCCCGACGCGCTCCAGCAGTCCGCCGACGCGCTCCCGGATGCGCTCCTCGCTCCGTTCGCCGCGTGCCCGCAGCGGGTCCGCGATGGACTCCCCCACGCTGCGGCGCGGATTGAGGGAGGAGACCGGGTCCTGGAAGACCATCTGCACGGCCGGGTCCACCCCGGCCCTGGCCCGGCCCTCGAAGCGCACCTCGCCCGCGGTCGGCTCCAGCAGTCCGACGAGCATCCGGCCCAGCGTGGTCTTGCCGCTGCCGCTCTCGCCCACGATCCCCAGGGTCTCGCCGCGCCGCACGGTCAGCGAGACACCGTCCACGGCCGCCAGCGCCCGTCGGCCGCGCCCGAACTCGCGCCGCAGCCCGGCCGCCTCCAGGACGACCTCGGCCTCGGCCCCGGCTCCGGCTCCGGTCCGCGAGGACCCGTGGCCCTCCGGTGCCTCTTCCCGCGCCTCCCGCACCGGCGCCTCAGGCGCGTCCGGCTGAGGCGCGTCCGGCGCCTCCGGCACGTCCCCGGACCCGTCGGTCACCGTCCGCAGGCGTTCCAGGCGCGGCACCGCCGCCAGCAGTTCCCTGGTGTACGCCGCGCCGGGGGCACCCAGCACGTCCGCGACGGGACCGTGTTCGACGGCGCGGCCGTGCCGCATGACCAGCACCTCGTCGACGCTCTCGGCGGCGACGCCCACGTCGTGGGTGACCAGCAGCAGCCCCATCCCGGTCTCCTCGCGCAGCGTGTGCAGCAGGTCGAGGATCTGGGCCTGGACGGTCACGTCGAGCGCGGTGGTCGGCTCGTCGGCGATCAGCAGGTCGGGCGCGCACGCGAGCGCCATGGCGATCAGGGCGCGCTGGCGCATGCCGCCGCTGAACTCGTGCGGCCGGGAGCGGGAGCGCCGGGCCGCGTCGGGGATCCCGACCCGGTCCAGCACCTCCACGGCACGCGCGCGTGCCGCCCGGCGCGAGGCACGCGTGTGCGTGCGGTACACCTCGGCGATCTGGTCGCCGACCGCGTAGTACGGGTCGAGGGAGGACAGCGGGTCCTGGAAGACCATGGCGGCCGTCCCGCCGCGCAGCCGCCGCAGTTCCTCCTCGGAGGCGGACCGCACATCGGTACCGGCTACCCGGACCGTGCCGCCCTCCCGCGCGCCGGTGCCGCGGTGCAGCCCCAGCAGGGCGGAGGCGACCGTGGACTTGCCCGAGCCGGACTCGCCGACCAGGGCGAGCGCGCCGCCGGGGGCGAGCCGGAAGGAGAGTCCGTCCACGGCGCGCAGCGCCCCGAACGCGACGGTCAGGTCCGCCACCTCGACGAGGCTCGCCTCGGCGGAACCGGTCGCCGCCGCGGCGGAACCGGTCGGATTCCGCAAGTTCTTCGGGCTCATGCGAGTACCACCCGTCGGTCGGCCACCGCGAACAGCACGTCCGCGACGGCGTTGGCGATGACCACGAAGAAGCCGATGACCAGGACCATGCCGACGACCACCGGCAGGTCCACGACGTTCACCGCGTGCACCAGTTCCTGGCCGATCCCGGGCAGGCCGAACAGGGTCTCGGTGAGGACCGCGCCGCCGACCGCCGAGCCGACGTTGTTGGCGTTCAGCGCGATGACGGGGGCGAGGGCGCCGCGCAGCGCGTGCCGCCCGACGATCGCCCGCTCCCCCACTCCGTACGCGCGGAAGGTGCGGATGTGGTCCTCGGCGAGGGTCTCCAGCATCGACGCCCTGGTCATCCGGGCGAAGGCGGCGGCCTCGATCAGGGCCAGCGAGAGCCACGGCAGGATCAGGTTCCACGCCCACTGCTCGGGGTCGTCGGTGAGGCTCACGTACTGCGGGAAGGGCAGCCACTGGAACTCGCCGCAGACGACGATCAGCAGGACCAGGCCGATGACGAACACCGGGGTGGCGGTGCCCGCGAGCGTGACGGCGGTGAGGACGCGTTCGGAGATCCGGCCGCGCCGCCAGGCGGAGAGCACGCCCGTGCCCACCCCGAGGATCAGCCAGAGCACCATCGCGCCGAACACCAGGGACAGGCTCACGGGGAGCTTGGTCAGGATGATGCTCAGGACCTGCCGCCCGGACTGGTAGGAGACCCCGAGGCAGGGCGCGGAGCAGTGCTCGACGGAGGTGCCGGTCGAGTAGTCCTGGCCGGCGACAAGTCCTTCGAGGAAGTGCCAGTAGCGCACGTACAGCGGTTCGTCCAGGCGCAGTTGCTGGGCCACCTGGTGCACCTGCTCCGGCGAGCAGCGCGGGCCGCAGCTGATCTGGGCGACGTTGCCGGGGGTGGCGTAGAAGACGACGTAGACGATCACCGAGATGGCGAGGAGGGTGATCAGGGCGCCGAAGGCACGGCGCAGCACGAACCCTCCGAGTCCGCCGAAGGCGTTCACGCGGTGGCCTCCTTGCGTGCTTCCTTGGCCTGGTCCTGGGACTGGGACGTCCCGTCGGCCGCCGCCGCACCGGTCTCCGGACCGGGCTCCACCCCGACCCCCGGACCGGACTCCACCCCGGTCTCCGGACCGGTCTCCGGACCGGTCTCCGGACCGGCTTCCGTACCGGTCCCGGCCGCCGACTCGCGCCTGCGGCCGGTGCCGATGCGCAGGCGGGAGGCGGCGCGCGGGTCGAGGGCGGTGCGGACGCCGTCGCCGAGGACGGTCAGGGCGACCACGGTCACGAAGAGGGCGCCCGCGGGCAGCATCAGGTACTGCGGCGCCGCCTGGTACCAGACGTCGGCCGCGGTGAGCATCTGCCCCCAGGACGGGGTGGGCGGCTTCACGCCGACGCCGAGGAAGGACAGCGCCGCCTCGACGGAGATGTTGGTGGGTACGAGCAGGGCGGCGTAGGTGATGACGGGGGCCGCGAGGCCGGGCAGCAGTTCGCGGCGGACGATGCGCACGGCGCCCCAGCCGCTGAGCCGGGCGGCGGCCACATGGTCGAGGCCCTTGAGGGTGAGGGTCTGGGCGCGCACGATCTTGGCGATGTTGCCCCAGGCGATCAGGCCGATGACCAGGGTGACCAGCACCGGGCGCGGGAAGCTCGACGGGACGATGGCCAGCAGCGCCAGGGCCATGATCATCAGCGGCATCGAGACGATGATGTCGGTGGCCCGGCTGAGCAGCTGGTCGACCCAGCGGTTGCCGAGCGCGGCGGCGACGCCGACCGCGACCCCGATGGCGACCTGGATGAGCGTGGCGGCGAGCGCCACGCCCAGCGAGACCCGGGCGCCGTAGACCAGGCGGGCGAACAGGTCACGGCCGGTCTGCGGTTCGACGCCCAGCCAGTGGTCGCCGCTCGCGCCGCCGAACGAGCCGATGGGCACACCGCCGCGCGCGGAGTCGACCAGGCCGGGGTGGTAGGTGGTGGGGTCCTGGCCCTCCAGCGCGGTGAGCAGCGGCGCGGCGAGCGCGATCAGGACGAGCAGCGCGACGACGGCCGCCGCGACGAGGGCGGCGCGCTGCGCACGCAGCCGCCGCCAGAACCGGTGGGCCCCCGCGGCCGCCGGGACGGGGATGTCCGTCCCGGCGGCCGGGGAGGCGGCAAGTGCCTCGCTCACGGCGTCACTTCACCGCGACCTGGGAGATGTCCAGCACACCGGTCCAGTCGCTGATCACGATGTTCTTGACGTCCTTGCCGTACAGGCGCTTGTAGACGGGGTGGAACAGCGGCACGGTCAGGGCCTGCTCGCCGATCTTCTTGTCCAGGGCGCCCCAGCGCGCGGCGGCGGCGTCGAGGTCGGTCAGCTTGTTGATCGCGTCGATCTCGTCGTTGACGGACGTGTCGTCGAGCTGGCCGCTGTTGAAGTTGGCGCCGTCCTGGACGATCTGGCGGCCGTCGAAGATCGGGGCCAGGAAGGGGCCGCCGGAGGGCCAGTCGGCACCCCAGTGGGCGAGGAAGAGGCCCGGCTCGGTCTTCACGTTCTGCGTCTTGTCGGAGTAGTCGTTCTTCTCCAGGCCCTGGAGCCTGACGGTGATGCCGGCCTTCTTGAGCGCGTCCTGGACGGCGGTGGCGATCTCCGGGCTGGTCTCGAAGTCCTTGCTGTTGGAGTGGGTCAGGGTGACGGTGATGCCGTCGGGGTGACCGGCCTGCTTCAGCAGTTCCCTGGCCTTGGCCGGGTCGCCCGAGGTGCCCGCCGGGAAGAGGTCGTAGGGGGTGTAGCCGAAGGACTTCTGGTTCGGCAGGAAGGTCGTGGCGGGCTCGGCGAGGGCGCTGCCGCCGGCCGCGTTGACGACCGAGGACCGGTCGATGGCGTAGGCGACGGCCTGGCGCACCTTGATGTCGTCGAACGGCTTCACCTTCGGGTTGAAGGCCAGGTAGTTGGTGTAGCCGAAGTGGCCGGTGCCCACGCGCGCGGCCAGTGCCTTGTCGCCGCTGACCTTGGCGAGTTCGGCCGGTCCGAGGTTGGTGTCCGTGGTGACGGCGGCGGCGTCGGGGCCCTGGGAGGCGGAGAGCCGCTGGTTGATGACGGACGAGTCGAGCCCGGACCGTACGTCGATCCGGTCCGGGTACGCCTTGCGCTCGGCGTCGGTGGCGGCGGACCAGTTCGGGTTGCGCTCCAGGACGAGGTGCTCGCCGTCGTTCTCGTTCTTGACGACCTTGTACGGGCCGGACGAGACCGGGTGCTCCTCGTACTTGGTGCCGGTGTCCTTGGCCTTGGGCACCGGCGTGAACTGGGTCTGCGTGGCCAGGTACGGGAACTCGCCCTCGGGCTTGTTCAGATGGAAGACGATCGTCCGGGCGTCCGGCGTCTCGATCGCGGCGAGGCCCTTCTTGTCCTTGTACGGCCCCTGGTAGCCGGCCGCGCCGACCAGCCAGTCCCGCAGGTAGGGGGCGCCGCCGGAGAGTTCGGGCGCGAAGGAGCGCTCGATGCCGTACTTGACGTCGGCCGAGGTGATCGGCGTGCCGTCCTCGTACTTCAGCCCCTCCTTGAGGGTGTACGTCCACACGGTCGCGTCCTTGCTGGGGCGCCCGGTGTCGGTGGCGAGGTCCGGGACGACCTTGGCACCGGCGGCGCCGTTCTCGCGGTTGCGGGTGGTGAGGGTGCGGAAGACGAGGGAGGGGACGTTGCCGCCGCCGGAGGTGTAGAGGCGCGCCGGGTCGAAGTCCTGCTGGGGCTGGGCGTTGAGGACGTTCAGGGTGCCGCCCTTGTGGGGCCGGGAGTCGCCGCCGGTGCTCTTGGCATCGTTGTCCTTCGGCCCGCAGGCGACGGCGCCCGCTGCCACGACCAGGCTGACGGATACCGCGGCCACGCGGCGGGCTGAGACGGACGGTTGGCGCATCGGAATGACGACCTCTCGGAAGGGATGTCCCGGACACGTCTCGGATCGCGAGACGGTCGGACGAGTGATGAGACGAATCTGAACAGACGTCTGCCTCGGCGACGGGTCGTCGGACCACCGGGGACCGTACTGCCGCGCGACGGCGCTCGGCGGGAGCGCACCAGGACGCGGAAGGTCAGGGCGAAGGGGAGAACGGAGCGACGCGCACGCCGGGGGCGGGCGTCAGCAACAGTGGATGTCGGCCACACAGAGGGCGGTCACGCCGAGGAGCGCCATCTCGATGGCGGCGCTGCTGACGGAGTGACGGGACCACATGCGCAGAAATATGAACGAACATTCGGCGCATTGTCAACATGATCGGAGGGCGGCGCGCGGCTCCTCCGCGGCCGCCCCGCACACCGTCCGTCAACTCTTCGGATAGGGCCAGGAGTTCGGCAGGCAGTGAATTCCGTCATGGTCGAGGAACTTCGTCTGCTGCTGCATGACCGGTGCCAGCTCCCCGTCCTTCTCGCAGGTGACGTGGTTGTGGCCGAGCCGGTGGCCGACCTCGTGGTTGATCAGCATCTGCCGGTACGGGTAGATCCGGTCGCCGTAGGTCCTGGCGCCCTGCGCCCAGCGGTAGGCGTTGATCATCACGCGCGGGGTGGCGGCCGAGTCGCACGAGACGTTGTCCTCGGTGGTGTCCAGACCCGACTTCTCGCACCACACGGCGGTGGTGCCGGGGCTGGCGAGCGTGATCACGAAGTCGCTCTCGCCGGAGGAGACCCGCTCGAAGGTGCGCGCACCGCCGTGGGCCCAGCTGCGGTCGTCGTTGAGCGTCTTCTGCACGGCGTCCGCGAAGAGCCGGCCGTCGAGCCCGAGGCCCTGCTCCACGTCGACCCGGTAGGTGAACTTGCGCCCGTGCCCCGGCGCCTTGGCGAAACCGGGGACCACGTCGAACCGGCCCGATCCCTTGAGCGCGGGGCTCAGCGGGTACTTCAGGTTCATCTTCTGCTCGTACGTCAGCGCGACCGCGCTGTGCGAGGGGGACGGGCTCGCCTGCACGCCCCCGCCCAGCGCGGTCCGGGCGCCCTCGTCCTGGCCGCCGGCCGTCTGCGCCGCGCCCGCCTCGGAGCGGTCGTCGGCGACCTGCCCGGCCACGACGACCGCGAGCACGGTGGTGACGGCCGCGGCGGCGATACCGGTGAAGGTGCGGCCCTTGGCGCCCTTGGTGCCCTTGGCGCTCTTGCCGCCGGGGGCCGCGTCGGCGGCGGGCGGCACGGAGCCGTCACCGCCGTCGCCGTCGTCCCCACGGCCGCCACCGCCACCGCTGCCCGCGCGCGGCCCGACGCCCGCGACCGGGCTCGTGCCGGTACCGGCGGCGGTGGGTCCCGTGGGCGGGGCGAACTGGACCGGCACCGGGCGGGGCAGCGTGCCCCGGGAGGCGCCGCGTGAGCGGGCGGTGGCGCCGGTCGCGCCGTCCCCGCCGCGCTCCGTACCGTCGCCGTCGCCGCTGTCGCCGCCCTCTTCCGCCGCTCCGTCCCGGAACGCGTCGAGGTAGTCCTGCCGGGGTCCGGACCCCGGGGCGGACCGCGCCCGCCGCTGCCGCGGGATGGGGACGCCGGGGCCCGCGGCACCGGTGGGCTCGACGGACCCCGCCGCCGCTCCTGCTCCTGCGTGTCCGGGCTTGGACCTGAACTCCCCCCAGCCGCCCCCGGCTTCCCGCTGCTCGGGATGAGCGCCACGCGCCTGCGGCACACCGTGCGCGGGGGTCCCGTCCGGGAAGCGGGGGACGCCATGGGCGGGCGTCCCGTCCGGCATACGCGGCACGCCGTGCGCGGGCGTCCCGTCGGGGAACCGCGGCACACCGTGCGCGGGTGTCCCGTTCGGCGCGGGCACGCGGGGGAACCCCTGTGCGGGAGTTCCGTCCGGGCCGGGACCGCGGCCCGGCGCGGCGGCGCCCGGACCCCGGCGCGGCTGCGGTGCCTGCGCCGGGCCCGTTCCGGGGCCGGGCGGCGCCATCGGCGCTGCGGGCTGACCGGGGGAACCGGGCTGACCGGCCGGCCGGCCGCCGGGGACCGGTCCGCCCGGCCCCTCGGAGCCGTCCCGGTGGCCCCTGCGGTCCCGGCCCTGCCGGGCCGCGTCCGTACTCGCTGTCGTGCCCGCTGTGCCCGCGCTGTCGCCCTTCGGGGCGGGTCCGCGGCGGCTGTGGCGTCCCACCTGGTCCGTCAGCCTCCCAATTCCGCGTCGCGGGCGCCCTCGTCGGCGACCGCACCCCGGGAGCCTACGGCCTTTCCGCCCGGCGCCGCCCACGCCCCCGACTCCCGCGTTTCGGCCAGGAGTTCACGGAACGCGGTCGCCACCGTCTCCGGGTACTCCATCATCGCCACATGGCCCGCGTCGGGCAGGGTGAGGAGCCGGGAGTCGCGGAAGGCCCGTTCCGCGCGCCGGGCCATGCGGTATCCGACGAGCTGGTCCCGGCCGCCGTAGACCAGCAGGGTGGGCGCGAGGACCCGTTCGGCCTGCCGCCACAGACCGTGCTGACCACCCAGGGTGTACGCGTCGACGATCCCGCGCGCGGAACGCGCCATCGCGTCCCAGAAGTACGGCAGCCGCAGCCGTCGCTCCATCTCCTGCACGGCGGCGTGGAAACCCTCGGGGGTGACCCGGCCGGGGTCGCCGTAGCAGAGGGCCATCACCCCGCGGACCCGCTGCTCGGCCGTCCACTCCCGGGTCAGCCGGGTGAAGAGCGCGCAGACGCCGGGCAGCGCGAGCAGCCCGGTCGGCAGGGCGCTGCGCTGCACCCGCAGTTCGGGCAGCGCGGGCGAGACCAGGGTGAGGGTGCGCACGAGGTCGGGGCGCAGCGCGGCCACGCGCGTGGAGACGGCGCCGCCCAGGGAGTTGCCGAGGAGGTGGACGGGGCCGCGGTCCGCCGTGTCCAGGTAGCGGATCACCGCGCGCGCGTGGGCGGTGACCGAGTAGTCGCCGTCGTCCGGCGGCGGGGAGTCCCCGAAGCCCGGCAGGTCGAGCGCCTCGCCGTCCACGTCGGTGTCCAGGAGGGCCATCAGCGGCGTCCAGTTCTGCGAGGAACCGCCGAGCCCGTGCACGTACAGCGCGCGCGGCAGGCCCTCGCGCGCGGGCGGCCGGGAACGCACCGTCAGCGTGATTCCCGGCAGTTCGACCGAGCGCAGCCGCTCCCCTTCCCCGGCCTCCCCGGCCCCGGACCCGGCGGGCGCCACCCTGGGCAGGACGTTCGCGGGCGGCACGGCGGGCAGGTCGGTCGAAGACATGCGGCAATGTTACGAGACGATCACGCCGCGATTCATGTGTTCGCCGTCACAGGATGAGGCGCGGGAGGCGTTGCGGCGGACGGCGCGGAGAGCCGTCCCGGATCGCATGGCGCGGGAATCGGGTGTCTCCTACGCTCGTAGCGAGGGCACCCGCGTACAGTCCCGGCTTCCGCCGGGCAGGTACACGGACGTACATGACGTACACAAGGACATCCGCGGGGATGTCCACCGAAGGGAGCCCAGCATGGCAATCGATCCCAGCGACCCCGGGACGTTCGAGGACGCCGAGGACGACGGCGCCGCCGAGGACGGCACGGAGATCGACGTCGAGGCGCCCGAGGACGACGCGGCCGAGCAGCAGGCCGACATCGCGCCGGAGGGCGACGATCCGCTGACGGACGCGGATCCCGGCCGCGCGAACGAGGCCGATCTCGCCGAGCAGGCACGGGTCGTCTCGCTCGACGAGGACGACTACCGGTGACGGTGACGGCGACGGACCGCCGCTGAGCAGCGGCGGCGCCCTCTTATGCCCGGACTGAGCCCGTTGGAAACCTTCTGTGCCGGTTTCCGCACCGTCCGGTCCGTGAAATTCTGCGCTCGCACCGCGCACAGTACGGTTACCGAAAAGTACGATGGCGGCGCGGCGCACACCGCACAGGGACGACTTTGGGAGGCGGCGTGACAGCCATCGAGCAGACAGAGGCAGCGCGCCCGCGGGGCACGCGCCTGCCGCGCCGTGCCCGGCGGAACCAGCTGCTGGGCGCCGCCCAGGAAGTCTTCGTGGCGCAGGGCTACCACGCGGCGGCCATGGACGACATCGCCGAGCGCGCCGGGGTCAGCAAGCCGGTGCTCTACCAGCACTTCCCCGGCAAGCTCGACCTCTATCTGGCCCTGCTCGACCAGCACTGCGAGGCGCTGATCCAGTCGGTGCGCAGCGCGCTGGCGTCGACCACCGACAACAAGCAGCGCGTCCGCGCCACCATGGACGCCTACTTCGCCTATGTCGAGGACGACGGCGGCGCCTTCCGGCTGGTCTTCGAGTCGGACCTGACCAACGAGCCCGCCGTGCGCGAGCGCGTGGACAAGGTCACCACCGAGTGCGCCGAGGCGATCTGCGAGGTCATCGCCGAGGACACCGGCCTCTCGCGCGCCGAGTCGATGCTGCTCGCCTCCGGCCTGGGCGGCCTCGCCCAGGTGGTGGCCCGCTCGTGGCTGCACAGCGACCGCAGCGTCCCGCGCGACCAGGCGGTCCAGCTGCTGACGTCGCTGGCCTGGCGCGGCATCGCCGGTTTCCCGCTGCACGGCAGCGAGCAGCACCACTGATCCGGTCACTTGTTCCCGTGTGCTGTTCGCTCCTGGCGTGCACCGGCGGAGCGTGTCCGTCCCCTCACCGGGCTAATGTGTGCGGAGTACGGCGCGGAAGGTCGCGCACTTCACTGACCGTCGGAGGGACATAGCCGTGGAGGTCAAGATCGGCGTGCAGCACGCGCCCCGCGAGATCGTTCTGGAGAGCGGTCAGAGCCCCGAGGAGGTCGAGCGGGCGGTGGCCGAGGCACTGGCCGGCAAGTCGCAGCTGCTGACCCTCGTGGACGAGCACGGTCGCAAGGTGCTGGTCCCGGCCGAGCGCCTCGCGTACGTCGAGCTGGGTGAGGCGGCCCCGCGCAAGGTGGGCTTCGGGGCCCTGTAGCAGGGCACGCACGAACGAGGAGTGGGCCCGGCGCCAGCGCGGTCACCCCGACGTACATGCCGTTGAGCGCGCCGAACTGGAGGGGGCTGAGGC